>JANNQS010000072.1:0-43002 GCA_031400875.1 Planctomycetota bacterium | reverse complement strand
GGTCCGAGGCCTTGCATCGCGAGGCGCTGGCCATGGTGCGCAAGTTCTCCGGCGACGAGAGCCCTGATGCCGCCATGCACTTGATCGATTTGGCGGGGGCTCTGTACGCCAAGCACGACTATTCCTCGTCCGAGCCCTTGTTTCGCGAGTCCCTGGCGATGTCCAAGAAGCTCCTGGGCGACGAGCACGAAAACGTTGCGCAGGGTCTGAATGGCTTGGCGCTGGTCGTGGAGAAGAAGGGCGATGCGGACGGCGCTGAAGCACTCTTCCGCGAGGCGCTGGCGCTGAACCGCAGGCTTCATGATGGCGATCACCCGAGCACGGCGATATTCCTCCACAACCTGGCCCGGCTGCTGCAGACCAGGGGCGATCACGCTGGTGCCGAGCCGCTCCTGCTCGAGGCGCTGGACATGGGCCGGAAGTGCCTGGGAGACGAGCATCCCTATGTGACGATGTTCCGTAGTCGGCTCGAACTGACCTACGCCGCGCAGGGGCGAACAGCCGAAGCCGAAGCCGTTCTGCGCGAGGCGCTTCAGATCGAGCGCCAACGGTCGCCACCGGATGACGGTGAGCTCGCCGTCGTGCTGACCAAGCTCGGGGTCAACCTCCTGGAACAGAAGCGACACGCCGACGCCGAGACGATTCTGCGCGAGAGCCTCGACATTCGTCGCCGGATCCTGCCCGACGATCACCCGGGCGTGTGGCGGCGCTTCCATGCGATGAGCCTGTTGGGTGGCGCGCTCACGGAGCAGGGCAAGTTCGTCGAGGCCGAGCCGCTGCTCGTCGAGGGCTTCACGGGGATGAAGGACGACCTTCGCGTGCCGGTGCCGGTCCGAGACGACGAGAGTGATCGGAAGCGCGAAGTCTTGGAACGGATCGTGAAGCTCTATGACGCTTGGGACGGAGCCGAGCCCGGCCGTGGGCACGACACGAAGGCCTCCGAATGGGAGCTGCGTCTCGCGGAGTTCGACGCCGCGAGGAGCGCGGTCCAGAAGGCAGAAGTACGCTGACCCGCAAGTCCCGCCCTACCGGGTGGCCATCGAACCCTTGGCGGCCGCGGGCGCGATGCAGCCGTAGCCTCGCGAGAGGGGCCTGCCAGAAGGGCGGTGTAGGGACGAGCGCGGCATGGTTCCGCCAAACCGGCAGGGGTTTGACCCGCTCGAACCGAGGGCGTCCCGGCTGTAAACAGTTATGGCTTCAGAGCTTCCATCTGGCCCTGGAGGTGCCGGAGGGCGGCACGCGTCTTGCCTGGGCTCGGCGCCACCGCTCTGCCCATGTCGATCGACCACCGCATCCTGATCGCCGACGACGACCGCGACTTCCGTCACGGCGTCGCCGACTTGTTCGCGCTCCTGCCGCGGCGGTTCGAGATCGTCCAGGCCGAGACCGGTCTCGAGGCGCTGGGCCTGATGCGCCTGCAGATCTTCGACCTGGCGCTGCTCGACATGCACATGCCCGGCCACACCGGCCTCGAAGTGCTGTCGGCCCTGCGCCGGGAGACGCGCGGCGTCCCCTGCATCTTCATCTCGGGCGACGCGAACGACTCCGTGCGCGCGCAGGCGATCCTGGAGGGCGCGAGCGCGGTCCTGAGGAAGCCCCTGCGGCCCGAGCTGCTGCGCGCCGAGGTGCGGCGCTTGCTGCGCATCGACGCCGCCTGAAACGAACACGCCGCGCGCGCCTGGCGCGTGCGGCGAGAACCCGAACGATCGTCCCCTAGCTCCGGAAGAGAAACCCTCATGGCAACGAAGACCTCCCCCTCCACGCACAAGAAGACCGGCCACATCCGTCCCCTCGGCGACCGCGTGCTCGTCAAGCGCGCCGAAGCGGAAGACCGCACGGCCGGCGGGATCCTGATCCCCGAGACCGCCAAGGACAAGCCGAAGGAAGGCACCGTCGTCGCGATCGGCGAGGGCAAGCAGCTCGACGACGGCTCGCGCTCGACGTTCGCCGTCAAGCCCGGCGACCGGATCCTGTTCAGCGCGTACGCCGGTACCGAAGTGAAGTACCAGGGCGACGAGTTCCTGATCATGCGCGAGGAAGACATCCTCGGCATCGTGGGCTGATCCGCGCCACACCCCACACCGCCAACACGAGAACAACTACATGGCCAAGCAGATCTGCTACGACGCCGCCGCGCGCGAAAAGATTCGCGACGGCGTGCGCAAACTTGCGCGCGCAGTCAAGGTGACCCTCGGCCCCCGCGGCCGGAACGTCATCATCGAGAAGTCCTTCGGCAGCCCGACCGTCACGAAGGACGGCGTCACGGTGTCGAAGGAGATCGACCTGGAAGACGCCTACGAGAACATGGGCGCCCAGCTCGTCAAGCAGGTCGCGCAGCGCACGAACGACCAGGCCGGTGACGGGACCACGACCGCCACGGTGCTGGCCGAGGCGATCTTCGAGGAAGGCCTGAAGAACGTCACCGCGGGCGCCAACCCGGTGAGCCTGAAGCGCGGCATGGACAAGGCCGTCGACACGGTCGTCGAGGCGCTCAAGAAGCTGTCGACGCCGGTCAAGGGCCACCAGGAGATCGCGCAGGTCGGAACGGTCGCCAGCAACGGCGACGTCGAGATCGGCGAGATGATCGCCAAGGCCATGGACAAGGTCGGCAAGGACGGCGTCATCACCGTCGAAGAGGGCAAGTCCCTCACGACCGAGGTCGAGTGGGTCGAGGGCATGCAGTTCGACAAGGGCTGGCTGTCCCCGCACTTCATCACGAACCCGACCACGATGGAGACGGTGCTCGAGAAGCCCTACATCCTCGTGCACGAGAAGAAGATCACGACCGTCAAGGAGTTCCTGCCGCTGCTCGAGCAGGTCGTCCAGTCCGGTCGCCCGCTCGTGATCATCGCCGAGGAGGTCGAGGGCGAGGCCCTGGCCACGCTCGTCGTGAACAAGCTGCGCGGCGCGTTCCCGTGCGTCGCGGTCAAGGCGCCGGGCTTCGGCGATCGCCGCAAGGCCATGCTGGAGGACATCGGCGCGCTGACCGGGGCGACCCCGATCATGGAGTCGACGGGCCAGTCGCTCGAGACGATCACGCTGAAGGACCTGGGCACCGCGAAGAAGGTCGTCGTCGGCAAGGACAACACGACCATCATCGAGGGCGCGGGCTCCAAGGACGGGATCAAGGGCCGCATCGCCCAGATCAAGGCCGAGATGGAGACGACGAAGAGCGACTACGACAAGGAGAAGCTCCAGGAGCGCCTTGCGAAGCTCTCCGGCGGCGTGGCTCAGATCAACGTCGGCGCGGCGACGGAAGCCGAGATGAAGGAGAAGAAGGCGCGCGTCGAGGACGCCCTGCACGCGACCCGTGCGGCCGTCGAAGAGGGCATCGTCCCGGGCGGCGGCGTGGCGTTGATCTCCACGATCGAAGCGCTCGAGGCGCTCAAGCTCGAGGGCGACGAGCGCGTCGGCGCGATGATCGTGCGCCGCGCGATCGAGTCTCCGATGCGTCAGATCGCCACGAACGCCGGCCTCGACGGGGCCGTCGTCGTGCAGAACGTGCGCCAGGGCAAGTCGAAGGGCAAGGGTTACGGCTTCAACGCCGCGACCGAGACGTACGAGGACCTGGTCAAGGCCGGCGTCATCGACCCGACGAAGGTCGTGCGCACCGCGCTGCAGAACGCGGCTTCGGTCGCGAGCCTGCTGCTGACGACGGACGCGCTGGTCAGCGATCTGCCCGAGAAGGAAAAGGAAGGCGCGGGCGCGGGACACGCGCACTGAGCCGACCGCCTCCAAGCGAGTTCGAACCGAGGGCCGTCCGGACGTTCTCCGGACGGCCCTCGGTCGTTCGAGCGCGGAAGAAGCGTTCCGGTTACCCGCTGCCGACGCGCCGCTAGTCTGGACGGAGCGACGGCGGCGCACGCTGGCTCGCGCGCATCGAGCGCGAGCCTGGCGGCGATCACGGGGATTCCTCCGTGAGCGGAGCCCTCCCGCTCCGAGAAAGGGTCCCCATGCGCTCTCTCCTGGCGAAGACGCTCGCACTCCTCGGCGCTCTCCACGTGTCGCTCGGCACTGCGGACGCGCAGTGTTCCCGCTGGCGGACGGATCTCCGTCTTCCGGGTTTCGACCAAAACGCCCGGGCGATGGTCGAGCACGACGACGGCAGCGGTCCGTCGTTATTCGTCGGCGGCGACTTCACGAGCGCGGTCGACGTCGTCTGCCCCACCGTCGCACGCTGGGACGGCCAGCGATGGTCTGCGGTCGGCCAGTTCATCTCCGGAACGGTGGAGGCGCTCGCCGTCTTCGACGACGGCTCGGGAGCCGCGCTCTACGCCGCCGGCACGGACCTGCTCCCCGACAACATCCTGCGCTGGGATGGGATCAACTGGACTAGCGCGACGGGCGGCTCGAGCGTGACCGAGGTGCACGCACTCCTCGTCTTCGACGACGGCTCGGGACCGGCTCTGTACGCCGCGGGCCGCGGGATCGTTCCCTCGGTCGAGGCCAGCGTCGCTCGCTGGACCGGCTCGAGTTGGGCCGCAGTCGGACCGGCGTGGGGCCACATCGCGGTGGCTCTCGCCGCGCATGACGACGGCAGCGGCCCGGCGCTCTACAGCGCGGACTACATCGGTGCGAGCAACACGACGAGCGTGCGACGTTGGAACGGGTCGAGCTGGACGCAGATCGGAACTGCTCTCCCGAGCAAGGTCCACGCGCTGGCGAGCTTCGACGACGGAGCCGGTCCGACCTTGTGGGCAGGAGGCCAGTTCCAGCCCTCGCTCGGCTGGGGCTACGGCGGCCTGGCGCGATGGAACGGCACGAGCTGGTTCGCGGTCGGCAGCCCGGCTTTCGACGAGGTCACGTGCCTGCGCGTGCTGAACTGGAGCGGTGCGCCGCAGCTCTTCGTCGGTGGCCGGACGTACACCTCCATCTTCAACGGCGATTCGCTCTTCGAAGTGCAGGCTTGGGACGGCAGCACGACGCGGGTCCTCGGACACGCCATGGACGGCACGCCGCGCGCGCTCGCGAACTTCGACAGCGGCGCCGGGCCCGAAGTGCACGCGTGCGGCGAGTTCCGCACGATCCAGGGCCTCTCGTTCGCCGGCATGGCACGCTTCCACGGCGGAGCGTGGACGACGCTCGTGCCGCACAGCGCGCCCAGCAATCGCGTCACCTGCTTCTCAGATCCACGCGGTACTGGAGACGTCGAAACGTACGTGGGCGGAGACTTCCAGGGCGTCGGCGATTCACGCGCGGGATTCGTGTCGCGCTGGACCGCGGAGGGTTGGCGCGGAGCTGGCCAAGGCCTCGATTTCACGCCGCGCGCGCTGCGCTGGTTCGACGACGGCGGCGGGCCCGTCCTCTACGCCGGCGGGATCGACACGGGCAACTTCTATCCCGGCGGGATCGAGATGCCGGTTCTCTCGCGTCTCGTCGGCTCGACGTGGCAACCCGTTCCAGGACGGCCGGACGCGCCGGTGTACGCGCTCGAAGCGTTCGACGACGGCAGCGGGCCCGCGTTGTTCGTCGCCGGAGGTTTCGGCACCACCGCGACGTTCCCGAACTACGGTGTGCGCAAGTACGACGGCACGAGCTGGGCCTCGCTCGGCGCCACGCCGGACGACTACGTCTCGGCGCTGCACGTCCACGACGATGGCACAGGGCCCGCGCTCTACGCCGGCGGGCGCTTCGCCGCGATGGGCGCGACAGTCTCTCCGAAGATCGCGCGCTGGAACGGGACGACCTGGTCGGCGGTCGGGGCCGGCATTCCCGGCCACTCGACCACGGAAGTGCAGGCCCTGGCGACGCACGACGACGGAACCGGCACGGCTCTGTATGCCGGAGGCAGGTTCAGCAACGGGCAGATCGGCGTGATGAAGTGGGACGGCGCGAGCTGGACGGTCGTCGGACCGTCGACGCAGCCGCGCGTCGTGAGCGCGCTGACCGTCTGGGACGACGGCACGGGCCCGGGCCTCTACGCCCTGGGGCGGTTGAACCCAGCCCTTCAAGTCGCGCATCTGTGTCGCTGGGACGGCACGAGCTGGACCGCCACCGGAATCGGCGTCGAGCCGCAGACGGCCAACTCCTTCGCGCAGATCGACGCGCTGCACGTCTTCGACGACGGCAGCGGCAACGGTCCGGCCTTGCTCGTCGGTGGACTCTTCTCGGCGATCGACGGCGTGCCGTCGGGGAACTTCGCCGTGCGCCAGGGCTGCACGGCGACGGGCGTCGCGTCCTGCTTCGGGACGTTCGCTGCGTGTCCGTGCGCGAACGGCGGCGCCGCCGGACACGGCTGCGCGAACTCGGTGGACGCGGGCGGCGCCGAGCTGACTCTGTCGGGGCAGCCCTTCGTCACGGCGGACACGCTCGTGCTCCACGGCACCGGGATGACGAACGGGACGGCGCTGTACTTCCAGGGGTCGACGCAGGCCGGAGGCGGAGCCGGCGTGCCGTTTTACGACGGTCTGCGCTGCGTGAGCGGACCCGTGCTGCGCCTCGGCATCCGCAGCAACTCCGGGGGCACGTCGAGCGTGCCCGAGCCGGGAGGAGCGTCACTCTCGTCGCGCGGTCTGCTCCCGCCCGCGGGGGGGATGCGCCACTACCAGGTTCTCTACCGCGACCTGGCGCCGGCGTACTGCACTCCGGCGCTGGCGAACACCAGCAACGCGCTGTCCGTGCACTGGCTGCCCTGAGCGTCGAGAGGGGCGCCGCTCAGCGCACGTTCGGCACGACGGTCCGCGCGATGAACTCGAGCTTGCGCTGCAAGCGGTCGTAGTCCTCGTCGCGCACGCGGAACCACGTGTTCACGTGCCAGCCGGCTGTGAGCGGCTGCGTCTTCGCGCCGGGCGGCGGCACCTCGCTGTCGAAGATCGCATCGCCCAGCTCGCGCCGCACGACGTCGACGCCCTCGTGACCGCTGAACGTCCCGTCGTGCGGAGGCCGGATCTGCACGGACCCCGTCGCGAAGCGGCGCGTCGGCGAGCCCGAGCGGCGCGCGTGGAGCACCGCGTCGGCCCACGAGCCGTAAACGTCGACCTCGTTGCCGGCCGCGTGCATGTCCCAGATGCGCTCGCCCGCGGGTCGCGCGCCGATCTCGGAGACCTTCAGGCCCTTCGGCCCGAAGAACCACTCCATGTGCGTCGCGCCGTCGCGGATCCCCAGCGCTTCGATCACGCGCTGGCCCGTCGCGCGCAGCTCCTGGTAGCCGTTCGACGCCATGCGGTTCGTGCAGGCGATCTTCGGCCGGATCGCGCGGTCTTGCAGCGCTTCGAGGCAGCTCGGGTAGTAGTGCCCGATGAAGTCGTGCACGATCTGGCCGTCGACGACGACCGCGTCGAGGAAACCCTCGTGCCCCTCGATGAACTCCTCGACGATCGCGGGACGGTCCGGGGACGGTCGCAAGCGCTCGAGCGCGCTCTCGAGCTCGCCCCTCGAGTCGCAGCGGAACGTCCCCAGCGTGCCGAAGCCGTCGAGCGGCTTGATCACGACCGGAAAGCCCTCGAGTTGCACGAATCCGCGCGCCGCGTCGGCGGATTCTACACGCGCCGACGCGGCGCAGGCGATCTCACGCGCACGCAGGCGCTCCTTCATCGCGGCCTTGTCGCGCGACAGGATCGCCGCCTCGACGCTCGTGCCCGGGAGCCCCAGGACGGAGCGCACGTGCGCCGCGGAAACCACTGCCGGCTCGTCGATCGTCTCGACGCGCGCGAACCCGCCCGGCGGAGCGATCTCACGCGCGATTCGCGCCAGGTCGGCGCCGTCCAGGATGCTGCGCGCTCCCGCGTAGCCGTCGAGGGCGCGGCCCAGCTCGGGCGCGAGCCGTTCGGGCGAGGTGTGCCCGATGCCGTGGACGCGCGCTCCGGCGCGCTTCAGCGCATCCACGAAACGCAGCGCATAGACCGACGTGTCGGGCGCGAGGAAGAGGACGTCCACGAGCCCGGCATCCTAGCGCCCGCTCCGGGGTGTTTTCGCCGGGCGCGGGGCGCGCGCCCCCACATGAAGGTGGTGGCCGCGCTATCCTGAGGGCCTTCCATCCGCTTCCCGCTGCATGTTTCGGGGGTCGTCCCATGAAGACGTTGCTCGTGATTCCGCTCCTGGCGATGAGCGCGCAGGCTGGGCAGCGCTGCTACTCGAACGACCACGCTTCCGCGCCAACGAACTGGTCCAGCGCATCTGCGTTCCCCAAGCACGATGCGACGATCGGCGTGCTGCAGTCGGTGACGGTCACCGTGCGCGGGCCGCTGTCCCTCGATGTGCGCGTGGAAAACCTGGGCGGCTCGTCCAAGAACTTCCAATTCCACTCCGGCGTCAGCGTGAACGCACTGCGCCCGGACTCGACCTCGATCGTGAACGCATCGACGGGACTCGACGTGGTCGGCACGCTCGCGAGCTTCGACGGCACGCTCGATTGCGACGGGACGTCGGGCCAGACGTACACAAACTTGCACGCGAACTGCGAGGCGTCGATCGTCCTCCAGAGCGCGGCCGACCTGGCGTTGTTCACGGCTTCGACTCCGGGCGAGACGATCAGCCTCGGCGTCGATGCGCACGGTTCGAGCCTCGCCAACGGTCCGGGCAACCTGTTCACTCTCTTCACCTCTGGCGCTGGCGTCGAGCTCACGGTCTGCTACGGATACCGCGAGACATGCCACGTTGATTCCGTGCCCTCGGCGCTCACGAACTGGCAGGCCACGCGGACGTTCGCGAAGCACGATCCGGCGCTCGGGCCACTCCACGCCGTGCGCGTGCGCGTGCAATCCGCGCTGACCGGCTCGATGGCCATCGAGAACCCGAGCCCCGTCGCGATCACCGCGACATCGACGTTGGCGGTGCGCACCGTGGTCCAGCGCCCCGACGCGACGGAGCTGCTCGGTTTCGAGACGGCGCATCCAGTCGTCGAGGACCTGGCGGGGTTCGACGGCGAGATCGACTTCGCCGGGGATTCGGGTGAATCCCACGACGGGATCGCCACGCAGAGCTCGGCCGACGTGAGCCTGACGTCGCCGGCCGATCTGGCGCTGTTCACGGCCTCCGCGCCGGGCGAGACGATCACGCTGAGCCTGAGCGGACTCGGTGCGAGCACGGCCACGGGCGCCGGACCGCTCGTCACGCTGTTCACGACGAACTCGGCCGTCGACGTGATCGAGGTCTGCTACGACTACGGCGCGCACACCGTGCCGTTCTGCGCCGGCGACGGCAGCGTGGTCGCGTGCCCGTGCGGCAACGACAGCCCGGCCGGTGCGCTGCAAGGCTGCCTCAATTCGTTCGGCCTGGGCGGCGAGCTGCGCAGCAGCGGCGTGGCTGCGCTCGGCGACGACACGCTCGCGATCACAGCCACGAATCTGCCCCCGGCGACGATGCTTGTCCTCGTGCAAGGCACGAGTCCGGCCGCCGTTCCCTTCGGCGACGGGATCGCCTGCACGGGCGGCGCGGGGCAACGGTTGGGCACACGTCCCTCCGTCGCCGGCACGGCGACGTTCCCGCAGCCGGGCACGACGATCTCGCAGCTCGGCGGCGCGATCGCGGGGCTCACGCTCCACTACCAGGTCTGGTACCGCAACGTCGTGCCCTTTTGCACGCCGAACGGGTTCAACCTGACGAACGGCCTGCGCATCACCTGGTGATCCGTCCTCGAGCGCGAGCGGGTCCTTCGATCCGCCGACGACGAGATCCGCAGGGCCGGGCCGGCGCGGAACGCCGGCCCGGCCGGGCTCCGCGAGGGCCCGAATCCAGGCGTAATGTTGCGTGCAGGCGGAAACCGCACACTGGGGCGGTCGTCGGCCACGGGGCGCGCGACGCTCGGCCCGGATCGGGTCGCGCTGTGGGCGCTGGTGCGATGCGAACGAACGGCAACGAGTCCGAGGAAAGACCATGACCATGACGAAGGTGAACTGGATCCTGGGCGCCGCGTGCGCAGCGCTCCTCGCGGCGTGCAGCACCGGCAGCAATCGACCTTCGGTGAGCAGCGCAGAGGGACCGTCTGCACCGTCTTCGACGGCGATGGAGGACGGCGACGTCCACATCGCGCTGGCCGAGGTGCCGGACGTCGTCCAACAAGCGGCGCTGTCGGCCGTCTCCGGGTTCGTCATCACGAAGGCTGAGCGTGAGACCGAGAAGGGCGTCGTGACCTACGCTCTGGAAGGCACGGCGAACGGCAAGCGGATCGAGGTCGACGTGTCGGCCGACGGTCACGTCATCAAGACAGAAACGGAAGATGATGACGATGACGACGATGATGACGACGATGACGACGACGACGACCGCCGCCAGGGCTGATCGCGTCGCGCGCGGACGCCCCTGAGGGGCCACGTCAAGACGTCGGAGTGCTCGCGAGCCGCACTCGGCGCGCGAGCTGGATCGTCACGAGCCCTGCGATCGCGTCGTATACGGCGTGCGCGACCATCGCCGCGTAGAGACAACCCGACGCGATCACAATCCCGTGGAAGCCCAGCGCGAACACGAAGATCAGCAGCATGCTGACCAGGCCCTGCGTCGCGTGCGCCAGCGCGAAGCCGACGGCGCTGATCACGATCGGGGTGTCGCCCTGCACGCCGTAGCGGACGAGCAGTTCGGGCAGCACGCCGCGCCACGCCAGCTCCTCGCCGAATCCCGCCAGGACGCACAGCAAGAACCACGGCGGCAGGTCGCCGCGTCCGACCGGCGCGAGCTGCAGCAGGCGCGCGCGCCGCTCCGGGGTCGAGCGCGCCCAGCGCCAGGGCAACGTCCCGGCCGCCACGAGCACGAACACCAGGGCCGCGAGCCAGCCCGCGCCCGCCGGCCAGCGCGCCGGCAGCACGTCGATGCCCTCCGTCCACGCGACGAACCCCGCGAATGCGCCCAACACGGCCTGCTGAATGGCGATCGACGCGAAGAACGCGCGCCGGTCCTCGATCACGAGGCCCGCGTCGAACTGGCGCTTCGAGCGCCAGGCGAGGAACGGCAGCGCGAACAGGCTCCACCCGACGAACACGGCGCCCAGGAAGCCCACCGTCGCGGGCGATTCGACCGCGGCCTCCGCGATCACTTCGAGCCCGGTGGCGGCGCCGAGGCCCAGGCGCGCCAGACCTCGTCGAAGGCCTGCGGCGTCAGGCCGAAGTGCTCCTTGAGCAGCTTGCGCTGCAGACCCGGCAGATCGGTCCCTGTCGGATAGCCCTTCGCGTCGAGCTGGCCCTTCGTCCCGCCCAGCAGCTGCGCCAACGCCTCGGGGTGCACGTCGATCAGGAACCTCACCATCGACCAGACCGTGAAGAGACCGTCGCGATCGAGCGCACCGACCTCCTTGACGTACATCAGCTCGGCCAGCGTCTTCGAGCGCCCGCGCACGAGCATCTTGCGCACCGCGTCCGACCAGTCGTCGGGGTACGTCGCGTCGCGGAACGTGCCTTCCTCACCCTCGTTCGTCGTCGACCGCGGGTCGATCTCCTTCTCCATGCACAGCGCCAGCCCCTCGTCGAGCCACTGCGGCGGGTCGTACGAGAAGTGCTTGTAGGCCGAATAGAAGAGGTGCGAGAGGTTGTGGACGATGTGCGGATAGAGCCACTTGTCCTGCTTCAGGTCCGGGTCGTCGCACGGCAGCGACGCCAGCATCTTGTGCTGCACGGGGAAGTGCCAGCGCAGCGCGTTCTCGACCTGCGCGCCGCTGAACGCGGTCGTGAACAGCGCGTGCGTCGCCTGGTTGGAGTGGAGCACGACCTCGTGCTTGTCCTTCTCGCCCAGGAACCGGCCCGCGCCCATGAAGGGCCCTTCGCGCTTGCGCTCGGCCGGGAAATCGGCGTCGGTCACGCGCAGGAGCTGCTGGAAGCGCGTGTGGAACTCCTCGCCCTTCATCGCGATCAGGTGCAGCCGCAGCCAGGGGTCGAGCTTGCGCACTTCCTTGGGCACGCCCGGCAGCTTCTCGCGCAGTCGCGCGAGCTCGGCCTCGACGCGCGGCCGCTCCTCCATGTCGATTCTCTGCTCGGGCAGGGACGAGGCCCAACGCAGGTGCGCGGTCTCCAGGAAGATCCACTGCGACGCGGGCAGGCTCAGGGCGAACTCGGGGCTCTGCTGCGTCCCGATCGGCATGGGCCCGTGCGAGACGACGCCGGCCGCCGCCATCAGCGCAGGATCTTCCTTGCACCACGGGCACTTCGCGACCTTGGACTTCTGGGGTCCACTGAGCGCGACCGCGAGGGCCAAGGCAAGGTGTGCGACCTGCACGTCCGGAAGATAGCGCGCGGACCAGCATCTGGCGCGAAAGGTCCGCCGACCGCACCCTGTCTGCGCCGATGCGCGACGAGGTCCAGGAGAACAATGCACGGGTCGAGGACCGCCACTGGTGGTTCACGGCGCGCCGCCGCATCCTCGGCGATCTCGTGGCCGAGATCGGCGCGGGCCGGCGCTTGCGCATCCTCGACGTGGGCTGCGGCACGGGCGGCACGTCCGGCGGGCTGTCGCACCAGCACACAGTGACCGGGCTGGACCAGTCGGCCGTCGCCGTGCGACTCGCGTCGGCGCGATTCCCCGCGGCGCACTACGCGCAGTCGATGGAACTGTCCGCGATCCGCGCCGCCGCCGGTAGTGCCGACATCGTGCTCCTGATGGACGTTCTCGAGCACGTCGAGGACGACTTCCTCATGCTGAGCACGATCACGGCCGGCATGAGGCCCGGTGCGCACCTGATCGTCACCGTGCCGGCGCACCCCGAGCTGTGGAGCGCGCACGACGACGCCAGCCAGCACTGGCGGCGCTACACGCGCGAGCGGCTCGTGCGCGTGTGGCGCGAATTGCCGCTGGAGGAGCGGCTGGTCTCGCCCTGCAATGCCATGCTCGCCCCGCTCGTGCGCACCGTGCGCGCGCTGCGCGGCCGCAGCCGGCCGTGGCACGGCACGGGTGAAGCTCTGGCGGTGCCGAGCGCGCCCATGAACGCGTTCCTGCGCTGGACGTTCCAGCGCGAATCCGGCCCGCTCGTGCGCGCGCTGCGCAAACGTGACGCGGCGCCGTTCCGGGACGGGATCAGCCTGATCGCCATTCTGCATCGAAGCGCGGGCGAGTCACCCGTGATCAGCAAGCCGTCCGACGTGCCGCGCGACGAGCACGACCCGGACGCGAAGACCGCGCGCGAGGCGGCCCGCGCCGCCCTCGACGGCACGCGGGCTTCGGTGGCCGGCTAGCGCGCGCCGTCTTTCAACGGTCACCGTCGGGCCCGGGATCGGGAGGCGCCTCGCACTCGGGCACAGGTGGAGTTTCCGGCGCGGGTGGCGCGGGCGGAATCGTGATCTCGGGCGGAGCGATCGGTCGCGTTTCGCCGTCGTCGGGCGAGAGACCGGGTCCGGCCCAGAGCGCGAAGGCCAGTGCCAGGGGCAGCGCGATCAGCAACACGCGGCGGCGCGACGTCATGGCGGCTACCGCGCCCGTCCCTGAAAGACGTACGTGCCGGCCTGGAGCGTGATCCGCAGGCGGCGGTCGTCGCCGCCTGCGACGATCTCCACGCCGGTCGCCTTCGAGGCGGGCTGACCGCTCTCGGTCAAGCCGTCGGCCGAGGCGGGCAGCATCAGGATCGCCGTCGTGTTGGGCGGCACGGTGCACTCGTAGGTCAGCTGTTCGCCCTCGACCTTCCACGCGCTCGCGATGCGGCCCGCGATCGAGTCGTGCTCCGCTCGCGCGTGCGTCAAGCCGCCTCCGATGCGCGGCTCGAGGCGAAAGCGCTGCCACGGGCGCGAGGTGTCCGTCGAGGGCCCCATCGTGCCGTCCGGCTGCCTGACGAGCGCGATCGCGCCGGAGTCCGGGTGCAGGTCCTCGACCGCAATGCCGGCGACCGACTCGACCATCCATTGGCCGATCGCGCCCAGCGCCGGCGAGTTGAACGAGTTCGACTGCGGATCCTGGAACCCGCGGCCGGGCACGTAGCCGTCCCAGCGTTCCCACAGGGTCGTCGCGCCGTTCGCGAGCATGAAGCCCCACGACGGGACGGTCTTGCGCCGCGCGAGCTCGACCGCGACGTCGTGGTGTCCCCATTTCGAGAGCGCCATCAGCGCGCGGTGCGCGGTCTGGATCCCGCACGTCAGCCGCTTCTCTTCACCGACGCGCGCGGCGAGCCGGTCGGCCCACTCCTGCGCTTGCGCGGGCGACTCGTACAGCTCGAAGTCGAGCGCCAGCGCGTACGCGGCCTGGCTGTCGCCCGTGAGCTTGCTCGGCTGCGCGAAAGCCTTGCGGAACTCGACGGCGGCGCGGTCCGCGAGGTCCTTGGCCTCCTGCTGTGCGGCACCGTCCCCCGCCGCGAACGCCATCTTGGCCGTGACGCGCGCCGAACGCGCGAAGAACGCGGTCGCGAACAGTTCCTTCGGGACCTCGCAGCCCTCGCACGGCGCGTTCTCGAGACGCAGCGTCGCGCCGTTGAACCGGTCGCCGTAATCGTCGCCGCGCTCCTTGCGCCACACGAGGCCCGGATTCTTCGCGGCCACGAACTTCACCCAGGCCAGCGCGGGCCCGACGCTGGCGCGCAGCAGGCGCAGGTCGTGCGTGCGCAGGTAGATTTCCCAGGGCACGAGCACGCCGGCGTCGGCCCAGCCGGGCGTGCCGCGGAAGCGCTTCTCGGAATCGAACGGATGCGGTGCGAAGTCGGGGAACCGTCCGTCCTTCGTCTGCGCGCTGCGCACGTCGACCAGCCACTGCTCCAGGAGGTTGGCCGCGTCGAAGCGCTCGAGCGCGAACGGCGCGACGATCTGCACGTCGCCGGCCCAGCCCAGCCTGTCGTCGCGCTGCGGACTGCTCGTCGGGATGCCCACGAGGTTCGAGCGCACGGTCTCGCTGGCCGCGTTCCAGATGCCGTTCAGCGTCTCGTCCGAGCAGGTGAACGTACCCACGTCGCGCACGCTGCTGCCGACGGGGACGGCTTCGACCGTCGCGAGATCCAGCGCGCGCGGCAGCCCGGTGATCTCGACATAGCGGAAGCCGTGGATCGTGAACGGCGCTTCGACGACCTGATCGCCGTTCCGCAGGGAGAAGCGATCCGTCTGCGCCGAGCCGCGCAGGTTCTCGGTGTAGAGCTGGCCCTTCTCGTCGAGCACCTCGCCGTGGCGCAGCACGAGCGTGTCGCCGATCTTGCCGTTCACCTTCACGCGCACGGTGCCGGCCAGGTTCTGGCCGAAGTCGTAGACGAACGTTCCGGGCGCGCTTTCCGTGACTTTCCGCGCCGGACGGGGCTTGCCCGCGCGGATCGGATCGGCGGGCTGCGCGAAGAGCGCCGGCGCGAGGTCCTTCGCGACCTCGACCGGACGCCAGTCCGCGCCCTGGAACAAGGGCACGTTCCAACCGCCGATCTCCCGGCGCGCGTCGCGCACCTCGCCGTCGAGCAGGTCGGCGGACAGCACCGGCCCCGTGCGGTTCGCGCGCCAGGTCTCGTCGGTCTGGAACTGCACACGCTTGCCCGTGTCGAGCACGACATCGCACTGCGCGAAGAAGGCCGGCTCCGTGCCGTAAGTGCCCGCGTCCTTCTCGGCGCCGGCTTCGCCTGGCTGGCCGAGCCGCCCGGCGTACCAGCCCGGCGCGAGCTGCACGCCGATCACGTTCTCGCCCGCTCGCAGGAAGGTGTGGACGTCGAACGCCTGGAACGCGACGCGGCGCGAGTAGTCGGTCCAACCCGGGGCCAGCCGCCCCGTGTCCAACACCGTGCCGTTGATCGAGAGCTCGTACAGCCCGAGCGCCGCCACGTGCATGCGCGCGCGCGACACGACGCCGTCGATCGTGAACGAGCCGCGCAGACGCGGCAGCGATTCGACCTGCGCCGCGTTGCCGTTGGAGATCGCCGCGCCGTCGGTCAGCGCTTCCGGGAACCAGCCGGTGGCGACCAGCGCTTCGCTCGACGTGACCCGCGCGCGCGCCGCGATGTTCGTCTGGCCGTCGAAGACCTCGACTTCGCCCAGCGCGATCGCGTAGCCGTGGCCCTCCTTCTTCTGGATCTTCGTCGCGACGATGCGCAGGTAGCGCAGCGTGTAGCGCCCTAGGCTCAGCTCGAGCGGCTCGGCTCCCGCGCCGGGGATGTCCTGCCAGTTGTACTCGGCGATGCGCTGCGCCTTGTCCCCGAACGTGCCGGAGGCATCTGTGTAGACGCGCACGCGCAGCGGGAAGAGCTCACCGGGCTTCGTCGCGTCGCCGTCGGGCCGCGCGGGGTGCAGCACGAGGCGGTCGCAGATCAGCGGGCTGCCGAAATCGAGCTGGATCCACGGCCAGGCATCCTCGGCCTGGGCCCACGCGCTGTGGTGTCCGATCCCACCCGGCTCGGGCGGTCGGCCGGCTCGGATCCACTGTGCGCGCCAATCGTCAGGCGCTTTCGGTGCGCCCACGAACGAGCCCGGTTCGCTCCACGCCGACGGCTGATCGTCCGCGTCCCAGGTGCGCACGCGCCAGAAGTACGTGCGGCCCGGGACGAGCGGCTTGCCGCGGTACTCGATCTGGCACGTGTCGGACGCCGTCACCTTGCCGCTGTCCCACTCGTCGCCCTTCTCGTCGCGCAGGTACGAGAGGTTCTGGCTGACGAGGATCCGGTAGGCCGACTGGCTCGCGCCGCGGCGCGCGTCGTCGAGCTCCCACGTGAAGCGCGGATGCGCGTCGTCGATCGCCTGCGGCGCCGTCGTGAGCTCCACGCGCAACGCGCGCGCAGCCTTGGGACCGTCCTGCGCGCGCAGGGGGGTCGGGGCCCCCACACCGAGGGATACGAGCACGAGGCTCGCAAGCGCTGTGGGCAGGGTGCGCATCGACGTCATCAACTGTCCTGGTTCTCTTGGTGGAATCCGGATCGGCGGGCGACCAGTATAGGCGCCCCGAGAGTGCCCCTGGGACCGTCATCCGGATTGCAGCCGCAGGCTGCGTGGATCGAGGTCGCGCGCTCGCGCGACGGACGCTCGATCCGTCACCAGGCCCTCGTGCTGCAGTCGGCCGGCATCGCGGCCGGCATCCTCCAGGTCGGCGGCGAGGAAGTGCTGGTCGTGCGCGACCACGACGGGCCGGCCGCTGCGTTCGAGCTCGACCGCTACCGGCGCGAGAACGTCGACTGGCCGCCGAAGGAAAGCTACCCCGTGCCGCTCTCGCAGGGCGTGCACGCCGCGATCGTCTTCGGCGGGCTCCTCGTTCTCGGCTACATGTTCCAGGAATCGCGACGCTACGGAGTCGACTGGACCGGGCTCGGCCGCGCCGACGCGTCCGACATCCGTGCCAGCGAGTGGTGGCGCGCGGTCACCGCGCTGACGCTGCACGCCGACCTGGCGCACCTGGCCGGCAACGTCGTGTTCGGCGCGGTGCTGGGCGTCGTGCTGGCGCAGAGCATCGGCGTGGGCCTGGCCTGGTGGGGATTCCTCCTGTCCGGAGCGATCGGCAACTACCTCAACGCCTGGCTGCAGGATGCGTCGCACCGATCGCTGGGCGCGTCGACCGCCGTGTTCGGGGCGCTCGGCATCCAGGCCGCGTACGAGTGGATGCGGCGCTCGGAGCTGGGCTACCGGCGCTGGCGGCGATGGGCGCCGATCATCATGGGCGTGGGCTTGCTCGCGTGGCTCGGCGCGGGCGGCGTGCACGTCGAGGATCCGCGCTCGCTCGAAGGCCTGGAGCGCGTCGACATCGGCGCGCACGCGCTGGGTTTCGCGACCGGAGCGCTGATCGGGCTCGCGTTGGGCCGCGTGCCGCGCCGCGCGCTGCGCTGGAGCACGACGCGACAAGCGCTCGTGACCGTCGCGGCCCTGGTGGCGGTCCTGGGTGCCTGGGCTCTGGCGATCCAGAGCTGAGGGTTTCGGCTCCGCGGGCCTCTGCTAGGCTCGATCGACAGGCTGCCCAAGAGCCCTGCACGCCCATGAACTGCCAGGCTGCTGCACGCCTCTACGTCCGCGCGAACGGGACGGTGCCGTGCAATTGCGACACGGGCGAGACGACGACGCTGTTCAAGCCGCGATTGGACGACCTGGACTCGTTCGACTACGTCGAGGACTGCTTCAACGGCGCGCCGTTCGTGCGCCTGCGCGAGCGGCTCCTGGCCAGCGTGGCGCCGATCAAGGCCTGCAGCTCGTGCTACTTCTTCCGTCCTTCCGAGCCGTTCCTGAAGTACGGCCAGGACGGCCGCCTGCAAGCGATCGACCAGATCCAGATCGAGTCTTCGTTCCTGTGCGGCGTCGATTGCGACGCCTGCGTCCTGCGGTCGACGCGCACCGATCCCGCGTTGTCGGCCCTGGGCGACGGGCCGTACGAGATGCCGCTCGAGCTGTTCCACAAGCTCGTCGACGACATCACGCGCGCCGGCGTCCACGTCGGCGAGCTGGCGTTCTGCGGTCGCGGAGAGCCGCTGCTCCACCCCCAGTTCACCGCGATGATGCGCCACGCGCGCGAGCGCCTGCCGCGGACGTTCTTCAGCGTCGTCACGAGCGGCAACGCGCCCTACCACGAGGGCCTGCTCGACGTCGACCACCTCTCGGTCAGCATCGACGGCGGCTTCCCCGACTCCTACGAGATCTACCGCAAGGGCGGCAACCTGTCGCGCGTGCTGCGCTTCGTCGAATCGGTCGTCGCGAAGCGCCGACCGACCACCGACGCGCCCGCAGTCGACATGCCCCAGCTCGCGACGCAGATGCGGACGCGCGGCAAGCCGATCGTGTGCTGGAAGTACATCCTCTTCGAGCACAACGACTCGGAGGAGGAGATCGTCCACGCGCAGCGTCTGGCGCACGACCTGGGCGTCGACGAGATGATGTTCGTGCTGACGCACACCTGGAACCGCTCGAAGAAGTACCTGACGCAGGCGCAGATCGAGTCGTTGCCCGAGTTCAAGGTCTTCGAGGGCCGGCGCAAGACGTTCAGCAACGTCAACCTCGAGACGGACAACATGACGCACTGGGACGCGATCGGCGAGACGCCGCGGGAGCAGCGGTTCCGGACGTAGGGCCGGTGTCCCGGGCGGCGTCCAAGCGATCTTGCACGGCTCGCACGTTCGGGGACGCGATCCGGCAGGCACACTAGCCGCGCATGGAGTCCCCCCCGGAACCGGCGCGCCGTCCCTTCTTCGCGCGCCTGCTGGACGCGCGGCCGGGTGAGGGGGCGTCGATCGCCTGGGCGACGGCGTATTTCTTCCTGCTCCTGTGCGCGAACTTCACGTTGCGGCCCGTGCGCGAGGCGCTGGGCATCGCGCGCGGGGCGGACGACTTGCCGCTGGTGTGGACCGGCACGCTGACGTTGTCGCTGCTGGTGCAGCCGCTTTTCGCGACGCTGATCGCGAAGCTGCCGCGGCGCAAGTTCGTGCCGATCGTCTACCACGTCGCGGTCGTGTTCCTGCTGTCGTTCCGCGCGGCGTTCCACTTCGCGCCGCAGAGCTGGCAGATCGGGCTCGGGTACGCGTTCTACATCTGGTTCAGCGTCTTCAACGTCTTCGCGCTCTCGGTGTTCTGGGGTTTCGCGGCCGACCTGTTCCGGCTCGCGCAGGCCAAGCGGCTCTTCGGCTTCATCTCGGTCGGCGGCACGGTCGGGGCGATGGCCGGGTCTCTTCTGGCCAAGAACCTCAGCGAGCCCATCGGATCGCTGAACCTGCTGTTCGTGGGCTGCGTCGTCCTCGAGCTGGCCGTCCTGTGCGTGCACGCGCTCGTGAAGCGCCACCCGCACGATTCCCCGCGCACGGCGCGCGCGGCCGCTGATCCGCCGCCCTCCACGTCCGTGTGGCGCGGCCTCGCGTTCATCGTCAAGAGCCCGTATCTGCAGGGCATCTGCGCGTTCACGCTGTTCCACACGCTGTTCGGGACGATCCTGTACTTCCAGCAGGCGAACCTGGTCTCGGCGGCGTTGCCGGAGAGGAACGACCGCACCGAGTACTTTGCCAGCGTCGACTTCCTCGGGAGCCTGCTGACGCTGTTCCTGCAGCTGTTCGTCACGGGGCACCTGATCCGCAGGCTCGGCGTCGGCTTCGCGCTGATCACGCAGCCGCTGGTCGCCGGCTTCGCGTGCCTGGGGCTTGGCCTGATGATCTGGCGCGGCGCCGAGCTGGTCGGCGGCAGCGGCTGGAGCTTCGCCTGGCCGCCCGAGCTCGTCTCGGTCGCGGCCGCGCGGGTCCTCTTGTCGGCCAGCAACTACGCCACGGCGAAACCCGCGCGCGAATCGCTCTACACCGTCGTCGAACGGGACGTGAAGTACGCCTCGAAGAGCTTCGTCGACACGTTCGTGTACCGCGGCGGCGACCTGATCGGCGCGTGGACGTTCACGCTCTTCAACAAAGTGCTCGGTCTTTCGCTGGCCGCGATCGCGATCGGCGCGGCGCCGGTGTCGCTGGTGTGGCTCGCGGTCGGCCTGGTGCTCGGCCGCCAGCAGAAGTCGCTGAGCGGCGAGCGCAAGCCGCCCGGATCGGACTGACCCTCGGGGGGGGGCGCTCAAGGCACCGGGATCGCGCCGGACATGTGCACGATCGAGACCTTCAGCCCCGCGCCCGCCGCAAGCAGCGCCTCGGCTGTCGACGCGTCGTCCTCGACCACGAGCTGGATCCAGGGATCGCTCTCGCGCGCGTGGGACCGAAACGCTTCGAGCAGAGGTCGCGTCAGCTCGGCCGCGGCCAGGCGGAACGGAAAACAGCCGGGAAAACGCGGGTCGAAGCGCGCGAAGGCGACCGGCTCGCCGCGCTCGACGAGCTGCAGCAGGATCATCCCCTCGAAGCTGCGCAAGCGCGCGACCTGGCCTTCGGGCAACCGGAAGCGCCGCTCGATCGCCGTGTCGTGATCGCGCGCGACCGGACGCGCGAGCACGGGGCGCGCGCTGGAAGTCAGGCGCGCGAGGTTCTCCCACGGCAAACGCAGGACGTGCGAGCGGTACTCTTCGCGCATCCCCCAGCGCTCGTACAGCGCCACCGCGGCGTCGTTCCCGACGTGCACGTTGAGCTCCCAGCGCGTGCAACCGGCCGCCGCGAGCCGCGTCGCCAGGGCCTGCATGAGCGCGCTGCCGACGCCGCGCCCGCGCGTTTCCGGCGCGACGACGACGTGCCGCACGTAGCCGCGCTCGCCGTAGGCCTCGCAGAACGTGTACCCGATGAGCGCGTCGCCCTCCGCCAGGAAGAACGTCCCGGGCGCCATCTCGACCGCCCAACGGTCGACGTCGGGCAGAGGATCCTGGGTGTGGAGCTCCGCGAAGAAACGCGCGAAGTCGGCGTGGTGCTCGCGGGCAGCGGGGACGATGCGCAGTTCGGTCGGCACGGGCCGGATGCTAGCCGACCGGGAAAGACTGGTGCCGCCCGGCGCGGGACCGCAGTACGATCCGCCGCTCCCCGTCCAGAGACGCCCCCCCGAGGACCGCATGGCTTCGTCCGCCGACCCCGCCGAGAGCACGATTCTCGGCCATCCGTCCGGCCTCTTCGTCCTGTTCTTCGCCGAGCTGTGGGAGCGCTTCTGCTACTACGGGATGCGGGCGTTGCTGGTCTTCCACCTGGTCCAGGTGTTCCAGAAGGAGCAAGCGGAAGCCGCGGTCATCTACGGCGCCTACACGGCGCTGGTCTACGCGCTGGGCATCTTCGGCGGGTTCGTGGCCGACCGCCTCTTGGGCTTCAAGCGCTCGATCCTCCTCGGCGGCGCGATCATGGCGGCCGGCGCGTTCACCCTGGTGTCGCGCGACGAGACGTGGTTCCTCGTCGGCCTCGCGACGATCATCGTCGGCAACGGCCTCTTCAAGCCGAACATCTCGACGCTGGTCGGCAAGCTCTACCCGCAAGGCGATCCGCGCCGGGACAGCGGGTTCACGATCTTCTACATGGGGATCAACCTCGGCGCGTTCCTCGCACCGATCCTCTGCGCGCGCGCGTCTCGCTGGCTGAGCGATGTGATCGACCCGATCACGGGAGACAAGATCCCGGACTATCGCTACGGGTTCATGCTGGCCGGCGCCGGGATGCTGCTCGGCCTCGCAGTCTTCGGGATCTGGGGGAAGGTGCTGCGCGGCAAGGGCGATGCTCCGCCGGAGCGGCAGGGCATGGGCACGCTGGTTGCGGTGACCCTCGGATGCCTGGCGGCGGTGCCCGTCATGTACTCGCTGCTGCGCAAGGACGAGTTCACCGGGAAGGCGATGCTCGCCCTCGGCATCGGGATGACGCTCTACCTGCTCGTGTTCGCCTTCCGCAGCGAGCGCGTCGTCCGCGATCGGGTCCTGGCCTTGTTGATCCTGCTGGCGTGCAACGTGGCTTTCTGGGCCAGCTTCGAGCAGGCAGGGAACTCGCTGAACTTCTTCGCCGCGAACCACATCCACCACCTCAGCATCGGGTTCCTGGGCTGGACAATGATCCCCGAGGATTTCCAGTCGGTGAACGCGATCGGAATCGTGCTTTTGGGCCCCGTGTTCGCGGCGTTGTGGGTCAAGCTCGCCAGGGCCAACATGAACCCGTCGATCCCGGCCAAGTTCGGGCTCGGGCTCATCCAAGTCGGGCTCGGCTTCGGACTGCTCCTGCTCGGCATGCAGACGGCCGACGACGGCGGCAGGATCCCCTGGTTCTGGCTGGCCGGTCTCTACTTGATCCACACGAGCGGCGAGCTGTGCGTCTCGCCGGTCGGGCTCTCGATGGTGACGAAGCTCGCGCCCGAGAAGATGACGGGCATGGTCATGGGAGCGTGGTTCGTGTCGATCGCCTGCGCCAACTACGCCGCGGGCCTATTCTCGCGCATCGCCGGCGAGGTCGACGTCGGCGCGGTGGCTCTGGTGGGCAAGCCCGCGCTGGCCGGATATGTCGAAGCGTTCACGCCCATCGTGTGGATGGCGACCGCGCTGGGCATCGGCTTGTTCGTCGCCTCGAGGCTCGTCAACAAGCTGATGCACGGAGTGAAGTGACATGGTCGCCGCGCACTACCCGGCCCACATCGCCGAGCGCCAGCGCAAGCTGGAGACGGCGCTGTCGGCGGCGAACTTCGACGGGCTCGTGATCCAGGCCGGCGCGCCGTTCACGTACTTCTCCGACGACCAGGACGCGCCGTTCCGGCCGACGCCGCACTTCGCGCACTGGACTCCGCTCGAAGGGCCGTCCCATCTGCTTCACGTGCGGCCGGGAAAGCGCCCTCGGCTCGTGCGCGTCGCGCCCGAGGACTACTGGTACGAGCAGGCTCCGCTCGGCAACCCGTTCTGGGCTTCGCAGTTCGACCTGGTCGAGGTGCCCGACGTCGAGAGGGCCTGGGGCGAGCTGCAGATGAGCGGCCGCACGGCCTTCGTCGGCGACAAGCCCGAGGAGGCGGCGGCACGCGGGATCCTGCGCGACTCGCTCAATCCTGTGGCGGTGACCTCGCGCCTCGACTGGGATCGCGCCTACAAGACCGCCTACGAGGTCGACTGCCTTGTCAAGGCGTCCGAGCTCGGCACGCGCGGACACGCGGCGGCGCGCGGCGCGTTCCAAGAAGGCGCGAGCGAGCTGCAGATCCACCAGGCCTACGTCGAGGCCGTCGGCTGCACGGACCGCGACCTGCCGTACGAGAGCATCGTCGGCCTGGACGAGAAGGGCGCGATCCTGCACTACACCGGGAAGCGTGACGTGCGCAACGGGCGCGTGCTCCTGATCGACGTGGGCGCGCAGGTGAACCGCTACGCGTCCGACATCACGCGCACGTGGACGACCGACAAGGCCGACCGCACGTTCCGCGAGCTCGTCGCCGGCATGGAGAAGCTCCAACAGGAGCTGTGCGCGATGGTGAAGCCGGGCCTCCCCTACCTCGAGCTGCACAAGGCCGCGCACCAGAAGATCGGCGACCTGCTGCACGACAAGGGTGTGCTGAAGGTCGGAGGCGCCGAAGCCATCGCGCGCGGCGTCACGTCACCGTTCTTCCCGCACGGATTGGGCCATTTCCTGGGGATCCAGGTGCACGACGTCGGCGGCCGCCAGAAGTCGCCCGAGGGCGGGACCGTGCCGCCGCCGCGCGATTTCCCCTTCCTGCGCACGACGCGCAGGATCGAGGAAGGCCAGGTGTTCACGATCGAGCCCGGCCTCTACTTCATCGAGATGCTGCTGCGCCCCCACCGCACGGGCCCGACGCGCGATCTCTTCGACTGGCAGCTCGTCGATCGACTCGCTCCGCACGGCGGCATCCGCATCGAGGACAACGTTCTGGTCACGCGCGACGGACACCGCAACCTGACGCGCGAAGCCGCGAAGAACGCGCTCTGACCGCGCGTGGGGTGGACAAGGGTGTCAGACACCTTGTCCCCGGGAAAAGGTGTCTGACACCCTTGTCCACCAAAGACGGGACCGCGCCGCTCGAGTCTCGCGCGGGGTGCTACGGCAGCCAGACCAGCTGCCAGCCGTTCGTCAGGTTGAACGTGTCCGCCGTGCAGAACGCGGCCGAGTTGCGGTACCAGGCCTGGTACGTGCGCACGTCACCTGCTGCGCACGAGCCCTGCAGCGAGATGGTCGCGTCTCCGCCCGCGGGGTAGCTCGAGGCTCCGCCCACGTTCGACTTCGTGCCCAGACGCGTGGTCACGCCACCCGCGCAGCGCAGGCCGTCGCCGAACGGGACGCCGCCCAACGCGAGCGTGCCCTGGAAGTACAGAACAGCTGTGTCGGGCATGCCCGAGCCGTTCAGGACGAGCGTGTCGGCCGCGATGCTCGCTGTGCCGCTCACCGCCAGCAGGCCCGCCGTGCCCAGCGAGTTGGCGCAGCCGGAACCGCTCGGGCCGTTGTTCCCGCACGGGCACGTCGCGCCGGTGCCGTCGCCGAAGCAGAAGGCGGCCGAGCCGTTGAGCGGGCCGGGCACTCGCCCTTCCGCCAGGCGCGAGGCCGGATTCCCGCCGCGCCACAAGCCCAGCACGACCGACCCGTTGGCCGGCGCGACATCGCAATCGAAGCGGAAGCTGTAGGTCGTGCCCCAGCGCAGCGCGTTGGCACTGATGTTCTGCGCCTCGGTCTCCGTGGCCCACGACGCCAACCCCCCGCCCACCGCGAACGTCCAGGGCGTGTTCGAGATGTTCACGTTCCCGGGCCCGTCCCCGTTGCGGTACGTCACGCCGTGGAACCCTGCGTTCGTCACGTTCGCGCCGGCGGGGACCGGCACCGCGAACGTGCCGCCGCTGCGGTGCGAGTTCATGTTGTAGACCGAGTACTCGTAGCGCCAGAGCCCGGCGCCCAGGTCGTACGCGCGCGAGCCGACGATGAAGAGGCCCTCGTTCGGCACCTGCACGTCGGTCAATACGACCTGCGGATCGATCTGCGCCCACACGCGGATCGCGCTCTGCGAGCGCTGCGTGGTGCCCACCAGCGAGATGGTGTAGTTCGTAGCCGGGCCGGAGACCGCGATCTCGCGCCAGCTCGCGTTGTTGTTCTGGTTGCCCGCGGCGGCGTCGTCCGGCGTCACGTACTGACACTCGCCGAAGTAGCGCGTCGTGCTGCCTGCGGTCACTTCCAGGTCCGTCAGCTCGACCTCGAGTCGCCGCGCGGTCGAGCCCGACCAGCCCGGATTGGCCGGCGGGTAGACGAAAAAGCCGCTGTTCGCGTCGACCTGCCACTTGGGCCCGAGCGGCCCCTGATTGCCGTTGAGCCCGGCGCCGTACGGGTCCGAACAGCCCACGCCCAGCTGCGTTCCGCCGCCGCCCTGGCACGGACAGCAGAGGCTGCCCGACAGCGCCGCGAAGCCGTGCTTCAGCCAGCTCATGCCGACCTGCTCGAAACGCCCCGCGCCGTCGACGACCTTGTAGCGGTAGAGGTTGCCGCCGATGACCGGGTGCTGGTTCGTGCTCGCGTACCAGTTGAGCGGCGCGTTGCCCATGTTGCACGAAGTCGTGCCCAGCGACAGCGCGTCGACCCCCAGGAGCGCGTTGTAGTTCATGACGTCGGACACGTCGCCGACGATCACGTCGGGCCCGATCGCGGGCGAACAGCCGGGAGGTCCGCCCTGCGAAATCTGGAAGCTGCCGGTCCCGGCCCCTCCGCTGGAGAACGACGCCAGCTGGAACGTGTACGAGTTGCCCGAGACGCCGCTGAAGGTCACGCGCGTCTGCAGGTTGCAGGAATCGTCGTTGCAGCCCAGGGACGCCGCTGTGGGGCAACCCGCGCCGGCGAAGACGGCGTAGGCGGTGTCCCAGCTCGCGAGATTGCACGAGCTCAACGTGAACTGGTCGGAGGCCGGCGCGGTCCACGTGAACCACACGTCGCGGAACATGCCGCCGCCACCACATCCGGGCTGGCCTTCGGTGCCCGTCGTCGCCGTGACGGTGCTGTACGGGAACGTTCCCAGGCCGCTGACCACAGTGGGTGTGCCGCAGACGTCGGAGCCCTGCGCGAACGCAGTCGGGACAAGACCGAGGAAGGCCGCGAGGGCCTTGAGGAGGAGGCGTGCCATGGGAACCTGAGGCGCTTGGTTCGCGCAGGGTTGGGGGTCTCGGTGAGCCGGTCCGACCACGATACACCCGCCCTCCGATCCAGTTGCCCAGGAGCGAAGAAACAGCTCGTTTTCAGCTCGCCGGGGCCGGTTCCGTGCAGCGCTGGCCCGTCTCGATCCAGCCCTTCAGGCAGCGTTCGATCAGGAATCGCCAGCCTGCGTCCAGGCTGACGCGCGTCGCTTCGCCGGCCGCGCCCCAGGAGGTCTCCTCGAAGCGCACGATCGTCTCGGCGCCGTCGGCCGTGAGCTTCCAGCTGCTGATCAATCCGGCCGGCCCGCCGAAGGACGCGTCGAGCAGACCCGTGAGCTGCAGCAGCTCCTCGCGCCGCAGCCCGATGACGGTCCCCCACACGAGACCCTGGCCGTCGCCCCAATCCTCCCACATGCGCCCGCCCAGGCGCGGCTCGAAGTGGAAGCCGACAGGCTCGCGGCCCGCGTAGAAGTCGCGGTGCCACCAGCTGCTCGTCTCCTCGACGAGTGCGCGCCACACGCGCTGCGGCGTCGCCGCGATGCGCACCTCGAGCACGAGGGTGTGAACCTGGAAGCCCTGCTTCTGTGCCATCTCAATCGTCTCCTCGTTCAGCCAGCCGCTTCAGCCGCAGCAACGCGTCCGCCGGCGCCGCGTCGAACGGACGGATCCAGCGTCGGTAGAGCGCGCGGATGGGAATCGGGTTCAAGTGGTTCAGCCGCTCGCGCCCGCGCCGCTCGACCACGACGAGGCCGGCCTCGACCAGCACGCCCAGGTGCTTCATCACGGCGAAGCGCGTCGAATCGAACTCGCCTGCCAGCTCGCCCGTCGTGCGCGGGGCCGCGCGCAACAGGTCGAGGATCCGCCTGCGCGTCGGGTCGGCCAGGGCCTTCCAGACGGCGTCGGAGAGGATCTCGGCCGAGGTGGCGGTCGCGCTCATGTGACTAAATGGTCACCTATCGGGCCGAGCCCGTCAAGGGCCCTGAACGAAGAGTGCGGGCCGGCGTCGCTGGTCATGCGACGCCGACCCACGGAGGGGCGGACCTGGTGTCCACCCGAGTGAGGATCGGGTGGGAACGCGAGAGCCCAGTTGCGAATCGAGAGAGGTCCGCCCTGCCCGGCCAGACCCATCGACGGCCGGCCCGCACGTTCGATCGGCAGCGCCGAACGGGCGTTACACGGAATCGCGCGCTAATCGGGATCGCCGCTCAGCACCCACGCGGCCCATGCAGAGGGCGGGTCGCCTCGCTCCCGCAGCGCGCGTTGCGCCTTCCGCAGGGCGTCGAGCGGGACCAGGCCCTCGACCCAGAGGCCCCGGTAGAAGCTCTGCATGAAGTCGCGCGCGGCGCGATCGTCGACCTTCCACAGCGACGCGACGACCGTGCGTGCTCCGGCCGCGAGCAACGCGGACTGGAGCGAGTGCACACCGGCGACGCCGTGTTCCGCTCCCAGTCCTGTTTCGCAGGCCGACAGGACCGCGAGCCGACAATGCGCCAGGTCGAGGCCGGCCAGCTGCTCGGCGCTGATCCGACCGCCGCCGGGCTGGTTCGCGCCGCTGAGCGCGAGCCCGCACAGCGTCCAGGGAGCAAGCTGCACGCGCGCCGGTGAGGACAGGAGCATCGCGGCATCGGGTCGAGTCGACTTGGAACTGTCCGGGCGGAACCACCCGTGCGTCGCCAGGTGGATCCAACCGGCGCGCGGCGCCAGCTCGACCAGGTCCGCCGGTGTCGCCTCGAGGCCCGCAAGGACGAGGGTCTCGCCCTGCCCCGCGCTGCGGTAGGCGGCCACCACGTCAGCGACCTCGGTCGCCGCGCCGGGCAGCTCCGCGACGTCCTCGGGACCTCGCACGGGTCCATAGTCGATCCCGCCCGCCACGAGCAGATCGCGCTGCAGGGCGGAGACCGACGTCTCCTCGACCCGCGGCGCCAGGAGCCGGCCGAAGGACACCTCGCGCACGATCGTCAAGTCGTCGCCCAGTCGTGCCGAGCCAGCCGGCAGTGCATCGAGCGGCAGGAACTGGAGCGATCCGTCGAGGGCAACGTGCAGTCGACGGACGTCTCCCACGGCAGCCAGCACGGGATCGATCAGGCGTTGGCGCAGCGCGTTCCCCAGCTCACGTTCCTGGCCCGCGCTCCCCTCGGGCGACGCCGAGGCGAGACCGCGGCTCGGCGCGACCACGCCGACGAGCGCGGCACGCCAGGCCGTTGCGACCTGGTCGATGCTGTCCGCGTCGCCCAGATCGATGCGCTTCACGGCCCCCCCCCGGTCCAGGGTGTGAGCCACGTAGACATCGCGGGCTTCGCGCCACGAGCTCGTCACCGGATCGAATGAGTAGGCCGTGGTGCGCACGAATCCGGCCGCGGCCGAATCGGGCGCCAGCGCCAAGGCGATCGAGCGGGCGTCGAGAGGGAGGCGCCGATCGCGGGATCCCGGCCGCGACTCGCGCCGCTGTCGCTCCAACCGGTCCCGCTCCAGCACGAGCGCTGCCTGCTGGCTCTCCGCACCCGGCGAACGATCCCTGGCCAGATCGTCGATCCGACGACGCACGGCGAGGAGCTCCGCGTCCAACTCCGTGGACTGCGCGTCGGCTGCGACGCCGGCGTGCTCGCCACCCGAGGCGACGTGACGCAGGGTCTCGACCGTGCGGAACGCGCGCTCCGGCGCCGGCTGCGACGCCGCGCCGCGCCCAGCGCCGCACAGGAACTTGTCGAGGTGCTCGCGGTTGCGCGTGAGCACCTCGGAGGCCTCGCGGCTCGAGAGCGCGATCGCGGCCAGGGCCTGCGCCACCAGGTCCTCGCCCAGCTCTTCGAGCTGCACGCGGGTGGCCGCGTCGTCGCCCAGCATGGCGAGCGTGATGACGTGGTTCGCACGCAACGCAATCGCCGCCGGATCGCCTCGCTCTCGGCGCGAGCGGACGAGCAGGTCCTTCTCGATCCCGAGCGCGCGCTCGAGGTCGCCATGGTCGCGCGACGCCATGGCGAGGTTGTGGAGGACGGAATCGCGCTGCGAAGCGGCTGGCGCGCCCGGGCGGGCGAGGCGTTCGTCGAGGGACTCGAGGCGCTCGAGCGCCTCGGCGGACCGGCCGGCCCTGATCTGGGCCCCGGACAGGACGATCTCGGCCTGCACGCGGTCCATGTGGTCGTCGGGCACGGTCTTCTCCCAGGTCGCGACCAGGTCCTCCTGGACGCGCAGCGCGCTCTCGACATCGCCGGTCAGGAACAGGAGCACGGCCAGGTTCGAGTGCGCCTGCAGGAGCGCGGGATGCGCCGGCTGGAGCTCGCGCTCCAGGATCGCGACGGCGCGCTCCGCGTGCGCGAGGCCGCCGGCCGCGTCGCCCAACTGACCTTGTACGCTGCCCAGGTTGAGCAGGCACTCCGCGACGCGCACGTCGTCCGGACCGCCGCGTGCTCGCAGGTAGCCGAGCTCCTCCTCGAGGAGAGCACGCGCGCGTTCGGTCTCCTGCGACTCGACGAGAAGGTTCGACAGCCCGTGCCGCGCACGCAACCAGTCGTCGAGCGTCGTGGGCAGGCCTTCGAACAGCGCCTCGGACACCGCCATGAACTCCGCCTCCGCTCCGGACGGATCCCCGGCGAGCTTCAGCGCCGTGGCCAGGTTGAGGCGCGAGCCCGTCGTCTTCTGGTCACGCGGACCGAGCGTGCGCGAACGGATCTCGACGAGCTTGCGGAACGAGCTGACCGACGTGACCACGTCGCCCAGGTTCCCCGCCGACACACCCAGTGCGTTCCAGAGCGACTGCACGCCGCGCGCGTCCGGCCCCAGATCCGCGATCGCGCGAGGCAGGGCCTCGTCCACGACTGAGCGCGCAGCGCGGTTGTCGCCCGCATCGATGAGTTCCCAAGCACGCACGCGCGCGGATTCGGCTCGAGCAGCGGGACCGGAGGTCGCGTCCGGCGCGGACTCGGGAGTCGGTGCGGGCGCGGGCTCGGACGTGATCTCGGCCGGAGGAGAGCCTGACGGCGTCGGATCCGGATCGTCTACCGTGCCGGACTCGGGCGCCGCAACGGTCGCTGGATCCGCGCTCCGCGCGATCGTCGGCGCGGACGGATCGGACGCCTTGCAGGCCGCCAACACGAGCATCAGCGCACCGAGCGCGGATTGGCCGCGTGTGCCGCTCAGCATCGACCGAGGTGTTTCGCGGTCGCCGCTCACCTCCCGTCAGCTCCAGACCACCTCGAAGCCGTTCGTGAGGTTGAAAGTCGACGCCGTGCAGAACGCGGCCGCATTGCGGTACCAGACCTGGTAGACGCGCGAGCCCGGACCCGTCACGAGGCCCTTCACGGAGACCGAGGGATCACCTGGGCCGGGGTAGCTCGACGCACCGCCGGCATTCAGCTTCGTGCCGAGCCGCACGCTGCTACCGCCCGCGCAGCGCAGCCCGTCGCCGAACGGAGCGCCAACTCCGCCCGCGATCGCGGTCGTGCCCTGGAAGAAGAGCGCCGTCGAGTTGGGCATGCCGCTCGCCGCCAGCACGAGCGTGTCGCTCCCGAGCTGCGCGATGCCGCCCGCCGCGAGTCGACCGCCGGTCGCGAAGGAGTTGAGGCAGCCCTCGCCCGCGCCGGGCGTGCTGGCATTCGCGCACGGACAGGGGACGGCGCCGCCGGATCCCTCGCACAGGACGAGGCCCACCGCCGCGGAGCCGGCTGACATCACCGCCAACGTCGCCGTGGCCGGAACGCCGGGCACGAAGCGCTCGAGCTCCGCGAGTCCGGCGGAGGGCGCGGCCGACGCGTCGAAGCGGAAGTTGTACGTCGTACCCCAGCGCAGCGCGTTCGCGTTCGGGTTCGTCGCGAACGCGTCCGTCGTCCATGCAATTCGCCCGTCGCCGAGCGTGACGTTCCAGTCCGTGCCGTCCTGGTCCACGTCGCCCAGGCCGTCGCCGGAATGGTGCTCGACGTCGTGGAAACCGGCGTTGCGCACGGCCGTTCCGCTGCCGATCGGCACCTGGAAGGACCGCACAGCGTCGGTCGCGTTCTGGTTGTGCACGACGAACTCGTAGTGCCACCAGCCGGGTTCGATCGCGCTCGCGCGCTGCGCCACGATCACGCGGCCGCCCAGCGCCGAGGTCTCGACGTAGGAGACGCCCGCGTCGAGCGTCTGCCAGGCGAAGATCGCCGGCTGCTGTGCGGTCGTCGCGCCCTGCGTCATGAAGCTCGGATTCGCACCCGGCACGCAGGTCAGCGCGCGGTGGGAGGCGTTGTCGTCGCGCTCGGTCGCGCTCTCGCCGGGCTCGACGACGTGCAGCTCGGCGAACCACGCCAGGCCGGGTTCGGCCAGGTTCGCGTCGGCGACCGCGAAGCGCAGGCGGCGCGCGACCGACCCCGCGTACGGCGGGTCCGACGACGGCCACACGAAAGCGCCCGTCTGCGGATCCGCTTCGTGGCGCGGACCCATGTTCCCTTGCGTACCGACCGCCGATGCGGTCGACGTCGTCGAGCAGCCGGCGCCCAGGGAGCTGAGGGAGCCCGGCGTGCACGTGCAGCACAGCGCGGCGTTCAGCGCCGTGCTCTGGTGGTGCAGCCAGCTCAGCCCGATCTGCTCGAAGCGCGAGGCTCCGGCGACGACGCGGTGGCGGTACAGCGCTTGACCGAGCACGGGATGGAGCGCGGTCGCGCCCTGCCAGTCGGCCGATTGCGTACCCAGGTTGCAGAACGTCACGCCCAGGCTCAGCGCGTCGTACGCGCCACTGACGGCGTAGTTCGTCGCGCCGCCGACCTCGCTGACGATCACGTCGACGCCAGGGGTGGCGCACTGCGCGACGACCGGAGTCGCGCCGACCGACGCAAGGGCTGCGAGGCCGATCAGGGTCGAGAAGCGGTGGTTCGAGCGCATCGTGGATCTCCGGAGAGAGGTCCAGTCTCGCCGCGCGGCCGCGGACGCGCCACTGCTCGGCCGGATCGCCTCTCGATCCGGGGCGGGATCAATCGCTGTGGTACCCCACGCCGAAGCCGAACGTCACGTTCGGCTCGGAGTCGTAGAACGTGATGAGGCGCGAGAACGACGCCCCGCTCGTCACGCGCGCACCGGCGAAATCGACGGCGAGGCGCAGGTTCAGGCCGCTCCAGTCGAGATCGTCGACCGTGCGTCCGGCGGGAAACGGGAACGACGCGTCGAGAGTGCCGTCCGCGCCCGGCGCGACGTGCAGCGGCCTGGGCAGGACGTGCGGCCTGCCGAACGGCGCGAGGTCGGCCGACAGGAGCGAGAGACCATCGACCGGAACGTCGGCCGCGACGGTGCCGAGGTTCTCGAGGCGCAGGCGCACCTGCACGCGGTCGGGCTCGGCTTCGTGGGCTTTCGCGACGCCCAGGACGCTGACGAGCACGCGCGCCTGGCTGCCCGGGACGGCGTTCGCGGAGACGGCGACCTCGACCGGGGCGGGCGCGAACGAGAGCGGATACCAGCGGCTCGTCGTGCACGCCGCGAGCCCGGCCAGGATCAGCGCGACGAGCAGGCGGGCAAGGAGGGTCGTCATGACCTGTATCCTAGTGCCCCGCGCATGGTTCCCGCCCCTGCGATGATCCGCCTGTCGATCACGCTGTCCGACGAGGACCGCGGCGTCTGGAACGACCTGTCGCTGGTCACGGCCGTGCATCCGTCCGAGACGGAGACGTTCCTGGCCGCGCGCTGCCTGGCGTGGTGCGTGCGCTGGGAGGAGGGCATCGCGCTCTCCAACGGCGTCTCGGACACGGACGAGCCGGCGGTGTCCGTGCGATCGATGGACGGCCAGCTCGTCGCGTGGATCGAGGTCGGCCTGCCCGAGCCCGACCGGCTGCACAAGGCGGCCAAGCGCGCCGACCGCGTGGCCGTGTTCCCCCACCGGCCCAGCGCGCAATGGCGCGAACGCTGCCGGGCCGCGCGCGTCCACAAGGCCGGGTCGATCGAGGTCGTGGAGTTCGAGGCCCCGTTCCTGGAGTGGGTCGCGGGCGCGATGACCGGCCGCTCGCGCTGGGACCTGTGGATCTCGTCGGGCGAAGTGCGGCTGTCGATCGACGGCGTCCAGCGCGCGACGATGCCCGAGGTCACGATGCTGGGCGATGGGCGGGCCCCTTGAACGGGCCCTCGCAGCCTCTTCGCTCAGGCGGTTTCGGAGCGTACTTTGCCGCGCATGTTGCACCGCACGATCAGCGCGCTCGGCGCGCTGGCCCTCCTCACATCGGTGGCGCCGGCCCGGCCGGCGGATCCCGCCCAGGCTGCGCGCTTCGAGGCGCTCTTCGAGCGCGCCCGGACCGACGCGGCCGCGGTGGTTCCGCTGCTCGTCGAGGGCAGCCGGATGATGCAGGACCTGGAGCCGGAGCCGCGGAGGCGCATGGGCGACACGCTCGAGCCGTTCGCGCGGCGCGTGTTCTTCGGGCCCGACCTGCTGCTCGGCGCCGAGCAGCTGGGCGTCGGCCAGCACGTGGTCGCAAAGGGCGAGACGCCCACCTCGATCGCGGCGCGCTACGACGTCGGCGCCGGGTTGCTGGAGTACCTGAACGCCGACTTCGAGCCCAAGCGCCTGCGCGTCGGCCAGAAGCTCAAGGTGCTCGACGTGTCCCACGGCGAGATCGAGCTCGAGGTGGATCGCAGCAACTTCCGCCTCGCGGCCTGGAGACAGCTCGCGAGCGGCGGGCGCGTGCTCGTGATGTTCGCGCCCGTCGGCCTGGGCGCGACCGATTCTCCGACGCCGACCGGCCGCACGTTCGTCACGAAGCGCGCGCGCGAGCCCGAATGGACGGACCCCGACACACGCAAGGTCTTCGGCCCGCGCGACCCGCGCAACGTGCTGGGCGGCTACTGGATGGCCCTGGACGCCGAAAGCCTCGGCGGCCGCAAGGGCATCGGCCTCCACGGCTACACGGGCGCGCCGTCCGACGACTGGCTGCAGAAGCCGGGCTCGCACGGCTGCGTGCGCATGCTGCAGCGCGACATGGACCGCGTGTTCCACCTCGCAACCGAGGGCACGGTGGTCGAACTGCGCTGATCCGCTGACAGGGACGCAGGCTGTCGATACGGTGCCAGGGACGACCGCGACACTTTCGACTTCGGACCGCGTGGCGCGCGAGGGTGTCGGAGTCGTTCCGGGCACCGTATCCGACTTCGGACCGCGTGGCGCGGGAAGGTGTCGGAGTCGTCCCTGGCACCGTATCGACATCCTCGACCTCGGACCTCGCGGGCGAGCGAAGCTGTCGGAGTCGTCCCTGGCACCGTATCAGTGGCCCAGGGTGCGTTGCGGTTTCGGCTTGAAGTCCGGCCGCAGCAGCGCGGCGATGCGTGGGTCCTGGCGCATGGGGTCGAACAGCGGATCGAGGATCACACGGCTGCGCAGTGAGGGGTCCTTGGCGTAGGCCTCGGTCAGGAGCTTGGCGGTGCCCTCGACATCCGCCGCGACGGCGCGCGTCAGGGCGAAGTCGGCCATCACGCCTGCGACCGCGCGATCGCCGAAGGCCTCGGCGGCGATCTGAGCCGCGCGCAGATGCGGCTCAGCCTGCTCGACCGAGCCGGCGCGCAGCGCCGAAAGCCCGAGGCCATCCAGGGCCAGGAACAGTCCGGCGTCCTCGGCGCGCGTGCGCTGCGTCTTCGCGGCCAGCTCGGCGCGAACCTTCTCGCCCATCAGTGCAACCCACGCTTCCGCGGAGCGCGCCGACTGCGCGTGCTCGACGGCGACGAGCCTCTCGACCCAGCCGGCCTCCTTGGACGCAGCCTGCTCGCGCAGCCACGCCAACCCGTCGGGGCGCCCACAAGCGGCACGCGACAACTCGACGTAGCGCGGCGGGAGATCGTCCCAACTCGTGCGCCGCACGATGACGAACTGCACGCTGCGCACCAGCGCTGCAAAGCGCTCGGGACCGAACTTCTCGGCTTCCTCGCCTTCGAGCGCGATGACCTGCAGGTGCACCATCGCGCCGGCGGCAACGATGAAGGAGTGGCGGTCGAACTCGCGGAATGGCGGGTTGAGCTGCCGGATCGTTTCGGCCGAGGCATGCCCTTCGACGTCAGTCTGCGACATGCCGGCCAGGCGGTTGCCGAGGAGACCCTCGCGGCACTCCGCACCGGTCTTGTTGCGCGAGGGGCCGCCCACGAGCGTGACGCGGACCGCGTTCGATCCGATCTCGCCGGTCGTCAGGACGTGCTCGCCGCCGTTCTTGCGGAGGCGCGCGAGAGTCTCCGCATTCTCTTTCCAATCGGGCAGCTCGATACGCACCTGGACGTCGGTCAGGGGCACGGCGAAGGGCCCGGTCAGGACAACGGAAGGAGTCAGGGCCAGCAGGAGCGTTGTCAGCATGGGGCGGTCACCGGTGGTCCGGAGAAGAGTATCCTGCTCCCATCGACGCGATGGCCTGCCTGTCCCCAGTCTTACTCACTGCAGCCCTCGCGTTCGGAGCCGACCCCCAGAAGCCGGGGCAACCCGTGGGCTTGCGGCCCCTGGCCTACGAGGCCGCCCAGACGGCTGCCCGGATCGAGCGGCGGCCGATCCTGATCGTCTTCTGCGGCGCGTCGAAGGAGTGCCAGAAGCTGGCGACCACGACGCTGATCGAGCGACACCTGCGCCAGTGGATGGACGAGAAGGTCGTCGCCATCCAGCTCGATCCGGCCCAGGAGGCCGAGTTGGTGCGGCTCCACCGCGTGCGCACGGCGCCGACGTTCCTGTTCGTCGACGCCAAGGGCACGGAGCTCGACCGCATCGTGGGCGCGCGCGATTCGAAAGCCCTGCGGACCGAAGGCGACGACATCCTCAAGGGCGGCGACCCGCTGGAACGCCTGCAGAAACGCCGCAAGGGTCGTGAAGCGGATCCCGAGCTGCGCCTGCGCTACGCCGACATCCTGTCGGATCGCGCGCTTCTCGAGGAGGCGCTGAGCGAGTACCTCGCGGTTCACGCGATGGGCGGAACGGCGGGTCAGGCCGCGTTCGACGAGATCGTGCGCATGGGCCGCATCTACCCCAAGGCGATGGACGCGATCGGCGGGCTGGCTTCGACGCTGGAGCCGCGCGTCCAGCGGGCGGAAGCGAGCGACGAGGAGTTCGAGCGCTGGCTGGGCCTGTGCAAGGCGGCGACGCTCGACGCGCGGCTGGTCTGGGCGTACGACGCGCTGGCACGCGTCGAGGGGCCGCAGGCCGAGCGCGCCGGCCTGATGCGCGCGCGGCTCGCCACGATCCTGCGCGACGTCTTCTACACGGACCGGCGCTACGCCGACCTCGCGCCGCTCGTGACCGACGTGCGCGCGGCGTTCGAGTCCCGGCAGGCGGCCCGCGCGGCCGAGATCGCCGCCGCGCCGGGCGCGGAGAACGTGGCGCGGCGGAGCCTGCAGACGTTGCGCGAGGACACGGCGCGCGACTACGAAGTGCTCGTCGCGCTCAAGCGGCTGGGCGAGGCCACGCTGCTGGCCGACGCGCTGATCAGCTTCGATCCGACCGCCGCGACCTACGACATCCTGATCGAGCACGCGCTGCGCGCCGATTCGTTCGCCGAGGCCAAGGCGCTGGCGCTGCGCGGGCGCGCCGACCCGCGCATCGACGCCAAGGCACGGCTCAAGATCGGGCCGCAGGTCCCGCACCAGGCCAAATGAGCGCAGCGGTGGCCGTCTTCCTCGGGGGTGGCCTCGGATCGCTGGCGCGCTTCGGGATCGGACGCCTGATCGGCCCCTCGACGACGAGCGGGTTCCCGTGGGCCACCTTCCTGGTGAACGTCCTGGGCTCGTTCGCGCTGGGGATGCTGGCCGGATACGCGTCGCAGCGTCAGGTCAGCACGGAAGCGCAGACCTTTTTGGCGATCGGCGTGCTGGGCGGCTTCACCACGTACTCGTCCTTCAACCAGGAGACGCTGCAGCTGTTCGCGCGCAGCGGTCCGCTGGCGGCCGGCGGGTACGTGCTGGCGATGGTCGCCACGTGCGTCGCGGCCGGCGGGCTGGGCGTTTGGATCGGACGTCAAGTCTCGAGCTGAGAGACGGCTAGACTGGGCGCGTGGAGTCCCTGCAGGAACGCTTGCGCTCGCTGGGAGCGAAGTCGGTGCACGCGCGGCGCGTGCTGGCGAACTGGCTGGGCGGCCGCGCGCTCGACGCGCGCGCATCGCGCGGCGACGCGGCCTTGCCCGCGACGCTGCAGCGCGCGATCTCGGCGCTCACCGAGGATTGGGACCGGCTGGCCCACGTCGACTCCGTGCACCCGGGCGCGGACGGATCCGAGCGCCTGCTCGTGCGCCTGTCCGATGGCCGCTCGGTCGAGACCGTGCGCTTGCCGAGCGCCTCGCTGTGCATCAGCTCGCAGGTCGGCTGCGCCGTCGGCTGCACGTTCTGCATGACGGGACGCGAAGGCCTGGCGCGACAGATGGAGAGCGCCGAGATCGTCGCGCAGGTCGCGCTGGCGCGCCGCCGCGGCCCGGTGAAGCGCGTCGTCTTCATGGGCATGGGCGAGCCGGCGCACAACCTCGAGCGCGTGCTGGATGCGATCGGCGCGCTGGCGACGTACGGCGGGCTCGGCCGCAAGGACATGGTGATCTCGACCGTCGGCGACCGGCGGCTGTTCGAGCGGCTGCGCGAGAGCGCGCTGAAGCCCGCGCTGGCGCTGTCCTTGCACACGACGGACGCCGCGCTGCGCCGCCAGCTGCTGCCGCGCGCGCCCGACATCGATCCGGCCGAACTCGTCGCGCTGGCCGAGGAGTACGCCCGGTCGAGCGGCATCCCGACCCAGTACCAGTGGACGCTGCTCGCCGGCGTCAATGACGGCGACGATGAACTGGACCGCATCGTGGCACTACTCAAGGGCAAGTACGCTGTCATGAATTTCATCCCGTACAACACGGTGGAGGGTCTGGATTTCCATCGCCCTGCCGCTGAGCGCGCGGCCGAGATGGCCCGCTACCTGCACCAGCGGGGCGTGCTCGCGAAGCTTCGGCGGTCGGCGGGCCAGGATGTGGAGGGTGGTTGTGGGCAATTACGCGCCCGGGCCGTGGCTCGCGGGCTCGAGCAGCCGGGCCAGGTTGTTGCGCGGTGAGTTCACGGCGGTGCTGACTAAGTGCGCCAGCATCTGGTCTTCCGAATACATACGCAGGCAGTCAAGGGCAGCCGTCGCGTCACCGGCGAGCCACGCGTCGTGATCACCACGCCGCAGGATGGCGGGCATCCGGGCCTTGCTGTTGTGGATCCCCGCCATGAACGGGTTGGCTGGCATGGTGATGATCGTGCAGGACTCCAGTGTCTTGCCATCGGCTGCCGTGGACGTCTCCCACAAGCCAGCCAGTCCGAAAACAGGCTGGTCTTGAATGTGGATGTACCAGGGTTGCTTGCGGTTGTCCTGCACCTGCCACTCGTAGAAGCCGAGCGCGGGCAGTATGCAGCGCTGACCGCGCTTCCAGGGGCCACGATAGCTCGCAGCCGTAGTGATGGTTTCAATCCGGGCGTTGATGGTGCTCAGCTTTGGCGGGATGCCTTTGGCCCAGAATGGGACGAGGCCCCAGCGGATGAGTTCACAGACGCGCTCACCGTCCCGCTCGCGGATCACCGGTACTGCAGTAGTCGGTGCAATGTTGTAGCTGGTAAAGAGTGGCGGTGGCCGGGTGAGGGCCCAGTCACGCTCAAGTGCTGCATCGATCTTCGCGACGTAGCGTCCGCACACGGCATCAGTCCGGCGGTGAGAAGGCCTGATTATCAGCCATTTTCGCGGGCTAATCCGGTAGAGTCGGCTCCACTATGTCAGTCACCCTCCTGGAAATTGGCCGGGATGCCAGCATCGGGCAGCCTGGTATCGAGCTGGCCGGGACACCCGCCGCGGTCTGTCAGGCCACGGCAGAGATGTACCAGACCACCGGCTTCATGCCGCCCTGGATTGGCTATCTCGCGATGTCGGCAGGTACCTGCGTCGGCACCTGCGCCTTCAAGACCGCGCCGTCCGACGGGGCGGTAGAGATCGCGTACTTCACCTTTCCGGGCAACGAAGGCCAGGGCGTGGCTACGGCCATGGTGCGTCAGCTCATCGAGATTGCTTACGCCACAGATCGCTCGCTGAAGATCATTGCCCACACGCCGCCGGTTCGGGACGCGTCGACTGCCATCCTGCAGAAGACGGGCTTCCTGCTGCTGGGGGACTACGAGGACCCCGTGGCAGGTCCCGTGTGGGAATGGGAGTACATCCGCTAGCTGTTTAGCTCGCCAGAGAGACTACTGCGAGTTGCGTTTCGGTGCCATTTCGCCAGTTTTGCGCACTCGACTAGTGACGGCGTTGCTAGAACCATGGGCAATGCACTTCACAACTACCGGCGAGCTGTTCTACGTCGAGACAATTGCCCGGGGTTCCGGAATCCGTGATCGTCGCCGCCTTACCAGGGCCTACGGTCCAGGCCGGTGGCGTAAGCGCAAAGGCTTGGCGGAGGTAGCATTGAGTACCGGCGAGGTCCTTCTGGCGGAGCTACACTGGTTCGAGGCTGCCGGTATTGGCAAGCGAGAGATCAAACTAAAGCGATTCATCCAGGGAAGCGCACAGCTATGAGCAAGACTCGGAATAAACTGGTGATCTGCATCGATAACACGGGCTACCACGCTGCTCTGGAGCGCCGCAAGATCTACGAGTGCCTTCCCGACAGCGAGGCTGCAAAGCGCAAGACCCTGCGGATTATTGATGAGTCGGGCGAGGACTACCTCTATCCGGAATCGATGTTTGTTCCGGCCAGTCTGCCTGAGGCGGTACGGCGGGCCATTCTGAAGACGGCTTAAACGCTGCTCCCTGCCTGAACCCTTCCTGAACAACCCCGCCCGCCTAATGGCCAGTCCCCTGGAGTGTGAAGATCCGGGTTTGCTTACCCCGCCGTTTCTGTACACTCCATAAAACGCGCGTCCAGAAAAATCAGGTAACTCAAGGCCTAAGGAGACAGTCATGTTCGAACGTACAAAGAAGCCCGGCGAGTCTACACAAGACTCCACCGCCCCCAGTTCCTATCAGCCACCCGCAGTCGCCCCCGTGGCGGATGCCACGCCCCGAACCGCTGCCAGCACGTCTGCAACGCCATCGCGCGGACGTGTCACCGCCGTCATTGGCCCGTCGATCCAGATCGACGGCACCCTGCGCGGCCAGGAGGACCTCTTCGTCGAAGGCGAAGTGACAGGCACCATCCAGTTGCAAAACCACACCCTGACGATCGGCGCCCAGGGGAAGATCAAGGCGGATGTCTACGCCCACACGGTGTTCGTGGAAGGCTCCATGGAGGGCGATCTGTTCGGTTCTGAGCAGGTGATCGTCCGCAAGAGCGCGAAGGTTCGCGGCAACATCACCTCACCCCGGGTCACCCTGGAAGACGGGTCAGCTTTCAAGGGCTCGATCGAGATGGATCCGGAGTCGGTGAAGAACGTGCTCGGTTCGACCGGCAACACAAATCGCGGTCCCGTGTCGGCGCCAAGGCCGGTAGCCTCGCCGCAGCCGGCGTCCGGTTCGGCATCGGGCGCACCCGTCGGCAACGTGAGTGGCCAGTCACGCTAACCAGTCACGCTAAGCAGGCACGCTGATAGTTCGCGTTGATCGACTGAAGCTCGTAGCGTGGTGAGTCTCCCGGGCCGCACCGCGAAACCACTGGCCGCGGAGCCGGTGCTTGTTAACGCGCCGCTGTTCCGCCGGCTGGTGGAATCCCTGAGTGAAGAGCGGCGTTCTGTGGTGCTCGATCTCGGCTCCGTGCGGCCCGAGACGGTGGCGCTGCTGACGCCGTTTCGCTGTCGACTGGAAATCGCCGATTTGGCGGAGGGCCTGACAGAGCTGGACGCGGAGCCAGACCGGGACCTGCGGCGCGCGAAGGCAGAAGCCCTGTTGCCCCCCGCGCGGCAGGAGCCAACAGACATCGTGCTGTGCTGGGACCTGCTGAACTACCTGCAGCGCCCGGCGATTGCCAGTCTGATGGAGTGCATTGCCGCCCGGATGCGGCCGGGGGCTTTTGCCCACGCGCTGATCGTGTACACAGGGACCACGATGCCCGCGCGGCCGAGTCACTTTGCACCGTTGGCGGATGGACGGTTGATTGAAACGGTGACGAGCACTGCAACACGGACCGCGCCCCGGTATTCACCGGAGGATCTGGGCAAGTGCATGCGCGGGTTTCGGGCGGAGAGTGCGATGCTGCTGCGGAACGGGATGCAGGAGTTCCTGTTCCGGGCGTAGGGGTCCGGTATGGACCGATTGAAAATGGCGCGCCCGGACGGATTCGAACCGCCGACCCCCTGGTTCGTAGCCAGGTGCTCTATCCAGCTGAGCTACGGGCGCGTTGTTGCTGTCTGGTAACGGTGGATAGCGGGCCGGGATTATAGGCAATCCGGGGGCGATAGGAAGCGGTAGAGTACGGGCAAAGGAGAAACTCCATGCCCCCCAAGGTCGAAGAAGCCCGCGGCCAGCGGTCCGTCATCCGTTTCGAAGGCGGAAAATGCATTCATTCCCGCCATTGTGTGCTCGATCGGCCCGACGTTTTCGTCCCCAACGTTCAGGGTGAGTGGCTGCATCCTGACCGGGCCACGCCCGAGGAAATCGCCGAACTTGCCCACAATTGCCCCTCCGGGGCCATCCAGTATGACCGCCTCGACGGTGGGGCCGGGGAGGCGGGTCCTCTCGTCAATACCGTGCGGGTTCTGGAGAACGGGCCGCTGGCCTTCCATGCCCCCCTGCAGATTGCGGGCCAGCCTGCCGGCTTCCGCGCCACGCTCTGCCGCTGTGGCGCGTCTGCCAACAAGCCCTACTGCGACGGTAGCCACGTGGCGGCGGGATTTGTGTCTACCGGGGAAACGCCGACCAAGGAGTCGGCGGCGTTGGCGGTGCGCAACGGGACTCTCGCCCTGACCCTCATTCCCAACGGCCCGCTCCAGGCCAAGGGCCCTCTCGAGATCGTGAGTGGCACCGGGCGCACGCTCAACCGCGTGGAAGAGACCTATCTCTGCCGATGCGGCGCGTCGAAAACTAAGCCCTATTGCGATGGCAGCCACAAGGCGATGGGCTTCACGGCGCCCTGATCGCTAACGTGCTTCGCCGATGACCGGCCTACTAGCCCAGGTCGCGCTGTTTCTGGCGGCAACGGTGATTGCCGTGCCGTTGTTCCGGCGCTTCCGGCTGAGTGCCGTGCTGGCTTACCTCGCCAGCGGCATGCTCATCGGTCCCTTCGGCCTGAAACTTGTTGCCGACGTCGAGAGCATCCTGCACTTCGCCGAGTTCGGCGTGGTGCTGCTGCTCTTTCTGATCGGCCTGGAGTTGCAGCCCAGCCGGCTGCTTGCGCTGCGCCGGGTGGTTTTTGGCCTCGGCGCGGCCCAGGTTTTCGTCACCACGCTCGTCCTGGCCGGCCTCGGGCTGCTGCTCGGACTGCCTCTGGCGGCGGCGGCGATCGCAGGCTTTGGCCTCAGTCTTTCGTCCACGCCGATGGTGCTGCAGCTCCTGGCCGAGCGGAAGGAGCTCGCCTCCCAGCACGGCCGTGGGGCTTTCGGCATCCTGCTCTTCCAGGATCTGGCGGTACTGCCGGCCCTGGCGGTTCTGCCGCTGCTGGACGTGGCCGCTGTTGGCGATGCGGAGCAGGCGGGGCTCAATCCGCTGCTGGCGCTTGGCGCCGTTGCGGTGCTGGTGGTCGCGGGACGCTACGCGCTCCGCCCCATACTTCGCGTGGTTGCCGAGACCCGCATACCGGACGTGTTTACGGCGGCGGCACTGCTTCTCGTGATCGCCACGGCCCTGCTGGTGAATGCCGCCGGACTGTCCATGGCGCTGGGGGCCTTCATCGCCGGGGTCCTGCTGGCCGACAGCGAGTACCGCCACGAGCT
>JANNQS010000071.1:0-25296 GCA_031400875.1 Planctomycetota bacterium | reverse complement strand
CTCTCTCTTACCCTCGTGGCGCCGCGCGGATCCGCGCGCGGCCAAGGAGCCCGTCAGAGGACCAATCGTACGGGCTCCCCGATCCTGGTGGCGCCGCGCGGATCCGCGCGCGGCGAGGGAGCCCGTAGGAGAACCAAGCGTACGGGCTCCTCGATCCTGGTGGCGCCGCGCGGATCCGCGCGCGGCGCGAGGCTCCGAATTCTTCGTCGCCTGACATGAGCCCCGTGAAGAGCAAGGGACCGATCCAGGTCGCACCCGACAAGGCCGCCGATCTCGTGAACCCGTTCGCCCCGCCGGTCGGGCCCGCGACGATCGTGATCTTCGGCGCGGCGGGGGACTTGACGAAGCGCAAGCTGATCCCGGCGCTGTGCAACCTGTGGAACGAGAAGCTCCTCGCGCCCGAGTGCGCGATCCTGGGTCTCGGTCGCACGCCGCTCGACACGGACGCGTACCGCGAGAAGGTCGCGGAGGACCTGCAGCGCTTCGTGACGCACCCGCTGCCGCCCAAGGTCATCGAGGACGTGCTCTCGCGACTGCACTACCTGGCGGCCGATTTTACCGACCCGAAGGCCTACAAGAAGATCGCCGAGGAGCTCGAGCGGATCGACGCGGAGCACGGGACGCAGGGCAACCGTCTCTACTACCTGTCGACGGCGCCCGAGTACTTCGCGCCGATCATCGCGCAGCTCGGCGCGGCCGGGCTCCTGAAGGAGGAGGGTGCGCGCTGGCGGCGCGTCATCGTCGAGAAGCCGTTCGGCACCGACCTGGCTTCGGCGCGCGCGCTGAACGCCGAGCTGTGCCGCAACGTGCGCGAGGAGCAGATCTACCGGATCGACCACTACCTCGGGAAGGAGACCGTCCAGAACATCCTCGTGTTCCGCTTCGCGAACGGGATGTTCGAGCCGATCTGGAACCGCGAGTACATCGACAACGTGCAGATCACGGTGGCCGAGTCGATCGGCGTCGAGACGCGCGGCGGGTACTACGACACGGCCGGTGCGCTGCGCGACATGGTGCCGAACCACATCCTGCAGCTGCTCTCGCTGGTGGCGATGGAGCCGCCGACGTCGTTCGAGGCCGAGGCCGTGCGCGAGGAGAAGGCCAAGGTGCTGCGCTCGATCCAGCCCATGACGCCCGAGCGCGTGCTGACGCACGCCGTGCGCGGCCAGTACGGCGAGGGCCAGGTAGCCGGCGAGCCCGCGCCAGCCTACCGGTCCGAGGACCGCGTGCCGCGCGTCTCGAGCACCGAGACGTTCGCGGCCATGCAGCTGTCCGTGGACAACTGGCGCTGGGCCGGCGTGCCGTTCTACCTGCGCACGGGCAAGCGCATGGCGCGCCGCGTCACGGAGATCGCGATCCAGTTCCGGCGACCGCCCCTGCTCTTGTTCCGCAATACGCCAGTGGACCACCTGTCGCGCAACGTGCTCGTGATCCGCGTGCAACCCGACGAGGGCATCACGCTGCGTTTCGGCGCGAAGATCCCCGGCCCGGCCGTGCGCCTGAGCAACGTGGCGATGGACTTCCGCTACAAGGACCACTTCACGCAGCCGCCCAGCACCGGCTACGAGACGCTGATCTACGACTGCCTCAAGGGCGATCCGACGCTGTTCCAGCGCGCCGACATGGTCGAGATGGGCTGGGCGATCGTGGAGCCGCTGCTCGAGGTGTGGAATGCGCTGCCGCCGCGCACGTTCCCGAACTACGCCGCCGGCACGTGGGGGCCCAAGGAAGCCGACGAGCTGCTCGAGCGCGACGGCCGTAAGTGGCGACGCATCGAGTGATCCAGTAGCGTTCCCGCCGATGGCCCACCGCCGCGCGAAGGCCGCGACTCCCGAGGTGCGCGTGCTGCCCGATCGGGAAGCGCTGGCGCGAGCCGCGTGCGAGGAGATGGCGCACGGGGTGCTCGACGCCATCGGCGAGAACGGCCGCTGCAACCTGGTGCTGTCCGGCGGCGACACTCCGCGCCGCACGCACGAGCTGCTGGCGAGCGTCGAGATCCCCTGGGACAAGGTCCACGTGTTCTTCGGCGACGAGCGCTGCGTCCCGCCCATCCACGTCGAGAGCAACTGGCGCATGGCACGCGAGACGCTGATCCTGCGGGCCGGGATCCCCGACGTGAACGTGCACAGGATCGCCGGCGAGCGCGATCCGGAGGACGCCGCGTCCGATGCGGAGATCTCGATCCAGACGCATTTCGGGCTCCGTCCGGGCGAGATGCCGCGTTTCGACGTCGTGCTGCTCGGCATGGGCCAGGACGGGCACACGGCCTCCTTGTTCCCCGGGACGCACGCGCTGGAGGAGACGACGCGCCTCGTGGTCGCGCACTTCGTCGAGAAGCTCGGCGCCTGGCGCGTGACCATGACGATGCCCGTTTTCGAGGCGGCGCGACACGTCGTGTTCCTGGTCGCGGGCGAGGACAAGGCCGCGATGGTGCGATCGGCGACCGTGCAGCGTCCGAGCAGCGCCACGCCGCCCGCCGGGCGCGTGCGGCCGCGGGGCGGAAGCCTGCTCTGGCTCGTCGACCGTGCTGCCGCGTCGCGGCTGCACATCGACGAGGGCGGCGAGGCGCGGGTCCCGGACTGAGGAGACCGAGAAGTGTTCGATCGAAGCGGCGCTGCAGTTCTGTTGGCGCCGCGACGTCAACGCGCTTCGACGTAGACGCGATACAGGTCGGCCTCGGACGTCCATCCGATGCGCTCGTACAACGCGACGAGCTTCTCGGCCACGCCGGAGCGCGCCAGTCGCCGCCCATCGTTCAGCGCCCAGAATCCGTTCCAGGCTTCGATCAGCGCCGATTCCGCCTCGGCGTAGCGCCCGAGGTCGAGCAGTGCCGACCCCAGCTGCGTGCACGTCTCGAAGAACACACCCTTGCCCTCTTGCGTAGCCTTCCGGCGAATCGCGATGGACGCTGCCAGCTCCGTGGCACCCTCCTCCAGACAGCCTTGGCCGACGAGCGTGCGGCCCAGCTGGGACCGGCCGCCGGCGACGAAGGAGTGTTCGGGCCCGCGCAGCTCGGTGTCGAGCGCGATCAGCTCGCGGTATGTCGACTCGGCGCGCGCGTACTCGCGGCGCTGGAGCAGCAGGGTCCCCGAATTGAACAGCATGTCGGCGAAGATCGGGTGCTTCGTCCCGAACGTCGCGCGCGCGATCGCGATGGCCCGGGTGAGGTGCTCGTCCGCTCCCGCGAAGTCCTTCTTGTCGAAGAGCACCGAGCTCAGCGTCTGGTGCGCGACGGCGACGTCTTCGTGGACCTCGCCGAAGAGCTCCAGACGGCCCTCCAGCGCGGCGCGCGCCTCGCGTTCGGCTTCCTCGATTCGTCCCGTCTTGCGCAGGTTGATGGCGTACTCGCCGCGGTAGAAGAGCGAGAGGTAGTGCAAGCGTCCGTACGCGGCTTCGCTCGCTGCGCACAGCTCGGCGCACAGCGGCGTGGCCTGCGCGGCGCGATCGGTGTCGTTGAGCAGCGAGGCCAGCTCGGCCTTCGCGTTCAGCGTGAAGTATCCCTGTGGTCCGTAGACGGCGGTCGTGGTCTCGAGGACCGCGCGGGTCCGAGCCTCGGCCTCCTCGATCCGACCCAGGTCGAGCAGGATCCGCGCCAGGCTGGCCTGTGCGCTCAGGAACTCCGGATCTCCCGGCGGGCGGACCTTCGACGCGAGCTCGAGGTACTCCCGCACAAGCTCCTCTGCCTCGGCGAACCCGCCCGCCCTGCTCAGACCTTCGCCCAGCTTGCGCATCGCGGCCGTCGTGCGCGAATGTTCCGGCCCGAGCACTTCGCGGCACGTGCTCAGGGCGGCGCGCATCTCGCTCAATCCGCGCTCCCGCTGGCCGAACATCGCGAGCAGCGCGCCCCGATCGCCTTGCATCCGCAGCGTGAGCTCGTCCCGCGGTCCGCGACTCTTCAAGTAGTGCTCGTAGAGCTCGTCCGCGAGCACGAGCGCCTGGGGGTCCTCCGGGGCCGACAGGCACAGCATCAACTGGTACTTGGCCTCCAGGCAGCGTTCGTGCGTCGGACCGAGCTCGCGTTCGAGCCCGGGCAGCGACTCACGCAGGAGCTTCTCCGACTCCTTGATCAGCCCGAGCTCGCGGTAGGTACCTCCGATCGCGGCCCGGACGGTGTCGCGGATGTAGGGCTGGTCCGCGAACGTCGTGTCGATGCGCGGGATCGCCGCGTCGAGCATGTCCACGAGCCGCGTGTCGCGCCCGCTGCGGAACGGGCTGACGGCCTCGATCATGTCGCGCAGCATGAACTTGTTCATGGCCGTGACAGCCGCGGCCTCGCGCTCGGCGTGCTCGCGCGCGGTGCTCTCGGCCGCCCGCGCCTCGCGCGCGTCCGCGAGCGCGAACAGCGCCACGACCAGCGCCGTCGTCACCAGCACGGCGGCGGCGACGACCGAGCCCACGAGCAGCGGATTGCGCCGCGCGAACTTCTTCAGGACGTACGTCGTGGTCGCGGGCCTTGCCACGATCGGCTCGTGGCTCAGGAAGCGGCGCACGTCCGCGGCCAGATCGGCCGCCGACTGGTAGCGGCGATCGCGATCCTTCTCGACGGCCTTCAGCGCGACCGTGGCCAGATCCCGGTCCACACCCGGATCGTTGGCCACGAGCGACTTGGGCTCGACTTCGATGATCGTTCGGATCGCCGCGTGGACCCGTTGGGGCGAGACCTCGTAGGGCAGCTTCCCGGTCAGGATCTCGTAGAGCATGAGACCCAGCGAGTAGACGTCGCTGCGCGTGTCGATCAGGTTCGTGTCGCCCGCGGCCTGCTCCGGGCTCATGTAGGCCACCGTGCCGAGGAGCTCGCCCGCGATCGTGTTGCGGTCGGTCCCTTCCTGCTCGTCGGTGAGCCGCGCGATGCCGAAGTCGAGGATCTTCGGGTGTCCTTCGACGTCGACGAGCACGTTGGCCGGCTTCAGATCGCGGTGGACCACGCCGCGCTGGTGCGCGTGCTGCACGGCGTCGCAGATCTCGCAGAACAGTGCCAGGCGCGCGCTCGAGTCGAGTGCGCGCGTCGCGACGTACTCCGTGATCGGCACGCCCTCCACGAATTCCATCGCGAAGAACGGCTGGACGGCGCCGCGGTCCTCGAAGTGTCCGGCCTCGATGATGTGCGCGATGCCCGGGTGATTGAGGCGCGCCAGGATCTCGACCTCGAACTCGAAGCGGCGCAGGAAGCTCGCCACGGACGAGCCGGGGTGCACGACCTTGATGGCGACGCGGCGGCGCGGGTGATCCTGCTCGCCTTCGTAGACGCTGCCCATCCCGCCGCGTCCGATGCGGCGCAACACGCGGTAGCGCCCGATGCGGCTCGGCAGCGGATCCTCGACGGGGACGTCGGAGGACGGGCGCAGGCGATCGCGCTCGACCGCGAGGAGCGCCGCGACTTCCGCGCGCAGGCCATCGTCGGGACACTCGCGCGCCAGGAACTCGCCCTGCTCCGCCGGCGCGAGCCGGACGGCGGCCGTGAAGAGCGCGAGCGCCCGCTCGTGCCTCGTCGTGCGCTCGGATCCGGGGTTCATGGCGATCGACCTGCGGGCGGAGCGCAACTTGCGCTCAGTGCTTGGCAGCCTCGCGCCGCGTGAAAGCCAGCACACCGACCAGCGCCGCCAGGAACAACCCGCCGACCACCGCAGCCACCAGGATCAGCGTCCCGCGCAAGCCCTTCTGGATACGCGCCTCGTCGGCGGCCAGCGGGCGCACGATCTCGAGCACGCCGCGCACGTCGCCGACCTGCCAGTCCTTCTTGATGCTCTCGGGGTGCGAGTTGTGGCAGTCGACGCAGCCCTTCTCCATGCGCCGCGCGACCGCGTAGCGCAGGACGGGCGCGCCGCGCACCTCGTCGAACTTGATGAGCGGGATCAGCGGGTCGGCGCGCAGGCTCTTCAGAGCCTGCAGCTGGAAATCATCGAGATCCTCGCGCACGCGATTCTTGAACGGGTACTCGCTGTAGTGGCGCACGCGCACGTCGCCGGCGCGTGCCGATACCCGGTCGCCGAGCTCCGTGAGGAACGTGGCGGGGATCGGGATCGCGCCCGCGGTCCCTTGCCACGTGGACAGGACCGGCACGTGCGTGCGGTCCACCCGCGAGGTGACCGCCTCCGTGTAGAACGAGTTGACCTCCTGCAAGAGCGCGGTCTCGAGCGCGGCGCCTTCGATCGCCGACTGCTCGACGAGGGACCGCGACAGCTCGCCGAGCCGCCACAGACCGAGGCTGGCCCCGAGCACGAGCGCAACCATGGCGGCGGTCGCGAGCGGGTAGCGCCGGCACCAGCGCATGGCCCGCTGAGGGAGCGAGATGCTCAGCGCCGACACCGGCCGCCCCACCAGGAACATGCGCAGGTCCTCGGCCAGGTCGCGCATGTCCGCGTAGCGGTCGGCGGGCTCGCGCGCCATGGCCTTGGCGCAGATGGCGGCGAGCTCGGGCGAGACCCCGTGCGCGAGCTCGCGCAGGTCGCGCGGCGGGCCCTGGATCACCCAGCTCAGCACGAGGTAGCCCGACACGCGCGCGCCCGGCGCGAGGTACGGCGGGCGGCCCGCGAGCAGGTGGTACATCATTGCGCCGACCGAGTAGATGTCGGAGCGCGGCGTCACCTTCTCGACCTCGCCGCGCGCCTGCTCGGGCGACATGTACACCGGCGTGCCGATCACCGTGCCGGCCTGCGTCTCGAGGCTGCTCCCGCCCTCGGTCTCGCCGCGCTCGGTGAGCACGACCGAGCCGGTCGTCGGATCGTGCGCGCGCGGCTTCTCGGGCCGGCCCATGACCTTGGCCAGCCCCCAGTCCATGACGTACACCTCGCCGAAGCGCCCCGTCATGATGTTCGCGGGCTTCAGGTCGCGGTGCACGACGCCCTTCGAGTGCGCATAGCCCGTGGCCTCGCACACGCGCACGAGCGCCACGATCGCGCGCTCGAGCGTCCATTCCGTGGAGCCGCTCCACACGAGCTCGAAGACCTTGTGCAGGTCCTGGCCCTTGACGAGCCGCATCGTGAAGTAGATCTGGCCGCCCTGGTCCATCCCGACCTCGTGCAGCGGCACGATGCCGGGGTGGTCGAGCTGGCCCGTGACCTGCGCCTCTTCGAGGAAGCGCGCGAGTAGCGCCTGGTCGCTGCCGGATCCGGGCTCGCGGCGCTTGTCCTTCCCCGCCAGCGCGACCTTCATCGCCAGCGTGCGGCGCAGGTCCGTGTCGACGACCTCGTACACGGCGCCCATGCCGCCGCGCCCGATCTCGGCGCGCATCACGTAGCGGTGCCGAGGCCCGTCGCCGACGGCCTTGGCGAGCCACTCGGCTCCACTCAGCCCCGCGTTCCCTCCGGTCGCCGAGATGTCGATCTGGGGCACGACGTTCATCGCCGCGTGGTGCGCCAGCCCGGCTTGGAAGGAACTGGTGACCTCGGGGAAGCGCACGGGCTCGCGCTCGGGACCGGGAGGCTGGGTCACCCGAGCAGCGTATCCCAACCCGACGGCATTTTCCGGAGCTGCGGTGCTCACGACCCCAGGACCCCGGGCGACCGCAGGGCGTGGGCTCAGGCGGACAGCAGCGCGCCGAGCTCGGCCGCCGGCCAGTAGGCCTTCACGCGCCGGATCCGGCCGCTGGCGTCGAGCTCGAACACGTCGACGCCGCGGAACCGGAACGTGCGACCGTTCTTGCCGCGACCGGTCATCGTCCAGGCGACCGCGACCTCGTTGCCCGCGGGCGCGACGAGGTCCTCCCACAGCGCGATCGATTCGACGGCGCTGGTGATCCCGTCGAAGAAGGCGCGCAGGCCGGCGTGACCGCGGTGCGACGGAGCGCCGACCGGATCGTGGCTCTCGGCGTCGGGCGCGAAGCACGCGACCCAGGCCTCGCGGTCCATGGCGCGGATGGCGGCGAAGTAGTCGTGGACGGCGGGCGGCGCGGTCTGGAGCGTGGTCATCGGATCCTCTACGCGCGCTGCGCCGCGATCGGATGTCGCGAGGCGCGGACGAGCGCGATCAGGGTCCGAACACGAGCCGCAGACCCTCCGTCAGGTCGAACGACAGGCTCCCGGGTGGCTGGTCGCGGAACCAGTACTGGAAGCACCACGACGACCCGGCCGAGATCGCGCCGCCGGCCGGCGTGCCGCCGAACGGGAACGGGAACGTCGGGTAGCCCCAGACGTCGACCGGGCTCAAGGGCAGGCGGAAGATCCCGAGCGCGCCCGGTCCGACGCAGCGGTAGCCGTTTCCGAACGGGACGCTTGCCGCGACGGGGCCATACATGAAGCGACCGAACACGCCGCCGACCGGCGTCTCGTACGCCTTGAGCACGAGGTCGCCGGCCGAGACGCTCGTCGAGCCGCCGTAGCCGATGTGCGGGGTCAGGTAGTTCGCGGGGCCCGTCGTCGTCGTGCAGTAGCGCACCGCGTCGCCCGGCGCGGTCCCGCTCGGGCGCGCGGCCAGGAAGACGTCCGGATACCCGTTCGTGTCGGTCGGCACGAGGTTGTCGGCCAGCGAGTCGAACGCGACGAACGCCGCATCGGGGGTCAGCGCGATCGTCCCCGTCCGCGTGTGCATCGAAGCCGGCGCGCCGCTCGCCGTGCGCGAGACGAGGTGGCTCGCGCCGCGGCGCATGTCGCGCAGGAAGAGCTGCATGTCGTCCAGCGTGTACCGGCCGGAGACGCGCTCGAACGATCCCAGCCAGCGCCCGTCGGCCGAGACCGCGAGCTGGTAGGGCCACGACGATCCCTCGGCCTCGACGTGCGCGACGATGCGCGTCGTCGTGCCGTTCTCGTCCAGGGTGCCGTCCTCGTCGGAGTCGCGATCGCGGAGCCGGACGTTGCCGGACCCGTCCTGCCAGACGACGAATCGGCCGTCGGAGCTCAAGTCGGGCGTCTCGAACCCGAGGTCCGAGTTCGCCAGCACGCGCGCGCTCGTGCCCGAGCCGGGCTCGTCGTAGATGCCGTCGCCGTCCGCGTCGCGGTCGAAGAGCATCACCTGGATCTGGTAGCCCGGGTTCGTGCTGGAGACGCTGACGAACGCCAGGTGTCGCCCGTTCGTCGAGCTCGAGCACCAATCGACCCAGGCCCCGAGGCCGTTGAACGTAGGCGGGGCGAACACGCGGCTCACCGTGCCGGCGGCGACGTCGAATGCGAACAGGTCCGTGCGGTTCGACACGCCACCCGGCACGAGCTCGCTGCCCGCGCCGAGGAAGAAGACGAACCGCCCGTCGCCCGACAGGAACGGCTGGACCGAGCCGTTGGCGGGCGCCGAGCCGCTCGGCGTGCGGCTCGCGATCGCCGTCGTGCCGGTCGCGCGGTCGTGCACGTAGATCTGCGGCACGCCGACCGTTGCGCCGGGCGCAAAGTTGCCGGCGATGCTGATGAACGCGACGCGCGCGCCGTCGGCCGAGATGCTCACGACGCGGCGCAGGTCGTAGGGGCCCAGGTGGGGGATGCCGCTGGCGGAGTCGCCTTGCCCGCCGCCGGTCGCGACACTGACGCGCGTCGTCGTACCGGCGACGACGTCGCGCACGAACACGTCGGTCGTGTTGTTCGTGTCGTTCGCGACGAGGTTCGAAGCTTCGCTCGCGAACACGACGTGCCGGCCGTCGGCCGAGATGGCCGGGGAGAACGACGAGAGGTTCCCGGGCTCGCCGGCGCTGTTCACGCTGACGCGCACCGGCTGCTGGGCGAGACCGACGGTCGAGAGGGCGGCGCCAGCGGCGAGGAGGGCGGTGACGGACGAGCGAAGGGGGTGCTGCATTGGAATTGCGTGGGAGCGTTCGTATCGACCCGAGCTCCAAGCATAAGAGTCCCGCCCGCCCCGGAGTGTTGCACGTCGGCCCGGTTTTCCGGCCGGCCGTCGGTCTGCCAGGGCGCCCGGGCGGGCTGGGACGCCGGTTGAGCCCCGAGTACCATCCGCGGTCCTCGATCCCACGAGCCCGCCATGAAAGATACGTTCCAGACGCGCACGACCCTGACTTCCGCCGGTCGCACGTACCAGATCGCGAGCCTGCCCGCGCTCGCCAAGCGCCTGCCGCGCGTGGCGCGTCTGCCGTTCTCGCTGCGGATCCTGCTCGAGAACCTGCTGCGCACGGAGGACGGCGTCGCGGTCACGCGCGAGGACGTCGAGGCGCTGGCGGCCTGGGACCCGAAGGCGACGCCCGCGCGGGAGATCCAGTTCACGCCGGCGCGCACCCTGCTCCAGGATTTCACCGGCGTGCCGTGCGTCGTCGACCTGGCCGCGATGCGCGACGCGATGAAGCTGCGCGGCGGCGACGCGCGCAAGATCAACCCGCTGTCGCCGGTCGAGCTGGTCATCGACCACTCGGTGCAGGTCGACTACTTCGGGCGCCCCGACGCGCTGGAGCTGAACGCCGAGATCGAGTTCGCGCGCAACCAGGAGCGCTACGCGTTCCTGCGCTGGGGCTCGACCGCGTTCCAGAACTTCAAGGCCGTGCCGCCCGACACGGGCATCGTGCACCAGGTGAACCTCGAGTTCCTGGCGCGCGTCGTCATGGAGGCGAACGACGCGAGCAGTGCGAGCGTAGGGGGCAGTGCGAGCGAAGGGGGCAGTGCGAGCTGGGCCTACCCCGACACGGTCGTCGGCACGGACTCGCACACGACGATGGTGAACGGCCTGGGCGTGCTGGGCTGGGGCGTCGGCGGCATCGAGGCCGAGGCGGCGATGCTGGGTCAGCCCGTTTCGATGCTGATTCCGCAGGTCGTCGGCGTGAAGCTGACTGGCCGGCTGCCCGAGGGCGCGACCGCGACCGACCTCGTGCTGCGCGTGACCGAGATGCTGCGCAAGCACGGCGTCGTCGGGAAGTTCGTCGAGTTCTGCGGTCCGGGCCTGGAATTCTTGCCGCTGGCCGATCGCGCCACGATCGCCAACATGGCGCCCGAGTACGGCGCCACGTGCGGCATCTTCCCGGTCGACGCGAGCACGATCGCGTACTTGAAGCTGTCGGGACGCAGCGATGCACAGTGCGCGCTGGTCGAGGCCTACATGAAGGCGCAGGGACTGTGGAGCGACGCGCAGTCGGTGCAGGCCGACTACACGGAACTCGTGACGCTCGACCTGGCGACGATCGAGCCGTCGCTCGCCGGTCCGAAGCGCCCGCAAGACCGCGTGCGGCTGGGCGACGTGAAGCGCGGCTTCGAGGAGAACCTCGACGAGCTGTGCGGCCGCATGGCCGGGCCGGGGCCGCGCCCGCAGGCGATCGTGCGCTTGACGGGGGAAGGCGGCACGACCGCGCCCGTCGCCACGGCGGAGCCGGAAGCGCCGGCGCCCTGCGCGCACGTGCACACCGACCGCGGGGATTTCGTCCTGTGCCACGGCTCCGTCGTCATCGCCTCGATCACGAGCTGCACGAACACGAGCAACCCCTCCGTGCTCATGGCGGCCGGCTTGCTGGCCAAGAAAGCGGTCGAAAAAGGCCTCGTCTCGAAGCCCTGGGTCAAGACGAGCCTCGCGCCGGGCTCCAAGGTCGTGACGGAGTACCTGGCCAAGGCCGGATTGCAGCCCTTCCTCGATCGGCTGGGCTTCCACGTCGTCGGCTACGGCTGCACGACCTGCATCGGGAACAGCGGCCCGCTGCCCAAGGCGATCGCGACCGCGATCGACGAGGCCGGCCTCGTCGTCGCGGCGGTGCTCTCGGGCAACCGCAACTTTGAGGGCCGCGTGCACGCGCAAGTGCGCGCGAACTACCTGGCGTCGCCGCCGCTGTGCGTGGCCTACGCGATCGCGGGCACCGTCGACGTCGACCTGACGAAGGAACCGCTCGGCACGGGCAAGGACGGCAAGCCCGTCTTCCTGAAGGACGTGTGGCCGAGCGCGCGCGAGATCCAGGACGCGGTCACCTCGACGCTCGACCGCGCGATGTTCCAGCGCACGTACGCCGACGTGTACCAGGGCGACGCGCGCTGGCGCGCGCTGAAGGTGCCGGCCGGCGACACGTACGCCTGGGATCCGAAGTCGACGTACGTCAAGAATCCGCCCTACTTCGACGGCATGCCGGCCAAGCCGGTGCCGGTCGAGGACATCCGCGGCGCGCGCGTCCTGGCCGCGTTCGGCGACAGCATCACGACCGACCACATCTCGCCCGCGGGTTCGATCAAGGCCTCGAGCCCGGCCGGCAAGTACCTGATCTCGCTGGGCGTGAAGTCGGAGGACTTCAACAGCTACGGCGCCCGCCGCGGCAACCACGAGGTCATGGTGCGCGGCACGTTCGCGAACTCGCGCATCAAGAACAAATTGATGAGCGGGGAAGAGGGCGGCAACACGGTGCTCATGACGACGGGCGAGAAGACGTCGATCTACGACGCCGCGATGGCCTACAAGGCCGCGGCCATCCCGACGATCGTGATCGCGGGCAAGGAGTACGGCACAGGCAGCTCGCGCGACTGGGCCGCGAAGGGCCCGATGCTGCAGGGCGTGCGCGCGGTGATCACCGAGAGTTTCGAGCGCATCCACCGCTCGAACCTGGTCGGTATGGGCGTGCTGCCGCTGCAGTTCCTCGAGGGCCAGAGCATGAGCTCGCTCGCGTTGACCGGGTACGAGACCTTCGCGATCACGGGCGTGAAGCGCGCGCTCGAGGGCGACTTCTCGCCGGGCATGCGCGTGCAGGTCACCGCCAAAGCCCCGGACGGCAAGGAGACGCGCTTCGACGCGGTCCTGCGCATCGACACGCCCAACGAGGCCGCGTACTACCGACACGGCGGGATCCTGCAGTACGTGTTGCGGCGCCTGATCGCCTGAGACGACCGGGTCGCATGACTACGCCCCCGCCCCCTCTTGCAGCCGCGCGCTGGGCGCCGCGACTGTGCGCGCTCGCGCCAGTCGTCGCGTTCACGGCGCTCGTCATCGGCTGGTTCGACCCGCACGGTGGCGAGAACCCGATCGCGGCGAGCGCGCTCGCCGTGGCTTTCATGGCGGCCGGAGTGGGGCTGGCCGGCCTCTTCCTGTCGCTGCTGGCCAGCGAGCGCGTGCCGGGCTTCGTCCGTCCGCGCTGGTCGCTGCCCTGCGCGATCGGCGGCATCTTCGGCGGTTTCCTGGGCGGGCTCCTGGGCGTGATCACATGACAAGCAGCCCTGAGAACCTGTTCTACGAGACGATCGAGGCCGAAGGGCACCTGATCGACAGCCACCTGCTGCAGGAGATCTTCGACAAGATCATCGAGCGCGGAGCGCGCTACGAGGTCGCGCGCTTCGACATCGGCACGACGAACGAGCAGTTCTCGTACGTGAGGCTGCGCCTGGCGGCCTCCGCGCCCGACGTCCTGCGCGAGCTGATCCGCGAGCTGGTGCCGCTGGGCTGCCGCATGGTCGACCAGCGCGACGCGCGCCTCGAGCCGGCGCCCAAGGACCGCTGCGTCGCGCCCGACTTCTACTCGACCACGAACCACCGCACGCAGGTGCGGATCGCCGGGCGCTGGATCGACGTGGACAAGCAGCGCATGGACGCCGTCGTCGTGCTCGCGAACGGTCTGGCCGAGTGCCGCAAGCTGCGCGACGTGAAGGCCGGCGACGAGGTCGTGTCCGGCGTCGACGGCATCCGCGTGAACCCCGAGTTCGTGCAGCGCGACCGCCACGGGTTCGCGTTCATGAGCAACGACATCTCCTCCGAACGCCGCGTGGAGGTCGCCGTCGCCAAGGTCGCCGACATGATGCGCGCGGTGCGCAAGGAGGGCGGCCGGATCGCGGTCGTGGCCGGCCCGGTCGTCATACACACCGGCGGGATCGACTACTTCTGCGATCTGGTGCGCGGCGGCTGGATGGACGTGCTGCTCTCGGGCAATGCCCTGGCCGTGCACGACGTCGAGTACGCGCTCTACGGCACGAGCCTGGGCGTCGATCTCCAGACCGGATCACCGGTGGAGGAGGGGCACAAGAACCACATGCGCGCGATCAACGCCGTGAACCACGCCGGTTCGCTGCGCGCCGCGGTCGAGCAGGGCGTCCTGAAGACCGGCATCATGCACGCCTGCGTGACCAGCGGCGTCGAGTTCGTGCTGGCCGGCTCGATCCGCGACGACGGGCCGCTGCCCGAGACGCTGATGGACCTGGTCGAGGCGCAGGAGCGCTACGCGCAGTCTCTGGAGGGTGTGAAGATGGTCCTGATGCTGTCGACGATGCTGCACTCGATCGGCGTCGGCAACATGCTGCCCTCGTGGGTGCGCGTGGTGTGCGTCGACATCAATCCGGCGGTCGTGACGAAGCTAGCCGACCGCGGATCGGCGCAGACGCTGGGGATCGTGACGGACGTGGGGCTGTTCCTGCACCAGCTCGCGAGCCGGCTCGGACAGCAGAGCCCGTAAGAAACCGATCGTGCGGGCTCCCTGAAATGTAGGCGCCGCGCGGAAACCGCGCGGCGGAAGCCCGAGAGAATCGATCGTACGGGCTCCCTGAAATGTCGGCGCCGCGCGGAAACCGCGCGGCGCGAGCGAAGACGATGCGTCCGAAGACGAGGCGTCGCAGGCAGGTCTAGTTCGTCGATTCGACCGGCATGCCGCGCCGCCACCAGACGACGAGCGCGGCGATCAGGACGAAGGCGATCGCGGAGCCCAGCAGGAGGTTGGAGCTGCTGGACGACTCGTGAACGGCCTCCTCGACGGCCGGCGCCGGCATCGCCGAGCGCTGGGGCGCGACGTCGAGGCTCGCGACTTCCAGGGCGACCGGATTGGGCGGCCGGTCGAACTTGGCCCTGTCGCCGTAGAGCGCCAGCTGCCGTTGGTAGTTCTCGTCCTCGGCCATCCCGCGCGGGCCCGCCGTGTTCCGGGTCAGGGCACTCGTGCGCGAGCGAATGTCGTTGCCCTCCTGCTCGAGTCCGATGATCCTCATCGGGTCGCCCGGGTGGATGCGGGCCTTCTCGCGCTCGAAGAGCAGCGCCTTGTCCTTGGACGTGGCCACATAGGGCGCCTCGGTCTCGCCCTCCTGGGCGCGCGCCCCGGCGAGCGGGACGAGAGCCAGGAGGACCAGGAGAAGCGGCTTCACGCTTTGCATGCGGATCACGGCGCCACCGCGTACATGTTCGGATCGAAGTCGAGCTCCTGCCAGCGCAGGACCTCGACCGGTTGGATGTCGCTCGGGAGCATGCGCGCGAACCGCGAGCTCGCCCCGCCCAGCAGACGGCAGTCCTGGTTGATCGAGATCGTCGGCGTGCCGTAGATGATGTTCTCGTTGCGGCTGATGAGCCCGCCGTTGATCTTGGCCGGCGCGCCGCCCAGGACGAGCCAGCAGAACGAGTGGTTCGTGTAGAAGACCGCGTCGAGCTGGGCGGCCGTCAAGGTCGCGATGGTGTTGTAGTTCGGGATGGCAGCCGTGATGTTGCCGCCCCACTGCCCGGGGTTCAGCGGCCTTGCGGGCGGCACGCTGGCCATCGTCGTCGGCGGGTCGTAGACGCCGTCGCCGTCGATGTCCTCGCCCGTGCCCGGGATGCGGTCGCCGACGTTCCGGCCGGGCGGGATCAGGCCGTAAGCCTCGTCCGCGTCGGTGTAGAACTCGGTCGTGAAGACCCCGTCGGCCTCGAGCACGTCGTCGTCGGCCGTGCCCAGGATGCCGTCGCGACCGCGGCGCGTGTTGGGGATGCCGTCCGCGCCGGCGTCCTCGACCGAGCTGTTCATCGGGTCGTTCATCCAGCCGCTGACGTACGACTGCCACCACGGGTGCGTGTAGTCGCCGACCACGATGTTCTCGCGCGCGAAGAGGCCCAGGAAGTCCTTGTTCCAGTTGGCCGTGATCCACGCTTCCGTCCCCGCCTGCGTGTTGTTCGCCGGGCGCGGGGCGGCCGGTCCGGTCTTGTACGTGACGGACTTCGGGCAGTAGACGTTCCGGCCGGAATAGATCGTGCCCTGGCCCTGGACGACGCCCGTGATCAGCACGTCGCCGCGCACGACGACCGGCCCGTTCAGGATGATGGGCTTGGCGGTCGTGCCGTTCAGGTAGAGGTGCTGCTTTTCGCCGCCCTCGTCTCCATAGATCGCGTCCGAGACCTGGACGCCGTCGATCGTGATCGACCCGTTCATCGCGACGGCGTTGGCCTCGTAGGGCGTCAGGTCCGAGAGGTTCGGCATCGGGATCGGCTCGGAGTACTCGTGCTGGTTCTGGGCCAGGCCGCCGTTGCCGCGCACGTTCTGCGCGTTGACGATGTCCCAGCCCGACCACACGCCGCCGTCGTTGCCGTCCATCAGGCCGTCGCTGTTGTCGTCCTGGTAGCCGGAGAGCGTGGCTGCCGCGCCGCTCCAGGCGACCTCGTCGTAGATCGGCTGGCCCGTGATCATCGGGGCGTAGCCGCCGGCGTCGAAGTTGCCGTTGCTGCGCGCATTGCCGTTGGCGTAGATCGTGCTGCCGTAGAACCAGCCCCAGTTGTTCAGGAAGTAGCTGTAGTCGAACACGCGGCTGGGCGCGATGCTGTAGCGCACGGTCGAGCGCACAGCGCGCCACGAGTCGACCTCTTCACCGGCGGGCAGCGCGCTGGGCGCGTTGGGCAGGTAGCCCGAGGAGTCGATTGCGATCGTGACGCTCGTGGCATCCGCGGCGACCTGTGTCAGGCGCACGGTGAAGGCGCCGACCTGGTTGCCGCCGTTCAAGACGGGCTCGCCCAGGAACGGCGTGATCGGTCCGCCTCCGAACAGGTTCGTCAGGCCGCCCAGCGGGTTCTGCATGCTCGTGTTGCGCACGGCCTGCCCCAGGAAGTTGATCCCGCGCTCGATCCCGGCCTCGGCCAGGTAGTTCGCGCGCACGTCGTCGATCGCTCGGCGCGAGTCCTTGACCTCGGCGACAGAGACGGTCCCCGTGGCGTAGACGATGCCCACGACTCCGACGAGCACGACCAACACGCCCACGATTGCGCTGCCACGCTGTGAGCGATACGTCATCCGATACCTGCCATGAAGCATTTCAGTTCCTCGGTCGAACATGGAATTCGCTCAATTGCCCCGCCGAAGTGGCGTTCACGCCATCCGTCGCCAAACTGATTTCCCAGACGTCTCCGACCTGCACCATTCGGAAACCGGGTGGAACATCGTTCCCACTGCGAAGGCCCTCGACGAGGACCTCCTCGCGTTGCACGACGAAGCCGTCATCGAGGATGCGGCGAACGAGCTGCCGCACTTGAGCGCCCGTTGGGCCGACGACCGAACGAACCGTGTAGCGCACGAACCAGTCCGTGCGGCTCCAATCGACGTCCGTCGGTCCCAGCGTGCGGTCGTAGACTCCCCAGCCCAGGACGCCTCCGATCTCGAGCGGCTGCTGCAGCTGGACCTCGTGGTTGTTGTCGCCCAGCACAGTGACGGTGATGCGCGTGTTGGTCGTCTCGCGCACGTCCTTGATCAGCTGGGCGATCGAGTCGCGCGTGGTGCGCGAATCCCGCGCGACGCGCGACACGGTGCGCTGTGAGTCGCGGCTCATCTTCACGGCCAGCGAGAGCGAGTAGCCTAGGACGCCCATGATCCCGGCCGCGATCGTCAGCTCCATGAGCGTGAACGCGGCGCGCGAGCGCGAAGCGGAAAGTCTTGCGCGGTTCATCGCCGGCTCCTGAGGGTGGTGGCGCGTCCGAGCTCGCGGTTCGTGCGCTCGTCGCGCAGCACGGCCTGGACCTGCACCAGGTCGACGGCCGCCTGGAAGACCGTCAAGTCGACGCCGTACATCGAGGTCGCGGCCGTGGCGCGATCGGTCAAATGGTTCCCGTCGAAGGCCAGGAGGTTGGCGTACGGCTGGGCCGCGAGGTCCTCCATGACCGTCTCGAGGAAGATCGACGCGCGGTTCATGCGCTGTGCGTCGTTGACCACGGAGATGCTCGTGGCCATCGTCTGCGCCGACGCCAGGAGCGCCGTGAACATGATCGCCATCGCGATTGTGGTTTCGAGGATCGTGAGCCCGGCCGCGCTACGTCGCGCAACGGGTCTGCGAACGAGGATCCGCATGAGAAGACTGCCCCTTGTGCGAGTGGTGGGCCCGGTGGGGGCCTCGCACGCCGATCACTTCGACGAGCCGGGGCAGGCTTCTGAAACCAATTGCAAAGTCCTGATTACATGCTGCCCGGAATTCGCTTCCAGCAGCCTGGGAATTGCTTGCCGGCCCTAGAGCAAAGCCGTCCGGCGCGGCGCGACGCGCTCGGGCGCGGGCCGCGGGCAGGCCGGGTACTCGCCCGGCGCGTAGTCGTCGACCTGCACGGCCTCGTCGCGCGCGCGCCAGGCGGCCTCGAGCTGCGCGCGCTCTCCGGCCGTGACCAGGCCGCGCGCGGAAGCCGCTTCGGCCAGCTTCAGCTCGTCCCCGCGCGGCAGTGCGCCCGACTTCACCGCTTCGCGCAGGCGCTTGCGCAGAGGCTCGCTCTCGAGCGTCAGGCGCAGCGCGCGCTCCAGTCGGCCGAGGCCCGGGTCGTCCTCGCCCGGCACGAACATGTCGCGCGTGAGCGCCGCGCGTCCCTCGTGGCCGTCGAGCAGCGTGCGCGCGGCAGCCGCGACGACGCGATCGCCGGGCGGACGATGGGCCGAGCCGAAGGGGAAGACGAAAGGCCTGAGCAGGTTCGCGACGAGTCGGTTGGGCAGGTTGTCGAGCACGCCGCGCAGCGCCTCCTGCACCTGCCACAGGGCTTCGTCGATCGTCCAGCGGTAGAGCGGCAGATCGCGCTTGGGCTGACCCGCGGCCACGAAGCGGTTCGACGCGGCGCTGGCGACGTACATCCAGGCCAGTGCGTCGGCCAGACGGCCGGTGACGTGCTCCTTGCGCTTCAACGAGCCGCCCAGCGTGCCCATCGCCGCGTCCGCCAGCAACGCGAACGAGGCCGAGAAGCGCGTCACGCGGCGCAGCGCCTGACCGGCCGCGCCTCCGACTGGCGCGCCCGCGAGGCCGCCGCCTGTCGCGCCCAGCAGCAGGCTGCGCACGACGTTCGTGGCCACGAAGCCGACGTGCCCGAAGAACGCCGCGTCGAGGGCCTTCGTGTCGCGCGCGGCCGCGGCCTCCATCTCCTTCAGCGCGAACGGATGGCAGCGGATCGCGCCCTGGCCGAACACGATCATCGACCGCGTCAGGATGTTCGCGCCCTCGACCGTGATGCCGATCGGCGTCGCCTGGTACGCCGCCGCCAGCACGTTGCGCGGCCCCTTGCAGATCCCCGCACCACCCGAGACGTCCATCGCGTCGTTGACGATCCGGCGCATGGCTTCGGTCGTCCAGGCCTTCGCGATCGCGGAAACGACCGCCGGCTTCTCGCCCGCGTCGACGGCGCCCGCGGTCACCTCGCGCAGCGCGTTCATCCAGTACACCGTGCCGGCGATGCGGCCGAGCGGCGCCTCGACGCCCTCGAAGCGGCCGATCGACAGGTTGAACTGCTCGCGGATCGAGGCGTAGGCGCCGATCATGCGCGTCGCCAGCTGCGAGCCGCCGACGGAGTTCGCCGGCAGCGAGATCGAGCGCCCGGCCGACAGGCACTCCATCAGCATGCGCCAGCCCTGACCGGCCATCGCCGGCCCGCCGATGATCGCCTCGAGCGGCACGAACACGTCCTTGCCGCGCGTCGGACCGTTCAGGAACGGGGTCCCGAGCGGATCGTGACGGTTGCCGATCCACACGCCCGGCGTGTCGCGCGGGATCAGCGCGCAGGTGATGCCGAGATCCTCGCGCGTCCCGAGCAGGTGGTCGGGATCGTGCATGCGGAACGCCAGCCCGACGACGGTCGCCGCCGGCGCGAGCGTGATGTAGCGCTTGTCCCACGAGAGGCGCAGGCCCAGGACCTCGCGGCCCTGCCACATCCCGCGCTGCACGACGCCCTTCGAGCGCATCCCGCCCGCGTCGGAGCCGGCGTGCGGCTCGGTCAGCGCGAAACAGGGGATCTCCTCGCCGCGCGCGAGCCGCGGCAGCCAATGGCGCTTCTGCTCGTCCGTGCCGTAGTGCAGCAGCAATTCGGCCGGCCCGAGCGAGTTCGGCACCATGACGGTGACGCACACGGTCACGGAGCGTGAGCTGAGCTTGGCGACGACCGCGCTGTGCGCCTGCGCCGAGAAACCGAGGCCGCCGTGCTCCTTCGGGATGATCATCCCGAAGAAGCGTTCCTTGGCGATGTAGTCCCACATCTCGCGCGGCAGGTCGCCTTCGCGGCGGATGCGCTCGTCGTCGATCATCCGGCACAGCGTCTCGCACGGGCCGTCGAGAAACTTGCGCTCCTCGTCGGTCAGCGGCGCGGGGCGGAAACCGAGGATGCGCTTCCAGTCGGGACGGCCCGAGAAGAGCTCCGCGTCCCACCACACGGTGCCGGCGTCGAGCGCGATGCGCTCCGTGTCGCTCATCTTGGGGAAGATCGGCGAGAGCGCCGCCAGGAGCGGGCGGCCCAGCAGCGCGTGTCGCAGCGGCTTCAGGCCGAAGAGCAGCGCGAAGGCGCCGAAGATCCCGGCCACGATCCGGAACGCGAGCGGGCTCTCGACCGGGCTCGCGTACCAGGCTCCCAGCGCCAGCACACCCGCCGCGACCCAGGCCCCGTACGGTCGGCCGGCGTACAGGAGGGCGACCGCGCAGAGCACCGCGACGGCGATCAGGGCGAGGGCGAGGGGGTTCATCGGCGGGGTCTCCGGAACATCCTTCTATCGGCCAAGCATTTGCCGCGCCTAGAGGCGAGGCAACACCAGTCCTTCTGAATTCGTTGTCTTCTCCCCGTCCTTCTCTCAGCTGTTCAGCGCAAGGCCGGCCGCGCGCACGCCGGACTCGAGCGCGCCCTCCATGTAGCCCGGAAAACCCGTGCTCGTGTGCTCGCCGGCGACGATCAGGCTCCCGAGCGGCTCGCGCAGCCGCCGCAGGCGCGTCGTGACCTCGCCCGGCGCGGGGAACGAGTACCCGGCGCGCGTCCACTCGTCGCCCGGCCAGTCGAGGAAGCGCCCGGTTACGAACGCCGCGCCGAAGCCCGGGTAGAGCGCGTCGAGCTCGCTCACGTACATCTCCCTCAACGCGGCGCCCTTGTGCGTGCGGCAGTGGTCGGCCGCTTCGCCGCTGGAGAACGCGGTCACGACGGCGGACTTCGTCGCCTGCCCGCCGGTCGCCTCCCACGTGAACGAGATCGCTCCGTCACCGACCGACTCGCAGGCCAATTGCGAATCGCGCCACACGCGCTGCGAGACGGTGGCCAGGTACTTCACGGACCGCCCCATCTGCGGCGCGATGCCGGGCGGCAGCGCCGGCTCGAACGCAATGCGCGGCCACGTCGTGGGCGGGATGGCGAGCACGATGCGGTCGGCGGCGATCGTCCGACTCGCCGTCACGACCTCGGCGGTGCCGCCGTCCTGCCAGCGGATGGTCTGGGCCGGCGTCCCGAGCAGGATGTGCTCGGCCCCGATCGACTGCGCCAGCGCGCGCACGAGCTGCGCGTTGCCGCCACGGCAGCGGAACGACTCGCTCGAAGTCCAGTAGTCCTCGTGACCACCGCCCGCGACCATCGCCAGGAGCCCGAGCAGCGACTGTTTCGCCGTCGGCATCCCCCCGTCCGCCGCCAGCATCACGCGGAACACGTGCTGCGTGAGGCGCGACACCTGCTGTTCTTCGACCCAGCCCGACACGTGCCGCATGTCGATCGCAGACGCGAACGGGTGCTGCCAGGGCGCCGCCGGATCGACCTCGCGCGCGAACTTGGTGACCATCGCGTTCAACGCGTCGATCTCGCGCCACAGCCCGTCGACCTCGCGTTGCGCGAGCCGCTCGCCCTGCAGCAGGATGGGCGACTCGAAGTCCTCCGCGTCGCCGGTCACCGGCGCCAGCTCGAGACGGAATCGGTCCGCGTAGCCCATCCAGCACGGGTGGTTCGCGCCGATGAACTCGCCGCCGGCCTCGACGTGTCCGCCCTCGATCGCGTCGTCGAGCGTATGGACGCGGCCGCCCAGGCGCGCGCGCGCCTCGAGCACCAGGACGTCCGCGCCGCGTTCGCGCAACTCGTGCGCGCAAGCCAGCCCGGCCAGCCCGGCGCCGACGACGACCACGCGCGGCCCCGAATCGCGCTGGCGCTTCGACGCGCAGCCGGCCAGCAGCAGACCGGCCGCCGCGAGGGAGCGCGCGAGCACCTCGCGGCGCGTCAGGGCGTCGAGCGGTCGCGGACGCAGTCGCTGGAGGAGGAGGGGCACGCCGGGAACTTCGAGACGGACTCTAGCGCTTGCCAAACGCAGGGACCAAGCGGGTTACCAGTTCGCGCCGATGGGCTAGGCTCGCCGGACGCGCACGCGGTGTGCTCCCATGCTCACGCACCTCCTCACCTGTGTCCTGACCGCCTTCACCCAGGGCGGGGAGCCTGTGCGCGTCACGAGCACGCACTACGACCTGGAATGGGCCGGCACGCAGCTCGAGGCCGACGAGACCGGGCGCACGCTCGACGCCGCGTTCGATGAGCTGGCCACGTTCTTCGGCACCAAGCCCGACGAGCGCCTGCGCGTGCGCGTGTTCCGCGACGAGGACGCGCGGCTGGGAGCGGCCTGGAACGACGGCATCACGGTGCCGGTGCAGAGCAAGTTCGCGTCCTTCTCGGAGCAGACGCGCACGGCCTACGTCGCGCGGCTCGGCGGACGGGCGGCGACGCGCAGCGGCCTCTTGTACGCGGTCTGCCTGCAGTTCCACGCGCTCTGCAAGTCGAAGAACCTGGACATCACGCGCACGTGGTACTCGGCCGGGATCGCGCTCGACTTCTCGCGCAGCACGTGGGACGGACAGCGCTTGAAGGCGTTCGCCTCGCCGCGCGTCGAGCCGGTCGATCTGCCGGCCAGGGCGTTGGCGGCGCTGGGTCCCGTCGACTCGAAGCTCGCCGGTCTGAAGGGCGCCGAGGCCGTGGATCCCGCGCTGGCCTGGGGGGCCGTCGCGATGTGCCTGCACGGCGCGGACAAGGCCTACGGGACGGCGTTCAAGCGCTACGCGTTGGGGGACACGGGCACGAAGCTGAACAGCGAGGACTTCCTGCGCACGCTGGGGCCGGTGAAGACCGTGGAGCAGGACCTGCGCACGTTCCTCGAGGCGGCGCAGACGCCGTTCGAGGCGCTGGGGGACTGGGAAGACCGCGGCGACGCAGGTCTGTGGGGGCGCTCGCAGGGCCAGGACACCGCGTTCTGCGTGCTGCGCGAGGGGACGGAACGGCTCGCCGCGCGCTTGAAGGCACTGCCGCGCGGCAACGCCAGCGCCGGGTTCGTGGCCGGCTGGTACGGCTACGAGGACTACGCGCGGATCCACATCGAGGCGCCCGAGGTGATGATCACGGTGACGCGCCTGGGCAAGGTCGTGAGCTCGATGCGTCTGCCGATCCCGGGCAATGCGCACCGCGACCGGCGGATCGAGCTCGCGCGGCAAGGCAACCAGTACGTCCTGACCGTCGACGACGTCGTGCACGGGCCGATCGAGCTGCCCAGCGGACGCATGGGCTTCTTCGCGGCCGGCACCGAAGCGACGTTCCGCGACGTGACGTGGCGCTGATAGACCTTCGCCGGCAAGCTCTGCGCGTGCGCACGTCTGCCCTCATCTCCGCCTGTGGATTGGCCATCGCGGCCGGCGCTCTCTCCGCCTGCCGGCCCGAGCCCGCGGCCGCGCCGTCGGTGCTCGTCGGCGCGGTCGATCCGCCGCTCGCGGCGCCACCGCGCCGCATCGTGCCCGCGACCACGGCGGCGGCCGAGTACGTGGCGGCGCTGGTCGGGCCCGAGCGCATCGCCGCGCTGCCCGAGCAGGTCGACGGCTTCGCGACGCGCGACTTCCGCGTCCCGCCGTTCGACACGCTGCCCAGGTTCCCGCGTTACCTGGCGGAATCGCTGCTGGAGCTCCAGCCGGACCTGGTGGTGACGTTCGCCTGGCAGAACCAGGACACGACCGCAGTGCTGCGCCGCGAGAAGGTGTCGGTGCTCGTGCTGCGGTCGGGCATCGACTACGCCTCCGTGCGCGAAACGCTCGAAATCCTGGGCCGGACGCTAGATGTCGAGGCCAAGGCCGCCGAGATCACGGCCGGACTCGACGCGCGCGTGGCCCGGCTGCGCGAGCGCGCCGCAAAGCGTCCTGCGCGACGCGCGCTGGTCTACACGAACGACGGGACCGGCGGCTGGGCAGCGGGCAAGGGGACGACGGCGGGCGGGCTGCTGGAACTCGTCGGGCTCGTGAACGCCGGCGCGCAGGACGGCATCGTCGAGCACCAGCCGGTCGACATGGAGCGCGTGCTGCGCATCGACCCCGACCTGTTCGTGTGCGGCGCGCCGTCGGAGGCGGAGGGCGGGAGCGCGACGAAGTCCCTGCTGCTCAGCGCGGCTCCGCTCGCATCGCTGGCGGCCGTGCGCGAGCAGCGCATCCTCGTGATCCCGAGCATCCTGCTGTCAGCCGACTCGCCCGCGATCCTCGACGCCGCCGAGACGCTGGAAGCCGAGCTGCTGCGCGTGTTCCCGGATCGACGCTGAGCGTACGGTGCCAGGAACAACCCCGACAGTTTCGCGCGCGCCTCGAGGACGGAGAAGTTGTACGGGCGCCCCGAACATGTCGGGGTTGTTCCAGGCACCGTACCGTCAGATACCGAACTGCCGGTGCAACCAGCGCGGCCGGCTGTAGTCCCAGTTCCTCTCGGCCATCGCGCCGACCAGCACGGGGTAGATCGCTTCGATCGCGCGCGCCACGTCGGCGGAGATGCCCACGTCGCGGGCGTACGCATCCAGCGCCTCGACCTCGTGGTCGTGAAGTCCGCGGCGGTCGTGCACGGCGCGCCAAGCTTCGCCCGGAGAGATCTGCCGCTCCTGCTTGCGCTCGTGCACGATCAGGTGGAGCAGGTCGAAGAGTGGCAGACCCTCGGGCTCGGTCGTGCCCCAGTCGAGGTAACCGAGCACCGCGCCGTCGCGGTCGACTTGCACGTGCTTGCTGCGCAGGTCGGCGTGGTAGAGGACGAGCGGCAGCTCGGCGCCGACCAGGCGCTCGCGCGCGGTTTCCAGCATGAGCTCGAGGTTCGCGACCGTGCTCGGCACCGCCGCGTGCGCCGCAGCCAGCCGGAAGCGCGCCGTCACTTGAGCTTCGAAGTCATCGGCCGTGAACACGCGACGGGGCCGCGTCACGAGCTGCGCGAAGTGGCGCGCGACCTCGCGCTGCATCCGCCCGATGCGCGCGCGGTCGCCGACGACCTGTGGCGCCGTCCAACCGGGCAGGCGGCGTTCGCACGAGAGCCACAGGCCCTCGATGCGGCCGTGGAAGAGCGGCTCGGGCACCGGCACGTCGGGGAAGCGCTGGCGCACGAGCGCCAGCGAGTCCATGTGCAGCTCGAGCTGCGGCACGTTCTTGGGGCACAGTGGGATGTGCAGCGTCCACGAGCCTCGAACGTCGTCCCGCACGCTGCGCGTCTGCACGAGCAGCGTGTTGCCGCGCGTCC
>JANNQS010000070.1:0-25824 GCA_031400875.1 Planctomycetota bacterium | reverse complement strand
GTGAACAGCGTGCGCTCGGTCAGCTCGGCGTTGATCGCCTTGGCGATGCCGAAGTCGATCACCTTGGGGACGGGCTTGCCGTCGTGCAGCGTCACGAGGACGTTCGAGGGCTTGATGTCGCGGTGGATGATGCCCTTCTGGTGGGCGTGCTGGATCGCGTGGCAGACGCCCACGAAGAGATCGAGCCGCGCACGCGTGTCGAGCCGCTCGCGGTCGCAGTACTCGATGATGGGCACGCCGCGCACGAGCTCCATCACGAAGTAGGGGCGGCCGGTGTCCGTCGCGCCGGCGTCGAGGACCTTGGCGATGTGCGGGTGGTCCATCAGGGCCAGCGCCTGGCGCTCGGCCTCGAAGCGCGCGATGACCTGCCGCGTGTCCATGCCGAGCTTGATCACCTTGAGCGCGACGCGGCGCTTGACCGGCTCGCGCTGCTCGGCCATCCAGACGCTGCCGAAGCCGCCTTCGCCGATCGGCTGGAGCAGCTTGTAGCGGCCGATCATCTGCCCGGGCTGCTCGCTGAGCGCGGCGACGTGCGCCGGGCGGTTGAGAAACTCGCCGGCCTCGGCGTGCGCGACGAGCAGCGCGTCGACCTGCACGCGCAGTGCCGGCTCGTTGCGGCAGGCGCCGTCGAGGAACGCGGCACGCTTCGAGGGCGACACTTCAAGCACGCGCTCGAAGAGCTCTCGGGCACCGGGATGGTCAGGAGCGGTCATGGAGTCTCTCCGCGCGCGGGCGCCCGCCAGGACGGTCTCGCCCGCCCGACGGCGGCCGGGACATCCTCCATGCGCAATCGAGCTGCGCCGTACCCCGGTGTTTCCCCCGAGATTACGCTTCGTCGGCTCCAGAGCCCTTCAGGGCCTGATAGAGCCAGGCCCGCGCGTAGACCCAGTGCCGCTCGGCGGTGGTCGCCGCGAGACCCAGCGCGGCGGCCGCCTCAGCCTGCGTCAGGCCCGCGAAGAAGCGCAATTCGACCAGCCGCGCGGCCACGGGCTCCAGCTCCGCGAAGCGCTGGAGCGCCTCGTCCAGGTCGATCAGCTCGGGCGGCGGATCCTCGACGGAGAGCTCGACGAGCTCGAGCGCGAAGCGCTGGTGTCCGCCGCCGCGCTTCTGCGCGCCGCGTGCGCGCGCTGCTTCCACGAGCAGCTGTCGCATCGCGCGCGCCGCGGCCGAGAAGAAGTGCCCGCGCGATTCCCAGCGCTGCGTGGCTCCGCCGTCGGAGCCCACGAGCTGCAGCCAGGCCTCGTGCACGAGCGCCGTCGCTTGCAACGTCCGGCCCGGAGCCTCGTGGGCCATCTCGCGCGCGGCGAGCCTGCGCAGCTCGGTGTAGACGATCGGAAGCAGGTCCCGCGCGGCTTGCGGCTCGCCGCCGGCGATCCTCGTGAGCAGCGCGGGGACTTCCTCGGTCATCGACTTCACCCTAGCACCGATGGCTCGATGACGTGACCGGCTCGACGTCACACGCCGCGCGAGGAGCGCGAGGGCGCCCCGCGCGCGGCGTCACCGTCAGCGGACGCTATCCAGCTCGAGCCGCTCGCCGTCCACGAGGTCCACTTCGAGGACCAGGCCGACCCCCGGCGCGTAGAACTTGGAATCGAGGCCGTCGGCCTCGATCGCGTCCCACTCCAGCGTCTGCATGCAGCCCGTGTAGATCGCTCCGTTGTCGAGCGTGACCGTCACGCCCGACGCGACGACGACCGCGAGGTCCTCGACGACGTCCGCGTAGAACACTTGCGCGTACGAATCTCCGACGGCGGGTGCCGATGGCATGGCGTGACCGGGCAAGGCCAGCGTGCCCGTTCCGGCCACGTCGAGCCCGGCTTCCCAGGACCCCGAGGTGTCGACGTCGACGAGCACGCCGCCCTCGTCGTACACGAAATCCGAGGTGTCCTCGCCCATCCACCAGACGTTTCCGTCGTCGTCCTGCGCGAACCAAGCGAAGTTCTCCTCCTCGATGACGCCCTCGAGAAACGCTTGCACGTGCACGATCCTGCACGTCACGCCCTGCACGACGCGCGTCGTGGTCAGGACCTCCGCGACGACGGTCTCGGGGCCCTCGTCCGTCTCGCCCTCGTACGTGAAGAGGGCTTCGGGCTCGAGCGGCAGGAACGTGTTGTCGATCAGCGTCGAGTTCGTGAAGACCGCCGCGCCGAAATCCGGAATCGCGTCTGAGCCCGTCTCGAACGTGCCCTGTCGCTCCGTCCGCGACTCCTCGTGCAGCGCTTCCTCGAGCACCAAGCCGATGCCCGCGGCGTAGTACTTGTACTCGAGCGCCTCGGGAGCGAGCGGCGACCATTCGAGCACCTGGAGGCAGTCGTCGACGACCGTCCCGTCCTCCAGCTCCACACTGGCGTCGAGGCTGACGACGACGGCCATGTCCTGCGCTTCGTCGGCGTAGAACTCCTGGTGATATGCGGCTCCCACGGACGGCGAGGCCAGCATGAGGTGGCCGGGCTCGGCGATCTCGCCCGTGCCCGACACGTCGAGACCGGCCTCCCACGAACCCTCGTGGTCGACGGTCAGGAGGTTGCCCATGTCGTCGTACGTGTAGTTGTCGACCGCCTCGCCCATGTACCAGACGTTGCCGGCGTCGTCCTGCGCGAACCAGTCGTGCGTGTCCTCGATCAGCAGGCCGTCGACGAACACGCGGTCCTGCACGACCCGGCACGTGACTCCCAGGATGACGCGCGTCCGATCCAGGACCTCGACGACGATCGTCTCGGTCTCGTCGCCCGCGCGGCCCAGGAACGTGGTCGCGGTCTCGATCGCGAGCGGCAGGAACGGGTTGTCGATCTGCGCCGGCTGCGTGAACGCCGCCGCGCCGAAATCGGGGACGGAGTCGGGGCCGGGCTCGAAGCGGCCGCGCAGCTCGTTCGCGCCCGACCCGACCACGTTGCGCTCCAGGACGAGCCCGATGCCGGAGGCGAAGAACTTGTCCTCGCCCGGCCCCGAGCTCAGCGCCGACGTGTCGCGGATCTGCAGACAGGTGTGCTGCGTGCCGTCGCTCAGCGTGATCAGCACGTTCAGCGCGATCACCGTGCCCTGGTCCAAGGCCAGGCCCGGATAGAACTCCTGGTAGTAGAAATCGCCGGGCGTAGGGGAGGCCTCCATGATCCAGCCCGGGCTGGCGACGGTGCCGGTGTTGGCCACGTCCAGCCCGGCCTCCCACGCTCCGTCGTGGTCGACGCCGATGACGTTGCCGTCCGCGTCGTATTCGTAGTTGTCGACCTCCTCGCCCATGTACCAGACGTTGCCGGCGTCGTCCTGCGCGTACCAGTCGTGCGTGTCCTCGATGAGCAGGCCGTCCTCGAAGACCCGGTCGCGCACGATGGCGCACGCCAGGCCCATGACCGTGCGCGTCGTGTCGAGGACCTCGATCACGATGATCTCGCCGGATCCGTTCGGCACGTCCGCGAACGTGGCGGCCGTGCCTTGCACGAGCGGGAAGAAGGGGTTGTCGACCTGCGACGGATCGGTGAAGACCGCAGCCGAGAAGTTCGGCAGCGTCGCAGGCACTGCGCCGCCCGACGAGCCCGACGAGCAGCTCGCGACGGCGAGGGTCGCGCAGGCCAGCGCCGCGGGCCAGTTGCGGGGTCGTAGGGAGACGATGGTCGAATCCGCGCTCATGGCTCTGTCCTCTGGATTTCGTACTTGCGTCGGGATGCGAATGCTGGTGGTCCAAGTCCCATGTGATCAATGCGACAGGTGAGCGCATTACGTGCGCATGATCCGCACGGCCGCTTTCGCGCCAGGCAGCCGCTGACGCGCGTCGCCGTCATCTGGCGGTAACGAAGTGGAACGTGTCGATCGCTCGTCGAGTGCGTGAGCTCAGCGTTCGAGCACGACGACCGCGCTGAACGAGCTCTGCACGCGTGATCAGTGCTGCGCAGCCCTCATTCGTGCGTAACACCGTGCTCGGTGCGCGCTCCTACAGTGCGTCGGTCTGGTGACACTCCTGCAACTCCAACGGCCTGACGGCCAGGAACTACGATGAAACAGCAGCAATTCCTCCTCCGACGCGCTCTGCCCGCAGCCCTGCTCGCCGGTGCCGTGCTCGTCTTCACGACAGGCGCGAACCCCGCCGCCCGCGGCGGAGAAGCGCAGCTCTCCATCTCACGCATCTACTGGGAGTACAACGCGTCCGCCAACGACCTCGGCGTCCACGTCACGCTCGATGGCGAGGACTGGAAGCGCCTCAAGATCCTCAAGCCGGACAAATCGAAGATCTTCGAGGTCAAAGGCAGCGGGCCCTACCGCGACCTCGGCATGACCGAGCTCTTCTTCGAGGGCGCGGAGCCGTCGCTCGACGACTTCCCGCTGGCGGACCTGCTCGCGCTGTTCCCGGAAGGCGTGTACGACTTCGAGGGCCTGACGACCGACGGCGAGGACATCGAGGGCGAGGGCACGTTCACGCACGCGATCCCGGCCGGCCCGCGCGTGCGCGCGCAGCAGGGCCCCAACGACCTGCTGCGCATCAGCTGGAGCGAAGTGACCGGTCCGCCCGCGGGGTTCCCGAACCGGCCGATCGTCATCTCCGGGTACCAGGTCATCGTCGGCCAGTTCCTGGTCACGCTGCCGGCCTCGGCCCGGAGCGTCACGGTGCCGCCGGAGTTCGTGGCGTCGCTCGCGCCGGGCGTGCAGCAGTTCGAAGTCCTGGCGATCGAGGCCGGCGGCAACCAGACGCTGACGGAAGGCGAGTTCGTCCGCTAGGAGCTCGGATCCATGCGCTGTTCGACCAGGATCGCGTTGTGCACGTCGATGCTAGTCGCGTCGGTCGTGACGAGCGTCGCCTGGCTGAGCGTGCATCCAGTCGCGAACAGCGAGACCCCCGTGACGCCGCGTTCCACGGCGTCACGGAGGTTCGATCCGCTCGCGAAGGAGGGCGGCCCCCCGATCGCGTCGTGCGCGGACACGCGTCACGCGGTGAAGGTCCAGGTGATGCCTGGCGGCGAGGCCGGATCGGAGCGCGCCCCCCCGCTGTCCCCACGCGTGCGTGTCCGCGGCCAGGTGCGAAGGGGTGGACGGCCAGTCGCCGACTTCGACCTGTCGTTCGAATCGGTGGGCCTCCGACCGGACGAGGACGACTGGGACTCGACGGACGAGGACGGGCGCTACGCAGTGGAGGTGCGGGCCGACCGCTACGTCGTGATCAATGATGTCTCGAGCCGGTGGCTGACGCACGTGACGGTGCCCGCGGGGGAGCGCGAGCTCGTCGTGGACATCGACCTGCCTCCCGGAGAGTCGACCGCACGTGATTGAGCGATCCGGGTTGCGTTAGCATGCAACTCGATGCTGAGTGCGCTCCTCGCCCGCCAGCCCGTCTTCGACGCCCACGTCGACTCTCTCCAGCGCCAGCTCGACCTGGGCCACGACCTGGGCACGCGCACGAGCGGCCACCTCGACCTCGTGCGCGGCAAGGCCGGCGGGCTGGGTTCCGTCGTGCTCGTGAACTGGGTCGATCCCAAACACATCGCGGCCGGACCGGGCGCATCGCTGCGGCGCACGCAGGCGCTGCTGGGGCAGTTTCACGAGCTGATCGCCGCGCACCCGGACCAGATCGCCTGGGCCGGGAACGGCGTGCAGCTCGACGCGATCCACGCGTCCGGCCGGATCGCCGGCATCCCGGGCATCGAGGGCGGGCACTCGATCGAGGAGGACCCTCGGAACCTGGAGTGGTTCTTCGAGCACGGCGTGCGCGTGTTGACGCTCGTGTGGAACAACCACCTGGCCTGGATCCGCTCGTGCCAGCCCGGCGCGGGCCCGCACGTGCCGCCCGGCCTCTCGGCCTTCGGTCGCTCCGTCGTGCGGCGCATGAACGAGCTCGGGATGGTCGTCGACCTGTCGCACGCGGGCGAGCGCAGCTTCCTCGACGCGCTCGAGACGACGACGAAGCCCGTGATCGCGAGCCATTCGGGCGTCAAGGCCATCCACGGGCACCAGCGCAACCTGACCGACGAGCAGCTGCGCGCACTGGCCGCGAACGGCGGCGTCGTCGGCATCGTCTTCTGCACCGCGTTCCTGAAGGACGAGGCGCAGCAGGAGGACACACGGCTGCGCGCGACCCCCGAATTCCGCGCGATCGCGGGCCAGAGCGACACGGAGGTCTTCCTGCGGCAGGGCGAGTGGCTGCAGGAGCACGCGACGCCGCTGCCGATGGAGGTCGTCGTCGACCACATCGCCCACGCCGTCGAGGTGGCGGGCGTCGACCATGTCGGGCTGGGATCGGATTACGACGGCATCGGGCGCACACCCCAGGGTCTGGAGGACGCGGCCTGCTACAGCCGGCTGGCCGAGCGCCTGCTCGAGCGTGGCTTCGCGCCCGACGACGTCGTCAAGGTGCTGGGGGGGAACATGGAGCGCGTGTTCCGCGCCGTTACGGGTCCCGGGACGGCGGCTCGCGACGCGCGGCTCGTGGCAATCTGATCGCGGCGCTGGTCGCGCCGATCGTGACGCGCGTCGCGCACCGGTGTGTGACCCGCGTGAAATCCGGTCCGACCTGATACCCGCGCGGACCCCGTTCGTCGTCCGGAGGGAGGGCAATCCGCCCTCGACGAGGAACACCCATGCATTTTGATTTCAGCTCCGTGGACGAGGTCGACTCGTTCGTCTCCGTTCCGGCCGGCCTCCACGACGTGCGCGTGGCGGAGGTCCGGGATGGCCGGGCGCGCGACGGCAGCACGCGTTGGAACTTCCGGCTCGAGGTGATCGACGGCGACCATGCCGGGAGGACGGCGGCCTGGGACGCGCTCACGTGGAGCGAGCGCGGCATCTTCCGCGTGAAGAAGGTCCTGGGCGCGCTCGGGATCGACGTCCGCGGGGAGGTCGAGGTCGACATCAAGGACCTCGTCGGGCTGCGGGCCCGGGTGCTGGTCCAGCCCGAGGAACGCGAGGACCCGATCACCGGCCGCCGGCAGGTGCGGATGAGGGTGCCCTACCTGGGGTACGAGCCGCTCGTGGGTGGGGCGCACCCCGCGGTCACGGGGGCGGCCGAGCCCGACGTTGACGGATGGGACGACGCGCAGGACGCTGACGCGCATGACCCGACCGGAAGGAACGGCGGCGCAGCGCTCTGACACGCGCGACGACGAGCTGGTGAAGCACGCGGTCGACGCGCGCCGCAACGCCTACTGCCCCTACTCGAAGATCGAAGTGGGGGCCGCGTTGCAGGCCCGCGACGGGCGCATCTTCACCGGTTGCAACGTCGAGAACGCCAGCTTCGGCATGACCTGGTGTGCGGAGCGGACCGCGCTCGTGAAGGCCATCTCGGAGGGCTCGAAGGACTTCCTGACCATGGCGGTCGCGACCAGCCTGCCGCGTGCGATCATGCCCTGCGGTGCCTGCCGCCAGGTGCTGCACGAGTTCGCACCCGACATGCGGATCATCGTCGTCGGGTCGGATGGTGCGCGGTACGTGACGTACCTGGACGACATCCTGCCCGAGGCGTTCGGGCCGGCGGACCTGGCCTGACGCTGCGGAACGACTGGTAGGATCCGACTCGTGAAGAAGGTCGACGCGTCGTCCGCTCGCCGGGCTCGCGAGCTGCGCGCCGCGATCGAGCGCCACGACCGCCTCTACTACGTGGAGGCGAAGCCCGAGGTCTCCGACGCGGAGTACGACCGGCTGTTCCGCGAGCTCGTGGACCTCGAGACCGAGCACCCCGAGCTGGTCACGCCCGAGAGCCCAACGCGCAGGGTCGGAGCCGCGCTGCCCGAGGGCACCGGCTTCGAGACGGTTGCGCACTCTGTGCCGATGCTCTCGATCGACAGCCTGTTCACGGCCGAGGAGGCGCGCGAGTTCGAGGAGCGGATCCTGCGCTTCCTGAGCCTGGACGACCGCGACCTGGCCTGGGTCGTCGAGCCCAAGTTCGACGGCGTCAGCGCGGTCCTCGTCTACGTCGACGGAAAGCTGGAGCGCGCGCTGACGCGCGGCGACGGGATCAAGGGCGAGGACGTCACGGCCAACGTGCGCACGGTGCGCAACGTGCCGCTCGTGCTGGACAGCTCGCAGCGGCCCGTGCCCGAGCGGGTCGAAGTGCGCGGCGAGTTGCTGATGCGCCGCGACAAGTTCGCCGCCTTGAATGCGCGGCGTCTGGAGCAGGGCCAGGAGCCCTTCGCGAACCCGCGCAACACCGTGGCCGGCGCGATCCGCCGGAACGACCCGGCCGAAGTGTCGCGCTACCCGCTCGAGTTCTACCCCTGGGCCTCGCCGCGGCTGGAGGGTGCGAGCTTCGCGACGCAGGTCGAGGTCAGCGCGGCGCTGCGCGCCTGGGGCCTGCCCGACGCCGGGCTGTCGCGGCGCGTCGTGGGCCTCGACGCGGCGCTGGCCTACCACGACGAGCTCGAGGCGCGCCGCGCCGACGTGCCCTTCGACATGGACGGGATCGTGGCCAAGCTCGACCGCCTCGACCTGCGCGAGCGGCTGGGCTCGACCACGCGCGCGACGCGCTGGCAGTACGCGCACAAGTTCGCCGCGCTGGAAGCGACGACGACGTTGCGCGCGATCGAGACGATGGTCGGGAACGGCGGGCGCCTGACGCCGCGCGCGCACGTCGACCCGGTGGAGGTCGGCGGGGTCACCGTGCGGCACGCGACCCTGCACAACGCCGACTACGTGGCCAGCCTGGGTGTGCGCGTCGGCGACGAAGTGTTCCTGCGCCGGGCCGGCGACGTGATCCCGCAGATCCTGGGCGTCGCGAAGGCCGCGAAGGGCCGCGCTCCCGCCGGCTGGAACGACGCGCTGCCCGCAGAGTTGCGCGCGAGCGAGTTACCCAAGGGCGAAGTCCGCGCCGGCGTGACGTGGAAATGGCGCGACGAATTCACGATGCCCGCGAGCTGTCCGGCCTGCGGAACGGCCAGCGTGCAGGAGGGCAAGTACTGGCGCTGCCCGAACCCCGCCTGTCCGCCCCAGCGCATCGGGCGCACGCTGATCCTCGTGTCGGGCGACGCGTTCGAGATCGACGGGCTGGGCGAGAAGCAGATCGCGCAGCTGTACGAGGCCGGGCTCCTGAGCTCGCCGGCCGACGTGTTCCACCTCGACCGCGACGCGGCGACACGCGCGCAGCTCGTCGCGCTGGATCGCTGGGGCGAGAAGTCGGTCGACAACCTGTTCGCGCAGCTGGCTCAACGCCGGCAGGTGCCACTGGCGCGGTTCCTGGTCTCGCTGGCGATTCCCGAGGTCGGTCCCGCGACGGCGCGGCTCCTCGCGGCGCACTTCGGTTCGCTCGAGCAACTGGGCGAGGCCTCCCTCGACGAGCTGCAGCACGTCGACGGCGTCGGGCCCGAGGTCGCGGCGCGCGTGCGCGGCTGGTTCGAGTCGGCGGCGAACCGCCGCTTCGTGGAGCGCCTGTTGGCGGGCGGCGTCACGATCGCCGCGCCCTCTGCGGCCGCGTCGGACGGGCCGTTCGCGGGCAAGACCGTCGTCTTCACCGGGACGCTGGAGGCGCTGGGCCGCGCGGAAGCGAAGAAGATCGTCGAGGATCTGGGCGGCCGCGTCGCTTCGGAAGTCAGCGCCAAGACGAACGTCCTGGTCGTCGGCGGCAAGCCCGGCAGCAAGGCCAAGCGCGCGACGGAGCTGGGCGTGCGCGTCGTGCTCGAGGCCGAGTTCCTCGAGCTGGTCGGCCGGAAGTCGGCCTGATGCAAACGGCGGTGTCTACAGCGGTGTCAGACACCTTTTCCCGTCACCCACGGAGTTCGAGGACGAGATGGCCAGGATGAAACCGACTGCCCGCGTAACAGCGCGCACGTCCGCGAAGTCAACGCGCGAGACCACGCGCGAGACCACGACGAAATCGCCCGACTCCGGGACGTGGGGCGGCATCTCCTCCGCCGCCGTCGAGAAGGCGACCGGCCGGGGCTGGCCCGTGTGGTTCCGGGAGTTCGACCGCGCGGGCGCGGCGAAGCTGTCGCACAAGGCGATCGCCCAGCTCGCGCACGAGCGGTTCGCCGTCCCGCCCTGGTGGTCGCAGATGGTGACGGTGGTCTACGAGCAGGCGCGCGGCCTGCGCAAGAAGCACCAGACCGCCGAGGGCTACTCGGTCAGCGGCACGCGCACGATCGCCGCGCCGGCCCGCGAGGTCTGGCGCGCCTTCGAGGACAAGAAGCTCCGCGCGCGTTGGATCCCCGGCACGCGCTGGACGGTGACGACCGCCACCGAGCCCAAGTCGATGCGCATCCTCTGGAACGACGACACGTCGCGCGTCGACGTGATGCTCTACGCCAAGGGCGCGGGCCGCACGATGCTGAGCGTGCAGCACAGGAAGATCGGGACGGAGAAGGAAGCGAAGCGCCAGAAGGCGTGGTGGAGCAACAGGCTCGACGCGCTCAAGACGCTGCTCGAGGACTCGTGACGCGCTTGCGCCACCGGCGCAGCGCGACCGCGCAACGCTTCCAGCTCCGGCGCGCGCGATCCAGGCTCGTCAGCGCGATGCGATCCGGCAGCACGTAGACCGTGTCGGTGCCGTCCAGGTACCAGACGTCGTAGCCGTTCGCGCGCGTCCAGGCCTCGATCTCGGCGCGGTGCGGGTTCACGTAACGGGCTCCGTGCGTCTCCACCGAGAGGACCGCCGGCCGGCTCTTGAGGTGCTTGATCACGAACCACTCGGCGCCTTCGACGTCGATGCTGAGCAGGTCGAGCGTGCCGTCGTCGATCTCGCTGAACAGGCACGCGGGCGCGTGGAACACGTCACCCTCGGCGTCGTTGCAGCCGTCGTTGACCACCGCCGGGCTGTTCAACCCGCGGATGAAGGTCGAGGGCCCGGCGCGGCGCAGCTCGACGTCGCCGTGGAAATCACAGGCCGCGACGGCGTGCACGGTCAGCGCAGGGCGCGCGCCGAAATGCGCGCGGATCTCCTGCACCGTGACCGGATCGGCCTCGACCAGCGTGGCCCGGATCCCGGCCGTGATCCACGCGTACACGTTCGAGTCCGCGGGCAGGTGGACGCCCACTTCACCGACGTGGGTGGGAACGAAACCCTTGGCCTGGACGCGACGGTGGAGGAGCGCGGGCACGGCCGGAAGTCTCCGTCCGGGCCTGCGCCGGAACAAGGGACCGCCCGATCCGCGTGCGTGCCGGCGGGGATCGGCGTATCCTCGCGGCCTTCGCATGACCGCCGAAGACGTACCGCCCAAGGAAGGCCTGCCGGAACCCGAGCCGGTCTTCCGCCTCCCCGATGGCTTCGAAAACGACGCGACGGCCAAGCTCGTCGCGCGCGCGAAGTCGGGTGACGCGCCGGCGCTGAACGAGCTCTTCACGCGCTACCACCACATGATGGTCGAGATCGCGCGGCGGCGGATCGGACCGCGCTTGCGGCTGAAGGAGGAACCGGACGACCTGGCGCAGACGACGTTCCGCGAGGCGGCCCGCGATTTCCCGAACTACGAGTACCGCGGCGAGCCCTCGCTCGTGCGCTGGTTCATGCAGATCCTGCAGAACAAGATCCGCGACAAGGCCGAGTTCTATTCGGCCGGCAAGCGCGACCTGAGCCGCGAACGCGCGATCGACTCCGGGACCGATGCGAGCGGTGACAAGCCGCGCACAGCCGAGCCGGAGAGCCAGGACCTGTCGGTCACGATGCAGGTCTCGCGCGGCGAGAACCTGAGCGTGCTGCGCACTGCGATCGAGGAGCTCTCGCCCGAGCACCGCCAGGCGATCACGCTGGTCTTCTTCGAAGGCAAGCAGCTGCGCGAGGCCGGCGAGATCATGGGCGGTCGCACCGAGGACGCCGTGCGGATGATGCTGCGGCGCGCGGAGCAGCGGCTGGCGGAGATCCTGAAGACCACGCTGGGGAAAGACTTGCGTCCATGACCTGCGCGTAAGCCCTCTACTGAGAGACCGAGAAAAAATCGATCGTACGGTCTCTCATACCCTGTTGGCGCCGCGCGGGACCGCGCGCGGCGCGCAGAGACTTCGAATTCTTCTCAGTCTCTGAGTCGATTGCGGCAGACCCAGAAGTACTAGCGGCCCGCTCGCAAGCTCGCCGGGCTTGGTCTTGCCAGCGGCGTGTTCCCGCCCTACTCTCTCGCCCCTCGCCGGGCTAGTAACTCAATCGGCAGAGTGCCATGTTCACAGCGTGGAAGTTACAGGTTCAAGTCCTGTCTAGCCCACCACCCCTCGCTCGCGCCATCCGCCGCTCGTGACAGAGAAGAGCCTGCAAGAGCGCTTCGCACCCGAGAGCGCGTGCTTCGGTTGCGGCCCGTCGAACGCCAAGGGCCTGCGCATCCAGAGCGTCGTCGCGGGCGACGAGGTCGTCGCGACGTGGACGCCCGAGAAGCACCACGAAGCGTTTCCCGGCATGTTGAACGGCGGGATCTGCGGCGCGCTGCTCGACTGCCACAGCAACTGGGCCGCGGCCTGGCACCTGATGCGCAAGCACGGCGCGAGCACGCCGCCCTGCACGGTGACCGCCGATTTCCACGTGAAGCTGAAGCGGCCGACGCCGACGGACGGACCCGTCCAGCTGCGCGCACGCGTCGTGGAATCGACCGACGATCGCGCCGTCGTCGAGGCCGAGCTCTCGGCCGGCGGCAAGGTGACAGCGACGTGCCGCGGGACGTTCGTCGCGGTCAAGGCCGGCCACCCCGCGTACCACCGCTGGGGTTAAGCGGCGAGAGTCGCCGTCAGCCGAACAACTCGTGCTGCACTGCGCGCGGACGCTCCGCCTCGCGCATGTCGCGCTGGTGGCCGTCGTTCAGGCCCAGCCGGCGACACTGCATCTCGAACAGGCGCTCGATCGCTTCCCAGCGCGGTCCGCTGCCCGACATGCGCTTGCCGAACTCGGGCTGGTACATCTGTCCGCCGCGCATGTCGCGCATCGCGCCTTCGACCTTCTTCCAGTGGTCGGGGAACGCGGCCTTGAAGCGCTCCTCGAAGACGGGTCGAACTTCGGCCGCCAGGCGCAGGAGCGTCGTGAACGCGCTCTGCGCGCCGCACTCCTTGGCACGCTCGAGCAGCGCCGGGACGTCGCTCTCGCAAAAGCCCGGGATCAGCGGGGCGAGCGAGATCCCGACCGGGATCCCGGCCTCGTGCAGGCTGCGCATCGCCTCGAAGCGCCGGTTGGGCGTCGCGACGCCGGGCTCCAGCGCGCGCGCCACGTCCTCGTCCAGGAACGGGATCGAGAACGACACGTGCGCGCCGGGACCGCGCACGAGCTTCTGCAGCAGCGCGACGTCGCGCCGCACGAGCACGCCCTTCGTGATCAGGCCGACCGGGGTGTGCCGCGAGAGACAGATCTCCAGGCAGCGCTTCGTCAGCTCGTAGGAAGCCTCGAGCGGCTGGTAGCAATCCGTGTTGCCCGAGAAGACGACCTCCTCGCGCCGCCACGACGGACGCGCGAGTTGCAGCGCGAGCACCTCGGGCGCGTTGACCTTGACCACGATGCGCCGCTCGAAATCCGTCCCCGCGCCGAAGCCCAGGTACTGGTGCGAAGGCCGTGCGTAGCAGTACGCGCACGCGTGCCAGCAACCGCGGTAGGGGTTGACGCTCCAGCGGAACCCGATGTCGGGGCTGTCGTTCTCCGACAGGACCGAGTCGGCCTCCTCTTCGTAGACCTCCAGCTCCGCAACCGGCGGCTCCTCCAGCCATTCGACGTGGCTCGAATGCCAGGGGTTGGGCGGGTTCGAGACGCGGCGCGCAGGCATGAGCGGATTCTATGACGTGCGGGATCCGTGAGGATGGTGTGGAGTGGGAGCAGCGCGCTGCGCCGGATCTTTCCCGCGCGGCGCCGAAAACCCCCGTCACCTGCGCCGCAGCGCCTGGTTCCAGCGCGGGTACCCGATCGATCCGCCGAGCGCCGAGGAGAGCCATGAGCCCGCTCCACGAAGACCAACCGTCCGTTCTGGCCCCGCAGACGGGTGTTTCCCAACCGGCGTCCCGGCGTGACGTGCTCGCACGCGGAACGGCGATCGCGGCCGTGCTGGCTGGCTTCTCGCGCCGCCTCCAGGCGCAGGGCACGCCCGCGGGGCCTCACGCGCGCGCGACGCGCCAGCGCCTGGGCGACCTGCGTCTGCTCGTCGGTCGGATCACGAACGGCTGGAACCAGGCCACGTGGGACCGCGCGACGACCCTGGGGTACTCGGGCTTCCTCGAGGAGCAGCTGGCCCACGAGACGATCGCCGAGAATCCCGCGCTGGTGGTGCAGCTGGCCGCGCTCCCGACGCTGACGCTGACGTCGAAGCAGCTTTACGACACGTACGTCGTGAACAACCAGACGAACACCGTGGTGGGGGAGCTGAAGACCGCCGCCGTCCTGCGCGGGATGCACTCCACGCGCCAGCTGTTCGAGCGGATGGTCGAGTTCTGGACCGATCACTTCAACGTCGACCACGCCGAGGGGCAGGTGCAGTGGCTCAAGACCACGGAAGACCGCGACCTGATCCGCGCGCACGCGCTGGGAAATTTCGGCGACCTCCTGCGCGGGGATGCGCGCAGCGCGGCGATGCTCTACTACCTGGACAACTACCGCAACTTCGCGCAGTCGCCCAATGAGAACTACGCGCGCGAGGCGATGGAGCTGCACTCGCTCAGCGTCGGTCACTACACGGAAGCGGACGTGGTGGCGCTGGCGCGCATCTTGACGGGCTGGCAGTACCGGCAGGTCCAGCACCCGAACCACGGCGACTTCTATTTCAACGCGGCCGTGCACGACAACGCGGCCAAGACGTTCCTGAACACGGTGTTCCCGGCCGGCGGCGGCGAAGCCGAGGGCCTGACGGCGCTGAACCTGCTCGCCAACCACCGGCTGACTGCGGAGTTCGTGTCGCGCAAGATGATCCGCTGGCTCCTGTCGTACAACCCGTCGCAGAGCGTGGTGGACCAGGTTGCGAGCGTGTTCCTCACCAGCGGCGGCGACATCAAGGCGACCCTGCGCGCGATCTTCGACCCCGACCTCGTGGCGCAGGTGCCGGATGCGGACCTGCCCAAGATCAAGCGGCCGTTCCACCTGGTCTGCTCGCTGGCGCGGGCCTGCGCGCCGACCATCACGAACCCCTCTCGCTTCGTGAACGAGCTCGCACTGATGGGCCACCGGCCATTCTCGTGGCCCGATCCGAACGGGTACCCGGAGACCCCCGAGGCCTGGGGGCAGTCCGTGCACGCGCGCTGGACGTTCGTCACGCGCTTCATCGACGGGCAGATCCCGGGCACCAGCGTGAGCGTCGCGACGCTCTTCGGCAGCACACCCAAGAGCGCGCTCGCCGAGCGGGCCAGCGAGATCCTCTCCGGCGGAACGCTCGACCCCGTCGACGTCGCGGCCGTGCAGGCCTACGCCGATTCGGTCACCACCTTGAACGACACGTTGCGTCGCGACGTGCTCGAGCTGGCCGCGCAGTCCCCGAGCTTCCAGTACGTGTGAGCGGGAGAAGACCATGCGAAACGACACACGCTTCCACTTCGATCGCCGCCGCTTCCTGGGGACGGGGCTGGCGAGCTCTGCGGCGGCGCTGACGGCGCCGGCCTGGTTGCCGCGCGTCAGCTGGGCCGGCACGGCCGGCACGGGCCGCGACACGCTGGTCGTCGTCTTCCTGCGCGGAGGCATGGACGGCTTGACGATGTGCGTGCCGTACGGCGACTCGAACCTCTACACGCTGCGGCCGAACCTCGCGATCGGGGCGCCCGGAACGACCAGCGGAGCGCTCGACCTGGACGGCTACTTCGGCTTCGCGCCGGCGATGGCGCCGCTGATGCCGGCCTTCCAGTCGGGCCACCTGGCGCTCGTCAACGCGACCGGATTGGGCGATCCGTCACGCTCGCACTTCGACATGCAGCGCTGGATGGAGTCGGGCGTGACCGGCGCGACGTCGGGCGGCGTGTCGACGGGCTGGGCCGGACGCTACTTGCAGACGATCGGGCCGGCCGGATCGGGCCTGATGCGCGGCCTGGCGATCGAGAACGCGCCGACGCGCACGCTGGCGGGAGGCCCGGCCTGCGTGGCCGTGCCCGACCCGTCGAACTTCGCGATGCCGGGGCAATCGAACACGGCTGCCGCGCGGCGCGGCGCGCTGACGGCGATGCACGCGACGGAGCCGTTCCCGCTCGGGCCGGCGGCGCTCGACTCGTTCGCGACGATGGACCTCCTGGCCACGATCGACTTCGACAACTACGTCCCGGCGAACGGCGCGGTCTACCCCGCGACATCGTTCGGCACGAAGCTCAAGAGCGCGGCGGCGCTGATCAAGGCCAACATCGGCGTCGAAGCGATCCAGGCCGACCTGGGCGGATGGGACCACCACAACCAGCTCGGGCCGATCACCGGCACGATGGCCACGTTGATGGACAACCTGGCGCGCGCGCTGGCGGCATTCGAGCTCGACCTGTCCGACGGCATGCAGACGCTCGACCGCGTGACGCTGGTGTGCATGTCCGAATTCGGCCGGCGCGCCTCCGAGAACGGCAGCGGGGGAGCGGACCACGGGCACGGCAACTGCATGCTGGTCATGGGCGGCCACGTGCTCGGCGGACAAGTGCTGTCCCTGTGGCCCACGCTCGCCCCGGCGAGCCTCGACCACGGCGACCTGGCGATCACGATCGACATCCGCGACATCCTGGCCGAGGTCCTCGTGGACCGCATGGCCTGCACGGACCTCGCGACCGTGTTCCCGGGCTACACGCCCGTGTTCCGCAACGTCATCGCGTAGCGCTGCGCTGCGGGCCCGTAGAGAAGCAAAGCGTACGGGCCCGCAGCGCAGCATTCAGTTGGCGCCGCGAAACGCGGCGCGAGCGCTCGCTCCGCTCGCGCTGGTGGAAGGTGTCTGACACAGTTGTTCACCCGTCGCCGATCGTCCCGCCGATGCGCGGCTTCACGGCCAGGTAGGGGTTCGGCCAGTGCGCTTCGACGCCGGAGTGCGCGGCGCCGTGCAGCGACAGGTAGGGGTCCGTCAGGTGCGGGCGAGCCAGCGCGCACAGATCGGCGCGTCCGGCCGCGACGATCGTGCTGACGTGGTCGACGCCCTGGATGCCGCCGACCGCCATCACGCGGATGCGGGCCTCGGCGCGGATCTTCTCGGCGAACGGAACCTGGTACATGCGGCCGTACTCGGGCTTCGACTCGGGGCTGTTCCCGGCCGAGGAGACGTCGATCGCGTCGCAGCCGCGTTCGCCGAGCTCGCGCGCGAACACGACCGAGTCGTCGACCGTCCAGCCGCGCGGCTCGAGCCAGTCCGTGGCCGAGATGCGCACGAACAGCGGCTTCGATGCCGGCCATGCGGCGCGCGCGGCCTCGAACACCTCGAGCGGCCAGCGCATGCGGTTCGTCAGGCTGCCGCCGTACTCGTCCGTGCGCTGGTTCGAGAGCGGCGAGAGGAAGCTCGAGAGCAGGTAGCCGTGCGCCATGTGCAGCTCGAGCAGGTCGAAGCCCGCGTCGAGCGTCAGTTGGACGGCGTGCGCAAACTCGGCCTTCACGCGCGCGAGATCATCGCGGTCCATCGCCTTCGGCACGTGCCAACCCGGCGCGAACGGGAGCGCCGACGGCCCCAGCGTCTGCCAAGCGCGCGCGTCGCGCAGCGGGTCGTCCCCTTCCCACGGCAGGTTGCACGAACCCTTGCGGCCTGCGTGCCCGATCTGCAACCCGATCTTCGCGCGCGTCGAGCCGTGCACGAAATCGACGATGCGCTTCCAGGCCGCGGCATGCGCCGCGCTCCACATGCCGGTGCAGCCCAGCGTGATGCGCCCTTGCGCCGACACGTTCGTGGCCTCGCCCATGACGAGCGATGCGCCGCCCACTGCGCGGGCGCCCAAGTGCACGACGTGCCAGTCGTTGGGAAGCCCATCACTGGCCGAGTACTGGCACATGGGCGACACGACGATGCGGCTCTCGAGGCGCAGCCCGCGCAGCTCGATCGGTGCGAAGGCCGGCGGCGGCATGCGGCCGTCGGGACCGGGCTGCACGCCGTTGCGCAGCCCGAACTCCTCCGTCACTTGCCGCACGAGCTCGGGGTCGCGGCGGCGCAGGTTCTCGTAGGTGATGCGCTTGCTGCGCGTCATCAGGTTGAACGTGAACTCGAGCGGGCTCTGTCGCACGTAGCGCGCCGTGTTCTCGAACCACTCGAGGCTGGTCTGGGCGGCCCGCTGGATCTTCAGCACGTCCAGGCGCCGCGAGCTCTCGTACGCGGCGAGCACGCCCGGGACGTCGCCCGTGCCGCGCGCGCGCAGGGCGTCGACGAGCGCGATCGCATCCTCCATCGCGAGCTTCGTGCCTGAACCGATGGAGAAGTGCGCCGTGTGCGCCGCGTCGCCCAGGAGGACGACGTTGCCGTGGCTCCAGCGCTCGCAGCGCACGGTGGGAAACGTGCGCCAGATCGAGCGGTTCGTCAGCAGCCGGTGTCCGTCGAGGAACGGCGCGAAGATGCGCTCGCAGAACGCCACCGTGTCGGACTCGGCCGCGTTCTCGAGCCCGGCGCGGCGCCACGTGTCCTCGTGACACTCGACGATCCAGGTCGACAGGTCCGGCTGGAACGGATAGGCGTGGACCTGGAACACGCCCCACTCGGTCTCGAGGAACACGAACGTGAACGCCTTCAGGGGCTTCGTCGTGCCGAGCCACGTGAAGCGGCACTTCTCGGCGCTGATCGAGGGCCGGAACCAGTCCGCGTGCCGCGTGCGGATCGCGCTCTGGATGCCGTCCGCGGCGACGACCAGGTCGCTCTGCGGCAGCGCGGTCTCGTCCGGGACCTCGTGCTGGAACCGCATCTCCACCCCGAGGCCGCGCGCCCGATCCTGGAAGATCTCGAGCAGCCGTTTGCGCGACATGCCGCAGAAGCCGTGACCGGTCGAGCGCGTCCACGTGCCACCGACCCACGTCTCGATGTCAGTCCAGTACGCGAACGCGCTGCGGATCTGCGCGTACGTCTCGGGGTCGGCCGCCTCGAAGTGGCCCAGCGTCTCGTCCGAGAACACGACGCCCCAGCCGAACGTGTCCTGCGCCTTGTTGCGCTCCCACACGCCGATCGACGCGTCGGGGAAGGCCTTCTTCATCAGGATGGAGGCGTACAGCCCGGCCGGGCCGCCGCCGACGACGGAGATGCGCATGGCACGCATCCTACGTTGGTCGTGCGGCGCGTTCAGCTGTCGGCTGCGCGTGCGCGCCCCTTAAACGGGCGCGCACATCCTAGTGGGCATGCTCGCGAGCTCGCATAGCGCGTACGCACCCCTTGAACGGGCGCGCTCATCCTCGTGGCCACGCTCGCGAGCTCGCTTGGCGCGCTAGACTCAGGGACTCGATGGAACGCCCGCAGGACTGGATCGAGACCCTCGCCGCGCTGCGCACGCGCCGCGAGCCGTGCGCGCTGGTCGTCGTCACCCAAGTCAAGGGCAGCGGACCGCGCGATCCGGGTGCCCGCATGGTGGTCAGCGGCGGCCGCCTCGTGTTCGGGACGATCGGCGGCGGCAACCTCGAGAAGATGGCGATCGAGCACGCGACGGAACTCCTGTCGCGGCGCGCACCCGTCTCGGAAACTGTCGCGTACCCGTTGAGCGAAGCGGTCGGCCAGTGCTGTGGCGGCGAGGTGACCGTCTTCTACGAGACGTTCCCGTGGACGCGGCGGCGCGTTGCGATCTTCGGCGCCGGGCACGTCGCACAGGCGCTCGGCGGGCTTGCGCCCTGGCTGCAGGCCGATGTCGTGCTGATCGATCCGCGCGAGGAGCAGGAGATCCAACCGGCGTTGCCGAATGTGCGTCCGTACGAGCTGCTCCTGGTGGACGCGCCCGAGACCGAGATCGACGCGCTGCCGGGCGACGCGCTCGTGCTGGTGATGACGCACAGCCACTCGCTCGACCTCGAGATCCTGACCCGCGCGGTGCAGCGCGACTTCCCGTACGTCGGGCTGATCGGATCGGAGCGCAAGTGGGCGCGCTTCCAGAAGCGCCTCGTGCAGCGCGGCGTCACGGCGGAGCAGGTCGCGCGCGTGCGCTGCCCGATCGGCCTCTCGAAGCGCTCGAAGGAACCCGGTGCGATCGCGCTGTCCGTCGCGGCGGAGCTGGCCGACGTGATGGCCGCCGAGCCGGCCAGCTCGAGCTAGGGCGGGTCGAGCTTCTCGCCCAGCTTCCAGGCCAGGTTCGACAGCTGGCGCCGCAGCGTCTGCACGTCGTCCTGCAGGTCGCTGATGCGCCTGTCGATCGGCGAGAGGTCCGCGACGGGTGCCGGCGGCGGCACCGCCGGACCGGGCGCGTAGCGCGGCGGCGCGGGTTGCACAGCGGTTCTCACCGGCAGGGGATGCGCCCCTGGAGCGATCGTCTGCGCGTAACTCTCCGCGCGCGAGCCCGGCGTCGGATCCATGCGCACGACGAGCCCCTGCGCGAGCAACGGCGAGAGCGCGTCGATCAGGTCGGATTGCGTCGAGACCGGCACCATGCGCGAGACGCGCGCGCGCAGCTCGCCCGGTTGCTGCGGCCCGCGCAGCAGGAGCTCCGCGACGATCGCCACCTGCGCGCGTCCCAGACCGAGCATCTCGCCCGCGTTGTGTCGGAAGCGCTCGACGCGGCTCCCGGCCGGGTGGATCGATCCGGCCCAGCCCTTCACGATCATCTTGCCCGTCGCGCTGTACACGTCCGACTCGGAGAGTTCGAAGACCGGATCGCGGTTCGATTTCTGGTTGCAGCCGGCCGTCAGCGCGTTGAGCGACAGCGGGTACTGCTCCGGCGTCGAGAAGTCCTTCTCGATCAGCACGCCCAGCAGGCGCGCCTCGATCGTCTCCAGCTTGCGGCCTTCGTCCATCTCGCCAACCTCAGAGGCGAAGGCTCTGCTCGCCGCGCGAGCGCGGCGTCACCAGAATCGAGAGACCGTAGGCTCGGCTTCTGTACGGTCTCGTCGCTCCGCGCGGGCGCGGCGCCAACAGGATCATGGGGAGCGTAGAATTCATGCCCTTTCGCTCTCCAGGGCGTCGATGGCCTCCGCCAGGTCGAAGTCCTTCGCCGTCAAGCCGCCGGCGTCGTGCGTCGAGAGCGCGATCTTCACCTTGCCGTACGAATTCGACCAGTCGGGGTGGTGATCGGCCTTCTCGGCCAGGAGAGCGACCCGCGACACGAACCCGAAGGCCTCGACGAACGTCGGGAACTTCCACTCGCGCTGGAGACGGCCGTTCGACACCTTCCAGCGCGGAACGTGCGCGGCGCGCTTCGTGAGCGCGGTGGCCGAGAGCAGAGCTCGTGTTCCCATCGAAGGGCAAGAGGGTACGGTCCACCGCCGTCAGAGGGAACCAGCGGGTTCAGCCGCCGAGGACGAATGGTCGTCCCGTCCGGTAGAGCTCGATGCGCGCTTCGACCTCCGGCACCGCGGCGGGCGGACCCTCGCGGCGCAGGCGCTCGAGGCTGCGTTCCGCCAGCCGCAGCGCCTCGTCGTAGCGGCCGTCCGCGGCCAGCACCGCTGCGATCGTATCGAGATCCTGTGCGCTCAAATCGGTGTCGGCCAGGCGCGGCTCGACGAGCGCGAGGGCGGTCGGCACGTCGCGCACGGTTGCGTCGGGACACGTCGCGAGCCACCACGCCAGCGTGAGCGCGACCGCGCGATCCGTCGGTCGCAAGGCGACGAGGCGCCGCAGGACGGTCACGCCTTCGCTCCAGGCCCCGCGCGCCAGCAGGATGTCGGCCAGCCCGCTCAGCGCGTTGACCGAGCGCGGATCGAGCCGCGCCGCCGTGCGGTAGGCACGTTCGGCTTCATCGGTCTGACCGAGCGCCTCGTGGGCCCGCGCCAGGTTCGCGTGCGCGCCGGCGAAGCTGGGCGAGATCTCGATCGCGCGCCGCTGGTGTTGCACGGCGGCCTGCGCGTCGCCCAGCTCGAGCAACACGGCTCCGAGCCCCGATTCGGCTTCCCAGTCGTTTGGCTCGGCCGCAATCGCCGCTTCGAACTCGCGCTGCGCGCCGCGGCGGTCGCCGCTCTGCACCAGCGCGATCGCCAGGCTGCGGCGCGCGAACGCGTCGTGCGGGTCGCGCTTGACGGCGCTGCGCAACGACTCGATCGCGTCACCCGTGCGACCCATTCGGCGCAGGGCGTCGGCGCGGCGCGCACCGGCGCTGCGCATGCCGAGGCCTTCGGCGACCGCGTAGCGTTCCGCCGCGTCGTTCCAGCGCTCCTCGGCCATCAACGCGTCGCCCACCTGCGCCTCGAACTGAGCGCGGAACGCCTCGGGCGCGTCGCGCCCGCTGGCGCCGAGCGCGATCGACGCGGCGATCGAAGCGAGGATCGTGATCGAGAGGAGAACGGCGCGGAAACGGGCCCGCTCGAAGCTCCCGATGATCACGAGCGCCGCTCCCCCGAAGCCGGCGATCAGCGGCACGACGGGCAGGCGATAGCGCGGCGAGTACCAGAAGAGCGCCACGACCAGGAACGTGGCCAGGAACAGCAAAATCTCGGGCGCGTGCTCGCGCGGACGGAGCGCGAGCAGCGCCAGCACGACGACGGCCGGCATCGTCCACCACGCGACCGGCATCGGCGCAAACGCCAGCGCGCGACCGATCCCGTCGTCGACCTCGAGGTCGGCGATGTACACGTCGCCGTAGACGCGGCCGGAGAAGAACCACCAGATCTTCTTCAGGGTCAGCTCGACGGCCGCGCGCCGATCCGCGCGCCAGTATTCGAGGCCCTTGTGCAGGTACGCGCTGCCCGTCTGCTTCCACGAGCCGTCGGTCTCGCCGCGCACCGCGTCGCGCGCTTCCAGGTTCTGCTTCACCCGGTCGGTCGAGACGCCCGGCGCCGCGCGGAAGATCCCTTCAGCGCCCGGTTGGTTGCCGTGGAAGAAGCCCAGCCCGGCCTGCGCGCTGAGCGGGATGAACTCGCGGCTCGCGAGCCAGTTGTGCAATGTCGCCGGCAGGATGCTGCCGATCGCGACGACGGCCGCGATCAGCGCGAGCCGCGCGGTCCGCATCCCCATGCCGTGCTTCCACACGAGCCACACGGGCAGCGCCAGGCACAGCGGCGCGAACGTCGGGTTCGCAAGGGACGCGACGCCGATCGCGAGGCCGAGCAGGACCGCACGCCGCGTCGTCAGCGCTTCGCCCGCCGCGATCGAGCGCTCCCACACCCACGCGGTCGCGAAAGCCTGCAGCGTGCAGTTCAGCACGCGGTCCGTGTGGAAGGCCGTGTCGCGCAACACGAGGTACAGCCCCGCGCCCAGGATGCCGGCCGCCCACCCGAAGCGCGCTCCGGCGCAGCGCGCGACGAGCCAGGCTGTCGTGATGTGCAGCGCGATCTGGAGCGCGCCCAGCGCCACGATCCCTCCGCCGACTGCGCGCACGAGCCCGACGACGTAGGGGTAGAGCGGCGCGGAGAGGAACGGCGTCGTGCCGACCAGCTCGCCGCGCGCGATCTCGCCGCCCCAATCCCAGTAGGCGCGCGCGTCGTTGAGCGGGTTGCGCACGAGCGGGTTCGCGCCCCACCCGTCGCTCAGCATCCAGAACTGCGCCGCCAGCCCCGCCAGGAGGACGCCGAACAGGATTCGACGCGGCATCCCACGCGGAATGGCGTCGTGGAGCGTCACTTCACGCGCCGCTCGCGGCGCCAACAGGATCGGAGAGCGTACGATTCATCTGCCTACGCTCTCCTAGTGCTTTCGCGCCTCGAGGATCGCGCGCGTCAGCGCCGGCACGATCTCGAAGGCGTCACCGACGATGCCGTAGTCCGCGATCTTGAAGATCGGCGCGTCGGCGTCCTTGTTGATCGCGACGATGACCTTGGCGGTGCGCATGCCGGCCAGGTGCTGGATCGCGCCCGAGATGCCGACCGCGACGTAGAGCTGCGGGCTGACCGTCTTGCCCGTCTGCCCGACCTGCTCGGCGTGCGGACGCCAGCCGGCGTCGACGACGGCGCGCGACGCGCCGGTCGCGGCCGAGCCGAACGCGGCGGCGAGCTCTTCGATCAGGTGGAAGTTCTCGGGCCCGCGCAGGCCGCGGCCGCCCGACACGACGACCGAGGCTTCCTTGACGTCGAGCTTGCCGCCGACCTTCTCGGCGATCGCGGTGACGACCGACTTGCCGTCGGCGGAAGCCGGGCGCGTGACGACCTCGGCGTTGCCGCCCGTCTCCGTCGCGGCGAAGGCGTTCGGCCGCGTCGTGGCGCAGAAGACCGGCGCGCTCGAGCGCAGCGTGGCGATCGCCTTGCCCGCCAGCCACGGGCGCGTGGCGACGAGCGACCCGCCCTCGTTGCGCAGACCCGTGCAGTCCGAGTGCAGCGTCGAGTCGAGCAGAGCGGCGACGCGCGGCGCGACGTCCTTGCCGGTCGCGGTCGCCGCGGCCAGGAATGCCTTCGCATCGAGCTCCTTGGCGATCGCGGCCAGGTCGCGCGCGACCGCATCCGGGCTCCAGCGTGGCGCTCCCGTCAGCGCGATCACCTTGCCCGCGCCGTGCTTGCCCAGCGCCGCCGCGGCCTTCTCCGCGCCGTCGCCGGCGACGACCGCGACGATCGGGAGGCCGGTGATGCGCGCGGCCGCGAGGCATTCGAGCCCCGCGCGACGCGCGGCACCGTGGAACTGCTCGACCAGGACGAGGACCGTGCTCATGGGTCAGAGAACCTTGGCTTCGTTGCGCAGCGCGGCGATCAGGGCCGGCACGGCGGCCGCGCCCTCGCCCACGATGCGGCCGGCCTTGCGCGCGGGCGGGATCTCGACCGACACGACGACGGCTTGCACGCCCGAGTCGACCGGCGCCTCCTCGGCGATCGGCTTCGTCTTGACCGCCATGATGCCCTTGAGGCTGGCACGGCGCGGCTCGTACAAGCCCTTGTTGCACGTCACGACGGCCGGCAGCGAGAACTCGACGCTCTCGACGCCGTACTCGGTCTCGCGCTTCGCACGCCCCTTGCCGGCCTCGAGCTCGAGCGCGACGACCTCCGTCACGCAGGCCCAGCCCAGGTACGTGGCCAGCATCTGACCGACCGCCGCGTTGTCGCGGTCCGTCGCCACGCGACCGGTGAACACGAGGTCGGCCCCGATCGCCTGCACCTTGGCCGCCAACGATTTCGCGGTCCAGCGCGGGTCGCGCGACATCCAGTCCGCGTCCTTGAGGATCACGCCCGTGTCCGCGCCGCGCGCCAGGAACTCGCGCACTTCCTTGGCCGCGTCGCTCGGGCCGATCGTCAGGATCGTCACGTCGCCGCCGTGCTTCTCCTTGGCCTGGATCGCGGCCTCGACCGCGATCTCGTCGTAGAACGACGCCATGTACTGCCAGCCGGAGTGGTCGAGGGACTTCCCGTCGGCGCCGACCTTGGCCTGAGCCTCGGTCGTCGGGACGCGCTTGATGCAGGCGACGATCTTCATGGCGGTGGAGGCGCGCCGCCGCGGCTGCGGCCCGCGCGGGTTTCGAGGGCGAAGAGGCTACTCGCCGATCCCGACGAGCGGCAAGGCCCGGGCGCCGGCATTCGCCCCGAACAGCTATCCTGGGGTCATGTCACACAGGTTTGCGGACGAGTTCGACGTGCTGCTCGTTTCCGTGGACACGATCGAGGGCGCGCTGGCCGGCGACGTGCTCGAGGCCGTAGGTATCCCATCGATGCTGAAGGGTCCGGACTTCGACGTCGCCGAGCTGGGTTTCGCGGGGCACACGCGGCTCCGCGGAGCCGACCTCCTGGTGCCGCGCGGGTCGCGCGCCAAAGCGCGCGCCGCGCTGGTCGAAGCCTGGGGCGAAGAGACCGTCGCGCGGCACGAGCCGACGCGGTGTAAAACGGGGGCAGACACCCAGTACCCCGGCGGGGGGGGGAGGTGTATGGCACCCGGGTTCACCCGGGGTGCCACACACCTCCCCCACCCCGCGCGGGACACGTTGTCTTACCCCGGTTTCCACCGCGTCGGCTCGTGCCGCGCGACGGTCTCTTCGCCCCAGGCTTCGACCAGCGCGGCGCGCGCTTTGGCGCGC
>JANNQS010000069.1:0-61617 GCA_031400875.1 Planctomycetota bacterium | reverse complement strand
ACGCGTCCGTGTCGAGCGGCGTGCGACCGAGACCCAGGATCGCGCACTCGGGCGCGAGGAGCTTCTCGTTCCACAGGTTGCACAGCGCCGGGATCAGCTTGCGCTTCGTCAAGTCCCCCCGCCGCGCCGAAGATCACGATCGTCGCGGGCCCGACCGGCGGCGCGAACGGGTTCACGAGATCGGCGGCCTTGTCGGGTGCGACCTGGATCGGTCCCTTGCTCTTCTCGGGGCTCATGTCAGGCGACGAAGAATTCGGAGCCTCGCGCCGCGCGCGGTTCCGCGCGGCGCCACCAGGATCGGGGAGCCCGTACGATTGGTCCTCTGACGGGCTCCTAGGCCGCGCGCGGATCCGCGCGGCGCCACGAGGGTAAGAGAGAGCGTAGACTTCATGGTTGTCGCTCTCTCACCGCGCCTTGGCCTGCTCCACGTGGCCGCCGAATTTCTCGCGCATGGCCGACAGCACCTTCTCCGCGAAGGTGTGCTCCTGACGCGAGCGGAAACGCGCGAACAGCGCGCTGGTCAGCACTTCGGCCGGCACGGCGTTGTCGATCGCCGCCTGAACGGTCCAGCGGCCTTCGCCCGAGTCCTGCACGAAGCCCGAGTAGCGCGCCAGCTTGGGATCCTCCTGGAGCGCCATCGCGGTCAAGTCGAGCAGCCACGAGCCGACGACGCTGCCGCGTCGCCACAGCTCGGCCACGTCCGCGAGCGCCAGGTCGTAGCGCATGTCGGCCGGCACGCTCGCGCCGCCCTGGCTGCGCATCAGGTCGAAACCCTCGGCGTAGGCCTGCATGACGCCGTACTCGATGCCGTTGTGGACCATCTTGACGAAATGGCCCGCGCCGACCGCTCCGCAGTGCAGGAAGCCTTCCTCAGCCGAGCCGCCGCTGCGTCCCGCGGTCGGCGGGACGTCCCCGCGGCCGGGCGCGAGCGTGCGCAGTACCGGCGTCAAGCGCTCGAACGACTCCTTCGAGCCGCCGACCATCAGGCAGTAGCCGCGCTCGGCGCCCCACACTCCGCCGCTCGTGCCGCAGTCCACGTAATTGAGGCCGCGCTCGGCCAGCAACTTCGCGCGGCGCACGTCATCCTTGAAGTACGAGTTGCCGCCGTCGATCACGATGTCGCCCGGCTCGCACAGCGATCCGAGCTTGAGCACCGTCTGCTCGGTCACGTCGCCGGATGGGAGCATGACGAACACGGCGCGCGGCTTGCGCAGCGACTTCACGAGCTCCTCGATGCTGCGCACGGCCTGCGCGCCGACCTTCTGGAACTCCTCCGACTTCGAGAAGTCGCGGTTCCACACGACACACTCGTGCCCGCCGTTCAACAGGCGCCGCACCATGCCGCCGCCCATGCGGCCGAGCCCCAGCATTCCGATCTGCATCCGATCTCTCCTTGGATTCCTGGCACGCGCGGGAGCGCGGCTCAACTGCGCGGAAGCGCGGGGTTCGGCACGGCGTCGGTCAACGCGCGACGCAGCGACGCGAGGCCCGGGCGCAAGTCGCCCGTGATGTGCGCGCGCAGGGCGCGCCGCCCGCGTTCGACGAGGACCTGCAGGTCGCCGCGCGCCTGCGCGGACTGCACGACGCCGAACCCGTAGCGCTGGCCGGGCACGGGCACGTCGACACGCACGGCACGCGTGATCTGCAGGAACATCCCGCCGGGCGGGCCGCCCTTGTAGGCCTGTCCGGTCGAGTGCAGGTAGCGCGGGCCGAAACCGACGCACGTTGCGGCGCGCGCGGCGTTCCGCAGTGCCGTGCGCATCGTCTGCAGCTCGGCCGTGGTCTCGGCATCCATGGGCAGGAACGCCAGCAGCGCCGCGTAGTCGCCCGGACACAGCGCGAAGTGCGCGCGCAGCACGTCGGCCAGCGACGCGTGCGGCCCGGTGCATCCGTAGAGCTCGAGCGCGTACGGCCGCGGCGCGAAGAGCAGCACGCCCTGCTCCTCGAAGAACGGCTTCTCCGCGGGCAAGGATCCGCTGGCCTCGTATGCGTCCGTCAGCGCGCGCGTCGCGATCTTCGCCGCCTCCACGTCGGGCTGGTCGAACGGATGGATGCCCAGCACGGATCCGGCGACGGCCGTGGCGATCTCCCAGCGGTAGAACTCGGCGCCCAGGTCGAGCACGTCCGCGACGGGAATGCGCACGACCGCGTGGCCGGCGCGCTCGAGCGCGTCGATCCCCGCGTCCTGCGACTTGTCGGGCTCGCTCGACAGCCGCACGTAGGCGAACACGCGGTCGTCGCCGTAGATCGAGGGCGGGCCGAGCGGCTCCAGGTCGAAGGGCACGATCCCTCGACCCTGCTTGCCGGTCGATTCCGCGACGAGTTGCTCGAGCCACGCGCCGAGCGAGTCCAGGCGCGGGCTGACGACGAGCGTCAGCTTGTCGCGGCCCGCGCGCGCGCAGGCGCCCAGGAAAGTGCCGAGGCGCACGCCCGGATCGGCCGCGGGGTCATTCGGACCGATGCAAGTCCGCGCCATCTGTTCAGCCCGCGCAGCGAACGCTTCGAGGTCGACGCCGATCAACGCGGCCGGGACCAGGCCGAAGGCGGAGAGCGCCGAGAAGCGCCCGCCGATGGACGGATCGCCCTGGAAGACGCGCCGGTAGCCTTTCGAGCGCGCGACGGTCTCCAGCTTCGAACCCGGGTCCGTGATCGCGACGAAATGCCGGCCGGCCGCCTTCGCGCCCAGCTTGGCCTGCGCGCGATCCCAGAAGTACGCCTCGAGGATGTTCGGCTCGAGCGTGGAGCCCGACTTGCTGGCGACGACGAAGAGCGTGCGCGCCGGATCGATCTGGCGCTCGAAGGCCGTCACCTGATCCGGATCGGTCGAGTCGAGCACCAGCAGCTTCGGGAAGCCGGCGCGCGAGCCGAACGTGCGCGCGAGCACTTCGGGACCCAGGCTGGAGCCGCCCATCCCGAGCAGGAGCACGTGCTGGATCCCGTCGCGCCGCACTTCGTCGGCGAACGCGCGCAGGTCCGCGGCGGCGCTCTTCGCGCGCGCCGGTGCGTCGAGCCAGCCGAGCCAGCGCGCCTCGTCGCCTCCGGTCCAGACGGTCGCGTCCTTGCGCGCGAAGCGGCGCGAGCGATCGCTCGACTTCCAGTCGGCCAGCGCCTGCTCGAACGCCGCCAGCACGGCCGGCGCGGCCTTCATCGTCGGCACCGGCGACGCCGCAGCCGCGGCCGGGCTCGCGGGCGCACTCGGCCGCGGGCTCGCGGGAGCAATCGCGGTGGCGAGCGCGACGGCGCTCGGCGGCGTGCTCGCGGGAGCAGGCGATGCCGGCGTGGACGCTGCTCGCGCGCCCGGCGTCACGACCATCGCGCTGACCGGCGCGGTCGGCCCCGACGGCGCAGCCGGCGATCCGGACGCGGGCTTGTCGACCGAGCGCAAGAGCGCGGTGAACGCATCCGAGAACTGCTTCAAGCCGTCGACGAGGAGCGCGTCGGTGACGGCGTCGAACGAGATCCCGAGCCCGTCCAGATCGCGCAGCGACTTCTTGGCCTCGAGGAGACCCTCGGTCAGGCTGACGCGCGGCTTGCCGTGGTCGCGGAACGCGTCGATCGTCGCCGGCGGAGCCGTGTTGACCGTGTCGCGGCCGATCAGCTCCTCGATGTACATGACGTCGCTGTACTTCTTGTTCTTCGTGCCCGTGCTGGCCCACAGCACTCTTTGTGTGTGCGCGCCCTTCCGGGCCAGGTCGCGCCAGCGCTTGCCGGAGACCACGTTCTCGTAGTGGGCGTACGCCAGCTTCGCGTTGGCGATCGCGGCGCTGCCTTGGAGCTTCTCGATCGCGGCCTTCTCCTTGGGCGTCCTGGCGGCAGCCAGCTTCGGGTCGAGCAGCTTGGCGTCGAGCAGCTTGTCGACCGCCGAGTCGATGCGGCTGACGAAGAAGCTCGCGACGCTGCCGATGCGCGACACGTCACCATCGGCCTCGAGGCGCCGCTCCAGGCCACGCATGTAGGCTTCGTGCGTCTCGACGTAGGCCGTGCGCGCGAACAAGAGCGTCACGTTCACGTTGATGCCGGCCGCGATCAGCTCCTCGAAAGCCTTGCGGCCGCCGGCTGTGCCGGGGACCTTGATCATCACGTTGGGGCGCCCGACCGCTTCCCACAGGTGCACGCCCTCGCGCACGATCTCCTCGGGCGTCTCGCCGCGATGCATCGTCACCTCGAGCGACACGTAGCCGTCACGCGACTTCGTGCGGTCGTAAACGGGACGCATCACGTCGCAGGCGTCCTGGATGTCCTTGATGACGAGCGCTTCGTAGAGCTCGAACGCGGTCGCGCCCGGCCGACGGCGGCGCATGTCACTCAGCGCGACGGCGTACTCGCTGCCCTCGCGGATCGACTTCTCGAAGATCGAGGGGTTCGACGTGACGCCGCCCAACCCGTCCTCCTCGACCAGCTTGTGCAGCCCGCCCGCATCCAACAGCTGCCGCGAGATGAAGTCGAGCCAGATGGATTGGCCCAGGATGGCGGTCTGCTTGAGCGGGTTCATGCCAGGGTTCATGCCAGGGTTCATGACGGATCTGCGCGGTAACTCGGGGTGAGCTCTGTGAGTCAGGTCGTGGCGAGGGAGAGCTGGCGGCGCGCGGCCTCGACGACAGCCTCGACCGTGAAGCCGAATTTCTTCAGCAGGTCGGAGAGCGGCGCCGAGGCGCCGAACCCGGTCATGCCGATCACCGCGCCGTGGTCGCCGACGAAACGGTGCCAGCCGAACGGCGAGGCGGCTTCGACGGCGACGCGCGCGCGGATCTCCGCGGGCAGCACGCTCTCACGGTACGCGGGCGTCTGGCGGTCGAAGAGCTCGAAGCTCGGCAGGCTGACCACGCGCGCCGCGACGCCTTCCTGGCGCAGGCGCTCGGCCGCGGCGATGCACAGCTGCACCTCGCTGCCGGTGCCGATCAGGATCACCTGCGGGTTGGGCACGTCCGACAAGACGTAGCCGCCGCGCCGCAGTCCCGAGGCCGCAGCGAATTTCGTGCGGTCGAGAACGGGCAGCGCCTGGCGCGTCAGCGCGAAGCACGTCGGCCCGTGGCGGTTCTCGATCGCCACGCGCCAGGCTTCGGCGGTCTCGTTCGCGTCGCAGGGGCGCAGCACGATGCAGCCCGGGATCGAGCGCAACGACGCCAGCTGCTCGACCGGTTGGTGCGTCGGTCCGTCCTCGCCCACGCCGATCGAATCGTGCGTGAAGACGTGGATCACGGGCAGCTCCATGATCGACGACAGGCGCAGCGCCGGCTTCAGGTAGTCGCTGAAGATCAGGAACGTGGCGCCATACGGGCGCAGGCCGGAGAGCGCCATCCCGTTCACGATCGCGGCCATCGCGTGCTCGCGGATGCCGAAGTGCAGGTTGCGGCCGCCGGGCTGGCCGTCGCCCAGGTCGCCGGCGCCCTCGAAGGTGAGACGAGTCTTGGTCGAGGGCGCCAAGTCGGCCGAGCCGCCCAAGAGCCACGCGATCGACGGCGCGAAGGCGTTCAGGACCTTGCCCGACGCGTCGCGCGTCGCCACGCCCTTCGCGTCGGCCGGGAAGGTCGGGATCGACTTGTCCCAGCCGGCCGGCAGCTCGCCCTTGCGCAACGCCTCGATCTCGCGCGCGAGCTCCGGATGCTCCTTCTGGTAGCGCGCCCAACGCGCGTCCCAGTCCTTGCGCTCGGCCTTGCCGCGCGCGCCGACGCCCTCGGCGAAACGCTCGCGCACGCCCGGCGGCACGAGGAACTTCGCGTCCTGCGGCCAGCCGTAGGCGTGCTTCGTGGCGCGGATCTCGTCCTCGCCCAGCGGCTCGCCGTGCGCCGCGTGGCTGTCCTGCTTCTTGGGCGAACCGTAGCCGATGTGGCTGTCGACGATGATCAGCGTCGGCCGCTTGCGCTGGCTCTCGAAACCGTCAAGCGCCCGCCGCAGCGCGACCATGTCGTTCGCGTCGGTGACGTGCGTGATGTTCCAGCCCAGGCCGCCGAAGCGCGCAGCCACGTCCTCGCTGAACGCCAGGTCGGTCTCGCCCTCGATCGTGATCTTGTTGTTGTCGTAGACCCAGCACAGGTTCGAGAGCGCCAGGTGCCCGGCCATCGACGCGGCCTCGTTGGCGATGCCCTCCATCAGGTCGCCGTCGCTGCAGATCGCGAACACGCGGTGCGTGAACAGCTCGATGCCAGGCTTGTGGTAGCGCGCCGCCAGCCAGCGCTGCGCGATCGCCATGCCGACCGAGTTGGCGACGCCCTGGCCCAGCGGCCCGGTCGTGGTCTCGACGCCGCTGGTCCAGCGGTACTCGGGGTGGCCCGGGCATTTGCTGTCGAGCTGGCGGAAGCGCTCGATGTCGGCCATCGGAACCGCCAGGCGGCCCGTCGGCTTGCCGTGCGCGTCGACCTCCTGCACGCCCGCCAGGTGCAGGACGCCGTACAGCAGCATGGACGCGTGACCGCACGACAGCACGAAGCGATCGCGGTCGAGCCAGTTCGGATCGGTGACGTCGTAGCGCAGCGCGTGCTGCCAGATCGTGTACGCGACCGGCGCCAGCGCCATCGGCGTCCCCGGGTGCCCACTGTTCGCCTTCTGGACCGCGTCCATGGCCAGCGTGCGGATCGTGTCCACGGCGAGTCGGTCGATGTCGGGGGTCATGAGCGGATCGCGGGCCGAGGCGGGTGAGACGAGATCGTGAGGGCGCATTGTGCCGCCCGCGGCACGGAGGGGCGAGGACGCTCCGCGACCATCACGCCCGCGCCCGCGGCGTCGCCGCAAGACGGTCCGGCACGGGCGCGCGCTCCATCGACCGCGCGCGCGCCAGGTCTTCCACGCAGCGCGCGGCGAGCGCGGTCCAGCCGGTCTGGTGGTTCGCCCCCAATCCGCGCCCGTCCTCGCCGTGGAAGTACTCGTGGAAGAGCACGAGGTCCTTCCAATGTGGATCCGCGGCAAAGCGCGGATCGCTGCCGTGACAGGGACGGCGCCCGTCCGACCCGGCCAGGAAGAGGCTCGCCAGCCGGCGCTGCAGATCACGTGACGCCGTGCGCAGGTCGACGCGCCGGCCCGATCCGCGCGGCAGCTCGACGGTCAGCGAGTCGCCGTAGTAGTGGTGGTAGCGCTCGAGCGCCTCGATGAGGAGGTAGTTGAGCGGGAACCACACCGGCCCGCGCCAGTTCGAGTTGCCGCCGAAGATCCGGTGCTGCGTCTCGGCCGGCTCGTACTCGGCGCGGAACTCCTCGCCCGCGATCTTCAGCACGAACGGTTCGGCCCCGTGCACCTTGGACAGGGACCGCAGGCCGTACGGCGAGAGGAACTCGGCCTCGTCGAACACGTGCTGCAGCACGCGCTCGAGCCGCGCGCGCGATGGGATCGCCAGGAGCCCTCGACCCGTGCGCGGATCGCGCGTGAAGTAGGAGATGCCCTCGGCCAGGTCGCGGCGGTTCTTCAGGAACCACTCGACGCGCCGCTGGAAGTTGGGCAGGTGCCCGACCTCGCGCTCGTTGACGACGCCGCAGGCGAAGAGCGGGACGAGGCCGACCATCGAGCGCACACGCAGCACCGTCGACTGCCCGTCGAGGTGCAGGACATCGTGGTAGAAGCCGTCCTCCTCGTCCCACAGGCCGACGCCGCCGATCTTGTTCATCGCGTCGCAGATCGCGACGAAGTGCTCGAAGAACTTGCTGGCGACGTCTTCGTAGGCCGGATCCTCGCCGGCCAGCTCGACGGCGATCGACAGCATCGTCAAGCAGAAGAACGCCATCCAGGCCGTGCCGTCGGCCTGCACGAGCTGCGCGCCACCCGGCAGCGGTCGCGAGCGGTCGAACACGCCGATGTTGTCCAGCCCCAGGAAACCGCCCGAGAAGAGGTTGTTCCCGTCCGGGTCCTTGCGGTTCACCCACCAAGTGAAATTGAGCAGCAGCTTGTGGAACGCGCGCGCCAGGAACACGCGGTCGCGCTGCCCGCGCGGACCGGTCATCTTGTAGACGCGCCAGCAGGCCCAGGCGTGCACCGGCGGGTTCACGTCGGAGAACTGGAACTCGTAGGCCGGGATCGCGCCGTTCGGCGCCATGTACCACTCGCGCAACAGGAGCAGGAGCTGCGACTTGGCGAAGTCCGGGTCGATCCGCGCCATCGGGATCATGTGGAACGCGGTGTCCCAGGCCGCGTACCAGGGGTACTCCCACGAGTCCGGCATCGAGAGCACGTCGCGGTTGTAGAGGTGCCTCCACTCCTTGTTGCGCCCCTGCTTGTGCTCGGGCGGAGGCGCCGGCTGGTCGGGATCGCCCTCGAGCCAGGCGTCGACGGAGTAGTGGTAGAACTGCTTCGACCACAGCAATCCGGCGTAGGCCTGCCGCGAGACGGTGCGTTCCTCCGCGGTCAAGGGCGCGGGCTCGCGGGCGATGTGGAACGCCTCGCACTCGGAGCGGCGCTCGCTGAAGACGCGCTCGAAATCGGGGCCGAGGTGGGTCGTGGGTGCGTCCGCCCCGGGCGCGAGGCGCAGGCGCAGCGTGCGCGCGCCGCCGGCCTCGATGGTGAGCGGCATGTGCCAGGCCGCCTTCGTGCCGTGACCGGCGGGATTCACGGCGTCCTTGCGGCCGTGCACGACGTACTCGTGGAAGGCGTCCTTGACGAAGGGCGAAACGTTCGTGCCGTCGAACAGCCGAGCCACGTTCGTGTCGTTCTCGGTGAAGAGCAGCTCGCTCTCGACGCCGGTCGGTCCCTCGAAGGCGAGGCGCAACGGCCCTAGCGAAGGCTCGTCCACGAGCAGAAGGTTGTCGTCCATGCGCCGCAGCGCCGGCCGCAGGCCGCAGCCCTCCTGGGCACAGCCCCAGCTCCACGTGTTGCGGAACCAAGCCGTGGGCAGCACGTGGATCGTCGCTTCGTCGGGCCCGCGGTTCGTGACGGTGATGCGGATGCAGGTGTCGTCGGGCGCAGCCTTGGCGTACTCGACGTGCACGTCGAACGTGCGGCCCTCGTCGAAGATGCCCGTGTCGGCCAGCTCGAACTCGGGCTCGGTGCGCGTGCGACGTGCGTTCTCGGCGACGAGCTGCGCGTAGGGGAACTCGAGCTGCGGGTATTTGTAGAGCGCCGCGGCGTAGGAGTGCGTGGGCGTCGCGGCCAGGAAGAAGTACTGCTCCTTGACGTCCTCGCCGTGGTTGCCCTCGTGGTGCGCGAGCCCGAAGAGGCGCTCCTTCAGGATCGGATCGCGCCCGTTCCACAGCGCAACCGAGAAGCACAGCCGGCACTGACGGTCGGTCCAGCCCAAGAGGCCGTCCTCGCCCCAGCGGTAGGCCCGGCTGCGCGCGTGATCGTGCGTGAAGTAGCGCCAGCAATCGCCGTCGGCCGAGTAGTCCTCCCGCACCGTCCCCCATTGGCGCGCGGCGAGGTACGTGCCCCAGCGTTTCCAGTTCCGCTCGCGCGCCGTGTCCTCGCGCAGGCGAGCGGACTCGGGATCCTCGGAGAGGTTGGTCGGCATGGTGGGGGGGCGGTCTCGCGTCGTCCGGCGACTCACGCGGTCCGTACGCAGGGCCAGCAGGATCGGGACACGTGCAGGCGTCGCAGGATCGTGGCTACGGAGGTCGCGTGCAACTTCCGGCCCCTCGCGTTGGTAAGATCCCTGCTGGAGAGACCGTTTCTTTGACCGCTCCTTCGTGCCTCGTCCGCATGCCCGCGGAGTTGAAGGCCGGCATCCTCGATGCATTGGCCGCGCTCGGTCGTTCCCTAGGCGAAGAGGTCGACCCGCGGCATTTCCTGGACGAGTTCTCCGGCCTGATCCGGGCCTGGATCCCCCACGACCGCCTGGTCGTGGCCAGCCTGTCGGAAGACGGCAAGAGCTTCACGTTCCTGGCCGAGCAGGGCGGCCCGCTCGGCACGATCCACGCCGAGCACTACACGAACCTCACGAGCCCGGCCGCACGCCACGCAGTCAGCGACTGGGGCGCCGAGCCCGTGTTCCTGGGCGAGTCCATGGTCACGGACGACCTGCGGACCGATCCACGCTTCGCACACAAGCCGGGGGAGAAGCGCCTCGTGGAGATGGGCGTGCGCTCGGGACTCGGGGTGCCGCTCGTGCACGGCGGGCGCGTCGTCGGCGCGCTCATCGCGACGAGCATGACGGCCGGCGCTCACACCCCCGACCAGGTGCCCCTGCTCTCGTGCCTGGCCGACGTCGTGGCACCCTTCGTGCACGGCGCCGTCCTCCTGCAGCGCGACCGCAACCGGCGCCGCCGCCTCAAGGTCATGTCGGCGCTCATGGCCGAGATCTCGGGCACGCTCGACCTGAAAGCGGTCTTCACCCGGATCGCCGAGTCGGTCCGCCAGGCGATCGAGTTCGACGCGGTCGGCGTCCTGATCGTCAGCGCCGACGGCCGCGAGGTGCTCTCGCTGACCGAGGTCGACTACATCCAGCCCGACATCCCGCCCCCCGCGAGCATGCCGGCCAACGAGTTCTCGCTGGGCGCCGTGGTCCTGGGCGGATCGACCGCGATCGTGTCCGACGCACCGGCCGAGCTCGATCCCCACATCCTGGGCGACCGCTGGATCATCGAGAGCGGCGCGCGGTCGCTGCTGGCCACGCCGTTGTGGATGGGCGAGCGCGTGGGCGGCGTCCTGTACTTCGTGACGCGCGAGCCGCGCTGGTACGACTCGTCCGACGAGGAGATCGCGCGGGCCGTGGCGCTGCAGGTCGCGCTGGCGATCCAGCACCAGCAGCTGGCCGAGGAGCAGAAGCGCCTGGCAGCGACGGAATTCCGCGCCCGAAAGCTCGAAAAACGCGTAGAAAGCCTGGAGAAGGAGCTCGAAGAGCGCTTCGGCTTCGACCGCATCCTGGGCCGCTCGGCGGCGCTGCGCACGGCGCTCGAGAAGGCCGCCAAGGTGGCGCCGACCGAGACGACCGTCCTGATCACGGGCGAGAGCGGCACCGGCAAGGAGCTGGTCGCGCGCGCGATCCACCACCACAGCCCGCGGCGCGAGGGCCCGTTCGTGGCGCTCAATTGTGCTGCGATCCCGGAGAGCCTGATCGAATCCGAGCTCTTCGGCCACGAGCGCGGCGCGTTCACCGGCGCCGACCGCGCGCGCGCCGGGCGCATCGAGGCAGCCGGCGGGGGCACGCTGTTCCTGGACGAGGTCGGCGAGCTGGCGCTGCCGGCGCAAGCCAAGCTCCTGCGCGTGCTGCAGGAGCGCGAGTACACGCGCGTCGGCGGCACAGCCACGCTGAAGGCCGACGTGCGCATCCTGGCCGCGACGAACCGCGACCTGGTCGCGGAGATCTCCGCCGGTCACTTCCGCGAGGACCTCTACTACCGCTTGGCCGTTTTCGCCGTGCACCTGCCTCCGCTGCGCGAGCGCGGCGACGACGTGCTCGTGCTCGCGCTCCAGTTCCTGCACCAGTTCGAGGAGCGCATGGGCAAGACCGTCGTGGGCCTGTCGCGCGAGGCGCGCGACCTGCTGGTGGCGTACTCCTGGCCCGGCAACATCCGCGAGCTGTCGAACGCGCTCGAGCGCGCCCTGATCCTGTCCGACGGCGGGCCCATCCGGTCGGAGCAGCTGGGCCTGCCCCCCGAGCCGCAGCCCGCGGCCGCGGGGGAGGGCGCGAGCGTGGCCGGGTCGCTGCCCGAGGTCGAGCGCCAGCTCGTGGCCGAGGCCCTCCAGCGCGTCGGCGGGAACAAGGTGCGCGCCGCCCTGCAGCTCGGGATCTCGCGCTCGCAGCTCTACACGCTGCTCAAGAAGCACGGGCTGGCGCTGCGCTGATCGCACGCGTGCGCGCTGCCAGCGGCCAGCGGCCACGATTGAAAGCGCCGTGGATTGTTCAAATCTGGACATATCGCTGTCCAGATCCGGACAACCGACCCGCGGGGAGGCTGTCCCACATTTGGCAAGTGCCTATCTGCATGGCGCTTAGGAGCGCCAGCCAGGACTCGGCACGCTTCCTGCTTCAAGGGGGCGTCTGCGTGCGGCCCCGGGGAGACCCAAGGGGGCGGATCCGTCGGAACGGTGTGGACCTCTCTCCCCCACCCTTCGACCCCCGCCTTTGACCGTTGTGCGCAGAACCTGCCGGGTGTGTGAGGGAACTCGCCCGGTGGGCGGAAAGCGGCTGGCGCCGACACGGCTCTCGCGGACACGAGAGACCGGCCTGAACCCAAGCGAGGGGTTCCGGCCTGGGCGCCAGTTGCGACCGGATTGTGAGGAGCAACACCCGCGAGGGTGAGGCTGGAAGCGAGGGTCGCGGGCTGGGCCTGCAGCGGAGGAACGGGCCGCTGCATCCACCCGCGACCCGAGCCCTTCCCAGGGACCTCGGACGGCTCTATCCTCCTTGCCCCCGTGGGGACGTAGCTCAGTTGGTAGAGCGGCGCGTTCGCAATGCGTAGGTCGAGGGTTCGACTCCCTTCGTCTCCACCACTCCTCCACCCGCGCGGGCAGGCGGCACCGGGACGGCGCCACGGCACGATCCCTGATCCGCGCCCATTGCGGTCGCGCGGTGCCCGATCGCGAGGTGCCTAGCCGCGCCGACGGCGACCCGAGAGCGGCAGGGCCCCGCGGCTGCGCTCGTCCTCGAAGCGCGCCAACACGGCCAGGATCCGGTTGCCGAAGCGCTCGACCTGCCAAGGATGGACGCCGTCGACGCGCGCTAGCGCGGCCAGGTCGGCCGGCTGCTCGATCGTGATGCGGCGCAGGACGTGGCGGTTCAGCACGTAGGCCGCGTCGATGCCGGTCTCCTCTGCGACGACCTTGCGGACCTGCTTGAGACGCTCGTGCAGCTCGACCGTCTCCTCGTCCAGGTCGTCCGTCCCCTCGCGGTTGGGCGGCGTCGGGAGGCACTTGAGCGGCCCGAGCTCGACGCCGCGCGCGATCGCCTCGAGGACCTGGTCGCCGAACTTGCGCGCTTGCCGCGGCGAGAAGCCGTGCACCTGCGCCAGCATCGCGCGCCAGCGCGGCTGGGCGACCGCCAGCGCGATCAGCGTCTCGTTGTTCAGCACGCGGAAGGGCGGCTCGTTGGCCTCTGCCGACAGGCCGTCCCGCAGGATGAACAGCTCGCGCAGCACCTGCCGCTCGACCGGGTTCAACGCGCGCGCGCCCTTGATCCGCGCGAAATCCTCGGCGTCGAAGCTGTGCCCGGGCGGTTCGATCGCCTCGAGGCGACAGCATTCGCTGTGGACGATCACATCGCGTCCCGTGCGCACGAGCTCGGGCACTTGCTCGTCCATGAGCGGGATCAGGAAGTGCGTGTCGAGCCGCGCGTAGCGGATCTGCTTCTCCGTCAGCGGCCGCTGGCCCCAGTTCGAGCGCTGCATCGACTTGTCGAGCGTCACGCCGAAGCGCTCGAGGAGCACGGTCGCGAGCCCGGGCGTCTTGCTGCCCAGCGTCGCCGCCGCCACGCGCGTGTCGAACAGGTTCCGGAAACGGAAACCGTGGTCGCGCTTCAGGCTGAGGATGTCGTACTCGCCGTCGTGGAAGATCTTGCGGCGCGCCGGGTCGGCCATGACGGCGCCGAGCGGCGCGAGATCGAGGCCCGACAGCGGATCGACGAGCCAGTCGCGCTCGTTCGCGGTCACTTGGATCAGGCACACGCGCTCGCGGTAGCTGTAGAGCGAATCCGCTTCCGTGTCGACCGCGACGTCGTAGGCCGAGCCCAGCGCCTGGACGAGCGTGCGCAAGCCCGCGGCGTCCTGGACCAGGGTCGGCGGCGGCAGCTCGGCCGGATCGCGAGGCGGGTCACGGCCCGGCGGGGTTTCACGGCGCGGCTGGGTCATGCCTGTGCCCAAACTACCCGACGCGAGGCCCGCGTGGAGGCTCGAGCAGCCCGCGCGCCGCTTTCGGCCGGATTCCGGCCCATTCGGGCGACCCGGTGACGGTGGAGAGGCACGATGATCATGCTCCACGCCGCCTGCGGGCTCTGCGCGACCGTCCTTCCGGGCCCCCTGCCGCCGGCGATTCCGAACGCGCCGCGAGCGGACCGGGTCGAGCGGCACCTGGTCGCCTTGCGGGCCGTGCGCGACGTCGATCGGGACGGGGTCCAGGATCTGTGCCTGCGGACGGTCGACGGAGCCGGGCGGCCCGAGCTGATCGCGATCAGCGCGGCGAGCGGCGTCGGGCTGTGGCGCGCCGAAGGCCCCGAGGAATTCCAGGAATGGTCGGCCGAGCCCGCGACGAGCGCGATCGCGCCGATCGGCGACGTCGACCGCGACCAGGGCGCTGACATCGCCGTCTTGTGGCGCACGTTCGACACGGCGGGCGAGCTCGAGCACCAGGTGATCGGGCTCCATTCCGGCCGGGACGGGGCACCGATCGGCTCGCTGCGGCTGAGCGGTGCGGCCGAGCGCCGCGCGGGAGTGTCGCTGGTGCCCACCGGGGACCTGGACGCGGACCAGCAGCTCGACCTGCTCGTGCTGACGCCGCGGCTCGCGCTCTACCCGGGCGAGCTGGCAGCCTGGTCGGCCGCGAAAGGCACGGAGCTGTGGCGCGTGCCGTGCGCCGCGCGCGCCGAGGCGGGCGGCCCCGCGATCGCCGCGCTGCGCGACTTCGACGCCGACGGGACGAGCGACGTCGCGGTCGCGCTCGACGACGGCGTCGACGTGCGGTCGGGTCGCGACGGGCAGCTGCTGCGCCACATCGACTCGGGCGTGCTCGGGCTCGCCGCCGCCGACGAACCGCGCTGGAGCACCGCGGCAGCGATCGTGCCGCTCGGGAACATGGACGGCGACAGGATCCAGGAGCTCTTCCTGCCGCTGCGCGTCGTCGGCGGGCACGCGACGTCGGTCGCGATCGTGTCGCCCGGCGCTCCGGGCGTGATCGCGCGGCCGCCGCTGCCGATCTGGTCGCCCGAGATGTACGGCGCGAGCTTCCGCGCGATCGCCGACCTCGACGGCGACGGGCGCCCCGAGGTCGTGTGCGCGGATCCGTACTGGAACCTGCCCGACGCGCACCTCACGGGCGAGATCGACGTGGGCGCCGTGCGCATCCTGGCCGGCACCGACGCCAGCGTGTGGAGGAGCTGGGTTGGCAACCGCGGGCTGTCGCGGCTGGGCGAGTTCGTCGCGGTCGCCGGCGACGTCGACCGCGACGGCGCGCCGGACGTGTGGATGTCGGCGACGGACACGCACGCGCGTCCGCACGAGGTCGTCGGGCTCGCCTCGGGCAAGACGGGCGCGTTCCTGCGCTGGATCGACGTCGAACGGATTCCCTTTGGCGCGCACATCCTGGCCAGGTCGGACGAGGTGGGCGCGGAGCGTTGAAGCGCAGGGCCCTCGACTGCGTACCCGGCTACTCGTCCTCGATCAGGGCAGTCCGACCTTGCATCCTTCCGCGATCACGCGTGCCAGTTGCTCGAAATCTCGGTAGCAATCCTGCACAGCGATCGCGTGGCTCCCGATCGCTCCGTCGGCCGGCTTGAGCTCGAACATCGGCTTGCGAGCTTCCTGGGCCATTGGCATCAGGCTCCTGTAGTGCTTCAGCTTGGCAAGGCAGTTGGGATCCTCCTCGAACGTCATGGCCTGGGCCGGCGGATCCGCGCCGAGCACGGCCTCGCGGTACACCGCCGGGATCCGTGCGATCCAACGGTCGTAGGCTTTCACCGGCCGCTTCAGCCGTACCGCGTGCTGCATCACGACGTAGCCGGCAGGCTGCATCTCTCCGCTCGGGAGCGATAGGTTCGGGACGGGATTCCGGGGCCTGCGTTCGCCCCACTCCTCGCGCCACTGCCGCAACGTGGGTCCCAGGTTCTTCAGGCCCTGCAAGGAGTACAGATCGGGAGCGAGCGGGATCACGACGTACTCCGCGGCGATCAAGGCAGCACGGTTGACGGCGCCAAGGTTGGGCCCCACGTCGATCAGGACAAGACCAGCCTCGGCCTGTTTTGCTGCGCTCTCGATCACTCGCCAGAAGGCGGAGATGACGCGAAACGATCGCGCATCCTTGTCCATGCAAGAGGGCCAGCGAGCGTTGAGTTCACTCTCCGCAGTCGAGAGCGCCAAGTCGCCCACCAGCAGGCCGACGGCTTCCCCCACCGCCTCCACGTGAGGGACCGAGACGTCACCGGTTCCATCGAGTAGCGGCTCGATGGCGCCGTAGACGGTCCTCGAATGGCGATCGTCCGGCCAGAACCCCTCGAGCCTGTCCTCATCGAGGAACATGCTCGAGAGGTTGGCCTGCGGGTCCAGATCGGCCGCGACGACGCGCAGGCCCAGATGGGCGTACATCCAGGCCAGGTGGTAGACGAGGGAAGTCTTGCCGACGCCGCCTTTGTTGTTGAAGAAGGCGATCGTCCTCATGGAGCAGGGCTCAGTGTGACGCCAACGTGCGAAGCGTTGACGTCGAAAACGAGGGGTGGGTTCCCGTTCGCGGCAAGCTCCTTCCGCGCCGTCGCGATTCCAACTCCGAACCTCTGAACGAACCCCAGGACGCGCAGCGCCTCGGCCAGATTCGGGTTGCGGTAGTCCGCCAGGCCTGGCTTTCCGAAATCCTCGACCGTCACCAGGCCGTAGGGGCCGCCGGGACTCATGATCTCGATGCGGTCATCGAACCACGTCACCCGCACGGGCGCATGCGTGCCTTCGTAGGTCCGGTGCAGCACGGCATTGCGCACGATCTGCTGCAGGGCGGGCTGCGGATAGAGTGACTTGCGCTGCTCCGTGTCGGCGCTGGTGAGGTCCACGGCGGTCCGATTGTGGGACGTCAACTTCTCGTCGATCCGGCGCAGCATCTCTGACACCGGGCCATCGATCCGTTGTTCGTCAGCTACGGGATCTCCAAGGTCCGTGCCGGCGATTCGGAGAAACTGGATGTAGGCACCGGGAAGGAAGTCCCGCGTGCGCGAGCTGAGCACGAGGATCCCGAGCACGGTCGGAGTGGGTTGGTCGGCGGAATACACCATCTTCGTGGCCGCGAGGCGCTGCTCGTAGGTCCGATCGTTGGCAGCCCGGACGTCGGGGGCGAAGGCCGAAGGCAGGTACTCCTCCTCGAACCGCCTCCGCTCGAGGTCCGAGATCACGGCAGAAGGCAGGCGCTGGACGTCGAAGGGTCGATCCCGGTGACGCCTCTTCTCGTTCAGGATCCTTTCGTCCTGCGAGGTGGCGAGACCGCGGCGGGGTCCAGTACGGACGTGGATCCGACCCTTGTAACGCACGGGCGGCGAGTCGGAGGGATGGACCGTGACGACTGCCATGTCGGCTCCAGCGAGCCGATGCTTGGCCACGCTCAGGGTCGGCGGCGGAAGGATGTTGCCATCGGTCTTCATGTCCGCGAGCTGAAGGAGAAGCTCGTCGGTGACAACCAGGCCCGAAGGGTTCCCGTCGTCCTTCGCCCCGACGAAGATCACGCCGGCCCGGTCACGGCCGGGCAAGTCGTTGGCGAAGGCACAAATGGCCTCACGGACCTTCGCAGGCGCATCGCCCTTGAGGGACTCCTTGCGCTCGAGCCAATCGGACTCGAGGTCGCCGAGCATCGCTCCCAGTTCTTCGTCGGAGTACGCGCTCATCCGCACGATGGGGACGATACACGGCCGGGCATCCGAAACCATGCTCGGCGAGCCTCGTGAGGGGCGGCCGGGGCCATCCACGCCGCCGTGGGCATGCGGCGGGACCGACGAGGCCCCCCTGCGTCGAACGGGCTGACCGTCTCGTTCTGACCTCGAGCGCCGCGCCGCGTCGAAGCGCGGCTCGATGAGGAAAACCCGATCAGCGCGCGGGCAACCTCCGTCCTGGGTGCACCGGCCGCATCACAGCATCCGTGCTACGCTCGATCGCGGAGGCTGGTCACCATGACTCGAATCGCACTCGCTCCGGTCGTTCGAGGGCTCGCTTGTCTCGGCACCGTGCTCGTGGTGCTCTCTCACGGGTCCCTCGCGCCGGCCCAACAGCCGCTCCCTCCCGGCTCGCGTCGCCTTCTCGACGCTTCGTTGACCGGTGTCGTGCGACTGTCTGCCACGAGCCAGCCTGTCGCAGCGGCGCGCGTGACGCTCTTCACGCCCACACTCGGCTTCTTCCGCGAGGCGCGCACGGCGTTCGACGGTCGCTACACCTTCGATTTCGTGCCCTCAGGGACTTACCGGCTGGGCGTGGCTTCGGTCGATCGCGCCTACCAGGAGCTCGCGGCGGCGCTGACGCCCGGCCCCAACGTGCGCGACTTCACGCTGCAGCCGGAGACCAGCGTCGGATCCTGGGCGGTCATCGGCGACACGCTGCCCGAAGTCTTCGACGGGACCGACATCGGCGTCCTGCGCCCTGACGGAACGATCCTCTATTGCCACGACACGGTCGATCCGATCGTGTTCGATCCGGTCACGGGCAACAAGGTGATGCCGAACGGCTCTGGCTCGGCGCAAGGCTGCATGAACTCGACGTTGATGGCCGATGGCAGCGTTCTCATCGTCGGAGGTCAGGACGGATCCTCGCCTGGCTCGTTCACGAACGCGATTCCCTGGGTGAAGCGCTTCTCGCTCGCGAACACGTGGACGCAGCAGGGCGACATGCTGCTGACCGAGGGGCGTTGGTATCCGGGGCTCGCACGCCTGAACGACGGCCGCTTGCTGATCATGGGTGGCGGGACCGCGCCGTCCGCCCTGCGGACGGATACGTGCGAGCTGTACACGGACGCCACCCAGAGCTGGGCGTTCACGGACACGATGAACTCGCAGCTCGAGTTCCCTCCGTGCGCGTTGCTCTACGACGGGCGCGTGCTGCGCACGTGGGGATCGTCACCCGAGCTCTTCGATCCCCTTCTCGGGCAATGGACGCAGAGCGTTCCCTTCCAGTTCCAGAACCGCGGCTTCCCCAACCACAGCGATCACTCGCTGATCCACCTCACGGACGGGCGCGCAGTCGCGATCGGCGTGAGGCAAGGGGCCCAGACCACGAGGCCGATGGTCGAGTTCTTCGACCCGAGCTCCAACTCCTGGAGCATCGGCACCAACCCGACTCTCCCCCGCATGCAGGCCGAGGTCGTGTACCTGCCCGACGGGCAGATCCTGGTCGCTGCCGGCGATGCGGAGAGCCACGCCGGTGCCGAGCCGAACGTGCTCGGTGTGGTCAGGCGTTGCGACCTCCTCGACCCGGACAACGGTCAATGGCGCCGTGTCGGGGACATGATGCACTACCGCGAGTACCACGCCGTGACGCTGCTCGTCCCCGACGGGCGCGTGCTGACGACGGGCGGTACGCAGATCAAGTTCCAGTACGGGCCCACGTCGTCGGACATCGAGGCCTGGAGTCCTCCGTATCTGTTCCGCGGCGTGCGTCCTGATCTCACGCAGCTCTCGAGCTCGACACCCACGCGCGGATCGACGCTCTCGATGCGGGTGTTCCCCGAGACGCAGCTCACGAGCGTGGTCCTGATGGGTCTCCAATCGACGACGCACTGGGTCGACGGCGGGATCCCCCGGCGGCTCGAGCTCGTTCCCGATCAGTCCGGTGCGCGGGCGCAGTTCACGTTGCCGAGCGACGCCAACGTCCTGCCGGTCGGCTGGTACATGCTCTTCGGCATGGTCGACGACATCCCGTCCAGGGCCCTCATCGTGCGCGTCGACCCCTAGTCAGGTCGATCCGTTCGAGGCCTCCGCCAACGCGACCTTGCGCAAGCGCAGCGCATTCCCGATCACCGACACGGACGAGAGGCTCATGGCCGCCCCCGCGATCATGGGTGAGAGCAGGAGGCCGAAGATCGGGTAGAGGACCCCGGCCGCGATCGGTACGCCCAGCACGTTGTAGAGGAACGCGAAGGCCAGGTTCTGGCGGATGTTCCGCATCGTCGCGCGCGACAGGAGCCTGGCGCGCCCGATGCCGCGCAGATCGCCGCGGACGAGCGCGATCGCGGCGCTCTCCAGCGCGACGTCGCTGCCCGTGCCCATGGCGATGCCCACCTCCGCGCGCGCGAGCGCAGGGGCGTCGTTCACGCCGTCGCCCGCCATCGCCACGTGCCGGCCGGCCGCCTGCAGGCGCACGATCAACGCCTCCTTGTCCGCTGGCTGCAACTCGGCGTGCACCTCCTCGATGCCGAGCTCGCGCGCGACAGCCTCGGCCGTCGTGCGTGCGTCTCCGGTCGCCATGACGACGCGCACGCCCTCCTTGCGCAGCACCCTCAAGGCCTCGCGCGACGAGTCCTTGATCGGATCCGCGACGCCCAGCAGGCCGGCTGCACGTCCGTCGATCGCCACGAACATCACGGTCTGGCCCTGGCGCCGCAACTCTTCGGCGCGCTCCTGGAGAGGACCCGGATCGAGGCCGAGCTCCTGGAAGAGTCGCGCGTTGCCGAGCGCGACCGCGTGGCCCGCGACGTGACCCGTGACCCCCCGGCCGTGCAAGGCGCGGAAGTCGGACGGATCGACCAGCTCGATCTTGCGCTCGCGCAGGCCGGCGATCACGGCCGCGGCCAGCGGATGCTCGCTCGCGCGCTCCAGAGCGCCGGCGTGGGTCAGCAGCGTCTTCTCGTCGACACCGTTCGCCGTCGCGATCGTCACGAGGCGCGGCTGGCCCTCGGTCAGCGTCCCGGTCTTGTCGACGACGAGCGTGTCGACGCGCTCGAGCCGCTCCAGCGCTTCGGCGTTGCGGACCAGCACGCCCATCTGCGCGCCGCGCCCGATGCCGACCATGACCGACATGGGCGTCGCGAGCCCGAGCGCGCACGGGCAGGCGATGATGAGGACCGCCACGGCGTTGGTGAGCGCATGCGCCAGGCGCGGCTCGGGCCCGATGAACCACCACGCGAGCGCCGTGAGCACCGCCGCGACGACCACCGCCGGCACGAACCAGGCCGAGATCCGGTCGGCGAGCTGCTGCACCGGCGCGCGGCTGCGCTGCGCTTCGGCCACTTGCGTCACAATGCGGGCGAGCAGCGTTTCCGCGCCCACGCGTTCGGCGCGCATCACGAAGCTGCCCGAGCCGTTCAACGTGCCGCCGGTGACGCGCTCCCCCGGAACCTTCTCCACCGGGATCGGCTCACCCGTGAGCATGGATTCGTCGACGGCGCTCGAGCCTTCGACGACGGCGCCGTCGACCGGCAGGCGCTCGCCGGGCCGGACGCGCAGGAGGTCGCCGGCCTTCACGTGCTCGAGCGGCACTTCTTCGTCGCTGCCGTCGCCCCGCACGCGACGTGCCGTCTCGGGGCTCAGCCGCAGCAGGGCACGGATCGCCCCCGACGTCGCCGCGCGTGCACGCAGCTCGAGGACCTGGCCCAGGAGCACCAGCGTGACGATCACGGCTGCGCTCTCGAAGTAGATCGGCAGCGCGCCGCCGTGGCGCAGGGCGTGCGGCACGAGCCCGGGGAACAGGAGCACGAACAGGCTGAAGAGGTACGCCGCGCCCGTGCCCAGCGCGATCAGCGTGAACATGTTCGCGCGGCGGTTCTGGATCGAAGCCCAGCCGCGCACGAAGAAGGGTGCGCCACCCCACAGGACGACGGGGGTCGCCAGAGCGAGCTGCCACCAACCCGATGTTCCGGCCGGGATGCGACCGGCAAGCCCGGGGATCATCTCGGCCATCGCCAGGACGAACGTCGGCAGGGACAGCGCCAGGCTGAGCCAGAAGCGTCGCGTCATGTCGCGCAGCTCGGTGTCGTCGGGCGCATCCGCGGTCGCGACCTTCGGCTCGAGCGCCATGCCGCAGATCGGGCAGGAGCCCGGACCGATCTGCTCGATCTGCGGGTGCATCGGGCAGGTGTAGACCGTGCCTTCCGCCGCGCGAGACGGCGCAGCCGGCGCTCGTGATGCGGAAGGAGTCCTGGCCTCCGATCCCGAATCCGCCTGGGATCGGGCTGCCTCGAGGTACTCCTGCGGGTGAGCCTTGAACTCCTCCTGACAGTGCGTGCTGCAGAAGCAGTACTTCACGCCCTCGTGGACCAGCTTGCCGCCGTTCGCGTTGGCGGGATCCACCCGCATGCCGCACACGGGGTCGACGGAGGCCGGGGACGATCCGGCGGAGCGGGAATCGGCGTCCTGGGCGGATGCGTGGGCTGGCTTCATGATCCCTCAGGGTTCTCCTCCCGCAGACGTCATGCGTCCGTCATTCTTGCACTCCTCTTCGTAACCCTCGACTTCGACGCGCTTTTTCGCCGGGGCGCACTCGGGCTCGAGGGTGTCGGCCAGGCCCAGGATGCAGCGGCAGATCGCGTGGGCCGATTCAGAGTCGGGCGCGGCCGGATCCTGCTCGAGATCGAGGATCGCGACCGCGCGCAACGGGGTGCTCGATCGGAACGCAGAGGATTGTGGACCGCGGCTGCAGCCCGGGCGACGCGCCGACGTGCGCAAGATTCGAGCGGAGTTGGTCGTAGCCGCGAGCGGGGGGAACTGCCCGCGTGGCCGCAGCGAGTGGTCGGTCGGGCAGCGTCACCGGTAACTCACGAACGAGGCTCAGAGGCCGAGAAAAATTCGAGGCCTCTCGCGCCGCGAAGCGGAGCCACTCAGACCTGAGAGAGCGTAGGATCGATTTTTTCTCGCTCTCTCAGTCCGGCGCGGCGCCGCCCGTCGCGCCGGAGGGTCGTACAGCAACGCCGTACGATGGCCGCCCGAGCTGGATCAGGATCGTGCTTCAGTGCCGCTCGCGGCCCCGACTCACAGCCGCGCCTACGGACGACGGGCGATCTTGCGGCCCTTCCGCGCGGGCTTCGCCGCTGGCTTCATCGCGGGCTTCGCCGCGGACTTGCGGCGCGCATTGGCCGGAGCGGCAGCGGCTACGATCACGTCGTCCTCGCCGGGCACACGGTCGTCCTCGACGAGCGCCGCCAGAGCGAGCAGCGCATCGGTCGCCGTGAACATCCCCAGGAGCCGATCGTTGTGTGTGACCAGCGCCGTGCCGATCTTGCGTCGCACCATCTGGCGCGCGACGAGGTCGATCGGCTCGTCGGGCTCGACCGTGTAGGGATCGTCGGCAATGACCTCGGCAACGAGGATCTCACTCGGCGTGCCGCTCCCGAGGCTCTGCGTCCGGTAGATGTCGCGCTGGCTCAGCACGCCAACCACCTTGCTGCCCTTCAGGACCGGGAGGTGGCGCACCTCGTGCAGCCTCATGAGGCGAATCGCCTCCGAGAGCGGCTGGGACGGGCTGATCACGACCAGCACGGTCGACATGTACCGTTCGATGTCGAGAGGGAATCTGCTCATGGGTGCTCCTCGGGCAATCGATCAGGACGGGTTCGTCCAACTCAGGATCAAGAAAGGACTGAGGGGTGTCCTGCACAGCGCTGCCTCGCGCGGATCGGGGTCGCGTCGGCCCCAACGGTAGATGCGCGCCCGCGAACTGTCCGTACGCATCACTGCGTAGCCGGGATCCGCGTCGGGGACTTGCTCGCTTGATCGGCCGCTGTCTTGCCCACCCTCCGTGCGGCTTCCCGCTGACTCAACGGCATGGCAATTCTCGCCTCACGGCCGGCCGACGTCAGGGCGTGATCACCACCTTCAGCACCCCATCACCCTGGCGGGCGAACAAGTCGTACGCCGCTTCGATCTGATCGAGCTTGAACCGGTGCGTGAGCAACGGCAGCGGATCGAACCGCCGCGCTGCCACGACGTTCATCAGCCGGCGCATCCGCTCGCGGCCACCAGGGCAGAGCGTGGTCACGACGCGGTGATCCCCGAGACCCGCGGCGAAAGCGTCGAGCGGCAGCGTCAGCTTCCCGGAGTAGACGCCAAGGCTGGAGAGCGTACCGCCCGGACGCAGCACGCGCAGGCAGTTCTCGAACGTCGCCTGCGTCCCGAGCGCTTCGATCGCCACGTCGACGCCGCGTCCACCCGTGAGGTCCATGATCGCGGGGACCGGGTCGCGCTCGTGGTAGTCGATGACGATGTCCGCGCCGACTTGCCGGGATACCTGGATCCGCCTCTCGACACCCTCGACCGCGATGATCTGAGACGCGCCCATCAATCGCGCGCCGGCGGCCGCGCACAAACCGATCGGGCCCTGGGCGAAGACCGCGACCACGTCGCCGATGCGGATGCCGCCACTCTCTGCACCCGCGAACCCCGTGCTCATGATGTCGGGGCAGAGCACGACCTGCTCGTCGGTCAGGCCGTCCGGCACCAGCGCCAGGTTCGCCATGGCGTGCGGAACGACCACGTACTCGGCCTGACAGCCGTCGATCGTGTTGCCCAGGCGCCAGCCACCCATGGCCTTGCCGCCGCACTGCGAAAGGCACCCGCTCAAGCACGCGTTGCACTGACCGCAGGGCGTGATGGCGCCGACGATCGCACGTTTCCCGATGGGAAAGCCGGTGACGCCGGGTCCGAGCGCCTCGATCACGCCGACCGGTTCGTGACCCACGGTGAGTCCGGGCCGCACGGGGTACTCGCCCTTCAGGATGTGCACGTCCGTGCCGCAGATCGTCGTCGCGGTCACCCGCAGCAGCGCCTCGCCGGCGCCCGGCACGGGAACCGGCTTCTCCTGCAGCGTGATCTTCCCCTGGCTGGTGAATACGGCGGCCTTCATCGTGGTTCTCGTGGCTACGGGTCGCATGGCAAGGCGCGTTCGCATGATAGAGGTGGCTCTCGCGTCCGGACCTACGAACACGTGCGCAACCACGGCTGGATTGGTGCGAAGTCTCCACTGCGCGGATCGCAGCGCTGCGGGAACGTGCTCAGATGCAGCGCAGGCCCGACACTGACACCGACACCTTGATGGCAGACGGACTTCGAGGCTCTGCGCAAGCTGCTGCGGCTGATCCGGGTGCCGCATCGGACGCCACGCTGGGTGGTCACCACGGCCTCACGGCCGCGGAGGCCGCGCTCCGGCTCAGGTCGGACGGACCGAACGAGCTGGGTTCGGACAAGGCTCGCACGGGCCTGCACATCGCGGTCGACGTCGTGCGCGAACCCATGCTCGCCCTGCTCGTCGTGGCCGGGATCCTGTACCTCCTCCTGGGTCAGCCGCGAGACGCCTGGACGCTCGTCGGATTCGTCGTGGTCGTCATCGTCATCACGGTCGTCCAGGAACGGCGGACCGAACGCGCCTTGGGCGCGCTGCGCGAACTCTCGAGCCCGCGCGCGCTCGTCGTGCGCGACGGCAAGCGCGTGCGGATCGCAGGACGCGACGTCGTGCGCGGCGACATCGTGCTCCTGGTCGAAGGTGATCGTGTGCCGGCGGACGGGATCCTGCGCCGCGAGCGCAACCTGTTCGTCGACGAGGCGCTGCTGACGGGCGAATCGGCACCGGTCGGGAAGCGCGCGTCGCCCACCGCCGCGACCTTGGAGAGACCGGGCGGCGACGAGCTCGCATCCGTGTTCGCTGGAACACTGGTCACCGCAGGACACGGTCTGGCGGAGGTGCTCGCAACGGGTCCTCGCAGCGAGCTGGGTCGCATCGGAGGCGCCATCCGGAGCGCTCGATCTGAGCCGACGCGCCTCCAACGCGACACGCGCCGCCTGGTTCGCTGGTTCGCGTTGGTGGGCCTCGCGACATCCGTGGCGATCGCCGTCGTCTACGCGCTGACGCGCGGCGGTTCGCCGTTCGCGTGGAAGGAAGGCTCGCTCGCCGGCATCGCGGCTGCGATGTCACTGCTGCCCGAGGAATTCGGGGTCGTCCTCAGCATCTACCTCGCGATCGGCGCCTGGCGTCTCGCCCGTCAGGGCGTGCTGGCGCGACGCATGCCGGCGGTCGAGGCGCTCGGTGAGACGACCGTGCTGTGCGTGGACAAGACCGGCACGTTGACGCAGAACCGCATGTCTCTGGCGGTCTTGCACGTGAAGGGGACCGAAGCCCGGCTGGACGATGGAACTGCACTGTCCCCGATGATGGACGTGTTGCTCGAGACCGCGGCGCTCGCGAGCCGACGCGAGGGTTTCGATCCAATGGATCGCGCGATCAACGAATCCGCCGACAAGCTGCTCGGACCCGGCTCGTGCACCGGAACCGCGCTGGAGCTCGTGCGCGAGTACCCGCTGGCGCCCGAGCTGCCCGCGATGACGCGTGCCTGGAGGCGCGCGGGAGAAGACGTCCTGGTCGTGGCCTGCAAAGGCGCACCCGAGGCGGTCGCGAGCCTGTGCCGCCTGGCGCCGGAGGCACACGGGGAGCTGCTGGCCGGCGCGGCACGGCTCGCGCGAAGCGGCCGGCGCGTGCTGGCCGTGGCGCGCACGAGTCTCGTCGCGCATTCGCTTCCGGAGGAACACCGGTCCTTGGTGCTCGAGCTCGTGGGACTCCTCGGCTTCGAGGACCCGTTGCGCGCCAGCGTTCCCGCGGCCATCGCGGAATGCCAGCGTGCCGGAGTCCAAGTCGTGATGGTGACCGGCGACCATCCCGCGACAGCGCAGGCGATCGCGGCCCGAGCGGGCATCCGGAACACCGAGTCGATTCTCCTGGGCACGGAGATCGAGACCCTCGACGACGTCGAGCTCGCTCGGCGCGTGGACGGCGTCGGCGTCTTCGCCCGGGTGGTCCCGGAGCAGAAGCTGCGGATCGTGCGCGCCTTCGTCGCGCGTGGCGAGATCGTCGCGATGACCGGCGACGGCGTGAACGATGCTCCGGCACTGCGCGCGGCGCACGTGGGCGTCGCGATGGGCGGTCGCGGCACGGACGTCGCGCGTGAAGCGGCTGGTCTCGTCCTCCTCGACGACGAGTTCGCGTCGATCGTCGGCGGGATCCGCATGGGGCGCAGGATCCACGACAACATCCTGAGCGCGATGATCTTCATCGTCGCCGTGCACGTGCCCATCGCGGCGTTGACGCTCGGGCAAGCGCTCATCCCCGCTCTGCCCTTGCTGCTCTTGCCCGTCCACCTCGCGTTCCTCGAGCTCGTCATCGATCCGACCTGCTCGCTCGTGTTCGAGGCGGAGGAAGCCGAGCCCGGCATCATGGACCGCCCCCCACGGCCGCGGGATCAGCCGCTCCTGACCCCCGCGAGCCTCGCGCTGGCCCTTCTTCAAGGGCTGTGCGCCCTCGCGGCATGCATCGCCGTGCTGCTCTTCGCCCGTCGCGACCACCCGCCGGAGGTGGCACGCGCGCTGGCCTTCACCACGCTCGTCGTCGCGATCGTGATCCTGGTGCTCGCCAACCGGTCGAACACGCGCGGCGGTCGCAGCCGCCGAGCGGGATCGAACCGCGCGCTGTGGTTCATCGTGGGCGCTACGCTGGCCATGCTCGCCGTCGTGCTGTTCGTTCCGAGCGTGCAGAGCCTGTTCCTCTTCGCGCCGCTCCACGTCGACGATTTCGTGCTCGCCGTCGGCGCCGGGCTGGCGAGCGTCGGCTGGCTCTGGCTGCTGCCGTTCTGGAAGGAACGCCTCGCACGCGGCTCGGGACGTCGCGGCGCTTGAGGCCGACGGCCGATGGCGGCCCTGTCTTCATGCGAACAGGAGCCGGAGCATCAGCAGGAGCAGCACGCCACCGCCGAGCGTGGCGAGACGCGTGGTCGACGAGATGCCGGCGAGCAGGAGGGACGGCCGGAATCGTCATTCCGTCGAGCGCTGCGCCTCGGTTCCTCCGGATGGCCCGCACCGTTCAAGGCGCGAGGTGGTGACGCTTCCCGACGCGCGCGACCGAAGTGGCATGCGTGCCTTGCTCGCCCGGCTCCTCGACGAACCGGACGGAGTACCCGACCTCCAGGTCGTCCAAAGCGCACCCGAGGAGGCTGTTCGCGTGGAAGTACAGCTCGCGGCCGTCGGAGGTTTCGATGAACCCGTACTGTTCCAGCGGGAATGTCCTGGCGATCCGACCGTGGGCCGGCGTGGCGTGCTCCTTGACGGAGCCGCGCTGCTTGCGGACAGCGTCCTCGATGCGGCGGCGCGCCGTGTCGAACGCTTCGCGCACGGCGAGCTCGATGACCTCGTTGCTCGCGTGCCGAGGCGGAACGCGTGTGACGGCGATCCTCTTCCGCAGCGGGAGCGTGAGCGCGATGTGGACTTCGTAGAGCGTCCCCTTGACGTGGCGATGACTCGCGGCGGAGATCACGATGCGGCAGCTCGTGATCTTGTGCGAGTAGCGCTCGAGCTTTTCCACCTCGGCACGGCACACCGACTCCACGGGGATGGAAGCGGGAGAACCATCGAAGCTGATCTGAAGCGGGATTTGCATGGCTCGGGCCTCCGTTTGTTTCTTGCACGTCCGGTTTCGTTGAACTCGATCGTTTCCGCGCCCCTCTACTCTTAGTGCGTCACAGGCACCGTGGATCTGCGCCCTACGGCGTACAGGGGGCGAGGAAAACTCCGGTCATGCTCGTGTGCGCGTGTGCGCCGCCCCATGGAAACAACCTGGCGTCGATCCGTGCGCGAGGCCGGCTCGAAGACTTCGTCGGCTCGTCTCCATGGCGCGAGTGACCCTGCTCGGAGCCCTGGCCCTCTCGACGGGCTGCAAGGCGCCGGGTCCGCAGGCCGTGCAGCGACCATCCAGCGAACCCCAGGCCTCCACCGCGGAAGCCGCTCCGCAGCCGTCGTCCGCCGGCCTCGATCGGATGGAGCAGGCGATCACGCACCGGGTCCGCGCCACGGCCGCGTGGGTCGACGCATTCCTGAGCGACGAACGTTCGCTCGCGGAGGGGAACCGCTCCTGGGTGGGGCTGCGCTTGGATGGATCGGTCCAGGAGCGTGAGGGCCTCGACGGCTCGGTCCGCCTGGCGGGCCGCTTCATCCTGCCGCGCACGGAGGACCGCCTGCACATGGCGTTCGGCGGAGAGCCCGACGTTCCGGAATCCACCGACGTCCCCATGGCCGAGGAGACGGACAAGCAAGTTCAGAACCCGGACCTCGCGCTCCAGTTCGTGCTCGTGAGAACCCGCTCGAACGACATCCGCCCCGAGGCGGGAGTGCGCATCCATTCCTTCGAGGCCGATCCATTCGCCGGCCTGCGCTGGCGCCACACGGAGCCGCTGGGCACGTGGGTCATGCGCGTCACGGAGAGGCTGCGCGCCTACGTGGACGACGGGCCGGAGTCGCGGACGACCCTCGACATGGAGCACCTGTTGTTCGACACGATGCTCTTCCGTTCTTCCACGCGCGGAATCTGGCGCGACGAGGAGCCGGGCTACGAGTACGGGCAGCACTTCACGGTCTTCAAGCAGCTCGACAGCACGACGCTGCTCTCCCTGGACTGGGACACGGCGTTCGACACGGAGCTCGAGGAGGCGGTGCAGGAGACCACGGTCGGCTTCCGGCTCTCGCGCCGGTTCGCGCAGAACCGACTGCTCGTGGAGATCGCCCCGAACGTCGCCTGGCCTCAGGACCTCGACTACGAGCCCGTGTTGGGTCTGTTCGTGCGGGTCCAGGTCGACTTCGGTCGCGACGAGTGACGTCGCATCCGGCGAGCGCGGAACCGTGGCGCGACCGAGCGCGCCGTTCCCGAGCGGGGAGATGGCGAGGACGACGGGACTCGAACCCGCAACCACCGGCGTGACAGGCCGGTACTCTAACCAGTTGAGCTACGTCCCCGCGTTCGGGCCGGGGAGTGTAGCGGCGACCTCGGGGTTCGGGAAGGCCGGGGGCCGGGTGCGGCGGGGTCCAGACGCGCCCCGGGAGACTGCAACCAGGCCGGGCGACGCACCCAGGAATGGCGTAGGCCGATGTCTCACGGAAAAGCCGACGAATCGCGCCACGGTCGGAGCCTCTGATTACAGACTGGACTCCAGACGTCGAACCGGGACGCGGGGTTCGAGCCGGATGCTCGATCCGCCCGTTCGACGGGCGACCGACGGGAAACCCTCCATGCCGAACTCGACCCCGAGCGGGCGGCTGCCTGCCGTCCTTGTGTTCCTCGCCGCGTCGAGTGCGCTGGCGAGCGCGCAGACGATCGAGATCTTGAGCCGCACGCCGGGTGGCGGCTCGCCCAACGGAGCGTGTGAGGGTCGGCCCGTCCTCTCGTCCGACGGGCGCCACGTCGTGTTCCGGACGTTGGCCACGGACCTCGCGCCGGGGGGCTCGGGGATCGTCGCCCTGGACCGGACCACGCAGACGTTCGAGCGCCTCTCCGTCGGCACGGGCGGCGCCGGGTACTGGCTGCAGCCGCAGGTCGGGGGCGTGTCGGACGACGGCCGCTATGTCACCTTCGTGGCCACGGACTTCGTGCCCCCGGGAGGGAACGACTACGGCAGCGACGTACTCGTGCGCGACCGTGTCTTGAACACGACGGTCGAGCTGACCTTGTTCGAGTTCGAGGGTTTGCCGAAGACCCTGCCGGAGATCACTGCCGACGGCCAGCACGTCTGCTGGTGGGAAGCCAGCCCGTGGATCCCCGGCTCTCTCACCCGTCGCATCGTCGTCAAGACGCTCGCGGGTGCGACAGTCGCGCAACTGCGCGAGAACGAGCCCGACTCCCTGGATTCGCCGGACCTCGCCGCGGGCGGCCGTTACGTCGCCTACCGGCACTACGAGGCGGGCGTGAGCTCCGTGAGGCGCTGGGACTACATCGCGAGCAGCACCCTGACGATCGCCAGCACGGGCGGGAACCCGAAGGTGCTCCTCGCGCCTCTCGCGATCTCGCGCGACGGGCGTTTCGTCGCCTACGCTCGGTACGTCTTCCAACTGGGGTACGAACTGTGGCTACACGACGTGCAGACCAGCACGGAAGAGCGCATCGATCTGCCCAACTCGGGCACAACGCACATCATCCGGGACGCGTCGGTTTCGGACGACGGCCGCTACGTCCTGTGGTCGAGCCGCGCACCGACGTACGTCACGGACGACACGAACAATGCGTGGGATGTGTTCGCGCGGGACCGCGTGATCCAGCGCACCGCGCGCGTCAGCGTCGCGGTCACGGGGGCGCAGGCCAACGGCCACAGCGAGGACTTCGCCCTCGATCAGGCCGGCAACGCTCTCGTGTTCATGACCGACGCCCCGAACCTGGTGCCGAACGACGGCAACTCGTTCGTGGACGTCTACCGCCGCTCTCTGTGCACGTTGACCTACGAGGACCTGGACACCGACGGCTACGGCGCCGGATCGGCCCTCTTCTCGTGCGCTCCGCCGCCGGTGAACCACGTCAGCGTGGGCGGCGACTGCAACGACGCGAACCCGTCGGTCCATCCCGGCGCGACGGAGGTCTGCAACGGAGTCGACGACGACTGCGACGCTTCCGTCGACGAGGACGTCGCCGGCGTCGCGTTCTGCTTCGGCGACGGCAGTGGCACACCCTGTCCGTGCGGCAACGCGGGCGCGGCCGGCAACGGTTGCGCGAGCAGCGTGAACGCGAGCGGGGCGCGCGTCGGCACGCTCGGCTGCGCGAGCTTGTCCAACGACACGCTGGGCCTCGCCGGCTCCGGCATGTCGGAGAGCTTCGCGCTCTACTTCCAGGGCGACGCCCAGCTGGGCGGCGGATCGGGCACCGCGTTCGGCGACGGCTTGCGCTGCGTGGGCGGCACGGTCGCGCGTCTGGGTACGCAGCAGAACGTCGGCGGCGCGTCTCAGTACCCAGGCACGGGCGATCCGTCGATCTCGGTGCAAGGCTCGGTGACAGCGCCCGGCGCGCGTCACTACCAGACCTGGTACCGCAACGCGGCCGGATTCTGCACCAGCGCGACGTTCAACCTGACGAACGGCGTCGCCGTCACCTGGACTCCCTGATCGTTCTCGATCGCACCCCATTACGAAGTGAACTCATGCAACGGACCACACGGATCGGCACCACGGCGGCGTGCGTTTCCTTCGCGCTCCTGGCCATGAGCACAGTGTCGCGCGCGCAGACGATCGAGGTGATCAGCCGCACGCCCACCAGCGGATGGTCGACCGGTACGTGCTCCGGCGTGCCGCGCGTCTCCGGCGACGGCCGCTACGTGGCGTTCAACACGACCGCGTCCGACTACGGCCCGAGCAACCCCGGCGTCGACGTCTTCGTGCTCGATCGCGTGACGTCCCAGCTCGAGCTCACATCGGTCGACGGCGGCGGTCCGGCGGGTGGCGTCGGCGACCAGGTAGGAGGCATCTCGGACGACGGCCGCTACGTCGTGTTCCTGGGCAACAACCTGGGCGACTGGGACTGGAACGACTTCGGCGGCGACGTCCTGGTGCGCGATCTCCTGAACAACGCGATGGCCGAGGTGACCAGCACGGAGTTCGAGCCGACGCCGCATTCCTACCCGCTGATCACCGCGGACGGCCTGAAGCGCGCGTTCCACACCACGAACGACTGGTTCGGCTACCACATCACGTCCATCTCGATCTGGGACCCGAACCGCGTGCTGCTCGGGTCGCGACAGGGCAGTGCGGGACAGGCGGGCTCCCCCGACGAGTGGGTCGAGCACCCGTTCCTCTCGGGCGACGGGCGGTACTGCGTCTATCAGTTCCGCGACGTGAATGGCACGAGCGTGAGGCGCTACGGCTACGGCCTGCCAGGACATCTCGAGGACGTCGTCACGACCTCGACGGCGGCCGCCGGGCACGTCGATCCGGCCGGTGTCTCGCGCGACGGACGCTGGATCGCGTACGTCAGGCGCACCGGGACGACGTTCGCGACGTGGGTCGTCGACATGCAGACGATGGTTGAGGAGCGCGTCGATCCGACCTCGGGCCCCGCGTTGACTACGGCCAGCCTCGTCGGCGGCATCACGGACGACGGCCGCCTCGTGGCGTTCTCGAGCATCTCGGCCAACCTCGTGAGCGGCGACACGAACGGCGTCGCCGACGTCTTCGTGCGCGACCGCCTGCACCAGCGCACGGCGCGCATCAGCGTCGACGTCCTGGGCGCGCAGGCGAACGGAGCCAGCACGGAGTCCGCGATCGACGCGACGGGTGCGGCCGTCGTGTTCCTCAGCGCGGCCACGAACCTGATGCTGGGCGATACGAACGGCCAGCCCGACGTCTTCCGTCGCACGATGTGCGACGTGACCTTCCCCGACGGCGACATGGACGCGTTCGGCGGTGCACCGGCCGTCTTCTCGTGCGCGCCGCCGCTCCCGGGACACGTCTCGGCCGGCGGCGATTGCGACGACGCGAACCCGGCGGTCAACCCGGGCGCGACGGAAGTGTGCAACGGCGTCGACGACGACTGCGACGCCGCGGTCGACGAGGACGTCGCGGGTGTCGCGTACTGCTTCGGCGACGGCAGCGGCACGCCGTGCCCGTGCGGCAACTCGGGCGCGACCGGCAACGGCTGCGCGAGCAGCGTGAACGCGAACGGCGCGCGCGTCGGGACGCTCGGGTGCGCGAGCTTGACGAACGACACGTTGGTCCTCGCGGGATCGGGCATGTCCGACAGCTTCGCGCTCTACTTCCAAGGCGACGCGCAGCAGGGCGGCGGCGCGGGCACCGCGTTCGGCGACGGTTTGCGCTGCGTCAGCGGCACCGTCGTGCGTCTGGGGACCGAGCAGAACGTCGGTGGCGCCTCGCAGTATCCCGGCACGGGCGATCCGTCGATCTCGGTGCGCGGCGTGGTGACGGCACCGGGCGCGCGCTACTACCAGGTCTGGTACCGCAACGCGGCCGCGTTCTGCACGAGCGCGACATTCAACCTGACGAACGGCGTCGCCGTTTCCTGGACGCCTTGAGTGGACATCGGTGTCAGACACCTTCTCCCCGGGACAAGGTGTCTGACACCGATGTCCACCGGCTCTCGCACGCGGCTCAGGGCGCGCGGACGGCCGCGACCACGTTCGTGCGGTTCATCCGCGCGATCGGGTAGAGCGACGCGACCAGCGCCACGGCGACCGCGCCGGCCGGCACGATCCACAGCCACGGGCCGGGCCCGACGTGCGGCAGCTCGAGGCCCGAGAGCGATTCGAGCGAGCGCACGATCACCGGCGTCAACACGAGACCGAGCGCCGTGCCGAGCAGGCCGCCGAAGAGGCCGATCACGAGTGATTCGCACAGGACCATGCCGGCGATCTGGCGGCGTGTCGTGCCCAGCGCCTTGAGCACGCCCAGCTCCTTCGCGCGCTCGAGGCCGGCCAGCAGCTGTCCGTTCAAGACGCCCAGCGCAGCGAGGCACGCGGTCAGCCCGAGGATCAGGTCGAACAGGCGAAAATCCCGCTGCAGATCGCGCAGGTGCTCCTCGCGCAGCCACTCGCCCGTCTCGAAACCGATCGGCGCGTCCGGCCGCAGCCCGCGCAGCGCGCCGCGGATCACTTCCGTGTCCGTGCCCGGCTCGAGCACGATCGCGGCGTCGGAGATCGTGTCGATGTCCTGGCAGAACGCGCGGCGCAGGAACTGGTCGCTGACGACGCCGTACAAGCGCTCGTCGGGGTGCGGGAAGTAGCCGTAGGCGTCGCTGATCGCGATCACCTCGAGGTCGACGACGCCCGCGCCCGTGCCGACGTGCACCTTGTCGCCCACGTGGTAGTCGAGGTGGCGCGCGAGCCGCTTCGTGATGATCACCGCGTCGCCGCGGTCGAGGCGCTTGAGGAGCTCGGGGTCGTCGCGCAGCGGACCGTGCGCGTAGAGCTCGCGCGGGCGCACGCCGACGATCAGGAACGGCACCCACGAGCGCGCGCTCGCGTTCTCGATGCTGACGAAGCCCGGGTACTTGGAGAGCTCGGCCTTCAGCTCCAGGAACGGCACGTTGGCCATGTTGCGGACGTAGACTTTGTGCACGAGCGCGCCGTCGGCCCACACCTCGATCTCGCCCGTCAGGCTGTTCGTCATGCCCTTCAGGCCGGTGAAAGCGGCCGCAACGAGCGCGATCGCGGCCGCGCTCACCGCGATCCGCCCCGGGCTGGCGCGGATCCCGAGCGCCGCCATGCGGCCGGAGAACGTCCAGAGGCGCTGCATGGGCAGCGCGATGAGCTCGCACACGCGCGACAGCAGGGCCGGCACGACCAGCGGCAGCACGACGAGCAGCGCCAGGAACCCGACGGCGGCGAGCACCGCGCCAACGATCTGCTTCTGCGCCTCCCCCACGACCGGCACGATCGCGAAGTAGATCGCGGGCAGCAGGCCGGCCAGCAGCACGGCCGCGAACAGGTGGAAACCGCGCGCCAGACCGCCGGATTTCAGCGCTTCTTCGCCGCGCAGCGCGGCGACCGTGCTCGCCCCGCGCGCGCGCAGGAGCGGCCAGACGGCACCGAGCAGCGCGATGCCGACACCCAGCGCCGTGAGGCTCAGCGCCGCGCGCCAGGGCACGTCGAACGTGCGGATCACGTGGCCCGTGCCGAGCGTCGTGATGCCGCGCACGAGGAGGAACTTCGCCAGCGCGAGCCCGCCGGCCAGGCCCAGCGCTCCGGCGGCGAGCGCCAGGATCACGGCTTCCGTCAGGAACACGCGCGCGATCTGCGCGCGCGTCGTACCGAGCGCATGGAGGGTGGCGACCTCGCGCACGCGCTCGACGATGCCCATCGAGAGCGTGTGGAAGATCACGTACAGGCCCAGCATCAGCGCGAAGAGACCGGCCAGGCGCACGCCGTTGCGGAACGCGCGCTCGTCGGCCGCGGCGCCGACGATGACCTGTTTGTTCAGCTCGTAGGAGAAGCTCGCGCCCAGGCTGGAGCGCAGCCGTTCCAGGTCGACGTTCGGGTCCTGGCGCACCCAGTAGACGGGGTCGACGCGCACGCCGCGGTAGAGCTCCGCGCCAGCCGCGGCGTCGACGACGACGACCATGCCCTGCGCGCGGCGGCCCAGCTTCTCGCGCGCCAGCAGGCCCGCGACCTTGAACGCGCGCTCGACGGGCACGTCGGGCGCGGTCTCGGCTTCGGGACCGAGCGCGCGCATCTCGCCGTCGACGCAGGCCAGTCGCGGCTGGCGCGGCGGGCGCGAGAGCAGAAGGGTGTCACCGACCGCGAGGCCCAGCGCCTCGGCCGCGGCTTCGCCCACCAGCACCTCGGGCTCCGTCGCGGCCGGATCGAGGTCCTGGCCCTCGAGCACGCGCACGGCGTCGAGCCCCGGGATCGAGGCCGCGTCGAGCGCGACGAGCCGCACGCGCTCGCCCGGACCGCGCCCGGCGTCGGCCGCGGTGCGCGCGACAGCGTCGTTCTGGAAGAACGTCGAGACGCCGGCGACGCCCGGCACGTGCTCGAGCTCGCCGCGCGCGTCGAGCAGGTCCGCCGACGGCCGCACCTCGAGCGCCGGCTTCCACTCGCCGCCGCCCTTGACCGAGAGGCCCAGCACCGTGTTGTGGTCGAGCGTGAACACGCCGACGACGATCGCGATGCCCAGCGCGATGCCGAGGATCGAGAACGCCGCGCGGCCCGGCTTGCGCCGCAGGCCTTGCACAGCGATCGTCCTGACCAGCGCCATGGATGCGCTCAGATCGCCAGCGCGGCCAGCGCCTCGTGCACGCGATCGACGTGCAAGCCCGGCCCGCGCAGCTCCGTGTCGCGCGCCAGCTCGCCGTCGACGAGGAACAGGACGCGGTCGGCGAACGTCGCGTCGCGCGGGTTGTGCGTGACGAGCAGCACGGAGCGCCCGTCCTCGTCCACCAGCCGCCGCAACGTCTGCATGACCTCGAGCCCGGCCTTCTGCGACAAATTGCCGGTCGGTTCGTCGGCCAGGAGCAGCGGTTGCCCGCCGGCCAGCGCGCGCGCGATCGACGCGCGCTGCATTTCGCCGCCCGAGAGCTGGTGCGGGAACGCGTCGCGGCGCGCGGCGAGTCCCAGGCGCTGCAGGATCGCGACGAGCCGCACTTCGTCGCGTTCGGGATGACGGCCGGCGATCGCCAGCGGCAGCCCGACGTTCTGCAGGACGGTCAGGTTCGGCAGCAGGTTGAAGAACTGGAACACGTGCCCCAGCGCCGCGCGGCGCTCGAGCGTGCGCTCGTTCTCGGACAGCTTCGACAGGTCCTTCCCGCGCAGCAGCACGCGCCCGGCCGAAGGCTGGTCGAGGCCCGACAGGAGGTGCAGGAGCGTCGACTTGCCCGAACCGCTCGGGCCCATGATGCAAACGAACTCCCCCGACCCGATCGCGAACGTGATGCCGCGCAGGATCGCGAGCTTGTCGGCGCCCTCGCCGTGGAACCGGTAGAGATCGCGCGCTTCGACGAGGGCTGTCACGACGTCGCCTTCTCGGCCGTCTTCGCCGCTTCCCAACCCCGCAGAAGCTGCGCCAGGCTCGCGTCCTTCATCGGTCGGTCGAGGCCGGCTTCCAACGCGCGGAAGCGGCTCTCGAAGCGGCGCACGGCATCGCGCGTCAGCTTCTCGGGATCGAGGTCGAGGTAGCGCGCCACGAACGCAGCCGCGATCAGCACGTCGCCCAGCTCGTGCTCGACGCGCGCACGCTGGTCGGGCGTCGCTCCGGGCATGCCGTCGCGCGTCAGGTCGATCGGCTCGAGCGCCTCGTCGAGCTCGCGCTGCTCCTCGTGCAGTTTCGCCACCGCGCCGGCCGGATCGGCCCAGCGGAAACCGGCCGAGATCGCCTTGCCGCCCACGCGGTTCGCGCGCTGCAACGCGGGCAGCGCGACGGGCACTCCGGCCAGCGCGCTCGCGTCCTCCTGCTTGTCCTCGCGCTCGACTTTCTTGATCGCTTCCCAGTTCGCCAGCACCTGCTCGGCCGTGTCGGCCTGCACTTCTCCAAAGACGTGCGGGTGACGCCGGATCAGCTTGTCGCAGATCGCGTGCGCCGCGACGCCGATGTCGAAACGGCCCTCCTGCTCCGCGATGCGGCCCAGGAGCGCGACGACCATGAGCACGTCGCCGCACTCCTCGGCCGCCTGGTGGTCCGCGCCGCGCTCGATCGCCTCGACCGCCTCGTGGGCCTCCTCGACCAGGTGCGGCGCCATCGAGCCCAGCGACTGCTTGCGATCCCAGGGACACCCGTCGGGCGCACGCAGGCGATCGACGACCGCCAGGAGGCGCGCGAAGGCCAGTGCCCGCGGATCGCTCGTCGTCTCGGGCGTGCGGGGTGCGGGGGCGCGGCTCGGCGTCGACATGCGCCCAGAGCGTAGCGCAGCTTCGGCGCGGGCCCAGCCTGCGGAGCAGCTCTCACGTCCCGGCACGGGAATCGTTACACACGCCGGCCCGCGCGCCGCCCCATGCCGCTCTGCCACCGTCAATCCCAGCGCGGCGTCCGCTCGCCCGATGTTCCAACGCCTGCGCCGGTCGTACAACGAGGCCTCTCGGCATGACCGCCCCGGGCACGATGTCGGAAGCAGACACGCCGCCGGCCGAAGCTCGCTACGAGCCGTCGGCGGACGGCGTCCTCGTCGTGCGGCTCGCCGGCGCGTGGCGGCTCGGCACGGCGCGGCCGCATCCGTCGGACCTGGCGCGCGAGCTCGAGGGGCGACCGGTGCGAAAAATTGCACTCGACGCATCGCAGGTCACGCGCTGGGACACCGCGCTCCTGACGTGGGTCCGGGCCGTCCTCGAGATCTGCCGCGAGCGCGGAGTCGACGTCGACCGCTCGCGCCTGCCGCCCGGGATCGGGCGCCTGATCAAGCTCTCCGAAGCGGTGCCCGACCGCGTCGTGCGCGAGGCGGCCGAGCGCCCGCCGTGGATCGCGCGCGTCGGCATCGCGACCTTTAGGCTCTGGAAGGACGTCGTGGAGGTGCTCGCGTTCCTGGGTCGCATCGTGCCCGCACTGGGCCGGTTCGTGACGTTCCGCGCTCAGTACCGGAAGAGCGACCTGATGCTCCTGATCCAGGACGCGGGCGTGCAGGCCCTGCCGATCGTGACGCTCGTCAGCGTCATCGTCGGGCTCATCCTGGCCTTCGTTGGCGCCGTGCAGCTGCGGCTGTTCGGCGCGGACCTGTACGTCGCGAACCTTGTCGCGATCGCGATGGTGCGCGAGATGGGCGCACTCGTCGTGGGGATCGTCATGGCCGGACGCACGGGTGCCGCGTTCGCAGCGCAGCTCGGCACGATGAAGGTGACGGAGGAGATCGACGCGCTGACGACCTTCGGGATCTCGGCCGTGGACTTCCTGGTCCTGCCGCGCATCGTGGCGCTCTTCCTGATGATGCCGTTCCTGTGCCTCTACTCGATCCTCCTCGGGATCGTCGGTGGCGCCATCGTCGGCGTCGGCATGTTCGGCCTCTCGCCCGAGCTGTATTTCGACCAGACGCTCTCGGCCCTTTCGTTGACCGACCTGTGGGGTGGACTGTTCCGCGGCGGCGTCTACGGGACCCTGGTCGCGGTCATCGGCTGCCTGCGCGGCATGCAGAGCGGCAGCAACGCCGCCGCCGTCGGTGCGGCGACGACGAGCGCCGTCGTCACGACCATCGTCATGATCGTCATCGCCGACGGCGTGATCGCCGTCCTGTTCAACGTGCTCGGGATCTGATGAACACACCCGACGAGCCGCCCCCGATCGAAGTCCGCTCCCTCGAGGCGTCGTACGACGGGCGGGTGATCCTGCACGACGTCACGTTCTCGGTGAACCGCGGCTGCATCTTCGTCATCATGGGCGGCAGCGGGTCGGGGAAGAGCACCGTGGTGCGCAACATGATCGGCTTGAACGAGCCCACGAGCGGCGGCGTCCACTACTTCGGCCAGGACTTTACGCTCGCCGAGGGTGAGGAGCGCGCGCGCATCCTGCGGCGCTTCGGCGTGCTCTACCAGAAGGGCGCGCTGTGGGGCTCGATGACGCTGGCCGAGAACATCGGGCTCGTGCTGGGCGAGTACACGCAGCTCTCGCCCGCGGAGATCACCGAGGTTGCGGAGTTCAAGCTGGCGCTCGTCGGGCTGGCGGGGTTCGGCGGGTACTACCCGAACGAGATCAGCGGCGGCATGCAGAAGCGCGCCGGCTTGGCCCGCGCGATGGCGCTCGATCCGGAGATCCTGTTCCTCGACGAGCCCAGCGCCGGGCTCGACCCCGTCAGCTCGCGGCTCCTCGACGAGCTGATCCTGGAGCTGCGCGACAGCCTGGGGACGACGGTCGTCGTCGTGACCCACGAGCTCGCCAGCATCTTCGCGATCGGCGACGACAGCGTGTTCCTCGACTCCGAGTCGCGTACGGTGATCGCGCGCGGCAACCCGCACGACCTGATCCGGGATTCCGCGGATCCCAAGGTCCAGGGCTTTCTGAGCCGCGGAGCACGGCGCGGGGTGCCGTCGAAGCAGGAACGTCCATGAGTGCCAAGGCCAACCAGATCCAGATCGGCGCGTTCGTGGTCGGCGGTCTCGCGCTCGTCGTCGCCGCCGTGGCGGTGCTCGGCTCGGGACGCCTGTTCCGGCACGCGTATCCGTTCGTGAGCTACTTCGACGGCAGCGTCAACGGCCTGCGCGCCGGGGCCGCGGTCAAGTTCAAGGGCGTCGAGATCGGCAGCGTCGACCGCATCCGCATCCCCTTCCGCGTCGACGCGACCGACCAGCCGATCGCGGTGTTCTTCTCGCTCGACGGCCCGATGCTCGACGCGGGCACGCAGCGGGCCGGCGACCACCGCGAGATCCTGCAGGAGGCGATCGAGAACGGCCTGCGGGCGCAGCTCGAGTCCGACAGCTTGCTGACGGGCGTCCTGCACGTGTCCCTGGCGTTCACCACGGAGACGGAGTCGTCGCTCCACCCGCCGATCGACGGGGTGATGGAGATCCCCACGATCCCGCCGCCCTTGCAGGAGATCGGCACCGCGATCCGCACGATCGTCGAGAAGGTTGCGCGCTACGACATCCACAAGCTGCTCGCGACCCTCGAGGACGCGCTCGCGTCGGTGTCCCAGCTCACGCGCAGCCCGGAGCTCAAGACGGCTCTCGTCTCCCTCGACAAGACGTTGCAGAGCGCCGACACCGCCTTCACGAAGCTGGAAGAGCGGATCGATCCGCTCTTCGGAAGCCTCGAGGAAGCGGCCCAGAGCCTGGCCACGGCCGGGCGCGACGCGGGTGAAGGCGTCGATTCCGTGAAGGAGACGATGGAGACGATGCAGCGCTTCACCGCGGAGCTCGGCGACGGCCTCCAGCCGCTCCTCGCCAGCCTGAAGCAGAGCTCGGACGCGTTGCAGACCCTGGCGCACGAGCTCGAGATCTCCCTGGCCTCGGCGCGCGTGCTCCTCGATCCCGATGCGCCGATCGCCGTCGAGCTGCAGACGACGGTGCGCGCGCTGGGCGACGCCGCGCGCTCGACGCGTGCCCTGTTCGAGCTCCTCGAGCGCGACCCGGCCGTGCTGTTGCGCGGCAAGAGCAGCGAAGGACTGCCACCCCGATGATCCGACGCATCCTGGTCTCGAGCAGCGCGCTCGCGGCTCTCCTGGCCTGCCCTGCGTGCTCCTTTCTGTCGGCTGAACCCGATCCGACGCGCTTCGCGGTGCTCGCCTCCGTCGACGAGCTGCCCGACGCGCCGCGCGGCGAGCCGCGGGCGGCTGGGCTGACGGTCGGCCTCGGGCCGATCGAGCTGCCCGAGTACTTGCGACGGCTGGAGATCCAGACGCGCACCGAGGGCACGCGACTCGAGCCGTCGCCGACCCAGCGCTGGGGCGAGCCCCTCGACCAGGGCGTCCAGCGCGTGCTGTCGATCGACCTCGCGCGGGTTCTCGGCGCGGAGCGGATCGTGCTGCATCCGTGGTACGCGACAGAGAAGCCTGATGTGCAGGTCCGTATCGCGTTCTCGCGCTTCGAGCGCGAGGATCCGCACAAGGTCGTCGTGCACGCGCAGTGGTCGGTCCGCCACCTCGGCTCGGACGCGCCGCCGGTCGAGCGCGAGACACGCCTCGAGCGCGCGACGGCGACGGACGATGGTCCGAGCGCGGCGCTCGCGCTGAGCCTCGCGCTCGCAGAGCTCTCGCGCGAGATCGCCGCGGCGTGGCCGCCGGCGACGCCGCCGGCAGCGCGCTGAACATCGGTGCCTGGCAAGAATCATCGGGAGCACAGCGGCGCCCGAAGAGTCTTGCCAGGCACCATCGTTCACCTCACTTCGGCGCCGGTTCGGGCTCGTCCTTCTTCACCGGCTCGGGACGCTCGCGCTCGCGCTGCGCGGCGTCGCGCAGCATTCCGGCCCAGCCCGCGACCTGGCGGCCGCTGCCCAGCAAGAGCAGCTGGTCGGCCTTCCCGAGCGGCAGGATCTGCTGCACGTTCTGGTCGACGATCAAGGATCGCATCGCGTTCGACAGCGCGCGCGCGTCGATGCCGTTCAGGTCCAGGACCGTCTGCACGAGCACGGCCGGGTGGTCGACGAGAAGGTGCACCTCGGACTCGTCGACGGTCCAGGCCGAATTGCGCACCGAGTTGCGCGCTGCGCCGGTCAGGTTCTCCAGCACGGCCACCCGCGGCTCGCGCGCGTGCAGCGGCAGCAGAACGAAGCCGCTCTGGGCCAGCAGGCCCTCGACCAGCGGGTAGACCTCGGCGGCCGGGATCTCGAGCGGACCCTGGAGCCCGCACGGCGTGCGCGCGACCTGCGCGCGCGTCTCGCCGCCGACGACGAGGCGCAGTCCGGTCGCGCGCTCGAACTCGGCGATGAGCCGCTCGAGCGAGACTCCGCCGGCTTCGCCGGCCGGCAGGGAGAGGCCGACGCGGGCGGGCGGGAACATCTGGGCCACGTCGCCGGTTTGGCGGGCTTGCGCCGCGGGCGCGGCAGTCGGAGCAGGAACGGCGGCGGGCGCGGGCGTCAGGAAGCAGCCGCACAACGCGACCGACAGGAACGGGATGGATGCGTGCATGACTCTGGTCTCCTCCTACGGGACGGCAGAGCGACGCGCGGTTCGGGCCGTTCTTCCACCGAACGCAGTCCTGACGCTTGGGTGCCGGAGCGCGGGAAGATCAGCGCGCCTCGGGCGACAGACGTTCAGCGCCGCTCGAGCGACAAGCGCTCAGCGCCGCTCGAGCGACAAGCGCTCAATGGCACAATCCACGATCCGGTTGACCAGCGCCGTGTAGTCGATCCCGGTCGCCTGGGCCGAGGTGGCGAACTCGCTGGAGCTCTCCAGGTAGCAGCTGGCGTTGACCTCGATGACGTAGATCTCGTTGGCCGGCGTCAGGCGCAGGTCGACGCGCCCGTAGTCGCGCACGCGCAGCGCCCGGTAGGCGTCGAGCGCGACCTTGTGCACGCGCGCGCGCAGCTCGTCGTTGAGCTTGGCCAGCACGGCTGTCGTGCCCTTGAACTCGACGCTGTCCTCGTCCCACTTGGCCTTGCTGCCCAGGATGCGCGGCGCGCCTTCCGGCAGCCCCGAGAAATCGATCTCGATCGGCGGGAACGCGATGGGCCGCTGGTTGCCGAGGATCCCGACGTGCAGCTCGCGGCCCTCGATGTACTGCTCCACCAGCGCGTCGTCCTTGAACTTCTCCTGCACGAACATGACGCGCTTGAGCAGGTCGCGCGGACCCTCGACCAGCGACGGGGCGTCGATGCCGATCGACGCGTCCATGCTGAGCGGCTTCACGAACAGCGGCATGCGCAGGTTGCCGCTCGTGTCCAGGCTCGAATCGCGCGAGAACACGGCGAAGTCGGGGAACGGGATCTGGTCGAACGCGAGCAGCTTCTTCGTGATCGCCTTGTCCTGCTGGATGAAGAACTCGCCCGGGCCGCCGCCGACGTAGGGCACCTCGAGCAGGTCGAGCAAGCCGACGACGCACACGGCGCCCAGGCGCACTTTGCCGAAGTTCTCGAACAGGTTGAAGACCAGCTCGGGCTTGGGATTGCTCAAGCCATCGACCAACGCATGCAGGTCGCGGTGCACGCCCAGCACGACGGGCTCGTGCCCGCCGGCGGCCAGGGCGGCGACGACCTGGTCGACGACGACGTCGTAGGAGCGCGGGTCCTTCTTCTTCTCGAGGTCGGTCAGGACGACGATGCGCATGGCGGCACTCTAGGAGTGCGCCAGGGGCTCGACAACGGCGGTCTTTCGCCGCCGACGCCTCTCACCGTGGCGCCGAGAGCGTGATGCGCGCCGGTCCGACGCCGATCCAGTCGGCCTTGTCGAGCGCCGCTTCGACCGCCGCGCTGAAGCTCGGGGCGATCGGACCCGAGTGGACCTTCTTCTTGTTCCAGGTCACCTCGATGGGCTGGTTCAGGTCGAGCAGCTCGCGCGCGAAGCCCAGCTCGAGCTCCTTCACGCCTTGGCTGTCGACCGTCACGTGCTGGCCCTCGACCGCTACGTCGAGGCGCGCGATCGGAGGGCTGGTCCCCTCGCCGTCGCCCTCCTTGTCGAGCTTCGTGACCCGCAGCCAGTAGGCGTGCGGAGCGTGCGTCGTGAGCAGCGCCCGCCGCACGCGCTTGGGCCAGGGATCGCGCGGCTTCTTGGACAGGGAGCCGAGCGCCTCGCCGAGCTTTCCGAACACGGCCCCGCCGTGGACGCCGCCGGCCAGCTCGACGTACGTCACGGGGAAGCCCAGGTCCTTCAGCAAGCGCGTCGTCTGCCGCGGCTGCTCGACCTTGCAGATCGGGTCCTGGTCGCCGTGGACCACGTACATCGGCAGGTTGGCGTAGCACTCGAGGTACTTGTCGACCTGCCACGTCACGGCCGAGATCGGCGCGATGCCCGCCAGGCGATCGGGTCGCGCGCGACCGAGGTACCAGGACCAGTAGCCGGTCTGCGAGATGCCGGCGACGTAGATGCGGTCGGGATCGACGGCGAAACGCGAGAGCAGATCGCGGAAGAAGTCGTCGAAGACCGCCGCGACCTCGTCGTCGGGCCGCCCGCCCTTCACGCCGCCCGAGCCGATCTGCTCGAGGATCTCCGTGCGTACGACCAGCGCTTCCGCCAGGCCACCGTCGTTGGCCGCATTGCGGAAATACGGCAGGAAATCGGCCTTCTCGGCCAGGCTCTTCCCCGCGCCCGTGCCGTGGCCCGGGTCGAGGACCAGCGCGACGGGCTTCGTCGGGTCGTACTTCCTGGGCACGTCGACGAGGTAGCCGTACGAGTCCTTGCCGCTCTCGAACAGGAAGCCGGTCGTGACCGAGCCGATCCCCTTCAGCGTCTCCTTGTCCTTGCCGACCGTGCGCGGCTTCGGGTCGCCCTTCGGCAGCAGCGGTCCGGCGCGCAGCGCGGCGAGCAGGCCGTCGAGCGCGTACTTGGCCTCGAGCCCCTTGGCTTGCGTCATCAGCTTGCCGCGCTTGCCGTCGGGATCGGCCAGCGCCTCGGCGAAGGCCGTGCGGAACTTCGTGACCTCGGCCGCGGAGACTGGAGGCTTGGGAGCGGTCTGGAGCAGGGCCAGCGCGAGCATGGCGAGCATCAGCGAACCTCCTGGATCAGCGTGGAGAGCACCAGGCGACGACCTTCTCGGCCCGCGAGCGGGTCGCGGAGTCGCACAGGCCAAGGGTCTTGGGCAACTGTTCGCAGACGCCCGCTTCGCGCAGGCTGCGCGCCAGATCGACACCCAGGGTGTCCAGCGTCTCGATCCGGACCTTGTCCACGATCGCGAGCTGGCGCTCCATGAGGTCGGCCGGGACGAGGTCGTAGCTCGCGACCAGATCGCCCAGCTCGCGCACCCAGCGTCGTGCGTTCGCGCCGACCACCTCCGCGAGCGGTTTTTCGCGCCATTCCGCCATCCACGCGTCGGCCGCGCCGTCACCGACGGAGAGGTCGCGCCACGCGTACGTCATGAGGTAGCCCAGCGCGCGTTCGCGCACGGACGCTGCTTCGTCGCGCAGGCCGAGGTCGAGCGCTTCCAGCGCGAACGGGTGACCGCCGTGGAAGACGAAGGGCTTCAGCGCCTGCTCGCGGTGGGCCACGACGAGCGCGGGCCAGCACGCAGCCAGGATCTCGACGCCCTGACTCTCGGGCAGGATGACCAGCTGGTCGGCGATCCGCAGGCCGTGACGCCAGGCGTCGCTCTGGCCGAAGCGTTCGCGCCAACGCTCCGCGGCCGAAGCCAGGTCCATCGTGCTGCCGTCCGGAGCCTGGTAGTGCCCCGCTCCGAGAGCCGGCCTCGCACCGGGCTCGAGCGACAGGGCGCTCGACATCGCAGCCAGCCTCCCGGCCTCGGCCGCGAGCCGGTTCATCAGCTCCTGGTTCGCGCTGCGGTGCGCCTCGATCTCGACCTGCGCCCGCCGCGTGCCGAGCCACAGGAAGCCGACGACCGCGATCAGGAGCCCCGTCAGCAGGAAGTGCAGCCTCTGGACCATGAAACGCTCCCCCATCTGCGTCCGCGCGCACTCGCGGCGGACCTGTTCCGTGTCGCCGAACCGGCGGCGGGCTTCGGCGCGGGCCGCGTCCGGCGCGAGACCGGCCTCCTCCAACTCGCGCGCGCTCTCGTCCAGGTGGAACGCGAGCTCGGCGTCGATGTCGGCCGTGATCGCCGCGCGTGGGCGCGAATCCGGCGCGCGCGCGAAGATCCCCAGGCGTTCGAGGACGGTGAGCACGTCAGGCCTCCTTCGCCTTCGCGGACCCGATCACGCGCCCGACCGCGTCGGACACGCGGCGCCAGGCCGATTCCTGCGTGCGCAGGCGAGCGCGACCCGTCGGCGTGATGCGGTAGAACTTCGCGCGCCGGTTCGACTCCGAAGCGCCCCATTCGGCCGAGAGCCAGCCGCGCCGCTCCATGCGGTGCAGCGCGGGGTAGAGCGTCCCCTCCTCGATGCGCAGGCGCTCGGCACCGCGCTCCTGAATCGCGCGCACGATCGCGTAGCCGTGCATCGGCTCGCGCACGAGCACCTTGAGCGCCAGCAATTCCAGCGCTCCGGGCGGCAGATCGACGTCTTCGGTCGGCATGTGGTCTCCCCTGGCCGCTCCAGGGATACCCTCCCTCCCCTAGCCCGTCAAGGGGAGAGGTGTACATGGGTGTCAGACACCTTGCACCACGCAGCCCGTGCGGACCCAGCGTCAGCGCACGGAGGTCGGTGCAAGGTGTCTGACCCCGGATGATTCACGAGGATCCGTGAAAGAAGGCCCGTTGGGGGCGTTTCTCGCCGAATGGATTTGTTGTCGGACAAACCATCACGAGGGCCCCCAATGGGTGAACGGCAGCCTACTGTTTCCCGCTTCAGCTTCAACCGCTCGATCTTGCTCGCTGGTACGGACGAGCATCTGAGTTCGAACGCGGGACTGCTTCTGGTCCGTGAGCTGGACGAGCGCTGGCGTATCATCGATCGCCTGGCGGAGATGCTGGTCGACGATCGGTGCGAGGGTCGCATCGAGTGGTCGCTGGAGTCGATGCTGCGGACGCGGATCTTCGCGATCACCGCCGGCTACTCCTCCCAGCGCGATGCCGCTGTGCTGAGCGGCGATCCGGTGGTGCGCCTGACGACCTCGGACCGTCGTGGCTGCTCGCCGCTGGTCGATTCGGCACAGATCTCACTGTCCACGATTACCCGCATGGATCACCAGCTCGGAAGCGCTCCGAACCGACTGGCGCTTTCAAACTCGGTCTTTGATCTGGCAGTGCGCGTGATCCGCGAAGCCGCGAAGGCGAGCGCCGGGCCTCACACGATCGACATCGACGCGATGCCTATCCCGGTCCACGGCGAGCAGCCTGGCTCGACCTGGAACGGCTATTACGGCGAACGCTGCTACAACCCCTTGATGGCGGTCCACGGCGAGACGGGCACGATGCTCGCGGCTGAGCTTCGGCCTGGAACCACGCCCTCGGCCAAGGAGGCGATCAGTTTCCTGATGCCGATCATCGCGCGTCTCGAGCGCGATCTCGGTTGCACAGTGAGGGTCCGTGGCGACTCGGGCTTCGCCAACCGCAAGCTGCTCAACGCGCTGGACGAGCGAGGAACGCGCTACGTTTTCCGCATGCCCAGCAACTCGCGGCTCGACAAGCTGGCCGAGAGCGCCCTCGAGCCCAACAGCGGGCCGCGTCCGAGCGAGCTGCGTGAGACGCTGCATTCGCTTACGTATTCGAGCCGCCGTTGGCGCAGAGAGCGCCGAATTATCCTGGTCGTGCGCGAACAGCCCGGTCAGCTCTTCCGCGAGCGCTTCTACCTGGTCACGAACGACTGGCGCTCGAGTCCCAGGACGATCCTCGAGCACTACCGTCAGCGCGGAACGAGCGAGTCGCGCTTTGGCGAGCTGAAGAGCCGCCTCGAGCCGAAGCTCTCGTGCACGAGCACGAAGGGCAAGCGCGAGCGAGAGGAGGCTTGGCACGCGAACCAGGGTATCTTCCAACTCTACATGCTCGCCGACGGCATGCTCCACGCTCTGCGCTGGCTCGGGCGCGCGCAGCTGTCGAGCGATGGTGAGAGCCTGCCGCGACTCCAGCGTGTGCAGCGCCTACTGATCGACGTCGCGGCGCGGGTGACTCGCTCTGCGCGCCGCATGCACGTGCACATCGCGGAGACAGCCAGTGTCGCGTGGCTGCAACTGCTCTCGCGCTTGAGTCGCTTGAGACCCGTCACCTGAGCCGGCCAGGACCTGCTTGCACATGCCGGCTCCAGGTGACCCCCGCCGCGACGGGGAGGGTGGCGGTCCGTACCCGCTTTTCAGCGACGTCCCAAAAACGTCCGCCGATTCAATCGGCGGTCCTGCCCTGCCCGTCATGAATCATCCGGGCTGACACCGATGTACACGACCCGCGTCGGCGTGTGGACCACGATCTCCTCGCGGTACGACTTCACCCGCGCCGCTCGATCAAGGCGCGAAGAGGCGCCGCTTCATGTCGTTGACCGCCTTGGTCGCGCGGCCGCGCGCCACGCCGTGGGCCTTCTCGTAGAGCATCACGGCCTGCAGGGTCTTCTCGGCCCGGATCAGCTTCTCGATCTGGGCTTCGAGGTCCTTGCCGGTGGGAACGTCCGTCTTCTTCGGCTGGTGCGCGTCCATGGGGCGCCATGCTACTGCGCGTCCGGGGCCGGCGGGCGGCCAGGGCGTGACTGCGGCGAGATCGGCCAGCTCGGGGTCGCCGGCGTAGCGCACGCGCTCCAGGAACAGGCCCGACGCGGGCGCGGTCCATTCCGCCACGCGCGCGGCCTGCGCGGCGCCGTCGCGCACGAGGTCGCCGAACGCATCCGCCGCGAGCTGACTGGTGCCGACTCGCACGAGCGCGCCGGTGAGCCGCCGCACCATCTTCCACAAGAAGTGCGAGGCCTCGACGCGCACGAGCACGAGCTCGCCGTCCTCCGCGACTTCGGCCCGTCGCACGGCCACGCGCGTGCTCGTCGCGGCCGGCGTGGCCTGGCAGAACGCGGCGAAATCGTGCTCGCCCCCGATCCGCTCGGCCGCGCGGACCATCGCCGCGATGTCGAGGTCCTCGGCCACCCACCACGCGAAGCGGTGCGCCAGCGCCGAGCGCCGCCGCGAGATCTGGTAGACGTAGCTGCGCGACTGCGCCGCGTGCCGCGCGTGGAAGCGCGCGTCGGCGTGCTCGACCGACAGCACGTTCACGTCGGCCGGCAGCGCCTGGTTGACGGCCGGACCCAGGACAGCGGGATCGACCTCGGTCTCGAGCCGCAGGTGCGCGACCTGGCCGATCGCGTGCACGCCTGCGTCCGTGCGCCCTGCTCCGCCCCAGATCGAGCACCTCGACGCCGGCTTCCGCCAGCGCCGAGCGCAACGCGCCCATCACGGTGCGTGCGTTGGCCTGCTCCTGCCACCCGCGGTAGCGCGTGCCCTCGTACTCGAGCACGAGCTTGTACGCCGGCGCGCGCGCCAGCTGGCCCGGCGCGAGATCACGCGGGCGACGGGACGATTGCGGCGGTTGCCTGCTCGCCATGACGGCGCTCCTTCCATTGGATCGCGAGGCTCAGGATGATCGGCACGAAGAACAGCGTCAGCGCGGTGCTCACGGACAGCCCGCCGACGATCACCGCAGCCAGGCTCTGGTAGAGCTCGGACCCGCTGCCCTGCCCCATCGCCAGCGGCAACATCCCGACGACCGTCGTGACCACGGTCATCAAGATGGGCCGCAAGCGCGTGCGGCAGGATTCGGTCAGGGCGTCCATCGGCGCCATGCCGTCGGCCCGGAAGTTGTTCGCCTGGTGGATGATCAGGATCGCGTTGTTGACCACGATCCCGGCCAGGATCGTGAAGCCCAGCATCGCGATCACGTCGAACGCGGCCTGGCCGTCGGAGAGGTCGTTGGCGACGCGGATGCCGAGCAGACCGCCGGCGATCGAGAGCGGCACGGTCAGCAGGATCACGAACGGCGAGCCCCAGCTCGCGAACAGCGCCACGAGCAGCAGGTAGATGATCACGACCGACAGGCCGAACCCGGCGGTCAGCGCCGAGAGCGTCGTCTTGAGGCTGTCGCCCGATCCGCCGACCTTCAGCGTGTAGCTCGGCCCGAGCTGGCTCGCGAAGCCCGGGAACACGTCGCGCTCGACCTCCTGGACGACCTTCTCGAGCGGCGCGTCCTGCGCGATGTTCACCGTCAACAGGACGTTCCGTTCGCGCTCCAGGCGCCGGATCGAGACCGGTCCGCTCGTGCTCTCGAGCCGCGCGACGCTCGACAGCGCGACCACGCGCCCGTCCGGCGCCAGGAAGCGGATCGCCGCCAGCGCGTCGGCCGAATCGATGCGCGCCTGCGGCACGACCACGTTCACGTCGACCTCGCGGCCGCCGTCGATCAGCTGCGTCACGCGCCGGCCGGCCACGTACGTCTCGACGATCGCGCCGACCGTGGAGACGTCGAGGCCCAGCTCCTTGGCGCGCTCCTCGTCGACGACGACGCGCAGCTCGGGCTTGCCGGCGACGAGCGAGCTGCGCACGAACTGCACGCCCGGCACCCCCGAGAGCGCGCCCTGCAGCTCGGCCGAGGCCGAGGACAGGCGCGCGAAGTCGGGTCCGGACAGCTCGACCTCGAACTGCTTGCCCGGGTCGTCGAACAGGCTGGCACGCACCGGTACGAGGAACAGGAATCCGGGCAGCGTCATCGCCGGCCCGAACAGGCGCCCGTTGAAGCTGGCCAGGTGCTCTGCGTCGGCGAACTCCGGTTTCAGCACGGCGCCGCCGCCGTTGAAGAACGGCCCGGTCACCGCGAACGAGCTGTGCGTCTCGGGCTGCGCCAGGATGAAGTCGATGAACGGCCGGAAGTTGTCGTGGACCGCTTCCGGACGCGTGCCCGGGATCGGCGCCGCGAAGAAGAAGATCAGGTTCTGGTTCCCGCTGGGCAGGTACTCGGCCGGCGGCACGATCGCGAGCGCCAGGATGCACAGCGCGAGGACGATCAACACGAAGCCGACCTTGCCCTGCGTGGCGCTGCCGTCGCGCCGACCGAGGAAGTGCGTGAAGCGCGTGTAGAGCGGCCCGAAGAACCACAAGCCCGTCGTGTCCTCGGAATCCTTCTTGGGCGGCAGCGAGTTGCGGAAGAAGAGCGACGTCAGCGTCGGGATCACGGTGATCGACACGACCAGCGACAACAGCACCGACGCCGAGATCGCCAGCGCGATGTCGACGAACAGCTGGCTCGCTTCGTCGGCCTGCAGCAGGATCGGCACGAACACCGCGACGGTGGTCAGCCCGGAGGCCAGCACGCCGCCCCAAACTTCGCGCGACCCTTCGATCGACGCCTTCATCGCGCTCTCGCCGCGCTGCAAGTGCCGGTAGATGTTCTCGAGCACGACGATCGCCGCGTCGACGACCATGCCGCTGGCGAACGCGAGGCCTGCCAGGCTGATCACGTTCAACGTGCGGTCGAGCGCCCACAGGACGACGAACACGGCCACGAGCGAGATCGGCAACGACACCGCGATGATCAGGATGCTGCGCCACGAACGCAGGAAGATCAGCAGCACGAGGATCGAGAGCGCCGACCCGACGTACACGTTGCCCTTGACGAAGCCGATCGCGTCGTCGATGTAGACAGTCTCGCGGTAGACCGGCTCGAGGCTGAAGGCCAGCCCGCGGTTCGCGAACGTCTCGTTGAGGTCCGCGACCGCCGCCTCCACGCCCTCGACCATCTCGACGACGTTCGCGCCGACCATGCGCCGCACGCCGATCGCGACGCCCGGCGTGCCGTTGATCGAGACGAAGCCGTCGCTCTCGCGGTACGTGTCGACGACCGTGGCGATGTCGCCGACACGGACGCGGCCCGCAGGCGCGTCGAGCACGACGATGTCCTCCAGCCGCCGCGGATCGTCCGGCCGACCGACGGTGCGTACCGACAGTTGTCGCGTGGCGGTCTCGACGGCACCACCGCGCAAGTTCACGTTCCCGCGCGACAGCGCCGCGTTCACGTCCGCGACCGACACGCCGTGCCCGGTCATGCGGTCCGCGTCGAGCCGCACCTGGATCTCGCGCTCCGACCCGCCGACGACGAAGAGCGCCGAGACGCCCGGCGAGCGCTCCAGCCGCGCGCGCACGTTGTCCTCGACGAGCTGGCGCGCGAAGTTCGCGTCGTACTTCGTCGCGACGGCCAGCCACATCGACGCGTTCTCGCCCTCGGCGTTGGCCAGCGTGACCGCCGGCTCGTCGGCTTCCTCGGGCAGCGCCGGCACGCGCGTGAGCTGGTTCGTCACGTCGATCGCGGCCAGCTGCAGATCCGTGCCGAACTCGAACTCGAGCGTGATCGTCGAGACGCCCTCGGCCGATTCGCTCGACATCTCCTTGAGGCCCTGCACGCTCTGCAGGACCTCCTCGAGCTCACGCGTGATCTGCTCCTCGACCTCGGCCGCGCTCGCTCCGCGGAACGACGTATTGATCGTGATGATCGGCCGGTCGACGGTCGGCTTGAGCTGGATGGGGATCGCACGCAGCGCCAGCACGCTGAACAGTGCGATCAGCAGCACCCCCACCGCGACGGTGTAGGGGTTCTTGACGGCAAACGAGATCACCGCGGCGCTCCGCCCTGGGCCGGTGGAGCATCGCTGCGCGGCATGAGCGGTGCGCCCGGGAACGCGATGTCGACGCCGGTCAGCACGACCTGATCCCCGACTGCGAGCGCTGCGCCGATCGGCTCGATCGCGCTCTTGCCCGATTCGGTCGCGAGCACGCGCACCGTCACCCACTCGGCGCTGAGCGGCGGCGGTCCGCCGTGCCCTCCCGCGCCCGGCGGACCTCCCGCCGCCGGAGGACCGCCCGCTGCCGCCCCACCCTCGGCCGTCTTCGCGCGCACGACGATCGCTCCCGTGTCCGTCATGCGCACTGCATCGGACGGAACGATCATCGCTCCCGCGATCGGCGCAAGCCCGATCGAGAGCCGCACGAAACTCCCCGGCGCCAGCACGGCTTCGGGATCCGCCTGCGCATCGACGTCGACGAACGTGCGGAAGTTGCGGCTGACGTCATCCGCCGCCGGCAGCCGCGCACGCAACGTCGCGTCGAGCGCGAAGCCCGGCACTTCATCGAGCGTGACGCGCACCGGGGCCCCCGCCTGCACGGCCGCCGCCCAGCGAGCGGGCACGTCGACTTCGATCTCGCGCTGAGCCAGATCGACCATCGACACGACCGCTTCGCCGGCGTCGACGTGCTGACCCTCGACGCGATCACGGCTGACGACGGCGCCGGCCCAGGGCGCGACGAGCTCCGTCTTGCGCAGCCGCTCGCGCGCCGTCTCCAGCGCCGCCTGCGCCACCGCGAGCCGCGCGCGGGCCACGGCCAGATCCTCGACGCGCGTGCCAGCGATCGCCTGATCCAGAGCCGCCTGCGCCGACGCGACGCGCGCCGTGCGAGCACCGCGCTCGGCCTCGAGCTGCTCGACGGTCGCCTGCGAACCGACGTTCTGGTCGCGCAGGGTGGTCGCGCGCTGCAGGCTGGAACCGGCCCAGACCTCGAGTGCCTTGGCCTCGGCCAGATCCGCCTCGAGCCTGCGCTTCTCCTCCTCGCGCGCGCCGGCCTCGAGCTTCGACAGCTCGCTCTGCGCCAACGCCAGATCGGCCTCGCCCGACGCGACCGCCAGACGCTCGTCGTCGCCTGCGAGGCGCGCCAGCACGGCGCCAGCCTCGACGCGGTCACCCTCACGCACGCGGAGTTCCGCGATGCGCCCTTCGGTCTCGAACGAGAGCTGCGCCGAGCGCCGCGACCGCACGCTGCCCGAGAGCGTCAGCCGCGCGACGAAATCGGCGCGCTCGACCTGCGCCAGCGTGACCGGCAGGACGTACGGCGGCCGCCCGCCCGCCGCGGGCTGTTCCTTCTCGGCCGTGGCGACGCGCCACACGGCATAGGCGACCCCGGCAACACCGAGGACGAGGAGAATCGGACCGACCCGCATGCAATGGCCTTCGGAAAGGCGCGCCAGGATCGCACGCGGACCCCTGCAAGGGCCAGTGCGACGTGCGGGCTCGCGAATCTTCGAGCTGTTGGCGGCTACGTCAAAGCGGAAGGCATTTCGTTACACGCAACAGCGTGGACAGTCGTGAAGGCGTCTAGCGCAACGGCAACGGTGGTGGCGGGCCTCCTTCCCTCGATCGAGCTACTTCCCTCGCGCGTAGGCGATCGGATCGGTCACGCCCGCCTCCGTGAAACCCTTCAGTCGCAAGCGGCACGCGTCGCAGCGGCCGCAGGCCAGCGCGGGTCGCGAGCCCGCGGCCTCGATCGGGTCGTAGCACGTCCACGTCAGCGCGAAATCGACGCCCAGCTCGAGCCCGCGGCGCACGATGCCAGCTTTGTCTAGCTCCATGAGCGGTGCGTGCACGCGGAAACGCGCGCCCTCTTCTGCGCCGGCGGCTGTCGCGACGCGTGCGAGGTCCTCGAACGCGCGCAGGAACTCGGGCCGGCAGTCGGGGTAGCCGGAGTAGTCGAGCGCGTTCACACCAACGTAGATGTCGCGCGCTCCCAGGATCTCTGCCCAACCAAGTGCGACCGACAGGAAGATCGTGTTGCGCGCCGGGACGTACGTCGCGGGCACGCCCTGGCCGATGGCGGCGTGCGGACGGTCCTTCGGCATCGCCATGTCGCCCGTCAGCGCGGATCCGCCGATCGCGCGCAGGTCGATCGCGACGACGCGGTGCTCGCGCGCGCTAGCTGCTATGCGCCGCGCGGCCTCGAGCTCGGCCCGGTGCCGCTGCCCGTAGTCGAACGACAACGCGTAGCACTCGAACCCCGCCATGCGCGCCTCGGCCAGCGCGACGGCCGAGTCCATGCCACCTGAAACGAGACAGACCGCGCGGGGCGCCACGCTCCGCAGGTTAGCGCGGCGCGGTGCGCAGGCGCAGGACGAGGAGGCGCTCGGTCGCGGGACCGACCACGAGGCGCGCGTGCGGCTCGCACCGGAGCGTCACGACCGGCCCCGGCTGGCCCGGACGGCGCTCGCCGCGCGTCCACAGGGTGATCTCGTCCGCGCGCGGGCTCTGGGTCGCGGTCCAGGCGACGACCGGCCGGTTCGGAACTTCCGGGCAGGGCCCGGTCGGGCAGAGGTCGCCCCCCTCGACGACGTGGTTGGCCAGGAGCCCGATCAGCAGGAGGATGGATTGCAGCAATTCGGTCATGGGAGCTCTCTCTCGCCCTTCGTGGACGCGATACGGCGGGGATCCTTCCCGTGTGAATCCTTCCTGCGGAGGATCGCGGAAGCGGCGGGCTAGAATCCGGGGCTCGCCCCCCCGCTGGAAGAACATGCCCGACGTCACCAAAGAACAGGTCCTGGAGGCCCTCCGCCAGGTCCACGACCCGGACCTTCACAAGGACATCGTCACGCTCGGCTTCGTGACGCAGTGCTCGACGTGTGACGGTGTCGTGAAAGCCACGATCAACCTGACCACGCCGGCTTGCCCGGTGAAGGACCAGCTCAAGGCGCAGGCCGAGGCCGTCGTGCGCGCCATCCCGGGCGTCAAGGCCGTGAACATCGAGATGACGGCCGTGTCGCAGGCGCCCAGCGGGCCGCCGCGCAAGATCGCGCCCGACATCCGCCACATCGTCGCGGTGTCGAGCGGCAAGGGTGGAGTCGGCAAGAGCACGGTCGCGGTGAACCTGGCCTGCGCGCTGGCGAAGACGGGTGCGAAAGTCGGCCTCGTCGACTGCGACGTGTACGGGCCGGACGTGCCGATGATGATGGGTCTCGGGGGCGAGCCGCAGACGAAGGACGGCAAGCTCGCGCCCAAGGTGCGGCACGGCGTCAGCACGATGTCGATCGGCTACCTGCTCGACGAGGACAAGCCGGTCATCTGGCGCGGGCCGATGGTGCACAAGCTGATCGAGCAGTTCCTGGGCGATGTCGCCTGGGGGCCGCTCGACTATCTGCTGGTCGACATGCCGCCGGGGACGGGTGACGCGCAGTTGTCGCTGGCGCAGATCGTGCCGCTGACGGGCGCGGTGCTCGTGACGACGCCGCAGGCCGTGTCGACGTTCGACGTCAACAAGGCCGTCTCCATGTTCAAGCAGGTCAACGTCCCCATTCTAGGGATCGTCGAGAACATGGCCGGCTACGCGATCGAGGGGCTCGTCGAAGGCGCGCAGCCGGGACAGCGCGTCCGTCTGGCCATGGGCGGGGAGGACGTCGTCCTGCAGGTCGACATCGAGGGCCGCTTCGCAACCGTCGTCGACGTGTTCGGCAGCGGCGGCGCGGAGAAGCTGGCGAAGAAGCACGGTTTCCCGATCCTCGGCAGCATCCCGTTGAACCCGATCGTGCGCGCGGGCGGTGACGCCGGCGAGCCGGTCGTGATCGGGGCGCCGCGCTCGCTCGTGGCGCAGCGCTTCGCGGAGATCGCCGGGCGCGTGGCGCAGCGCGTCGCGATCCAGGCGCACCGGGTGCTGCCCGTCTTGCAGTAGAGTGCGGCGGACGTGAGCCAGACGAGCATGTCCCCCACCGCGCGGCGCTCCACCGTCGCCACCCTGGGCATCGTCGGCGGCGGCCAGCTGGCCAAGATGACGGCGCAGGCGGCGACGCAGCTCGGTTGCGAGGTCGTCGTGCTGGAGCGCGCCGACGATTTCCCGGCGCACGCGCTCGACACGCGCTGGATCCAGGGCGAGCTCGACGACCCGGCCAAGCTGCTCGAGCTGGCGGGCGAGGTCGACGTGGTCACGCTCGAGAACGAGTTCGTGTCGCCCGAGGCGCTGCGCGCCGTCGAGCGCGCCGGGCACCCGCTGTGGCCGTCGTCGGCGACGATCGCGCTCGTGCAGGACAAGCTGGTGCAGAAGCGCACGTTCGCGCGCGCCGGCCTGCCGCTGCCGCGCTTCGAGGCGGTCGAATCGACGGAGGACGTCGCGCGCGTCGCGCAGGCGCTCGGCTGGCCGCTCGTGCTGAAGCGCCGCACGATGGGCTACGACGGCAAGGGCAACGCGACCGTGCGCTCCGTGGCCGAGGTGCAGGCCGCGTGGAAGCGCTTGGACGGTGCACCGGGCCGCCTCTACGCCGAGGAATTCTGCGCTTTCCGGCTCGAGCTGGCCGCGATCGTCGTGCGCGGCCGCGACGGGGCCGCGTGCGCCTACCCGGTGGTCGAGACCGAGAACACCGACCACGTCTGCCGCATCGTGCGCGCGCCGGCGCGCGTCGCGCCGGCGCTCGCGACGCAGGCCGCGGCGATCGCGCGCGTGGCCGTCGAGGCGATCGGCGGCGTCGGCGCGTTCGGCGTCGAGATGTTCCTGATGGCGGATGGCAGCGTGCTCGTGAACGAGATCGCGCCGCGCGTCCACAACACGGGCCACTACACGATCGAGGCCTGCGCGGCCTCGCAGTTCGAGAACCACGTGCGCGCGGTCATGGGCTGGCCGCTGGGATCGGCCGCGATGCGCGCACCCGCGGCGTGCATGGTCAACCTGCTGGGAGTCGGGCCCGGATCGGGCACGCCGCAGGGACTCGAGAGCGCGCTGAGCATCGCCGGCGCGAGCGTGCACGTGTACGGCAAGTCCAGGAGCCAGCGCGGCCGCAAGATGGGCCACGTCACGGCGCTCGGCGCGACCCTGGCCGAGGCCGAAGCCTGCGCGCGCGCGGCGGCCGACGCGATCCGCTTCGGCGAATCCGAGGAGACGTCCCGATGACGAAGCAGACGGCACGAGCGGACGGTCGCAATCCCCTGGTCGGGATCATCATGGGCAGCGATTCGGACCTCGGGACGATGAAGCTCGCGTCGGACGCGCTGACGGAGTTCGACGTGCCGCACGAAGTGCGCGTCGTCAGCGCGCACCGCACGCCCGACGACATGGCACGCTACGCCAAGGAAGCGGCCGGCCGCGGCCTGCGCGTCGTGATCGCCGGAGCGGGCGGCGCCGCGCACCTGCCCGGCATGGTCGCGAGCCACACGAGCCTGCCCGTGATCGGCGTGCCGATCGAGACGCAGTCGCTGCGCGGGCTCGATTCGCTCTATTCGATCGTGCAAATGCCGGCGGGAGTGCCGGTCGCGGCCGTCGGCATCGCCAACGGGCGCAACGCCGGGCTGCTCGCGGTGCGCATCCTGGGCGCGCACGACGCCGAGCTGCGCGGGCGCTACGAGACCTGGATGGCGGCGCAGGCCGCGGCCTCGCGCCTCAAGAACGACAGGCTGCAGGACCTCCTGGATCCGGGCGCGCAGAACCGGCCCGGAACCGGCTGATTCCCAGTACCCGCCGCGGCCGGGTTCGGGTACTCGTGGGACGGGACCCCCCTCCCCCGTTCTCCCCCCTCTCCCTCGAGAAGAGAGCCCCATGCAACGCCACGCCCTCGTGCTCGGCGCTTGCGCGCTGGCCGCATTCGCGCCCGCCGCCCAGGCCCAATTCGATCCGCACCTGTTCCGCACTCCGCAGGTGACCGAGCCGGTGCCGTTGCCGGATTTCGATGTGCGCCTGGACGACGACGGACAGGCGTTGCCGTTCGTGCGCGCGGCGCTCGAGAGGGAGCTCACACCGCAGGCACGGGCGACGCGCGAGCTGGCGCTGCGCCGACTGGGCCAGCGCGTGCAAGGGGTCGCGGTCGACATGCACCACGTGCTGGGGACGCCGCACTTCGTGCGCTCGACGCGCATGTTCCTCACGCCGCCCCATGCGCAAGGCAAGGCCGCGGCCGACACGGTCGTGCGCGCGTTCCTGGACGAGTACCGCGGCCTGTTCCAAGTGTCGCCGGGCGAGCTGGTGAGCGCCGAGCTGACGCGCGACTTCGAGACGGAACACAACGGGATGCGCCACCTGACGTGGAAGCAGCGCTTCGACGGCGTGCGCATCGTCGACTGCGAGCTGCGCGCGAACCTGACCGAGCGCGGCGAGCTGGTCAACGTGAGCTCGACGCTCTTGCCGCGCCCCGACGGCGACTTCCAGCCGCCCGCAGCGCGCCTGTCCGACTTCGAGGCCGTGCTGCGCGCCGCCGCGAGCGTCGGCATCGTCGTCACGACGGCGCCCGAGCCGCTGAGCCTGCCCGCCGGAGCCGCCCGCGCCCGCGTCTGGGGCGGATCGCCCGATTTCCGCGACGACGAGGCGCTCACGAGCGAGTTCGTCTACTTCCCGCGCGCCCGCGGCGACATGCGTCCGGCCTGGCTCGTGGCGATCCCCGAGATCGGCATCGGCAACACCTACGAGGTCACGGTCGACGCGACCGACGGGCAGATCCTGCGCCGCACGAACCGCCTGGTCTTCGCGCTGGGCGGCACGCAACCGATCACGCTGCGCGTCTTCACCAGCGAATCGCCCGCCCCGGGCACGCCCGGCAACCCGACTCCGAACGGTTTCCAGTTCCCGACGGTGCCGCAGAGCCTTGTCACGGTCAACCCGGCCGACGTGCTGCCGTGGTCGCCGAACCACTGGATCGACGACGGCGTCAACGAGACGATCGGCAACAACGTCGACGCGCACCTGGACTTGAACGCCGACAACCTGCCCGACCTGCCGCGTCCCTCGGGGACGCCGGCGCGCACGTTCGACTTCCTCGTCGACACGACGCAGGCGCCGTCGAACTACCGGCCCGGCGCGATCGTCCAGTTCTTCTACTTGTCGAACAAGTACCACGACAAGTTCATGGAGCTCGGCTTCGACGAGGCCGCGAAGAACTTCCAGGACCTCAACTTCTCCGGTCAAGGCCTGGGCGGTGACCGCGTGCAGGCCGACGTCCAGGATGGTTCCGGCACGAACAACGCCAACTGGAGCGGCACGAGCGGCGTCGACGGCACCAGCGGCCGCGTGCAGATGTACGTGTTCGACGGACCCGCGCCCGACCGCGACGGCGACCTCGACGCGGACATCGTCTACCACGAGCTGACGCACGGCACGTCGATCCGGCTGCTCGACGGGCAGGCCTTCGGCGAGCAGGCCGGCGGCATGGGCGAGGGCTGGGGCGACTTCGTCGGGATGGCCATGAGTTCGGAACCCTCCGACACCCCGGCCGGCGTCTACACGGTCGGCGGCTGGACCACGTACCAGCTCGGCGGCAGCTACATCGACAACTACTACTTCGGCATCCGCCGCTTCCCGACCTCGACGGACCTGAGCAAGAACCCGCAGACGTACGCCGACATCGACCCGGGGCAGCAGAGCTATCCGCCCGGAGTGCCGCGCAGCTCCTTGATCGGCAACACGGCCGACGAGGTGCACAACGTCGGCGAGGTGTGGAGCGTTGCGCTCTGGGAAGCGCGCGCGAACCTGATCGCCACACACGGCTTCGCGACCGGCAACGACCTGATCCTGCGGCTCGTCGTCGACGGGCTGAAGCTCTCGCCCGGGACGCCGAACTTCCTGCAGGCGCGCGACGCGATCCTGCAGTCCGATCTGGTCGCGAGCGGCGGCGCGAACCTGACGGACCTGTGGTCCGGCTTCGCCAAGCGCGGCATGGGCGCCAGCGCCACCTCGCCCTCCGGATCGACGACGACAGGGATCGTCGAGGCGTTCGACATGCCCAACGGGATCCTCTTCGGGTACCCGAGCGGACGTCCGGAACAACTCCTCCCAGGCCAACCGACCACGTTCCAGGTCGATGTCCTGGGCCTGGGTGCCGTGGTCCCGACGCCCGGCAGCGGTCAGCTGCACGTCGCCGTGAACGGCGGCGCGTACGCGGCGATCCCGATGACGCAGACGTCGCCGAACCACTACGACGCCACGATTCCGGGCGCCACGTGTCTCGATCAGGTCAGCTACTACGTCACGGTCGGCACCAACTCGGGGGTGGTGTCGGACCCGGCGGCGGCGCCTTCCACGACGTTCACCGCGCTCGTCGTGACGGGTGCGATCACGACGCTCTACGACGACTTCGAGACGGACATGGGCTGGTTCCCGGCGAACCTGGGCGCGACGAGCGGTGACTGGGAGCGCGGCGTGCCGGTCAACGACACGGGCTGGGATTACGATCCGACGTCCGATGCGGACGGCAGCGGCCAGTGCTGGCTGACGCAGAACCAAATCGGGAACACCGACGTCGACAACGGCGCGGTGCGCCTCGAGGGCAGCTCGTTCGAGTTCCTCTCGCCCTACGGCACGATCGAGTACGACTACTACCTGGCGCTCACGAACGAGGACGGGAACGACCGCCTGCTGGTCGAGATCAGCCCGAACGCCGCCGCCGGTCCGTGGACGACCATCGCGGTGCACGATTCCGACAGCACGGTCTGGCGCCACCACACGATCACGGCCGCGGAGGTGACCGCGCTGGGCGTCGGCCTGACCAACTTCATGCGTCTGCGGTTCACGGCCAACGACAGCTCCCCCGCCAGCATCGTGGAAGCCGGCATCGACGCCTTCCGCGTCGGCCGCCTCGTGTGTGCACCGCCGCCCACGCCGTACTGCTTCGGCGACGGGACGGGCACCGCGTGTCCGTGCGGCAACTTCGCGCCGCCGGGGCAGGGCTGTGCCAGCTCGCTGGGCCACGGCGGAACGCTGTCGGCCAGCGGGTCCGCGATCGTCGCGGATGACACGCTCATGCTGACGGGCGCGGGGATGCCGAACTCGTCAGCGCTCTACTTCCAGGGCATCAACCAGGACGCGGGTGGCAACGGCGTCCCGTTCGGCGACGGCCTGCGTTGCACCTCGGGCTCGATCCAGCGCCTGGGGACGAAGGCCAACCAGGGCGGCTCGTCGAGCTACCCGGGACCGGGCGACGCCAGCATCTCGGTGCGCGGCAACATTCCGGCCGGCGGGGCCACGCGCAACTACCAGGTCTGGTACCGCAACGCCGCCGCCTTCTGCACGGCGTCGACGTTCAACCTGACGCACGGGTTGCGCGTGATCTGGAGTCCGTGACGCTGCCGCGCCTGCGGGCGCGGCACGCAGCATGTCGGGCCGCGCCGGAGCGCGGCTCGCAGCAGGTCGGGCCGCGCCGGAGCGCGGCTCGCAGCAGGTCGGGCCGCGCCGGAGC
>JANNQS010000068.1:0-14677 GCA_031400875.1 Planctomycetota bacterium | reverse complement strand
CCCGCGCCCCCTGGGGGCGGCGCGGGGCGGCGCAAAATGGTTCTGGGTGCCCTTACTATGTTTACACCCCGGGCTCCAGGGCGCGTATCCGCGCGGCGCCAACAGGTTCAGCGAGCCCGTAAGATCGATTCTCCACGGGCTCCATCGCGCGGATCCGCGCGGCGCCAACAGGTTCCGGGAGAGCGTACGATGATGTCTTCCTAGCTCTCCTCGCGCGGATCCGCGCGGCGCCAACAGGATCGGAGAGGCCGTAGGATCGGTTTCCATTCGGCCTCATGCGCCGAGCCGCGCCACGGCGATCTTGAGCGTCGAGCCCGGGAAGTCCGCGTCGGGCACCAACAGCTCGAGCGACGCCAGCGCGCGACCGGCCTTCTCCGCGCAGCGCAGGAGCGTCTCGCGCCAGCGCTCGCTCGTCACGCCGGGCGCGTGGTTCGTGGCGACGACGTGCCCGCCCGGCGCGGCGACGAGCAGGGCCGGCTTGAACAGGCTGGGGTAGTCGCGCTCGACGTCGACCGCGCCGAACGGCCCGGTCGACCAGGCCGGCGGGTCGAGCACGACGACGTCGAAGGGACGCGGCTCGAGGCGCAGGTAGGCGCGCGCGGCGCCACGGCCCTTGACCGGCAGGCCGGCGAGCTGGCGCAGCACGGGCAGGCAGTCCTCGTGCACGTCGCGCACGGCCTGCGGCGGCAGGCCGTTCAGCGCGGCGTGGCGCGCGGCGACGTCCAGGCTCGAGCGCGCGAAGTCGACGTTCCACACCTCGCGAGCGCCGTGTGCCGCGGCGCAGATCCCGGCCGAGCCCGTGTACGCGAACAGGTTCAACACCGACGCGCCCGGCGCGAGCTGCGCCAGCGCGCGCCGTCCGGCGCGCAGGTCGAGGAAGAGCCACGGGTCCTGCCCGCGGTGGCGCGCGCGGATCGCGTAGCGCACGCCCAGCTCCGTCGCGACGTGCTCCTCGAGCGCTTCGGGGGCGGGCTGGTGCCAATGCTCGAAGGGCTCGCGCGGCCAGTTGGCGCGATGGTTCCAGGCGAGCGCGAGCTCCGCTCCAGGCCTCTGAGCGCGCACGATTCCTTCGATCCGCTCGAGCTCGCCCGCCACGAGCGGCTCGCGGAACGTCTGCACGAGCAACAGCCTTCCGTAGAGGTCGATCGAGAGACCGGGCCGGCCTTCGGTCAGGCCGTGCAGGACGCGAAAGCAATCCGTGGACTCCCGCGCGAGCTGCGCAGCGAGGTCGCCGCGTCGCTCCCGTGCGCGCTCCAGGAGCGTCTCGATCGGTTCCACGCCGCTACGATAACGACGCATGTCGACCGAACGCGGGATGGTCCTGGCCGGAATCGAGGTGCGCGGCCTCTCGATCGGCGGCCTCGAAACCTGCATCGACCTGCCCGGCCTCAAGATCGCGTTCGACATCGGCCGCGCGCCCGAGCACGCGATCGCGCGGCCCACCGTGCTGTTCACGCACGCGCACATGGACCACATGGGTGGCGTCGCGTACCACTGCGCGACGCGCGCTCTGCGCAAGCTCTCGCCGCCGACGTACGTCGTGGGACCCGAGAACGCCGACGCGTTCCGCGACCTGTTCGATGTCTGGCGACGCCTCGACCGCTCCGAGCTGGCCCACCACCTCGTCGTGGCCGGACCGGGCGACGAGTACGCGCTGTCGCCGCGCCTCCTGGTCCGCCCGTTCCGCAGCTACCACCGCGCTCCGTGCCAGGGCTACTGCGTGTGGGAGCGCAAGACGCGCCTGCGCCGCGACCTGGTCGGCCAGAGCGAGGCCGAACTCGCCGCCGTGCGCGCGCGCGGCGAGAGCGTGGCGGAGGCGATGGAGGACCCGATCGTGGCGTTCTGCGGCGACACGCTGATCGAGGTCGTCGAGCACGAGGAGCTCGTGCGCCGCGCGCGGCTCCTGATCCTCGAGGTGACGTTCCTCGACGACCGCGTGTCCGTGGCCGACGCGCGCGAGAAGGGCCACGTGCACCTGGACGAGGTCTGCGAGCGCGCCGACCTGTTCCAGAACGAGGTCCTGCTGTTGACGCACTTCTCGGCGCGCTACGGCGCCGACGACGTGCGCCGGATCCTGCGGCAACGCCTGCCACAGAGCATCCGGGACCGAGTCGTCCCGTTCGTATCGACCTAGGTTTCCCGTGAAACCCTGCTTGCCGGCCGCCTGATCCTGCAGCCACGTCGTGCACGGCTCGACGAAGCGGCCGAACACCGCCCCGTGGCCGGTCCCGCCGCCATCGTTCGCGCGCATGTCGACGCGCGCTGCAATTACGGACTCCAGGTGACGATCAGCGCGTTCGTCAGGTTGAAGCCGTCCGGCGTGCAGAACGGCGCGACGTCGCGATACCACGCCTGATACGTGCGGATCTGCATGCCGCCCGCGATTCCGCCGAGCGTCGAGATCGACGGATCGGACGGCCCCGGGAAGCTCGACGCGCCGCCCGCGTTCTGCTTCGTCCCGAGGCGCACGATCGAGCCCGCGAGGCAGAGCTTGCCGTCGCCGAACGCGCTGCCCGCGCCGCCGGCGACTGACGTCGTGCCCTGGAAGTACGCGACCGGACCGTTCGGCATCCCGGAGCCGTGGAGAGCGAACGTGTCGTTCGCGAGCAACGGCGCTCCGCTAGCGCCGAGCAGCGCGCCCGCGGGCGCGGCGGAGTTCGCGCAGCCGTGCAGGTGCGCGCCCGAGTTGCCGCACGGACACGCCGTGCCCTCGCCGTCGCCCGCGCAGAACGGCACGACCCAGTCGTCGAAGCGGACCGTGAGGACGGTCAGGTTGTCCGCGGCCGGCGACTGATACCCGATCAGGAACCCAGCGCCCGGCGGGCCCGCTCCGGCTTCGAGGGCCGTCAGGCCCGGCACGGTGCGGAGCCACTGCAGCGTGCCGGTGGGAGCCAGCTTGGCGACGAATCCCCCGTAGGGCGTCGCTCCGTCGCGCGTGCCGCCGCAGACCGTTTCGTCCCGAGCGTTCACGGCGAGCCCGCGTGCGGCGTCACCCGGGCCCGTCGTCACGACGGTCGACCAGCGCAGGTTCCCGCTCGGGTCGAAACGGCGCACGGTCACGGTGCCCCGGCCGCTCGCCCCCACGACGTCGCCGTTCGGCGCGAACGCGACGTAGGAAGGATGGTGGATCGTCGAGGCGACGGCCGACAGATCGCGCTCCCAGAGTGGTGTACCGGCGAGGTCGTAGCGCGTCAGGACGCCGATGGCGCCGTTCCCGCTGGGAATCGTGGACGCGACGTAGACGCCGCTCGAATCGGCAACGAGCTCGCCGACCGCCCCCGGCCCGAAGCCGTCCGGCCGCGACCACAGCACGTTGCCGGCCGGACCGACGCGCAGGAGCATGCGCAGGGTGGAACCCACGCCGCCGTTCGTGGTGCCGCCCACGTACACGCCGCCGGCTCCGTCGGTCGCGATCGCGTACGCCTCCTCCTGTCCGTGCCCCGTGCCGTCCCACAGAGCCGTGGAGAGGAGCCCGCCGTTCGGGCCGAACCGCCACACCGCGGCGTCGGCCCAGCCGCCGCCGTTGTGCCGGCTGCCGGCGACCCACACGTCGCCGTCGCGCGCGATCGTGATCGTCCAGGCGATCGCATCCGGCACGAAGGTCGTCCAGAGCCGGGTTCCCGCCGCGTCGTAGCGCACGACCTCCACATGGTGGTTCGAGGTCGGCGTGGGCAGCGGGATCGTCTCCGTGACTCCCACCCAACCCCCGTCCGCGTGGAGCGCGCCGGCCTTGAAGCGCACGTTGTGCGGCGCCGGGTTCGGACCGTCGTACCGGTCCGACCAGAGGACGTTGCCTTGCGGGTCGATGCGGACGACGGAGGCGCCGGCCGGACGAAGCGTGCTCGGCGGCACGATCGGTCCCGAGTCCTCGAATCCGCAGTACGTCGTCGTGCCGTCGGGGGCGAAGTCCGCGTCGATGGGGAAATCCCACCAAGGCGAGTGGTCCACCGGCGTGCGCCAGCTCTCGACCACCTGGGCTCGGCCCGCGGTCGCCGCGATCGTCGTGAAGGCGAGGGTCAGGAATGCGCGCACGGGAATCCTCGATCCGGTTCGTGGCCGATGGTCGCGTCCCGATCGATCGTCTCCTCGATCGAGGTATGCCGCAAGACTCCGGACGTACATCCCTTCAGGCGCGACCGGGCGCTCGCGGCGCCGCCGATTCCGCGCAATCCGGGCCATCCGGGCGCCGCGCTCGGGCGAGCGTCGCGGCGAGCATCGCGATCGTCCACCACGTGACGACGGAGGCGCGCTGCAGCCACGCCTTGCCGGCCTTGCCGACGAGCTCCTCGCTCAGCACGCCGCACGCGATCCAGTACGACACGAGGAACGTGGCCAGCGCGCTCCACCGCCGTCGCTCGAGCGCGCTCGCCGCGAGCAGCGCGAACAAGGGCAGCAGCACGGCGTGGTGCGCCTTCCACGCGATCGGCGACGCGAGCAGCGACGCCGGGAGCATCGCCAGCACGCCGAGGATCTCCGCACGCGTCCCGCGCGCGCGCGCGCAAGCCCACGCGGCCGCGAGGATCGCGAGCAGCGCTCCCACGCGCGCACTCCAGCGCGCCAAGCCCGGCACATCGCCCGCGATGCGGCCGAGCGCCGCGCGCAGGCTCTGGTTCATGCCGTCGTCGTCGACGGGAAAGCCCTCCGGCACCTGATCCGCGCGCGACAGGTCGTCGACGGCGGAATACGCCGCGACGTCGTGCCCCCAGCGCGACCACAGCTCGCTCCAGCCGGATGCACCGAACCACATTCCCGGCAGCCAAGCCAACACGAGCGCCAGCGCGATCGTGACGCCGAACGCGCGCCAGCGGCCACGCAGCGGCAACGCGAGGACCAGCGGCGCGAGGTTCGGCTTCAAGACGAGAGGCAATGCCAGGAGGAACGCGCTCGCGACCGCGCTGCCGCCGAGCGCCAGCTCGATCCCCCACAGCGCGCACGTGCCGTACAGCAGGTTCCCGCCTCCGCCAGCCATGTCGCGCAGCACGTAGCGGCTCGCGAGGATCAGCGCGAGCGCGAACAGCACGGGCACGTGCGGCGCGAGCTGTGGCCAACCGCGCGCCGTCCAGCGCCGCAGCAGCACGAACGTCGCAGCCAGCGCTCCGATCTGCGCCAGCGCCCACACGACACGCGCTACGCCCGTGGGCAGCATCGAGAGCGGCGCGCACACGATCGCGTAGCTGGGCGGGTACGGCCCGTGCAACCGGCCGCCGCGCAGCGTGTCGACGTACGGATCCTGCCGCTCGACGAAGCGCGCGCCCCATTCCTGGTTGCGCACGAGCACGCTGTCGCCCTTGCGTGCGGCGCGCAGCACGAGGACCACGGCCAGGACGATCCCCAGCACGAGCAGGACGCGATCGCGCCGCCGCCGGCGCACGGGATCGTCGGGGAAGAGCCAGCGCACGCACGCCGCATCGTCGCGGTCCGCGCACCGCCGGTCCAGCCGCGATTCGCGCCCCACCGGCTCGGTCGGAGCTTGCGGACGCCCGCGCCGTGCGTTCCCCTCTCGCGCGATGCACGCCGTCACGTCGAAGCGGATCCACGCGGTCCTGCCCTGGATCCTGATGGGGCTGTGCGTGTGGTTCGCGGCGCGCGGCTGGCGCGACACGGTGCGGCCGCGCGGTTCCGACCTGACGATCTACTGGCAAGCGGGGCGCGCGGTGCTGGACGGCGTCGACCCGAACACGGTCAAGGACTGGATCTACCCGCCGGCCTCGGCGCTGCTCTTCGTGCCGTTCGGCCTTCTGCCGCTGGGCGTGGCGGCGGCACTGTTCCAGCTGCTCTCGCTCGCGGCGCTGGCGTGGTCGGCGCGCCAGAGCGTCGAGATCGTGCGCGCCGAAGGGTTGAACGCGCCGCCCTGGCTGGCGTGGTTGCCGTTGCTCTGCGTGCTGCGGCTGGCGGACTCGAACCTGACGAACGGGCAGGTGAACCACTTCACGCTGGCCGCCATCGTCGCCGCGGTGCTGGCCTGGCAGCGCGGGCGCGAGCGCGCGGCCGGCGCGTGGATCGGCGCGGCGGCCGCGTTCAAGCTCGTGCCGGCGATCGCGGCGCTGCCGTTCCTCGTGCGGCGCCGCTGGGCTGCGCTGGTTGGCGCCATCGCCACCTTCGTCGCCGGCGTGGCGATCGTTCCGCTCGTCGCGTTCGGGCCCGACGACGGCGTCGCCCGGCTCGAGGCGTGGTGGCACAAGCTCGCCGCGCCCTACGCCGCGGGCGGCGACGATCTGCTGGCGGCGCGCGAGTACGTGCCGGGGCAGAGCCTGACCGCCGCGCTCTACCGCCTGCTGGCCGCGACTCCGGCCACGTCGCAGGGCACGAGCGGGCCGACGGCGGAAATCGTGGCGCTCGATCCCGACTCAGTGCGCTGGATCGTGCTCGCGGTGCAGATCGCCTTGCTGGCGGCGCTCGTCGCGACGCTGGCGCGGTCCGCACGCGACGAGCGCGCCGGAGCGCGGGTGCGCGAGGTGTGCCTGTGCCTGGCCGCCGGCCTGCTGCTCGCGCCGCTCGTGCACAAGGCGCACATGGTCTGGATGCTCCTGCCCTACGCCCTGCTCTTCGCCGGACCGCCGCCGGAGCTGGGCCGGATCGCGCGCCGCGCGCGCTGGATCCTGGTGATCGCGTCCGTCCTGCTCGTCGGCGCGACCGCGCCCGCGATGCTGGGCCGCGCGCTGGCGACCGGCGCGCTGACGAAGAGCTTGATCGGCTGTGGCGTGCTCGTCGGCGGTTGCGCGCTCACGGTGGACGTTTGGGCGGGACGGCGCGCGACGCGCGGCGTTGCGCTGTGAGGTCTGGTTGCCAGCCGGTCGGCTGCGACTTGAAAGGGCAGAGACCCTGAGTCCGGCTCCGTAGCGAAGGTCCGCCGAATCAATCCGTGCCCGCGATCAGGCCAAGTAGTCGATACGGTGCCAGGGACGACTCCGACAGGTTCATCGCGAGGGCGGTGAGTTCCCCAGGGTGATCCGTGCGCCCAACCTCCTCGTGCCGGCGTTCCGTACGGAGCCAGGAACGATCCCAACGGATTCGCCGGACCCAAGGCGCTTCCGGGCGGCGCGGGTCGAATCCGTCAGGATCGTTTCAGGCACCTACCGGAACGCCGCGATGCCAGTGAGCTCTTGCCCGATCGCCAGCGTGTGGATGTCGTGCGTGCCTTCGTACGTGATCACGCTCTCCAGGTTGCACAGGTGTCGGCCGACCTGGTACTCGAGGCTGATCCCGTTCGCGCCCATCAAGTCGCGCACGATGCGCGCCGTTTCGAGCGCCAGGTGCACGTTGTTGCGCTTGCCCATCGAGACCATCGCCGGCGTCACGTCGCCCTTGTCCTTCAAGCGGCCCAGGTGCAGCGCCATGAGCTGACCGAGCGTGATCTGGGTGGCGATGTTGGCCAGCTTCTGCTGCGGCAGCTGGAACCCGGCCAGCGGCTTGTCGAACACGATGCGCTGCTTCGCGTACTGCAGGCCCTCGTCGAAGCAGGCCAGCGCGGCGCCCAGCGCGCCCCACGCGATCCCGTAGCGCGCTTGCGTCAAGCAGCCCAGCGGCGCCTTCAGGCCCTCGCCCTTGGGCAGCATCGCGCTCGCCGGCACGTGCACGTCCTGCAGCACGAGCTCGCTCGTCACGGACGCGCGCAGGCTCCACTTGTGCTTCTGCTCCGGCGCGCTGAAGCCCGGCGTGCCCTTCTCGACCAGGAACCCGCGGATCTTGCCCTCGGCGCGCGCCCACACGACGGCCACGTCGGACACGGTGCCGTTCGTGATCCACATCTTGCGGCCGTTCAGGACCCAGCCGTTGCCATCTTTCTTGGCCGTCGTCAGCATCCCGGCCGGGTTCGAGCCGAAGTCGGGTTCCGTGAGTCCGAAGCAGCCGATCGCCTTGCCCTTCGCGAGCTGGGGCAGCCAGCGCTTCTTCTGCTCCTCCGAGCCGTACGCGAAGATCGGGTACATGACGAGGCCGCCCTGCACCGACACGAACGAGCGCAGGCCGGAGTCGCCGCGCTCCATCTCCTGGTAGATCAGGCCGGCCGACACGTTGTTGAGCCCCGGGCCGCCGTACTCCTCCGGGATCGTCGGGCCGAACACGCCCAGCTCGGCCAGGTCGGGCACGATTTCCATCGGGAACGTGCCGGCCTCGAAGTGCTGCGCCACGAGCGGCATGAAGCGCTCGCCGACCCAGTCGCGCACCGTGTCGCGCACCATGCGCTCCTCGTTCGAGAGCGAGTCGTCGAGGCGGACGTAATCGAGCTGGCGGAAAGGCTGCATCGGGGCTGTGAAGTCGGTGGTGGGTCGGGCTCTCGCGCGCCCCGGGACGCCGCGCCCGACGTCGCGGGAGCGCCGGCCTCGAAGGGAGCTGCCGAGTCCTGCATTCTATTGTCCCGGCGCGATGTCTGGAACCACGCCCCCCCCGCCATGCCCCGTCCCGCCGTCGTCCCCTGTCCGCTGTGCGGCTACCACGCGCCCGAGCTCTCCTGCCCCTCGTGCCGCTTCGCGCCACTCGAGCGGTCGCTGAGGAAACCGCGCGGCGGCGTCTGGCGCGAGGTGCGCGACGGCCTCGCGGCCCTGCCGCAGGGAGCGCGCACCCTGCTGGGGACGCCGAGCACGAAGCGTCTGTTGATCCCGCCCGTGATCCTGACCGCGATCCTCTTCGGCGCGGTCCTGTACCTGCTCGTGCGGGCGCTCTCGCGCTTCTTCGACGCGGTCGCGAACCAGGACCTGTCGCAGCTCCAGATGGACCCGGGGTTCTGGCGCAACCTCGTCGAGTGGCTCGCGGGCCTGCAGGTCGTCATCGCCATCGCGCACGCGGGGTCGATCCTCGTCTTGCTGATCGCCTTCACGATCGCGGCCTTGTGGACGTTCTCGATCGCGTACGAGGCGATCTGCGGACCGTTTCTCGACACGATCCAGGCGCGCGTCGAAGCGCGCTGGTTCGGCGCGGATCCGCGCGTCCTGCTCGAGCAGCCGCCGGGCCTCGACCAGGAACGCTCGGCGCGCGTGTCCGCGATCGCGACGGAGGTGGCCTTGCTGCTCGTGGTCGCGTACTTCCTGTGGGACTGGCACTACGACTGGCTGCTGCTCGTGGCGATCCCTGTCCCCTTCGTCGCCGCGGCGTTCGCGGTGCGCGGATCGGGCACGTGGCTGACCTGGTTCCTGGGATCGCAGGCACGCGCGCTGTGGACCAGCATCAAGGCGTCGCTGCTCGCGGGGCTGATCCTCGTGCTGTTCATCTGGGTCAAGTTCATCCCGGTGCTCGGGCTGCCGATGTTCGCGATGGTGGCCGGGTTCGCCACGTCGCTGACGCTGCTCGACATCCCCTTCTCGCGCCGCAACTGGTCGCTGCGCCAGCGCATCGCGTGCCTGACGCAGCACCTGCCGGCCGTGCTGGCGCTGGGCATCGTGACCAGCCTGATCTTCGTCGTGCCGTTCGTCGGCCCCCTGATCGGCGTGCCGTGTGCGTCACTGGGCGGCCTGTGGCTCCTGTGCCGCGTCGACAAGAACAAGATGCGGCCCCCGGGCCGGCGCGTCACGCTGCCGCTCGAGCCCGTCACCGTGCCCGCGGTCGTGAAGAGGTAGACATCGGTGTCAGACACCGTGCACCACCGCGGGGGGTGCCCGGTGGTGCCAGGTGTCTGTCACCGATGTCTACCGCGCGGCGCCGACCAGCAGCACGTCGCGCGAGCCGACCTGGCGGCGCAGGAGCACGGTCAGGCGCGCGCGCAGGCTCTCGGGCCATGCTTCCCATTCGCTCTGCGAGACGAGCGCCAGGAATTGCTCACCCTCGCGCGCGAGGGCCGGCTCGATCTCGCTGCGGTGCGAGCGCACGGTCGGGACGCCGCCGTAGAAACGGTAGCCCTCGGGCTGCGGGCCGAGCGCGGGGATCTCGCTCGGGCGCTCGGGACGCGCGGCGATCTCGAGCGCCAGCGTGCGCGCGGACTTGATCGGATCGATGACGGGCACGAGCAGGAGCGCGGCGGCGAGGCCGGCGCCCGACATCCCGAGCGCGATGGCGTCGGCCCAGCGCGCCAGGTTGCCCTGGCGCAGGAACGCCAGCGCGGCGCCGGCGCCGGCCGTGAAAGCCACGGCGACCGGCAGCGCGCGGATCGCGTACGGCTGCGCGGCCTCGACGAAGTGCGGCGCGATCCCGGCGCCCAGCGCCAGCAACAACAGGAGGAGCGGCGTGCCCACGCCGACCCAGCGCGGCAGGCGACCGTGCTCGAGCGCACGCTGGAACGCGAAGGCCGCGAACCAGGCCGCGGCCGGGTAGATCGGCAGCAGGTAGACCTCGCGCTTGGGCGGCATCGCCGAGAACACGGCCAGCACGAGCAGGAACCAGATCGCGGCGCGCACGAGGCCCGGCGCGACGTCCGTGCGCGCGCTCGCGCCGGAGCTGCGCGCCACGCGCCACGCGCGCCACGCCGCGCCGAGCCCGAGCAGCACGAGGCCCGTCCAGGGCAGCAGGAAAAGGGGCAACTGCACGACGTGCTCCCACGGGGGCCCCGAGTGCGGCGCTTCGGCGCTCGTGGCGCGACCGAGGTGCTGGCCCAGGAAGAGCGGACGCCACAGAGCCGGCTCGCGCAGCGACGCGGCCGTGGCCCAGAGCGCGACGGGCGCGATGGCCAGCGCGATTGCGCCGATCGACGCCGCGATCGGAAAACGCAGCGGCACGCGCAATGTTCCTGGCACGAGGCGCATCGCCAACACCGCGAGGCCGACGTGCAGCCACGCGACCGGTCCCTTGCACAGAGCAGCGAGCCCCGCGCACAGGCCCGCGAGCAGCAAGCGACGCGTGCGCGCCGAACGGTCGCCGCCGTCGTGCCACAGCAGGTCGACGGCCGCCAGGCAGAAGAACGCCAGCAGCGGATCGAGCTGCAAGCGTCCGCCGAACCACACCATCATCCCTGTGCCCAGGTAGAACACCGGCGTCCAGGCCGCGGCGACGTCGCCCAGCAGCCGGCGTGCGATGCGCGCCGCGATCAGCGCCGAGCCGATCGTCGCCAGGATCACCGGGAGTCGGAGCGCGAGCCCGCGCCACCCGCCGAGCTGCCCGAAGAGCCCGAAGAGCCAGTACGCGAGCGGCGGCTTGTCGGGGTAGACGTCGCCGCAGATGTGCAGCACGAGCAGGCTCCCCGTCTCGAACGCCTCGCGCGCGATCTGCGCGTAGCGCGGCTCGTCCGGCGCCCACAGGTCGCGGGTGGCGGCCAGGGCTACGATCGGGACGAGCAGGTGCCAGCCGCCGAGGAACGGACGCGACGGCGGCGCGGCGGTGTCGCCGGACTTCACGCGCTCCTTCGGCCTCGCACCGTGACCATCGCGATCCCATCATGGCGGCCCCGATGGGCGCATCCAACCCCGAGGTTCCGCCCGGCGCGCGTCCGGGCATCCTGCCGTTCCAGGTGCGCGATCGTTTTCCCGGGCGCGAGCGCGGGTCGCTGGCACTGTCCTTGATCGCGCCGGTCTACGACGAGGAGGAGAACGTCGAGCGCCTCCACGCGCGCGTCGTCGAGGTGTTCGGAGGCCGCGACGGCTGGGAATTGATCCTGGTGGACGACGGCAGCCGCGACCGTTCGCCGGCGCTGATCCGCGCGCTGGCGCAGCGCGATCCGCGCGTCGTCGGCGTGTTCTTCGAACGCAACTGCGGCCAGACGGCGGCGACGGCGGCCGGCATCCAGGTCGCACGCGGGAAGCTGGTGGCGACGATGGACGCCGACCTTCAGAACGACCCGGGCGACCTGGTGGCGATGATCGAGCTCGCCGCGAACCACGACGCGGTGGTCGGCTGGCGCCAGAAACGGCGCGACACGTTCGTGCGGCGCGCCAGCTCGCGCATCGCCAACGGCGTGCGCAACTGGATCTCGAAGGACTCGATCCGCGACACGGGCTGCTCGCTCAAGGTGTTTCGCGCGGAAGCGATCCAGGCGCTGCCCCTGTTCGAGGGCATGCACCGCTTCCTGCCGACGCTGCTGCGCTACCACGGCTACTCGGTCGTCGAGCACGGCGTGGGACACCATCCGCGCACGGCCGGCGTCAGCAAGTACGGCGTGTGGAACCGCGTGTTCCGCGCGACGCGCGACCTGATCGCCGTGCGCTGGATGCGCGGGCGGCTGCTCAAGCTGCCGATCCGTGAGGTGACCGGTGGCCGCTGAGCGACGTGCGCGGATCGCTGGGCTCGCGCTGCTGTCCCCGCTGCTGTCCCCGCTGCTGGCCCTGCTGCTGTCCGCTCCCGCGAGCGCCCAGGCGCCGCGAGCGACCGTCACGCCGGCGGAGGCACCCGTCCAGCTCGATCTCCAGATGCGGCTCAAGGACGTGAAGGTGCGCCACACGCCGCAGGGCGACACGCTTCAGGTGCCGACCGACGACGGGACGATCGAGCTGTCCCCGCAGGAGTTCGCCCACGCGCTCGACGTGTCCCAGCGCGAAATGGAGTCCTCGGGGTTCCTCTACCGCTTCTTCAACATCACGAAACCCTGGAGCTTCGCCTGGATCGCCGTCGGATTCCTGGGCCAGGCGCTGTTCACCTTCCGCATGGTGCTCCAGTGGTACGCCAGCGAGAAGGAGAAGCGCTCCGTCATCCCGGTCGCGTTCTGGTGGGGCAGCCTGTTCGGCGGCATGCTGCTCTTCGCCTACTTCGTCTGGCGCAAGGACGTCGTCGGCATCGTGGGACAGTCCACCGGCATCTTCATCTACGCCCGCAACCTGGTCCTGATCCACCGCGGCACGACGCCCGCCACGAACTGAAAGCAAGCAGAGCTTGGTCCGCTACCTCGTCACCTCCGCACTCCCCTACGCCAACGGCCCGATCCACTTCGGGCACGTGACCGGTGCCTACCTGCCGGCCGACGTCTACGTGCGCACGCTGCGCATGCTGGGCGAGGAGGTCCTGTACGTGTGCGGCACGGACGAGCACGGCGTCGCGATCACGATCGGCGCCGAGCAGGAGGGCACGCCCTACGCCGAATACGTCGCGCGCGGGCGCGCGGTGATCAAGTCGACGTTCGACCGGTTCGGCATCGAATTCGACGTGTGGTCGGGCACGAGCATCTGCCCCGAGCACGCGCCGACGAGCCAGGGCTTCTTCCGCCGGCTCGACGAGCAGGGCTGGCTCCTGAGGAAGACCTCCGCGCAGCTCTACTGCCCGAAGGACAAGAAGTTCCTGGCCGACCGTTACATCACCGGCACCTGCTACGTGTGCAAGTTCGAAGAGGCGCGCGGGGACGAGTGCCCGCGCTGCGGCACGTGGCTGGATCCGCTCAAGATGTCGCCGGTCGCCTGCAAGATCTGCGGCACGACGCCCGAGCGGCGCGACACGCTGCACTGGCACCTGGACCTGCCCAAGCTGCGCGACGCGGGCTTCGGCGCGTGGTTCGAGGGGCACCCGTGGAAGCCCAACGTGGCCGGCTTCATCGGCAACATGATGGCCGACCTGCAGCCGCGGCCGATCACGCGCGACATGACGTGGGGCGTGCCGGTGCCGGAGGACCGCGCCGGCGGGCAGACGGGCAAGGTGCTCTACGTCTGGTTCGACGCGCCGATCGGCTACGTCTCGTTCACCAAGCAGTGGGCGCGCGAGCGCGGGCGTCCGGCGGAGTGGGAGTCGTGGTGGCGGTCGCAGGACACAACGCGCCTGGTGCACTTCATCGGCAAGGACAACATCCCGTTCCACTGCCTCGTGTTCCCGTCGATGCTGTTCGGGCTGCGCCAGGATTGGACGATGCCCTGGCAGGTGCCGGCCAACGAGTTCTACAACCTGCAGGGCGGCAAGTTCTCGACCTCGCAGAACTGGACGATCCCGCTGGACGATTTCTTCGCGCGCTACGACGCCGAGGCGGCGCGCTTCCACCTGATCGCGAGCATGCCCGAGACGGCCGACTCGGAGTGGCGCTGGGAGGACTTCCAGGCCACGAACAACGCGCTGCTCGCGGACGTGATCGGGAACCTCGTCACGCGCGTGCTCAAGTTCATCGAGAAGAACTACGAGGGCCGCATCCCGCCGGTGCATGCGCGCCACGTCGAGGAGCTCGACCGGCGCATCCTGGGCGAGTGCGGCGCGTTCGGCGATCCGGCCGCGCACGTGCTCGAGTTCCGCTTCCGGAAAAGCGTCGAGGAGTTCGTGGCCTGCGGGCGCGTCGGGAACAAGTTCGTGAACGACCTGGCGCCGTGGGCGCTGAGGAAGACGGACCCCGAGATGGCGGCGAGCGTGCTCAACACCGCCTGTCAGTGGCTGGCGTGGCTGGCGCGCTGGATGGCGCCGTTCATGCCGGGCAAGGCGCAGAAGCTGTGGGCCATGCTCGGGCAGCCGGGCGCGGTCAGCGCCGAGAAGTGGCCCGGGTTGCCCGTCGCAGGGAGCTGGCGCGTGTTGCCGGATGGTCAGCGGCTGGGCACGGTCGAAGGGCTCTTCCCGAAGATCGAGGACACGCAGATCGCGGCGGAGATCAGCGCACTCACAGCTCGGCGCGGTAACGCGCCGGGCCACTAGTACTGCGGGGCGCGCAACGCTCCGAGGCGTGAAGGCCGCTTCCCTTGGCGCTGCGAAACGCGACCCGTGGCCTTCTTCGTGCGCGCAGCTCACGAAGAAGGCCGGCTCCCCGTCACAACCCGGAGCCGGCCGGTGGTCACCACCCGCCCCCAGGCAGGGAGCGGAGCAACTTAAGAGTGACTCCGTCAGCGCCATGCCGACGCGGAACCCCACGCGATGGCCCGCC
>JANNQS010000067.1:0-38316 GCA_031400875.1 Planctomycetota bacterium | reverse complement strand
GGGGCGGATCGTTCGCACAACGCGGCTCACCCGTGGGGACTGGCGCGCGGGCTGCCACCCCGGCGCGAGACCACTACGACGTGGGGCTGACCGGGCTCGCTCTGCTGGCTTGTCTCCACGGTGGGTTCACGCCCGAGTCGCAGCAGCAGGTCCTCGACACGACGATGGGGCGCCGGCACCGGATCGCCGACATCACGGGCCGGGCGGTCGCCTGGCTGCGTGCGCGCCAGCAACCGGACGGCTCGTTCTCGACGCGCGTGTTCCTCTACAACGAGGCGATCGCGACGTTGGCCCTGTGCGAGGCCAGCCGGCTGACCGCCGACGCGGGCCTCGATGCCGCGGCCCAGCGCGCAATCGACTTCCTCCAGGACGCGCAACGGCCGAGGCCCGACGGGCTGGGCCTCTGGGGTTGGCGCTACGCCCCGCGCGGCGAGGTCGCGGCGCACGCCGAGAGCACCCAGCGCGAGCTCGTCGATTCCGACTCGTCGATCACGGCCTGGTGCGCGCTGGCGTTGGACCGCGCGCGGCGCGCGGGCTTGAACGTGCGCCAGGAGTCCGTGGACGGCGCGGCCGCGTTCGCGCGCGCGGTGTCCGTTCCCAGCGGCCTGGCCGGCTATCTGGACGCCAGGGGCGCTGGCGCCAAGGTCACGGGCAAGAGCGACCACTTCGTCTATCACCCGGCCGCGATGTCGGCGCTCACGCTGAGCACGCGCATCGTCGCGGACGGGGACTTCGCCGACCCGTTCCTCGCCGCGGCGGCCGGACAGATCCTCGAGGACCTGCCGACAATCTCGGAAGATCGTCTCTCGATCGACTACTACTACTGGCACGCCGGGACGCACGCGCTGGCGCTGTACGACGGGCCCGCGAGCCCCCGCGCGACGGCGGCGTTGTGGGACGCGTGGAATGCCCCGCTGAGCGCGGCGATCCTCGGCCTGCAGGACCGCACCGAGAAAGCCTGCTCGAACGGCGGCTGGCTCGTGCCCGATCGCTGGGGATCGGACGGAAACGGCGGCGCGCTCTACGCGACGGCGCTGTGCGTGATGACGCTCATGGAGCCCGTGACGCGCTAGGACCGCGCCGCGCGCGCGCTGCTGGGAGCTACGGTGCTTCCTCGGGCCGTTCCCACGGCATCGAGCCGTTCCAGCTCCAGTTCACGCCCAACGAGTAGTCGCCGTCGAGCTCCACCAGGATGAGCCCGATCGCGTGACCGTGACCCAGGTCGTACTCGAGCTGGTTGTGGAAGTTGTGGCCGTCCCACATCGAGTACGTGGCGATCGTCTCCGACCAGCGGATCATCAACCCGCCGATGCCGACGAGCTCGTCGTCGAACGTGCCGTACGAGACGCCCGCGTAGGGCGCGACCGGGAGGCCGGTCCAGTGCTCGAGGTCCTTGCTGAGCGTGGCGTAGAACGCCTGCCCGCTGTCGGTGCCGATCCGGTCGGAGCTCGTGCCCAGGAGGAGCGCCGGCCAGTCGTCCTGCTCGGGGACGACGACCCAGTTCGCGATCGGGTTCGCGCTCTCGTCGAGCGGGTTGACCTCGATGCCGGCCTGGAACGTCGACGTGAAGCGGTACGCCAGCGTCGCGCGCAGCTTCGCGCGGTCGACGTCGATGTCCGGGATCCAGCGCAGGCTGGCGTTCCAGCGGTCGAACTCACCCTCTTCGCCGGTCGCACGGACCGCGCGCCCTTCACCGGGTCAGACGGGTCAGCTGGGGACGCGCGAGACGGGCTGTGTGAGGTCCTGGACGGTCAGGGACGAAAGCAGGAGGAGGGCCGGGAGCATCGCTGCCGAATCTATCGTCCTGCTGTGGGTGTGCGCAGCACCAGCAGCCGCAATTCCGTCATGGTCTCGATCGCGTAGCGCACGCCCTCGCGTCCGAAGCCGGAGTCCTTGACGCCGCCGTAGGGCATCGAGTCCACGCGCCAGGCCGGCACGTCGCCCACGATCACGCCGCCGACCTCGAGCTTGTCCCAGGCCTTCAGCGCGTGGTCGAGACGGTTCGTGAAAACGCCGGCCTGCAGGCCGTAGCGGGAATCGTTGGCCTCGTCGAGCGCGGCATCGAAGTCCTGAAAGGTCGACAGAACGGCGACGGGACCGAAGGCTTCGTCGCGCACGATCTTCTCGTCAGACGGCGCGTTCTCCAGGATCGTCGCCTCGAGCACGGCGCCCTTGCGGCCGCCGCCGCACAGGAGGCGCGCGCCGCGCGCGACCGCGGAACGGATCCAGCTCTCGAGGCGCACGGCCTCCGCCTCCTCGATCAGCGGACCGACGAAGGTGCGCTCGTCGCGCGGGTCGCCCGCGACCAGCGCGCGCGTCGCGGCCACGAACTTCGTGCGGAACGCGTCGACGACGTCGGCGTGCACCAGGATCCGCTGTGCCTTCACGCAGCTCTGGCCCGACTGGTAGAACGCGCCGAAGACGATGCGCTGCACCGCGTCGTCCAGGTCCCAGTCGCGGTCCACGATGCAGGCGGCGTTGCCGCCCAGCTCGAGCACGACCTTCTTGCGGCCGGCGCGGCGCTTCATGTCCCAGCCGACCGCGCCCGAGCCGGTGAAGGAGAGCAGGCGGAAGCGCTCGTCCTCGACCAGCGGACCGGCGTCCTGGCTCGACATCGGCAGGATCGAGAACGATCCGGGCGGCATCCCCGCGGCGACGAGCTCCTCGCCGATCGTCAGGGCGCCCAGCGGCGTCGTGCTGGCCGGCTTGAGCACGAACGGACAGCCGGCCGCGATCGCCGGCGCGACCTTGTGAGCGGTCAAGTTCAGCGGGAAGTTGAAGGGCGTGATCAGCGCGCACGGTCCGACCGGCACGCGCTGCGTCATCCCACGGTAGCCCCGGGCGCGCGGTGTGACCTCGAGTTCGAGCACGTCGCCGCCGATCCGCGTGGCCTCCTCGGCCGCGATCCGGAACGTGTCGATCAGGCGCGTGACCTCGCCGCGTGAATCGCGGATCGGCTTGCCGGCCTCGGTGCACAGGTTCTGGGCCAACTCCTCGGCGCGGGCCGTGAAGCCGGCGACGCAGCGCGTGAGGATCGCGGCGCGCTCGTACGGCCGCAGCGCGCGCGTCACCGGGGCGGCCGCGACGGCCGCGGCGATCGCGTGCTCGAGTTCGGTCGGCCCGGCCAGGGCGACGCGCGCCGCGACCGCGCCGCTGAACTTGTCGCGCACGTCGAGCGCGCGACCCGTGTCGAGCGGCCGGCCGGCCAGGAACAACGGACGTACCGTTTGCATGCGCGCACGATGCCCGATCGAGGCGCCGGCGCGCAACCGCGGCGCGCGGAGTGGCGGGTCACGCTGCGCGTGCGTACGATCCGCGCGTGACGACGCACGCCCGCTGAACGCGCGCTGTGCACGCCCGGGTGGCGTGCACTGGACTCCGTCACGCGCAGGTGCGCAGCCCGTGAGGATCGCCATCGCGACGCCGGCCGCGCCCGGCTCGACCCGCGGGAACCGCCGCACGGCCGTGCGCTACGCCCAGATCCTGCGCTCGCTCGGTCACGCCGTCCGCCTCGTCGAGCGCTGGTCGGGCGGCGACCACGACCTGCTCGTCGCGTTGCACGCCGGCAAGAGCCACGCGTCGATCGCTGCGTTCCAGCGAGCTCATCCCGGCCGTCCGGTCGTCGTCGTCCTGACCGGCACGGACATCTACGGCGGCGCGAGGCCGGATCCGCGCGTGGCCGCTTCGCTGCGGCTGGCCACGCGGATCGTCGTGCTGCAGCCCGAGGCGCTGAAGGCTCTGCGTGCGCGCGAGCGTGCGAAGGCCGTCTCGATCCTGCAGTCCGCCGTGCACGTTCCACGTCCGCACACGCGCCGGACGAAGCGATTCCGCGTCGTGGCCCTGGCCCACCTGCGCGACGTGAAGGACCCGTTCCTGCCGGCGCACGCCGCAGGACGGCTGCCGCCGCAGTCGAAGATCGAGATCCTGCACGCCGGCGAGGCGCTCGACGCGCATCATGCGCGCGCAGCCGTGCGCCTTTCTCGACCGCCGTCGCGCTGGCGCTGGGTCGGACCGCGCAGCCACGCCGCGGCCCTGCGTCTGTTGGCTTCGGCCGACCTCTTCGTGCAGACGTCGCGCTCCGAGGGCGGCTCGGTCGCGCTGGTCGAAGCGGTCATGGCCGATCGGCCTTGCCTGTGCACGCGCATCCCGGCCGCCGTGGGGATGCTCGGCGCGCGACACCCCGGCTACTTCGGCGTGGGGGACGTGCGCGGGCTTGCGCGGCTCCTCGAGCGCGCCGAGTCGGATGCGGGGTTTCTCCAGCGCCTGCAGCGCGCCTCACGCGCCGTGCGCCGGCAGTTCACGCCCGCGGCCGAGCGTGCAGCATGGCGCGCGTTGCTCGCGGACCTCAGACTGCACGGATGAGCGTCGACCTCTCCCTGCGCGTCCTGCCGTCCGGCGACGGCCAGGTCGACCTCGCGCGGGAAGTGCGGACGGGCCTCTGCGCCGCCCGCAAGCGCCTGCCGTGCCGCTTCTTCTACGACGAGCTGGGCTCGCTGATCTTCGAGGAGATCTGCGCCACGCCCGAGTACTACCTGACGCGTGCCGAGGACGAGATCCTGGAGCAGAACGCGGCCGCGATCGTGGGCGCCGTGCCGCCTGGCGCGACCCTCGTCGAGCTGGGCAGCGGCTCGGCGCGCAAGACGAGACGCCTGCTCGAGGCGCACGTGGCGCGCGGCGGCTCGCCCGCGTTCGCGATGGTCGACATCTCGTCGGCCGCGCTGCGCGCGAGCGCAGCGGACCTGCGCGCGGCATTCCCCGACACCATCGTCCTGGGCGTCGCGGCCGAGTACCGCGACGGGATCGAGCTCTTGGCGGCCGAGAAGCGCGAGCCCTGGCTCGTCCTGTGGCTCGGCTCGAACGTGGGCAACCTGGATCGCACGGAAGCCGCGCGTTTCCTGGCCGGGATCTGCGCGCGGCTGCGGTCCGGCGACCGGTTCCTGCTGGGTGTCGACCGCCGCAAGGACGCGGGCGTGCTGGAGCGCGCCTACGACGACGCGGCTGGAGTGACGGCGCGCTTCAACCAGAACCTCCTGGCGCGCATCAACGCCGAGCTGGGCGGGCGCTTCGACCCGGACGCGTTCCGCCACGTGGCGCTCTACGACGAGCGCGCCGGCCGCATCGAGATGCACCTCGAGAGCCTGCGCGACCAGGTCGTGCGCATCGAGTTGCTCGACCTCGACGTGCGCTTCGCCGCGCGGGAGCGCATCCACACGGAGGATTCGTACAAGTACTCCGACCCGGAGGTCGAGGAGCTGGCCCGGGCGTCGGGGTTCGTGGTCGAGCGCGCGTTCACGGATGCACGCGGGCAGTTCCTGTCGGTGCTGCTGGCACCGGCCTGAATCGCGGCCAGAAAGAGCGCGCCCCCACCGCACGACGCGGTGAGGGCGCGAGCCGAGGGGACCCCCATCCAAGAACGTCCGTCTCGGTGTAAGCGCTCGGGCCCCTTGAACGGGCCCTCGCAATCCATTGGCTACGCTCGCAAGCTCGCTCCGCGCGGTCGCTCAGCGGCGGTGCGACCAGCCGGCCTGGCGCCACACCTGGCGCGAGCGTTCTTCCCAGTGGCCCGGATGCTGCACCGTGTTCCAGTACCCGGCGCGCACGCACACCTGGTAGGGACGGCCGCACGCATCCCAGCGCGTTTCGTAGATCGGCTGGACGTACACCTGTTCGCACGTTCCGTTGATCCACACGCGCTCGCACACGGTCTCCCAGTGACCGCCGTACTGCGGCGGACGCGGCGCACAGTCGTCGTACCCGCGGCCCGGGAAGCCGATCTGGACGCCGACGGAACCGTGGCGGCCGTGCTTCGAGAAGCCGATCGACAAGCCACCGCCCGCCTGCGCGTCGGCGGCGAGGAGCGGCAAGGCGGCGAAGCTGGCAAGAATGAGGGGCAGGCGGGCGAACATCGTGGGTCTCCTGGTGCGGCACGTGGCCGCGGACGGGAGAGGAACGCGAAGCCCGTGCCAGCCCGCCCCGGGCCCGCGGGCGGGGCCAGCGTCCCCGCCGGTGGACAGCGGTGTCAGACACTTTTCCCCGACAACGGACTGCGCCACCGCTGTCCACGGGCCCGGCTCCTCGAAGGCGAGCCCGGGCAACGCGTCAGATGCCGGGTCGCGAGGGAAAGGTGTCTGACACCCTTGTTCACCCGCCGCGCTTCTCGAGCGCGATCTCGGACAGCGCCACGTGGCCCTTCCACACCGTCCCCGGGACGCGCTTCGAGATGCGCACCTCGAGCCGTGAGACGGGGGCGATCTTCCCGAGCTGCAGCACGGCCGGCGCGATCTCGCTGGCGGGCAGCGTCCACACGATCGGCTCCTTCTCGCGGTTCACGCGCACGAGCACCTCCGTGATGCGGTCGTAGCGGCCGGCGATGTCGCGCGCGCAGCCGCCCTGACCCAGCACGAGCGTGTCGGCCTTGACCGGCTTCGCGAGCTCGAGCACGACCCACGGCGACGCGTCGTCGGGCGCACACACCCAGCGCGAGTCCTCGCGGCCGTCGATCGCCTTGTCGGCGGTTTCTCCGCCGTGAGCCGAGCTCGACGCGGCCTTGGGCAGGATCGCGAGCAGCAGGTTGCGCTCTCGGGCCTGCGCGGCTTCGCGCATCCACGGCTCCATCACGCCGGCCGATCGCACCGTCACCGCCTGCGATTCGGCCGACTTCAGCGGGACGATCTCGCCCAGCGGCGTCAGCGGCTCGACGAACGTGAGGCGTGCCTTCAGCGCGTGCGCGCCGGCCGCGTCGAACGTATGGCGCACGGCAAAGCTCTGGCCGTCCCAGGCGACCGTCGGATCGGCCGGGACGGAGGCCAGCACCCGATCGCCGTCCTTGTACTCGACGCGCGCGAGGCGCAGGCCGGCCGCTCCGCCGCTCTCGGCCAGGAACGCGTCGGAGAAGCCGTCGATCCACAGGATGACGACCGTGTCGCCGCGGGCGCGGAAGCGGATCGTCTCGGTCGGGTCGACTTCCTCGCGCACGCCCCAGGACTCGCTGGCCGTGCGCACCGTCGGGCGCGAGGCGCGCCGCAGGAAGAGCAGGGCAAAGCACGTGTCAGCCTCCTCCTGCGCGGCGTGCCCCGAGCCCTCGCCGAACGGCTTCACGAGGCTGAACGAGCCGTCGTCGGATTGATTCTTCAGGAGCCAGCGCGCGCCTTCCGGGTACCACTCGCGGCCGCCGATCGTCTCGACGTCGAGCATCGTGCCGACGCGCTCGACGCCGTACAGGGCGTAGTAGTGCCAGGTATTGCCGCCGCCCGCGTGGCCCTCGGGCGTGTAGCGTTCGTCCATCCAGGCCACGCCTGCCTCGATCGCGCGCTCGGTCGAAACGAGGCGGTCGCCGCGCAGCTTCGGACCCAGCGCCTGCCGCGCGATCTCCAGGACGGAGATGCCGGCCGCCGTCATGGAGAGGTTGATGCCGTGCCCGACCGCGTAGCGGAAACCCGCCGGAGGCGCGCGGCCGGACTTGCGCGATTCGGCCGTGGCGGCCGACGTCTCCTGCAACGTGAGCGTGCGGTCGATCAACTCGGCCCACAGCTTGTCGGGCACGTCGACGCCGGCGTGCCGCGACGCGCGCAGCCCGAGCGCGGCGTACTGCGTGTTCGAGAGGTCGGGGTTGCTGGGCGCGGTCGTCCAGATCGCGAAATCGTTCTCGTGCACGTTGGGGTAGCCCCACTGGCCGCCGCGGTCCCAGCTCACGATCGTGCGCGCCAGCGCTTCGATGCGCGGCCTCCGCGCCGGATCGCCGGTCGCCTCGTAGGCCATCGCCATCAGGCCAGCGCTGTAGGTCTCGCCGGGCTCGACGTGATCCAGGAACAGGAACGCGCGCTGCACGGAGGGGTGATCCACGGGCAGCCCGCAGCGCAGCAGCGTGTAGGCGCACAGCGCCGTCTGCCCGCCGCGGAAGCCGTGCTGCACGTGGCGCCACGAGCCGTCGCGCAACTGCGCCGCGAGCAGCCAGTCGACCGCGCGCCGCGTGACCGCCTCGACCTGCGCCTGCAGCTTGTCGTCGCGCGCGACGGCCGTCGGCTGAACGACCGAGCCGTCCATGACGAAGCGCTCGACGACGACGCGCGCGCGGCCGGGGAAGATCGCGACACGGCCCAGAACCTGCGTGCCGACGGTCGCCTGGTGGACCGGCTTCCCGTCGATCGCGATCTGGAGCGCCGTGCCGACTCTCCGGACGGTGAGCTCGAAGGCCTTGCCCGTCGTGATCCACGCATTGCCGTCGCCCAAGCGCGCGTAGCGGTCCTCGAACAGCGGACCGTCGACGAAGAGCGCACCCTTCTCGCCGTCGAGCCCGATGACGCTGTCCTCGATGCGCAGCGCCGCGCCCAGGCCGCCGCGCTCGATCTGCACCATGCGCACGATCACGCCCGTGTCGCCCGGGCCGAGCGCGAGCTCGCTCGCCAGCGACGTCCCCGGCCCCTGCAGCTCGAAGCCGCGCGGCGTGCGCGTCCCCGGCGGCCCCTCGAACCGCGCCTTCTCCAGGCGGCGCCCGTCGAAGAGCTCGTGCTGCGGAATCTGGGCGCTGGAGCACAACGCCGCCAGCGCGGCGAGAGCGAGGAGGGGGGGCGCCATCGTCTCGGGCGGATGGTACGGGCGCGCGCTTGAACCGCGCGCCCTCATTCTGTTGGGCGCGCGGGGCGCGCGCCGAGCGCGCGCCCCGCGCGCGCCCCCGTGCGGTTGAGATTGCCCTGTACGCGGCCTGGGCTGCCGTTTTCGGGCCCGGCGCCACCCGCCGCGGCCTTTCGCTGTCCTGGTAGGCTTCGAGGGCCCGCTCGCGCACCCCTCCCGCAGGAATCCACGACCATGCACGTTCGACAGCTGCTGCACCTGACCCTGGCCCTTGCGGCCGCCTCGACCCCGGCCCTCGCGCAGGGTTCCGATGTCTGCACGAGCCCGACGCCCATCGCGGGGATCGGCGTGCACGCCTTCAACAGCACCTCCGCCACGACCGGCACGCAGGGCCAACCCTTGTGCGGAATCCCGGCCGGCAGCGACATCTGGTTCGTGTGGACCGCGCCGTCGACCGCGACGTACTCCGTGAGCACGTGCGGCCAGGCCGGCTTCGACACGATGCTGGCGGCCTACGCCGGCGCCGCCTGCCCGACGTCGGGTGCGCTGGCCTGCAACGACGACGCGTGCGGCCTGCAGACCACGATCGCGTTCGCGACGACGGCCGGTGCCAGCTACGTGATCCAGCTCGGCACCTACGGCGGCGGGGGGGGAGGCTCGGGCACGTTCACGATCGACGTGGCCGTCCCGTGCGCGGCGAGCACCGGCCCCGACGTCATCGTCGGCGACATCACCGGACCGACCAACTACAACCCGACCGGCGGCCTCGACGCGATCTCGCTCGGCACGGACTCCTGCAACCTGGGCGACGTGTGGCTGAACTGGTTCGCCGGCACGAACCAGCACCCGGTCATCGGCGGGAACCTCTACCGCTACCGCGTCCAGGCCGGCTCCGGCCGCTTCGAGCAGATCGGGCAGAGCTGGCTGAAGCACGGCTTCTACGCGCTGAGCGGGAACCTGTGCTGCACGAACTGCAACGCGACGGACGGCACGCACCTGGGCGTCGGCTGCTCGGATCCGTACTCGGCGGAACGGAATGGTTCGCAGAGCGGGCTCGGGCCGCGCTGGCAGGTCAACGCCTCGACGGGCGCGTTCACGTACCCGCCGGCGAACCCGGGCTGGTCCGGCTCGACGGCGCGCCGTGTGGAGTTCGCGCAGGCCGACGTCGACACGTCGCCCGGCGTGCGCTACTTCGGCGAGTCGCAGTACGTCACGCCCGACGACGCGGCGGCCGGCAACCAGAACAACAACGCGAGCTGGCGCGAGATGACGGCCAGCGGCGGGAACTTCGCCTTCTCGGGCACCACGCACCGCGAGGATGCGGCGATCGAGGCCTGGCCCCTGTGCGAGCCGGGCGTGTCGCGCACCGACGTGCAGGTCGCGGGCGACGGCCTGTTCCAGGTGGCCTGGAGGGTCACGCCCCTGGGCGGCGGCCAGTACCACTACGAGTACCTGGTCCACAACCTGAACAGCCACCGTTCGGGCGGCACGTTCTCGATCCCGGTCGGTGCCGCGACGATCACGAACGTCGGCTTCCACGGCGTGCTCTACAGGAACGGCGACGGGCCTTCGAACATCGCCTTCGACGGCGCGGACTGGACCGCGACGAACGCGGGCGGGACGTTGACGTGGGCGACCCAGCCGGAAGGCACGAACGTGCGCGCGAACGCGCTGCGCTGGGGCACGGGCTACAACTTCCGCTTCGACGCGGACGTCGCGCCGGTCGCCGGCACGGGCACGATCGGCCTGTGGCGCGCGGGCTCGCCCGCGTCGGCCATCGCGAACGTCGAGGTCCCGGGCGGCGCGACGAGCATCGCGTTCTGCTTCGGGGACGGCACGGGCACGGCCTGCCCGTGCGCGAACCACGGCACCGCCGGCAACGGCTGCGCCAGCTCGCTGAACGCGAACGGCGCCCACCTGGGCGTCGCGGGCACGCCCAGCATCTCGGCCGACACGTTCACGCTGCTCGGCAACGGGATGCCGAACAGCTCGGCGCTCTACTTCCAGGGCACGAGCCAGGTGAGCGGCGGTGCGGGCGCGGCCTTCGGCGACGGCAAGCGCTGCGCCGGCGGCTCGATCCGCCGCCTGGGCACGCAGCTGAACGCGGGCGGTGCCTCGCAGTACCCGGAGGCGGGGGATCCCGCGGTCTCCATCGGCGGCGCGAACGCGGCCGGCGACGTGCGCACGTACCAGGTGTGGTACCGCAACGCCGCGGCCTTCTGCACGAGCGACACGTTCAACCTGACGAACGGCCACCAGGTCACCTGGGGACCTTGACGAGAGGCGGCCCGTCGCATCCATCGCCCGGGCCTCCCCCGGGCTGACCTGCCCGGCGTCCGCCGCCGTCGGGATGGGGCGGGATCCGCGCGGTTCCGGCGCTTTCACGCCGGTTCGGCCGGACTTGGGTAGGCTCGTGGGCCCGCTGGTGCATTTCCTTCACCGGACAAAGATCCCATGCTCCTCCACCGCCAACTCCTGTTCTCGACCCTGACCTTCCTGGCCGCATCGGTCCCCGGTTTCGCGCAGGGCTCTGACTCGTGCGCGACGCCGACGCCGATCGCGGGCGTCGGTCAGCACGCGTTCAGCAACGCGAGCGGCACCACCGGCACGGAGGGACAACCCGTCTGCAGCGTCACCGCCGGCCGCGACGTGTGGTTCGTGTGGACGGCGCCCGCGACGGCCATGTACTCGGTCGACACATGCGGCCAGACCGTGATCGACTCGGTGCTGGCGGTGTACGCGGGCACCGCGTGTCCGACCGGCGCGGCGCTCGCCTGCAGCGACGACGCGTGCGGCCTCCAGACCACGATCTCGTTCCAGGCGACGGCCGGCGCGAGCTACGTGCTCCAGCTCGGCAGCTACGACACCACTCCCGGCGGACCGGGCACGTTCACGATCGGAGTCACCGTGCCCTGCGGCTCGGCTGTCGGGCCGGACGTCATCGTCGGCGACTTGACCGGACCGTCGAACTACGCGATGACCGGAGCGCTGGACGCGATCTCGATCGGCACGACGTCCTGCAACCTGGGTGACGTGTGGCTGAACTGGATCGCGGGCAACAACCAGCACCCGGTCATCGGCGGCAACCTCTACCGCTACCGCGTGCAGGACGGCGCGGGCCGTTTCGAGCAGATCGGCCAGAGCTGGCTGAAGCACGGCTTCTACGCGCTGAGCGGCAACCTGTGCTGCGCGAACTGCTCGGCGACCGACGGCACGCACCTGGGCGTCGGCTGCTCGGACCCCTACACGTCGGGCCGCAACGGATCGCAGTCCGGTCTCGGGCCGCGTTGGCAGGTCAATGCGTCCACGGGCGTGTTCACGTACCCGCCGGCGAACCCGGGCTACTCCGGCACGACGGCGCGGCGGCTCGAGTTCGCGACCGCCGACGTCGACACGGCGCCCGGCGTGCGCTACTTCGGCGAGGCGCAGTACGTGACCCCCGACGACGCGGCGGCCGGCAACCAGAACAACAACGCCAGCTACCGCGAGATGACGACGAGCGGCGCGGCCTTCGCGTTCACGGGCAGCACGCACCGCGAGCAGTCGGCGATCGAGGCCTGGGCCGTGTGCGAGACGGGCGTCGGGCGGTCCGACGTACAGGTCACCGGTGACGGGTTCTTCGAGGTGGCCTGGAAGGTGACCAGCCTGGGCGGCGGCCAGTACCACTACGAGTACCTGGTCCACAACCTGAACAGCCACCGCTCGGGCGGCTCGTTCTCGATCCCGGTCGGCAACGCGACGATCACGAACGTCGGCTACCACGGCGTCGTCTACCGCAACGGCGACGGGCAGGGCAACCTGAGCAACGACAGCACGGACTGGGCCGCCACGAACGCGAGCGGGACGCTGACGTGGGCCACGCAGACCGAAGCGCAGAACCCGAACGCGAACGCGCTGCGCTGGGGCACGAGCACCAACTTCCGCTTCGACGCGAACGTCGCGCCCGCGGCGGGCACCGGCACGCTCGCGCTGTGGCGCTCGGGTTCGCCCGGCACGGCCACGGTGCTGGTCGAGGTCCCGGGCGGCGCGACGAGCATCCCGTTCTGCTTCGGCGACGGCAGCGCGACGGCTTGCCCGTGCGCGAACCACGGCCTGGCCGGGAACGGCTGCGCGAACTCGACGAACGCGAACGGCGCGCACCTGGCCGTGTCGGGCTCGCCCAGCGTCTCGGCCGACACGTTCACGCTGCTCGGGTCGGGGATGCCGGACAACTCGGCGATCTACTTCCAGGGCACGAACCAGATGAACGGCGGCTCGGGCACAGGCTTCGGCGACGGCCACCGCTGCGCCGGCGGCCTGATCCACCGCCTGGGCTCGAAGTCGAACTCGGCCGGTGCCTCGCAGTATCCGGGCCCGGGCGATGGGGCGATCTCCGTCCTGGGCGTCACCGTGGCCGGCGACGTGCGCACGTACCAGGTCTGGTACCGCGACAGCGCGTCCTTCTGCTCGAGCGACACGTTCAACCTGTCGAACGGCCACCAGGTCACGTGGGTCCCATGAACTGAGGGACTGCGCGACCCGCGCTGGCGGGTCCTTCGAGGGTTCGTGCGGGGCGCGTCGCGACGAGCGGCGCGCCTCGCGCCGTTCCCGACCACGCCTCGAGCCGGACGAACGCGGCCGGAGACCCGCTCCCGCAGCCGGATCGCCGCGCGGCTTCGTAAGCTGCACGGAATGACGAACCCGGACGACGTGCTCGAGCTGCGCATCGAGCGCCTGATCGCGACCGGGGCGGGCCTGGCCCGGTCGGACGGCGGCGTCGTGTTCGTCGAGGGCGCGCTGCCCGGCGACCTCGTCCGCGCGCGGGTCGTGCGGCGCGCGAAGCGGCACGTGGAAGCCGTCGTCGAGGAGGTCCTCGAGCCCTCGCCCGACCGCCGTGAGCCGCGCTGCGCGCACTTCGGGGCGTGCGGCGGGTGCGCGCTCCAGCATCTGGCCTACCCGGCGCAGCTCGCGGCGAAACGCGACTTCGTGCTCGACGCGCTGCGCTCGATCGCTTCGATCGTGCCGGACTTCGAGGTCGAGGTCGTCGGCTCGCCCGAGTACGGCTGGCGTTCGCGCGCGGAGCTCCAGGTCGAGCACTCCGGCGGGCGCGCGACGTTCGGCGCCTTCCGCACGCGCTCGCACGAGGTCGTGGCCTTGCGCGAGTGTCCCGTCCTCGTGCCCGAGCTCGAAGCGCAGGTCACGGCCGCCGCCGGCGGACGCGCCGGGATTCCCGCGGCCGCGCGGCAGGCGTTCCTGGCCGCCGGCGACCGCGCGACCGCGCTCGAGCTGGTCGACGCGGACGGGCGGACCGTGGGGGAACCGGGCAGCGTCGTCCAGCGCGTCGACGGCTTCGACCTGGAGTTCGGCGCGCGCACGTTCTTCCAGGGGAACCGCGCTCTGCTCCCGGCGCTCGTCGCGCGTGCCACGGCGCCGCGCAGCACGAAACCCGGCGCGCGCGGCGCACTGGCCTTCGACCTGTACGCCGGATCGGGGCTCTTCAGCCTGCCGCTGGCGCGCGCCTTCGACCTCGTCCTGGCGGTCGAGGAGGACAAGGCGGCCGTCGAGCGCTTGCGCGCCAATGTCGCCGCGGCGGAGCTGACGCGCGTGCGCGCCGAGACCGCGGACGTCGCGCGCTGGATCGTCCGCGCCGCGCGCCTCGGTCCCGATTTCATCCTGCTCGATCCGCCGCGCGCGGGCGCCGGTCCAGCCGTCGTGGACGGGATCGCCGCCGCGAAGCCGCGCGAAGTGCGCTACGTGGCCTGCGATCCCGCGACCCTGGCGCGCGACCTGCGCCGTTTCCAGGAGCACGGCTACACGCTGCGGGCCCTGAGCGTGCTCGACCTCTTCCCACAGACCCTGCACGTCGAGTCCGTGGCCACGCTGCTGCGCGCCGACTGAAACACCGCCCCCGAAAGACCACGGCCGCCCCTGGTCGTGCCAGGAGCGGCCGCGCATGGAATCGAGGTTTCGCGCCGACTGAGCACCCCTCACCCCGACGAACCCCTTCTGGTTGGGGGGGTCGCCGGCGGCCTGCCGGCCGCCGGGATCACGCCTACGGCGTGAAAGGAATGCGCAGCCCGTTCGACAGGTTGAAGTTCGAGCCACCCGCGAGCGGGTCGCGGAACCAGGCCTGGAAGTTCCAGGTCGTGCCCGCCAGCAGGTGCGTCGAAGCCGGCGGAACCGCGTTGTTCACCGCACGCGTGAGGACGCCGCCGACCGCGTTGTTGACTCCCAGACGGAAGCTCGAGCCGCCCACGCAGCGGATGCCGTTGCCGAACGGCGTCTGGATCGCGTTGGGGCCGAAGTAGAAGATCCCGGCCACGATCGGCGGGACGGGCGTCGCGACCAGCACGAGGTCGTTGTTGGCCACGCTGGCCGAGCCGGTCGCGCTCACGATCGCGGGCAGGCCGGAGGAGTTCGGCGTCGACGTGCAGTAGTTCGCGCCGACCGCCGTGCAGCTCTCGTTCGAGATGCGCAGGCCGTCCAGCCCGGCCTCGACGATGCTGCCCGTGCCGCCGTCGTTGGCGGTGAAGCGCAGGCGCGCCGTCGCCGTGGGCGAGACGCCCGCGGCCAGGAACGCCGCGCGGTCGAAGCTCGCGTGACGCCACGCGGTCCCGCCGTTCGTCGTGTGGGAGGCGAGCGGGACCCAGGGTCCGCCCGCGCCCGCAGCGCTGACCTCGATGAGCAGGCGGTCGGTACCGTCCTGGTTGGTGAGGTTCAGATAGTACTCGTACTCGAGCGTCAGGCCCGGGGACGAGAGGTCGAGCACCGACGAGAGGAGCTGCACCGCGCCGCCGTCGACGTCCGTGTTGCCGGCCGAGTTCTGCGTCAGCCAGCAGCTTCCGCTGCCGTCGCCGTCCGCGGCCGGATCGTAGGCCCAACCGTTGTCGTTCACCGGCACGCCGCGCTGCCAGTCGCCCGACGTGGCGCCCAGGTTCGTGGCCGTCCAGCCGAAGTCGGTCTGGAAGTTGTCGGTGAAGGTCGGCACGAGCACCGTGACGTCGACCGTGAACGTGTTGGCCGGCGCGCCCGGCGGGTCGGTCAGGAGGCCGCACGAAGCCTCGTTGAACGCGAAGTAGAACTGGGGCGCGTCACCGCAGGCGAAGCCCGGCAGGTTGCCCACGTACAGCCCGTTGCCCTGGTGGACGAGGTCGATCGATGCGAACGCCGTCGCGGCGTTGGGACGCCACAGGAGCTGCACCGGACCCGTCGTTACGCCCGCGATCTGCGCTGCAACCGGGGCCGGTGTGTTGGGCAGGACGACGTCCGGGTGCGTGGACGCGATGCCGCTGAAGAGCGGCAGGCAGGAGGCCGCCGCGGCGGTCATGTCCGCGGCCGACGTCGTGTGGAAGAAGGTCGTGATGTTGGACGTGCCACCGCTGCACAGGTGGCAATAGCTCATGATCGTGCCCTGGTTCGTGCAGACCTGCTGGCTCTGGCAGGATCCGAAGTAGCCGCTGGGCGCGCACTCGTCGAGCGGCGGGCAGTAGTCGTGCGTGTGCAGCGCGTCGAAGTTGTGCCCGATCTCGTGCGCGATGACCATGAAGTCCCAGTTGGTCGGCCCCTGGGCGATCGGGAACGGGGTGTTGGCGTTCAGGTTGCCGGCGACCGAGAAGTTGTATTGCGTCGAGCACAGCACGTCGAGCCACGCCACACCGCAGCCGAGGTTCGCGCCGGACATGAGGTGCCCCAGGTCGGCGTTGGCCGGCAGGTTCCCGACCCACGCACCCTGCAGCTCGAACAGCACGTCCTGGCAGCTCCCGCCCGAGTCCTGCGACGTCCACGGGTCGTTGGCGGTCGTGTAGAACGCGACCGACGGAAAGGTCAGGATCGTGTTGGCCTGCGTCTCGTAGCGGTCGCTCACGAAGCCCAGCAACGTCATCGTGTAGGCCGTCTGCGCCGCGAGGTCGTTGAAGCGCTGGTACCACTGGAAATCGCTCGTGATCGCGATGCGGCACTCGCGCAGGCCGCACGTTCCGACGACCGATTGGGATCCGCCGCCGCCCGTGGGCTGCGCGCTGCGCGAGAGCGGCGTGCCGCGCTCCTGGGCGCGACCCGGCATCTCCGTCGCGGCGCAGGTGCCGTCGAACACCAGGCCCGCCGCGTTGAGCACGGACTCGCTGACGAGCAGCGAGTCGCCGCGCGTCCAGTCGCCGCGCGCGTCCGCACGCGGCAGGACGTGCACCAGCGTCGACCCGCTGCGGATCCAGCCCTGCGCGCCGGTGCGCGCGAACGAGAGCTGCACTTCGGAGTCGGCGACGCCGCGCACGGTGCCCTTCCAGAGCGAGAGCTCGAGCCCGCGCGCCAGGTCGCGGCGCGGCACGCCGTCGACCTCGAAGGCGAACTTCATGCGCTCGATCGCGACGCGCTCGAGATCCAGGTCGGCGGTCGTGCCGTCGGGCAGCGGGACGCCGGCCAGCGTCAGCGCGTCGCGCGAGGCCAGATCACCGAGGCGCGCGCGGGCGAGCTCGACGCGCAACGCGTCGAGGCCCGGCTCGGCGCCGATCGGCTCGAGCGGGGAGGGCAGGACCGGGACCTGCGCCGCGGCCGAAATCGCGAACACGGCCACCACGGAGGAGAGGAGGAATCGGTGCATGGGGATCCAGGGGGTCGGGGGGCGGACTGCGAGGGGACGGTCGTCTCGACTCTAGCACCACCCTTCCCGAGCGATACCGGATGCGCAGGAGTTGCTCGGATCCGGCGCTTGGACGTGCGGCGCGGACCCGGCCCGGCCTATCCTGCGCGCTTCTGCCGCAGACCCCGCGATGCTCGCCAGCCCCGTACGTCCCCGCGCCATTCCTGACCCGAACGCTCGGCGACCGGGCGGGGATTCGGACAGGTCCCTCGTCTGATGGCCGCGCAAGGTCTCCTGGAAGCCGAGCCGAAGGCCAAGAAGCCGCGCATCTCCGAGAGCTGGCGCGAGATGCGCCAGCTGCTGGTCGTGCACCGCGCGCGGCTCGCGCTGGGGTTCGTGCTGATGCTCGTCAGTCGCCTGGCCGGCTTCGTCTTGCCGATCACGTCCAAGTTCCTGATCGACGACGTGATCGGGAAGCAGCGCGCCGACCTCTTGTGGCCGCTGGCCCTGGCCGGCGGTGCAGCGACGCTCGTCCAGGCCGGGACCGGGTACGCGCTGACCCAGGTGCTGGGCATCGCGGCGCAGCGCGCGATCAACGACATGCGCGAGGTCGTCCAGGCGCACGTGGCGCGGCTGCCCGTGCGCTACTTCGACTCGACGCAGACGGGCGTGCTGATCTCGCGCATCATGAACGACGCCGAGGGCATCCGGAATCTCGTCGGCACCGGACTCGTGCAGCTCGTCGGCGGGCTCGTCACGGCCGTCATCGGGCTGGGTGTGCTGTTCTGGGTGAACTGGCAGTTGACGCTGGTCATCCTGCTGGTGCTGGGAGCGTTCGGCGTATCGATGGCGCTGGCGTTCAAGCGCTTGCGGCCCCTGTTCCGCGAGCGCGGCAAGCTGACCGCTGACATCACCGGCCGCCTGGCGCAGACGCTGGGCGGGATCCGCGTGGTCAAGGCCTACACGGCCGAGCCCGAGGAGGAGCGCGTCTTCCGCGGCAACGTGGCGAAGCTCTTCGACAACATCCGCCGCTCGATGTCGGGCATCTCGGGCACGACCGCGATCGCGACGGCGATCGTGGGCATCGTGGGCGTTCTTGTCACGCTCGTCGGCGGAGGCGCGATCCTGCGCGGCGAGATGACGCTGGGCGACTTCTTCATGTACGTCGTCGTCATCGGCGTCGTCGTCGGTCCCGTCGTGCAGATCGCTTCGATCGGCACGCAGATCACGGAGGCGTTCGCCGGGCTCGACCGCATCCGTGAGATCCGCAGCGTCGCGACCGAGGATGCGGGCGACGAAGCGCGCGAGACGATCGGCGAGGTGCGCGGCCAGGTCGAGTTCCGCGACGTCTCGTTCGAGTACGTGGCCGGCAAGCCCGTGCTGAAGCACATCGACTTCGTCGCGCAGGCCGGGTCGACGACCGCGCTGGTGGGCTCGAGCGGGTCGGGCAAGAGCACGCTGGTCAGCCTCGTCATGGCGTTCAACCGGCCGCTGTCGGGCCAGGTCCTGGTCGACGGCCGCGATCTGGAGCGAATCCGGCTGCGGGAATGGCGCCGGCACTTGGGGATCGTGCTGCAGGACAACTTTCTGTTCGACGGCACGATCGCCGAGAACGTGGCCTTCGCGCGGCCGGGCGCGACGCGCGCCGAGATCGAGGAGGCCTGCCGCCTGGCGCACTGCGACGAGTTCGTGGCGACGTTCGAGAAGGGCCTCGACACGATCGTCGGCGAGCGCGGCGTCAAGCTCTCGGGCGGCCAGCGCCAGCGCGTCGCGATCGCCCGCGCGCTGCTGGCGCGCCCGCGGATCCTGATCCTGGACGAGGCCACGTCGAGCCTCGACAGCGAGAGCGAGGCGCTGATCCAGGATGGACTGCAGACCCTGCGCAAGAGCCGCACGACGTTCGTGATCGCGCACAGGCTGTCGACGATCCGCACCGCGGACCAGATCCTGGTGCTCGAGCACGGGGAGATCGTCGAGCGTGGGACGCACGCGGAACTGCTGCGGCTGGGCAGGCGCTACAAGGAGCTGCACGACCGCCAGTACCGGCTCGAGGAGGAGCGGTACGTCAATCCAGGCGAGAGTTTCGGAGTCGGCCCCGACAGACTGCAGCCGGCCGCGCCAGCCGGGTAGACATCGGTGTCAGACACCTTGTACCGGGGACAAGGTGTCTGACACCGTTGTCCACTAGATGCGCCCCGCCGCGACTTGCTCCCGGATCCACGGGATGACTTCGTCGAGGATCTGGTCGAGCGACGTCGTGGCCTCGTAACCGAGCACCTTCTTCGCCTTGGTGACGTCCGGCACGCGCTTCTGCACGTCGTACTCGAAGCCTTCGTCGGACACGAAGCGGAAGGGCTTCTTCTGGCCGTGGATCTTCTTCCAGATCGCTTCGGCCAGCTCGCGCACCGTCGTCGACGCGGCAGTCGAGATGTTGAAGTCCTCGTTCAAGGCCTTCGGGTGCTCCATGCAGACGCGGATCCCGCGCGCCAGGTCGCCGCCGTACGTGTAGTGCCGGACCTGGCTGCCGTCGCCCAGGACGTGCAGCGGATCCTGGCCCTTGAGTACCTTCTGCACGAGGTCGGGCACGACGTGGCTGAGCGCCAGCTTCACGTTGCCGGAGTAGACCTCGTGGTCGCCCAGCGCACGGCCTTCACCGATCCCGACGCAGTTGAACGGCCGCACGATCGTGTACGGCAGCCCGTACTGCATCTGCGCGCCGCGCGCGAAGTACTCGGTGCTCAGCTTCTGGAAGCCGTACGTCGAGAGCGGCGGCGGGCTCGTACGCTCGGCGCCCTCGGGCGTCGGGTAGTGCGTCGTCGACTCGTACACCATCGAGGACGAGAGCACGGTCGCCTTCTGCAGCTTCGCGTTCTTGTGCGCCCAGATCGCGGCGTCGAACGACCCGGCCGTGATGCGCTCGTTCTCGGCGATCAGGTCGTAGGCGTACTTGTGGAAGTAGCTGATGCCGCCGATCATCGCCGCGCCGACCACGAAGTGATCGCAGTCCTTCAGCAGGCTCTTCAGCAGCTCGGGGTCCTTGGCGTTCCCCTCGACCAGCTTGTAGCGCGGGTGCGTGTCGTACGACTTCGACACGCGTCCGTACTTGGAGAAGTTGTCGACGCCGACCACGTCCCAGCCGTGCTCGAGGAGCTCGGCGCAGAGGTATCCGGCGATGAATCCGTTCGAACCGGTGACGAGACACTTCACAGGACGTGCATCCCCGACTTGATGGAGTTCCAGACGTCGACGACGGGCTTGTCACCGAAGTCGTAGCTCTTGTACTGCGTGTGCGGCGCGCCGATGAACAGCACGCTCGAGCGCTCGACGCAATCTTCCAGGCTGACGAACGAGGGATCCTTCAGGTAGGGATCCGTGCACAGCACCTCGCGCGCCTCCACTGCCAGGCGCTTGCGCAGCTTGAAGGACAGCGAGTCGCGCGGGTCGTCCGAATCGGCCTTGAACGTCATGCCCAGGACGCCGACGGTTCGCTCGCGCAGGTCCCAGCGCTGCGACGCGCGGCGCACGACGTAGCTCGGCAGGCCTTCGTTGACGAGCATGGCCGAGTGGCCCAGGAAGAAGGCGTTGTTGTTGAACGACGACAGCTGCATCGTGTCCTTGAAGAGGCACGGCCCCGCGGCGAAACCGGCCTTCGGGAAGCCCTTGGCGCGCGGGTACTTCTCGGTCATCGCGCGGTGGATGTCGTAGAAGTCGACGCCGTAGTCGTTCGCGATCATGTAGAACTGGTTCGACACCGCGAACTGGATGTAGCGCCACGTGTTGTTGTAGAGCTTGGCCAGCTCGGCACCCAGCGGCGGCAGCGCGATGACGTCCTTGGTCAGCGCGCTGAAGAGCTTCACGGCGCGCTCGTGCGCGCGCGGCGTCACGCCGGCGACGATCTGCGGCAGCGAGGCGATCTCCTCGAGCGCCACGCCCTCGGCCACGCGCTCGGGGCAGAAGGCCACGTCGACCTTCTTGCCGGCCTGCTCGAGCAACCGAGCCACGCGGTCCGTCGTCCCCGGATAGACCGTAGACCGCAGCACCAGGAGCTGCCCGTCCCTCAGGTGCGTGCGGTCGGACTCGATCAGGTCGGCGTAGACGTCGAAGCGCGGGTTCAGGTGCTCGTCCAGCGGCGTTCCGACGACCGTGACGACCGCGTCGGCCTCGCGGATCACGCTCGGATCGGTCGTGCACGTGAACTTGCCCGACTTCAGGACCTTCAGGAGCAGCTCGTCCGCTCCCTTGTCCAGGAACGGCATGCGCCCGGCGTTCGTCTCGCGCACCTTGTTCTCGTCGATGTCGAGCGCGACGACGCTCTTGCCGGCCGCCGCGAAGGACAGTCCGAGGGGCAGGCCGACGTGGCCGCAGCCGCCGATGATGACGATGTCGGTCATGGGTGCTTGGGAGGGGAAGAGGCCCGGAACGAAGCGCAGAAGGATACGGGACCGGACGCCCGCCGGGGAGGACCTGCCCTCGGAACCGCACGGTTTCCTCCGCGCCCGGGCCATTTGACGCGCCCCCGCGCGGGCCGCGATGCTGTTGACGATGCTGCTGACCCGCGGGCCATGAACGGGCGCTTCTTGTACGGCACGTCGAGCTGGTCCGAATCGAGCTGGGTCGGGTCGTTCTACCCGTCCGGCACGAAGCCGGCCGACATGCTGGGCGTGTACGCGACGCACTTCGAGACGGTCGAAGCGGACAACACGTACTACCGCGTCCCGGGCCCGGCCCTGGTGCGCGGCTGGCGCGCGCGGACGCCAGCCGGGTTCCGGATGGCGGCCAAGTTCCCGCGCTCGATCGTGCACGCCGGCGAGGGGCAGAAGCCGGACGCGTCGAAGGTCCTCGTGCGCGACCAGGTCGGGGCCGACCTCGACCACTACCTCGAGTCGATGCGCGAGCTGGGCGACCGGGCCGGTCCGCTCGTGCTGCAGTTTCCGTACTTCGACCGCGCCGCGTTCCCGGGCGTCGGCCCGTTCGTCGATCGGCTCGCGCCGTTCCTGGCCGTGCTGCCGAGCGAGTTCCGCTATGCGGTCGAGGTGCGCAACAAGGCCTGGATCCAGCCGGCGCTGCTGGACGTTCTGAAGGCGTACCGCAGCGCGCTGGTGCTGGTCGACCTGAACTACATGCCGCACCCGGCCGACCTGGCGCGCGAGCACGATCTGGTCACGACCGACTTCACCTACGCGCGGCTGATCGGCGACCGCAAGAAGATCGACGCGCTGACCAAGCGCTTTGACAAGATCGTGCTCGACCAGACGCCGAGCCTGGAGCGCTGGGCCGAGCTGCTGGCCGGCCTGCTACCGCGCGTGCGCGAGACGTATGCCTACGCCAACAACCACTACGCCGGGCACGGACCGGAGACGATTCGTGATCTGGCGCGGCGGGTCCAGGAGCGCCTGGCCCCGGATTGATCCCAAGCCGCGAGCCCGCGGCGGCGTTCTGGCTTCACTGCGGGCGATTCCGCAAGTTGGAGGCACATGGTCCGCATTTTCTTCTCGGTGTTCCTGGTGGTTGTGGCCGGCGCGTTCGGCCTGGGTCAGCTGCGGCCGGTCCAGGATCCCGCGGCCCTGACGCCGACCCAGCTGCGGCAGATCGCGTCGACGCTGGCCGAGGAAGGGCGCTGGGCCGACCTGCGCGACCGCCTGGCGCGCCTCGACGAGGGTGAGATCCCGGCCGCGTCACGCGCCTGGTGGACCGTGACGCTGAACGACGCGCGCTGGCGCGCCGCGGCCGGCAGCCAGAACCCCGACGACGGCGAGCTGCAGGCCGCGCGCGCGGCGCTCCAGACGTTCCTGGCCGCGGCGACGCCCGGTCAGCCGCACGACGAGGTCTGGGCGCAGGCGCAGGCATCGCTGGGCGACTGGCACTGGCGCCGGCCGCAGTCGCGCAACATCCACGCGGCGTTGCCGCACTACCAGGCCGCGCTCGACTTCTGGGCCGCTTCGCCCGACATCGAGCGCGCGCGCGCGCAGTATCTCTCGATCGCGTTCTGCTTGTTCGAGCCCGACCGCCAGCGCGACGCCCACGCCTGGTGGCTGGGCCAGATCCCAGTCAAGGTCGTGCGCGACGCACGCGCGATCGCCATCGTGCCGGCCGAACGCGCGCGCGCCACGCTGATCCTGGCGCGCCGCCTGCTACAGGAAGGCCAGCCCGCGGCGCGCCGCGAGGCGATCGGCTGCCTGCGCGAACTCACCGGCGTCGAGAGCCCGACCGCCGGGCGCGACGAGGCGCTGCACGTCCTGGCGCGCGAGCTGGAACAGAACGGCGAGCCGCGCGTCGGTCCGGACGGGATCCTGCAGACGCAGCCGGCCTTCGAGGCCGCCCTGGTCCTTTACCGCCGCCTGGTCGCGGAGTACCCGCGCGGCACGAGCGCCTGGCGCGACGACGCGGAGGAAGGGATCGCGCGCATCCTGCACCAGGATCTCGACGTGGCCGTCGACGGCGCCTTCTTCCCGGGCTCCGAGGTCGGCTACGTGCTGGGCTGGCGCAACGTGGGGCCGATCCAGCTCACGCTGCACAAGGTCGACCTGGCGCGCGACGTGCGCTTCCACGACGACCGGTCGATCGACACGTGGGCGGATTCCGTCGACGTCGAGCGCATCGAGCCCGTGCAGTCGTGGACGCACGTGCCCAAGCCCGCGGCGCCGCACGCGCCCGGTCGCGATCAGCTGCGCCTCGCGCGCGCGCCCGAGCCGGGCGCCTACGTGCTCGTCGCGCGCTCCGGCCAGCAGTCCGCCCGTGCGCTCGTGCTGGTCGGCTCGACCGCCGTGATGATCAAGACGAGCGGCGACCAGGCGCTCGTCTGGTGCTTCGACGCACGCACGAGCGAGCCGCTGCGATCGGCCGACGTGTGGTTCGCGGAGCGCTGGTGGGACGAGCGCAAGCGCGAGCTGTCCACGCAGGTCGTGCGCACGGACAACGACGGCCTGGCGCGCATCCAGCTGCGCTCGCACCACGAGAGCACCGAGGTGTTCGCTTCGGTGACCTCCGGCAACCGTACCGCGTTCGCCACGTGCGGGCGTTCGTGGTGGCAGGGTACCGGCCGGCGTGCGCGCGTCCTGGCCTTCACGGACCGCGCGGCGTACCGCCCGAACCAGACCGTGCAGTGGAAGGCGATCGCACGGGTCTCCGACGGCGGCGCGTGGCAGGTTCCGGCCGGCTCGAAGCTCATGTGGAAGATCTACGACCCGCGCGGAGCGGTCTGGAAGGAAGACACGCTCGACACGAACGCGTTCGGCTCCATCTCGGGCTCGCTCGAGCTGACGAGCACCATGCCGCTGGGGGAATACCAGCTCGACGCGTACATCGAGAAGGACGGCCACACGATCGGCGCCGGTCGTGCGCTGCTCTTCCGCCTCGAGGAGTATCGCCTGCCCGAGTTCGAGGTGAGCGTCGCGCCGGCGCGTACGGGCAGCGATCCTGGACGCCCTGTCCTCGGCGACACGCTGCCGATCGACGTCGACGTCGCGTTCTACTCGGGCGGTCCGGTCGCCGGCGCCGCGGTCGAAGTCGTCGTGACGCAGCGCGGCTGGCACCGTTCGTGGCCGCGGCCGTACGAGACGCGCTGGGGGGTGCAGGACGGCGTGAACGAGATGCGATCGCAGCGCATGTGGCGCGATCCCGGACAAGTCGTGCTGCGCCAGCAGCTCTCGACCGACGCGCGCGGGCACGCCCGCTTCGAGATCGCGACGCCCACGGGCACCGGCAACCTGGAGTACGTGGTCGAAGCGCGCGCCGTCGACGCCTCGCGGCGCGAGGTCGTGGGCTCCGGCGTCGTGCGCGTCGGAACGACCGAGTACGAAGTCGACGTGCGCACCGAGCGCCGCGTCTACGGTCCGGGCCGCGCGGTCGAGATCGAGCTCGACTCCCAGGACGTGAACGGCCGCCCGGTGGCCGCGACGGGGCTCCTGCGCCTGATGCAGGAACGCTGGCACGAAGTCTGGCTCGACCCGCGCGGCAACGAGATCGAGGGCGCGGCGCTCGACGAAGTGCGCCGCGCGTCGACGCAGTTCCCGCCGCCTTCGAGCGGACACCCGTGGAAGCGGATCGTGGCGCGCTGGGAAAGCCAGGAGATCGCGCGCTTCGACGTCGTGATCGACCAGAGCGGCAAGGCCTCGGCCAGCGTGACGCCGCGCAAGAACGGCCTGTACCGCGCGGTCTGGACCAGCCGCGACGGGCGCGGATCGCCGGTCGAGTCCGAGGCCTGGTTCCACGTCGCCGACGAGATGTTGCGCGAGCTGGGCGGCGTCTCCGACGAACTGGAGCTCGTGGTCGACCGCGCGACGGTCGCGCCGGGCGAAACGGCCTCCGTCGTGCTGCTCACGCCGGTCAGCGGGCGCTACGTCCTGGTGACGCTCGAGGGCTTGAAGCTCTTCGACACGCGCATCGTGCACGTCGAGGGCCGCGCGGCGTTCCTGCGCGTGCCGCTGACGCTCGACCACGTGCCCGACGTGTACTTGAACGCGTTCACGGCCAATGCGGGCGTGCCCTGGAGGACGAGCCAGGAGATCACGGTGCCGCCGGCCGATCGGCTGCTGAAGGTCGAGGTGCGTCCGGACCAGCTCGTGCGCCTGCCCGGCGAGGAGGGCGTCGTCGAGGTCCTCGTGCTCGACGTGCACGGCGAGCCCGTGCAGGCCGAGGTCGCGCTGGCCGTCGTCGACGACGCGCTGGCGACGATCCAGGCCGATCCCACGCCCGAGATCGGCGTGTTCTTCCACGGCGACCGGCGCGGCTCGACGGTGCAGACCGCGACGACGCTCGACCGCCTGCCGTTCCGCCGCTGGATCCTGGATCAGGACGGCCAGCTGCGCGACGAGCGCGAACAGGATCTCAAGAAGGAGAAGGACGGCGGCTACCGCGGCGCGGGGGACTCGATTGCGCCCGGGAGCGCGGGCCCGCGCGGCCGTCAGGAGGGCGCGAAGCTTGCCGCACCGATGGCTGCGGTGTCCGAGATGGCGATGGACTCGGCCTCGCGCGCGGACGAAAGCCGCAACGTTGCAGGCGGCGGCGAGCTCGTGGTCCGATCCGATTTCCGCGAGACCGCCTTCTGGGCGTCGAACCTCGTGACGGACAAGTCCGGTCGCGCGCGCGCCACGTTCCGCTACCCCGACTCGCTGACGCGCTGGCGCATCACGGCGCGCGCCGCGACCGCGACGACGCAAGTGGGTGAAGCGCGCAGCTCGTCGCGCACCGACAAGCCGCTGGTCGCGCGCCTGGCGATCCCGCGCTTCCTCGTGGTCGAGGACGTCGTGACCGTGTCGGGCCTGGTCGACAACAAGACCGAAGCGCCGCTGCGCGTGCGTGTCGAGCTCGCGCTCGACGGCCCGCTGGCGCTCGTCGGCGGCCGCAACGAGGACATCCTGGTCCCGGCCGGCGAGACGGCGCGCGTCGACTGGCTCGTGCGCTCGAGCGGCGCGGGCACGGGCCGACTCGTGCTGCGCGCGACGAGCCCGGGCGGATCCGACGCGCTCGACAAGCCTCTGCCGTGCATCCCGGGCGGCGTCGATTCGCTCGTCGCGCGCGCCGGCCGCGTCGGTCCGTCGGGCGAGCTCGCGCTCGTCCTCGACGTGCCCGGCCAGCGCGTGCGCGAAGCCACGGAGTTCACGGTCGACGTCGCGCCCAGCCTGGCGGTCACGATGCTCGATGCGCTGCCGTACCTGGTCGAGTACCCGTACGGCTGTACGGAGCAGACGCTGTCGCGCTTCCTGCCGGCCGCGATCGTGGCGCACACTCTGCAACAGCGCGGTCTTTCGCCCGACGATGCATTGTCGCGCACGTACGGCGGCATCGAGCGCGAGCACGCGGCCGCGACGCATCCGAAGCCGGGCGCGGGCCTGGCGGCGCTCGACGATGCGGTCGCGCAGGGGATGCGCCGCCTGATCGACTTCCAGCACGGCGACGGCGGCTGGGGCTGGTGGAAGGAAGGCGACAGCGACCGGTGGATGACCGCGTACGTCGTGTGGGGCTTGTCGCTGGCGCGCGACGCCGGCGTCGACGTGCCGGGCGACGCGCTGCAGCGCGGCGTGGCGTGGCTCGCGCACGAGCTGGTCGAGGCGCAGTCCGACGCGCCGCTTTCGGCCTGGATGCTGCACGCGATCGCGGCCAGCGGCATGGCCAAGGACGACAAGATGGTCGTGACGGCGCTCGACAAGCTGCTCTCGCAGCGCGAGGCGCTCGACGCGTACGGCCGCTCGCTGGCGGTGCTGGCCTGCGTCGGCTTCGGCCGCGCGGACGATGCACGCAAGATGGCGGCGACGCTCGCGAACGGCGTGCAAGTCGACAAGAACCCGGAGAACTCGCGCATCGGCGCGGGCACGACGTCCTCGCCCTCGAGCGCGGCCGGTGCGGCCGCGGCCGGGATCGCGACCGCGCACTGGGGCGCCGACGGCACGTGGCGCCGCTGGTCGGATTCGCCGGTGGAAACCACGGCGTTCGCGCTGCGCGCGCTGCTGGCCGTCGACCCGGCGCACCCGCTGGCCGAGCCGGCGATGCGCTGGCTCGTGCAGAACCGGCGCGGCGCCTCGTGGTCGAACACGCGCGACACGGCGATCGCCGTGCTGGCGCTCGACCGCTGGCTCGACCGCTCGGGCGAGCTGGCGCGCGACGTCGACTACGAGCTCTTCGTGAACGGCCGGAGCCTCGCGCGGCGCACCGTGACCGCGGCCGAAATGCTGCGCGCGCCGGCGCGCTTCACTCTCGCGTCCAAGGACGTGCGCGACGGCCGCAACGAGGTGCGCGTCGTGCGCACGTCGGGCGAAGGTCCGCTCTACGTGGCCGCGTTCGCGCGCTTCACGAGCCTGGAGCGGCCGATTCCGGCGCGCGGCAACCAGGTCTTCGTTCGCCGCGAGACGTGGAAGCTCGTGCCGCGGCCGACGCTGCTGGCCGGCTGGGCCTTCGACCGCGTGCCGCTCGAGGACGGCGGCGAGGTCAAGAGCGGCGAGCGCGTCATCGTGGTGCTCACGATCGAGGCCAAGAACGACCTGGAGTACCTGCTCCTCGAGGACCCGCGCGCGGCCGGCTTCGAAGCGGTCGACGTGAAGAGTGGCGGGCCGGCCTTCGCGCGCGAGCTGAACGCGGACGAGGTCCGACGGCGCTTCGATCCGAGCGCGGTGCGCCTGTTCCCCGATCCGCTGGAAACGTCGCGCTCGACCGGGCGCCAGCGCTGGGCGCACCGCGAGCTGCGCGACCGCCACGCGGCCTGGTTCCTCGACCGCCTGCCGCAAGGCGTGTGGGAGCTCTCCTACGAGCTGGTCGCCGAGGTGCCGGGCCGCTTCCGCACGCTGCCCGCCCGCGCCGAAGCCATGTACGTGCCCGAGATCCGCGGCCACGGCACCGACATGGTGGTCGGCGTGCTGGAGCGTGCGCGCGACATGTGAGGACCAGGATGTCGGTGGACAACGGTGTCAGACACGTTGCACCACCGACGCGCGACAACGCGAGGCGCCATGCGTCGAGGGTGTCGGATACCGTCCTCGACCCAGCCACTCCGGTGCAAGGTGTCTGACACAGTTGTGCACCTTGCTAGACTCTCGGGGAGCGATGGGACTCTTCGACCGGTTCAAGAAGAAGGAGATCACGGCCGCGCCGACGGCCGAGATCGCGCTGCTCGTGCGCCAGCTGCAGTCGGTCGATGCCAAGCAGAGGCTCGAGGCCTGCCGCGCTCTGAGCAGCCTGGGGCCGCGCGCCACGGACGCCGTCGTGCCGCTCATGGAACTCCTGACCGACGACGACGGGGACGTGTGCAACGCGGCCGCGGCCGCCCTCTCCTCGATCCAGAACGACCGGGCTTGATCGCAGCATGAAGGTCACGGTCCTTTTCGGCGCTCTCCTCGTCGCGGTCCTGCAGGCGCCCGCGGTCGACATTCCGCGCACGCCGGTCGAGCCTCTGCCGCCGCGCTCGACGCCCGCTCCGCCGACGCCGATGCCGGCGCCGATCACCGCGTTCGAAGGCGCGCCGGTCGAGCCGATCACGCGCCGCAGCGAGGACGGCGCCCCTCTGCGCCTCTCCTACGTCAAGACCGGCACGCAGATCGATCACGGGCCCGACCTGCGCTGGCATCCCAACGGCGAGCGTTGGATCTCGCGTTCGTGGCGCCACGGCAAGCAGGACGGCCCGGCCGCCGAGTGGCACGAGAGCGGGTTCCAGAAGTCCGCCGGCACGGTCACCGCCGATCTCAAGGAAGGCCGCTGGCTCACGTGGTACGAGGACGGCGCGCCGCGCGCCGAGCGCACGTACCAGGCCGGCCTCGTCGACGGCCGCGCGATCGACTGGTTCCCGAACGGCGCGCTGCGCTCGATCGTCGGTTGGAGTGCGGGCCGCCAGCACGGCCTGTTCCTCTCCGGGTCGCCCGACGGCCGCGTGACACAGCGCGGCACGTACAAGGACGGCCAGCGCGACGGTTCGTGGGAGGAGCTCACGCCCGAAGGCGGCGTGCGCGCGCGCGGGATCTACGTCGCCGGGCGCGAGGAGGGTCCGTGGATCCGCCTGGACGAAGCGCAGCAGCGCGTCGAGGAGGAGTACGCGAAGGGCCAGCTCGAAGGCATGCGCCGCGTGTTCGACGCGGCCGGGCGCAAGGTCTCGGAAGGCACGTACCACCTGGGCAAGGCCCACGGACTGACGCGCGAGTGGTATCCGGAGGGCGGCCCGAAGAGCGAGATCACGTACGCGGCCGGCGTGCAGGAAGGCCCCGTGCGCTACTGGTTCGCCGACGGCGGCGTGCAGATGCAGGGCACGATGAAGGCCGGCAAGCGCGAAGGCGTCTGGGTCTACACGAAGCCCGACGGCACGCGCGACACGGAGTGGAGCGGCACCTACAAGGACGACAAGAAGGTCTCGGAGTGAGCCGGCCAGCGTTCAGGGGCCTTGCGATCCGGCACGGCGACGCCGCGCGCGCCACGCGCTGGATCTGAGCGATCGTCCAACCATGCTTCACGTCGAGCGTCGCAGCGACGGCACGCGCGCGGCGCAGGGACCGCTCGTCGACGGCCTGAAGCACGGCACGTGGTCCACGTTCAGCCGCGCCGGACGCAGGCTCGGCGAGTGCGAGTACGTCGCGGGCCGAAGACACGGCTGGTCCACGCGCTTCTTCGCGGGCGGCGCGCGCCGCGCGCAAGGCGCGTACGCCGACGACCGGCGGACGGGTCCTTGGATCGTGTGGCGCGCCGACGGAACGGCGCGCGCGGAAGGCGCTTTCCTGGCGGGCCGGCCGGACGGCACGTGGACCTTCCACCACGACAATGGCCAGCCGGCGGCGCGCGGGGCGTACGCGGAGGGCCGGCGCTCAGGCGCGTGGACGGCCTGGCACAGGAACGGCCGCGTGCAGTCGGAGGGCGCGTGGTTGCGAGGATCCCGTGACGGACCCTGGAAGACGTGGCACGCCGGCGGCGTGCCGCACACCTCCGGCGAGTACCGCGCGGGCCTGCGCGAAGGCGTCTGGACGACGTGGCACCCGAACGGCGAGCGCGCGGCCGAGGGCGATTACCAGAGCGGCCGTCGCAACCTCGTGTGGCGTCTGTGGCACGAGAACGGCGTGCTGCGGGCCGAGGGCACGCTCGTCGACGACGTGCTCGAGGGCTGGTGGAGCGCCTGGTACGAGCACGGCGCGCGGCGCTCGGAGGGCGAGTTCCACGCCGGGCTGCAGCACGGACCGTGGCGCTTCTGGCATCCCGACGGATCGCTCGACGGTGCGAAGACCGGCCTCTACTCGGACGACGTGTGGGTCGCGGCGCTGGAAACACGCGGCTAACGGCGGGCCGGCGAGAGCGTAGGAGCATCGAGGGCGTGCGCTGCCTATCCTGAGCCGCTCCTCGTGATCCCCGTGTTGCCTGCCCTCTTCTTGCTCCTCGTCCAGACGCCCAGCGCGTCCGAGCCCACCGTCGCGTCTTTCAATCACCCGAACGGCGTCAAGGCCCGCGAAGGTCCGGTCGTCGACGGCCACCGCACGGGCCGCTGGACCGGCTGGCACGACAACGGCGCGAAGGCCTACGAGGGCGAGTTCAAGGACTACGAGCGCATCGGCCGCTGGACGTACTGGGCGCGCACGGGCGTCAAGCACTCCGAGGGCGAGTGGGCCGGCGGCGAGCGCGCCGGCACGTGGACCTTCTGGCACCCGAACGGCACGAAGGACATGGAAGGCCCGTACGAGAACGGCCTGCGCGCGGGTCGCTGGCAGTTCTGGCGCGACGACGGCACGCTCGAGCGCGAAGGCGACGTGCGCTTCGACCTGCTCGACGGCGACTGGGTGATCTACCAGAAGATCGGGAACCGCAAGATGTCCGAGGGGCCGTTCCGGCGCGGGCAGCGCGCGGGCTCGTGGACCAAGTACTACGAGTCCGGCGCGCGCGAGTGGACCGGGCGTTTCGCCAACGACCTCGAGGAGGGGATCTGGCAGCGCTGGCACGAGACCGGCGAGCTGCTCGCGACCGGCGCCTACGTGCAGGGCAAGATGGAAGGCGAGTGGGTCGGCTGGCACGCCAACGGGCAGCGCGAATACCGCGGCAACTTCTCGGCCGGACAGGAGAGCGGGCCGTGGACCTACTGGTGGCCGAACGGCACGAAGAAATCCGAAGGCCAGTTCGGCGGCGGCAAGCGCTTCGGGCCGTGGCGCGTGTGGAACGAGGAAGGCGAGCTGAGCCTGGAGCTGAGCGGCGAGTACGAGAAAGGCCGGAGGAAGCCGTGAGCGCCGTGACCCTCGTCGCGAGCACGCTCATCACAGGCACGCTCATCACAGGCACCGTGCTCGCCTGCGGCGCGGCCGACGCAGCCCAGCCGGCCCGCGTGACCGTCCACCAGGCCGCTCCGGCGCCGGCACCGGCCGCGCCCGTGCGCCTCGCGCGCGCGCCGCGCGTGGGAGAGCGCCTCGCGTACGCCTTCGTGCTCGACCACGCGCTCGTGGCGCAGCGCCTCGTGACGCGCATCGGCGACGTGCGGCAGAGCTCGCAGGACGGGATCGAGCTCTCTGGCCGTCTCGCGCTGCGCTTCGCCGACGAGGTGCGCGAGGTGAGCGGCGGTCGCGCGGTCGTGTTCCGCCGCGTCCTCGAGGACGCCAAGCTGCACGTCGACATGAAGATCCAGGCGCAGGGCGCCGCTCCGCGCGCGCTGACGCTCGACGGGACCTCGCCTCTGTCGCAAGTCGGCGTCGTCTTCCGCTGGTTCCCGGCCGCCGGCACGTGGGGGCGCATCTACGACGCGCAGGAGGTCAGCGAGGAGTTCCTGCCGCGCCTCGAGCCCGAGCTCGACCTGTCGCTCTTCCTGCCGCCCGAGCCGGTCGCGCTCGGAGCGGTTTGGACCGTGTCGCCGGACCGGCTCGACCGCGTGTTCGCGTACGGCGGCCTCGTGCCGCTGCGCTTCGGGAAGGGCGACGACGCCGTGCTCGTGCGCACGGCCGCGCTCGGCCTGGGCGGTCCGCTGGTCGAGGTGTTCGGCGGCCAGACGACGGGAACGGTCGAGGCCCGGCTCGAGTCGCTCGAGGGTTCCGTGGCGCGCATCGCGCTCGCGCTCGACGTGCGCGCCGAGCGCGATCAGACCGCGCTGCACCGCGCGAAGCTGTCGCCCGGGGATCGCATGGACGGCATCGAGATCCAGGGCGCACGCCTGACGTGGTCGTTCCGCGGCACGGGCGAGCTGACCTGGAACGTGGCCGAGGGACGCGCCCAGTCGCTGTCCCTCACGGGCTCGGAGACGGTCGCGCTGGCCACGGACATGACGCGCCCCGAGGGTCCGTCGGGCAGCGAGCTGGAGCTCTCGGGCGGCCTCAAGCTGGCGATCGACGTCAGCGTGCTACCGGCTAAACGCTGAGAGGCCGAGAGAGAATCGATCGTACTGGTGGCGCCGCGCGGAACCGCGCGGCGCGTGCCCTCAAGGACAGAACGTCACGCGCACCGCGTCGGAGAGACCGACGCCCCACGCGTCGCCCGCGTCCTGGAAGTAGAGCTGGTAGTGCCGCGTCTGGCCGACCAGCTGCGGCGTCACCGCGATGGGCAGGTAGACGCCGCCCAGGAAGTCGAATGCGAACTGCGCTTCGCGCCGGATCGGCGGCGCCAGCAGGATCGTTCCGCCGGCGAACGGCCGGAATCCCTGGCTCGGGCTCGAGAGCAGGAGTCCCGGCGCGTTGGCCAGACCGCCGCCCGTGCCGATCGCGAAGTCGTTCACGGCCAGGCTCGCGCGACCTTGCGCGTAGAGCGCCGGCAGCGTGCCCTGCGACGTCGTCTTGGCGGTGCCGTAGAGGAGCGGCGCGACGCACGGCGGCTGCGCGGGATCGAAGGGGAACGCGTTCGAGAGCGCGGCGCCCGTCGTGCCCGGCACGCGCACGAGCACTTCACCAGGCAAGGCGGCGGCCGGGATCGACGCAGCGATCCGGGTGCCGTTTGCGCTCGAAGCCAGCTGCGTCACGGCCAGCGGGCTGCCGTTGGCCGCCGCCGACCCGTCGGTGAACCAGAGCGTGTTGTCGGTCGCGTCGAAGTTCGCGCCGTGGAGCGTCACGACGCCGCCCGCGAGCTCGTAGGTGTCGATGCGCGGCTTCGAGGGCAGCTTCGGCCCGTACAGGCCGCGCACGCCGTCGATGTCGTCGGCCTCGATCGAGCGCTTGTTGACGTTCGTGCCCGTGTTCGAGGGGAACATCGTCCAGATGCTGTTCGTGCCCGAGTGCGCCAGGCCGAGCGCGTGCCCGTACTCGTGGCACATCACGCCCTGGATGTCCCGGTGGTCGACGATCGACGGGAAGACGTCCGGGCCGTCCTCCCAGATCGCCGCGTCGCGGTAGAAGCGGATGCGCCAGCCGTCGGAGATCGGCGTCTCGGTGTAGGCCAGCACGCCCAGCGACGAGCCGGCGATCTCCGACACGATGTTGCCGTTCGTGCGGCCGATGTTCGGCGCGAGGCCCTGCCAGGTCGAGTCGAAGTTCCCGCCGCCGCTGCCCAGGTCGCCCGTCTGCGACGGGTCGCCGTGCCCGTCGCCGTGGCGCTCCGAGCCCCACTCGGCGACGCCCTTCCAGATCGCGAGCGCCGCGCCCGTCGCGCCGGGAAAGCTCGGATCGGCCTGCACGTTGTCGTTGGCCAGCGCGCCCGTGAAGTTGTTGTGCACGCGCACGTCGCGCTGCGTCAGGTCGAGCGTCCCGCCCAGGGCGTTCCACGCGCGCGGGGAGCCCGGCAGGCAGAAGAGCCCGAGGGCTGCCAGCCCGGTGGCGGCCAGGAGCGTGCGCCCGGCCCGGTGCGGACCGGGCGAGCTGGACGTGCGGCGTTCGTGGCGGTGCATGCGCGGCGAGAGCGGGTAGGCTTCCAGCCCATCCTAGGACGGCGGGCGCGAGCGTTGCGTTCCGTGAGGCAGAGTTTCGGGCCCGGAAGGGCCTTCCAGGGCGGCGGAGCCCTGGCAGGAAAACCTACCTCCGCGCCGGACGCCGTGCTTGCCAGGACGCCCGGGACCCAGAGAATCGTCGCCCGCCATGACGACGACCGCCGAGACACGCCCGTTCCAGGCCGAGGCGCAGGAGCTCCTCGCGCTCGTGGTCCACTCCCTCTACCGGAACCGCGAGGTCTTCCTGCGCGAGCTCCTGAGCAACGCCAGCGACGCGATCGACAAGCGCCGCGTCGAGGCACTGCAGAATCCCCAGCTGGCGCCTGCGGGGGAGCCCGAGATCCTCATCGCGCTCGACCGCGAGCGCCGAACGCTCTCCGTGTCGGACGACGGGATCGGCATGACGAAGGACGAGCTCGTGTCGAACCTGGGCACGATCGCGCGCTCGGGGACGCGCGCGTTCCTCGAGAAGCTGCGCGCGGCGGGCGCAGCCGCGCCCACACTGATCGGGCAGTTCGGCGTGGGCTTCTACGCCAGCTTCCTGGTCGCCGACGAGGTCGTCGTCGACACGCTGCGCGCCGGCACGAGCGAAGCCTGGCGCTGGCGCTCGGACGGGAAGGGCGAGTACACGATCGAGCCCGGCCAGCGGGCGACGACCGGCACGACGGTGACGCTGCACCTGCGCGCGAAGGCCGACGACGAGGAGGACGATCCGGCCGATTTCCTCGAGGCACACGCCATCCGCGACGTGGTGCAACGCTGGTCGGACTTCGTCGAGCACCCGATCCGCATGGAGGTCGAGGAGACCAACGCGGGCGGCAAGCTCGAGCGCCGCGTCGAGACGCTCAATTCCCAGAAGCCCCTGTGGGCGCGCCCGAAGGACGAGATCCGGCGCGAGGAGTACGACGAGTTCTACCGGCGCCTGGCGCACGACTGGACGCCGCCGGCCGAGGTGATCCACTTCAAGGCCGAGGGCACGATCGAGTACGTGGCGCTGCTTTTCGTGCCCGGCCACCGGCCCATGGACCTGTTCGAGGGGCCGCAGGCGCGCTCGAAGATCGCGCTCTACGTGCGGCGCGTGCTGATCCTGGCCGAGTGCCCCGATCTCCTGCCGGGCTGGCTGCGCTTCGTGCGCGGCCTCGTCGACGCGCCCGACCTGCCGCTCAACGTCTCGCGCGAGATGCTGCAGCAGAACCCGATCGTGCGCCAGATCGAGCGCCGGCTCGTCAAGCGCGTGCTCGAGTCGCTGGCGTCCATGCTGCAGCACGAGCGCGAGCGCTACCGCGCCGTCTGGGCCGATTTCGGGGTCGTCCTGAAGGAGGGGATCTACCAGGGCGGCGACGAGGACAACCGGATCAGCAAGATCGCGCTGTGGGACAGCACACACGGCGACGAGCCCACGACGCTGGGCGAGTACGTCGGGCGCATGAAGCCGGGGCAGCAGGCGATCTGGTACCTGGCCGGGAACGAGCGCAAGACGCTCGAGGGCTCGCCGCACCTGGAGGCCTTCCAAGAGAGCGGCGAGGAGGTCCTGTTCTTCGTGGACCCGATCGACGAATGGGTCGTCGAGCGCCTCTCGACGTTCGAGGAGAAGCCGCTGAAGCCGATCGACCGCGCCGATCCCGACCGCGAGGGCGCGGCCGCCAAGGCGGTGCGGGAAACTCTCGACCGCGACCACCGCGACGCGTTGGCCGCGATCGAGGAACGGCTCAAGGACAGCGTGCGCGCCGTGCGCTTCTCCACGCGGCTCTCGGAGAGCCCCTCGGTCCTGGTCGCAGAGGGAGCCGGGGTGTCGGCCAACATGGAGCGCATCCTGCGCGCGGCGCGACAGGACGTCCCGGTCGAGAAGCGCGTGCTCGAGCTGAACCCGGATCACGCGCTCGTGAAGAAGCTGCTCGAGCTCCACGCGTCCGACCCGCGCGCGGAGCGCGTCGGCGATCTGGTCGAGCTGCTGCACGGCCAGGCGCTTCTGGCGGAGGGCTCGGCCCTGCCCGACCCGGGTCGGTTCTCCAAGCTGCTCGCGCGTCTTTACATCTGAGCCCCGTCGGAAGGAGCGCTCGCGAGTTGCCGTTCCGCGCGAGGCGGCCGATTGCCGTCCCCACGGTCGCGGACCTGCGGATAGGCTGCGAGGGATGGCAGCGCGCCGCGGGACCGGCGCAGATGCCCGACTCCACACCCCAGAGGCCAGCATGCGACTCTCCATCCTCACACTCCTGGTGCTTGCGCCTGCCGCCAGCGCCCAGCTCACGGTCGTGGCCGTGAACCCGCCGCTGAACGCCAGCAACCTCGCACCCAACACGCAGATCACCGTCGACTTCGACCGCGCCGTCTCGCCCGCGTCGCTGGGATCGTTCGACGTGTACGGCGGGATCGGCGGCCCGGGTGTCGGGGCGACGACCCTCGAGAACGGCGGCCTGCGCATCCGCTTCCAGCCCGAGCGCCCGTGGTTCGCGGGCGAGGTCGTGACGATCGGGATGGCCGACTCCCTGCGCGCCGTGGACGGCACGTTCCTGCGCGCGGCCGGCTACGTGTCCTCGTTCCGTGTGGTGGCCGGTGCCGCTCCGGCGACCTTCACGCAGATCGACTCGTTCTTCACCGAGCCGGGCGTCTTCACGCGCATCTACGGCGCCCAGTACTCGGACATCGACGGCGACGACTCGATCGACATGTCGGTCATCAGCGAGGTCACGTCCGACGTGCGCGTGTTCAAGAACCGGGGCGACGGCACCGGTCTGTTCGTCACGCCGAACTACTCGGTCTCGACCACGGGCCAGACGCCCAGCCCGAACGAGCACGCCGACATGAACGGCGACGGGAACATCGACGTCGTCACGTGCAACACGAGCGGCGGTTCGGTCTCGATCCTGCGCGGCAACGGCAACGGCAACTTCCTGCCGGCGCTCACCTACTCGATGGGCAACGATCCGCGCGGGATCGCGGTGCTGGACGCCGACGGCGACGGCGACATGGACGTCGCGACGGCCAACAACGGCGGGGGGAACGTTGCCCTGGCGCTCAACAACGGGGCCGGCGTGCTGGGCACACCGCTCTTTTTCGACGGTGGCGGCAGCGGCGAGTTCGCGCTGACGGCCGCTGACATGAACAACGACGGGATCATGGACCTGATCGTCGGGCTGCGTTCCGACGAAGAGGTCGTGGTGCACCTGGGCAACGGCAACGCCACGTTCACGCCGCTGACGCCGCAGCCGGCGGGCGGGCAGACGTGGATGATCGTGGCCGGCGACGTGAACTCCGACGGGAACATGGACCTGTCGATCGCGGCCAGCTTCTCGAACGTCGGCGCGATCCTGCGCGGCAACGGGAACGGCACGTTCCAGGCGCCCCAGACCGTGTCGCTGCCGAGCTTCGCCGTGGCAACGGACCTGGGCGACCTGGACGGCGACGGGGATCTGGACTGGGTCCTCTCGTCCTTCGGAGCGCAGGAATGGCGCGTGTTCCGCAATGACGCGGGCGTGTTCAACCCGCTGACGACTTTCACCTCGAACGCGAACCCGGGCTGCGCGTCGGTCTTCGACTTCGACGACGACCGCGACCTCGACATCGTGCTCTTGACCGAGACGTCCGACGAGATCCGCCTGCAGCGCAACGGGCCGGCGACGCACACGACGTTCTGCTACGGCACGGCCCTCGCCTGCCCGTGCGGGAACGCGGGGCAGCCGCACGCGGGTTGCGAGCACTCCTTCGGTACGGGCGGCGGGCGACTCGCGACGAGCGGGATCGCGCGCGTGAGCGCCGACACGCTGGCGCTGAACGCGGGCGGCCTGCCGGCGACGACGCCGACGCTCTTCTTCCAGGGCACGACCCAGGCCGGCGGCGGCCTCGGCGCGGTCTTCGGCGACGGGCTGCGCTGCGCGGCCGGCGCCACGATCCGGCTGGGCGTCGA
>JANNQS010000066.1:0-5054 GCA_031400875.1 Planctomycetota bacterium | reverse complement strand
CACGTAGATGTCGTAGTCGTACGTGCTGGTCGAGTACTGCTCGGCGTAGCCCACGAGGAAGTGCTGCCCGTCGCAGTCGACGTAGGGGTCGATCTGGTCCTGGAACACCTGGACGTTCTCCGCGATCGTCAGGTTGATGTCCTGGAGCACCGTCACGCCGTCCAGGAGCATCGCGCGGATGTCGTTGTCCGGGCCGTAGTCGTAGGCGTAGACGAGCAGCGTGCGCTGCGTGTTCGTGATCGGGCTCGACACGATCGGGAACTGGCTGAAGCCGCCCGACGTGAGCTGCGTCGGACCGTTCAGGACGGTTCCGTCGTAGCGGATGCGGCCGCACCACAGGTCGGCGGTCTCGAAGCCAGTGGCCCGCCCCCAGGTGATGACCCACGTGTCGCCGCCGTTCGAGCGCGAGACGGCCGGGTAGTCGTCCATCGTGCCGCCCGAGTTCGAGATGTAGTTCGCGGCCGACACGCTGCCGTCGGGGCCGACCATGCGGAAGACGATGTCGTTGTCGCCCGGGCTGTAGAAGCGCTCGTATCCGACGCAGTACCAGGCCGGTCCGGTGGGAAAGGGATCTCCGCCGACGGTCGGCCAGACGCAGGATCCGCCCTCGCCTGCGCTGATGAAGAACTCGCCGCCCGGTGCGTGGTAGCCGGCGTACACCGTCCGCCCGCGGATCCTCCAGCTGTCGCCGTAGACCGACGCCACGACGAGCCACTGGTCGGCCGAGTTCAGGTTCGCGCAGCGCACGTCGGACCACGAGGCGTTGTTGCTGTTGAGGTAGCCGCTCCAGAGCTGGGCGCCCGCGCCGTTCAGGACGGTGTGGTAGATGTCCTCGTCGCTGTCGCCTGCGAGGTACTCCTCGTAGACGACGAGCCAGCGGTCGAATGTCGCGTCGTAGGCGACGTCGGCCAGGTAATTGTCGAACGAGGTCGTGTCGACCCCGAACGTGCTGACGACCGGGTCGATCACGAGCGGCAGCGTCGCGGCGGCCAGGAACTCGGCGTCGACGTGGATCGTGATGCCTCCGTCCCGCAGCATCGTGGCGGCCGCGGTGCTGCGCCCGGCGCCGTCGATGGCGGTCGCGCGGCCGTAGGTGACCTTGCCATTCTCGCTCTGGAACTCGAAGCCCTCGGCGCACTCGCTCGACTGGAGCGGGCTCGCCAGCGGGATGTGCACGATCAGGTCGCCAGCGCCCGGGAGCGTGCGGAACACGAAGGTCTGCTCGATCGAGAGCGGCGTGAAGTCGTAGGCCTCGACGAAGGCGCCGCGGTCGAGCTCGACGCGCTCGCCGGAGTGCGCGGGCGGCGCGGCGCGCTCGAACGCGACCGGCACCCCGCCGATCGTCACGCTGTCGGGCGACAGGGCGTGCGGGTGGTGCTGCTCCTGGCGCTTGCCGAACAGCGGGAAGTACGTCGCGCCGGCCGTGTCGAAGCTCGTCTTGTAGTTCGCGCCGCGCACCCACAGCGAGCCGTCTCCGGGCTCGTCGAAGTACGTGCGCGAGTGGTCGATGCCGCGCAGGCCCTCGATCGGCGCGCGCGGGTCGATCGACTTCGTGCGGTCCGGGGGGGCCGCGTCCGGCGCGCGCTCGGGACGCGGGCCGCGGGCGGGCACGAAGTCCGGCGCCCGCGAAGCCTCGGGCGCCGTCTTGACGTCGGGCGAATCGACCCAGGGCGCGATGGGGCGCTCCTGCGCGGTCGAAAGCGCGCTCAAGGCGGTGGCGATCAGGAACGGGGCGATCAGGGTCGGGCGGGTGAAGAGTGCCATGGCAGCGTTTCCGGGGTTGCGAGGTGGGGACGTTTCGCGACGGGGCCACTCCCCGACCTGCGCGCGCTCTGGTTCGGAGACAGGAAAAGTGCGGAATCTCGTGCCGCGCAGGCCCGGGGTACCTGCCCGACTCGCCCCTGCGAAGCTGGAACGACGAGGTCGGGTTCCAGCCTGGCGATCCCAATCTGGCTTCTGGTCGGGGTGGCTGCCCGGCGGCCTGCGGCCGCCGGAACACTTGCCTTCCCGGCGGCCCGCGGCCGCCGGAACACTCACCTCGCCCAGTCGATCCGCACGCCGTTCGTCAGGTTGAAGGTCGAGCTCGTGCAGAAGTTCGCGCTGTTCCGGTACCAGACCTGGTAGGCCCGCCGTCCGCCGTCGAACGTGAGTCCGCCGCGCTGGCTGATCGGCAGGTCGCCGGCACCCGGATAGGCCGCGCTGCCGCCCGAGGCTGTCTTCGTGCCCAGCCGGACCACGCCGCCGCCGACGCAGACCAGGCCGTCGCCGAACGCCGCCGCCGCGTTCACGTTGTTGCCCTGGAAGAACAGGCACACCGCCGTGCCCGGCAACCCGCTGGCGGTCAGCACCGTCGTGTCGGTCCAGGTCGACAGGCTGCCCGACGCGGAGAGCAGCGCACCGGAGGCGTTGACCGAGTTCCGGCAACCGCGCCCGGCCGTGCCGTTGTTGCCGCACGGGCAGCTGCCGTTCGAGCCGTCACCGGGGCACACCGCGGCCTGCACGCCGCCCGGGTACGTGTCGAACAAGCCGCCGAGGATGTCCCAGTTCGTCGACGTGGTCTCCTTCTCCCACACGGCCATGAAGCGCTGGTTCGTGCCCGCGCCGGCGCCCTGCTTGGAAGCCAGCCGCACGACCCCTTCGCGGGAGAAGGTGAAGGCCAGCGTGTGGTGCATCTGCCGGATCCCGATGCTGTTCCCCGACAAGTAGAGGTCCGTGACGAACACGTCGTAGTCGGTGGTGCTGGTTCCGTACTGCTCGGCGTAGCCGACGAGGAAGTGCTGCCCGTCGCTGTCGACGTAGGGGTAACGCTGGTCCTGGAAGAGGAACAGGTTCTCCATGGCGGACAGGTTGAAGGACTGGATCACCGTCGCGCCGTCCAGCACGACGCCCTGGATGTCGTGGTCCGTGCCGTAGTCGTGCTGCCAGACGACCATCGTGCGCTGGCTGCCGTTCAGCGGGCTCGACACGCACGAGAAGAAGTCGTAGCTGCCCGACGTGATCTGGAACGGGCCGTTCACAGTGAAGCCGTCGTAGCGGATGCGCCCGCCCCAGATGTCCGACATGGAGCCACCGTCCCAGCGCTCCCAGCTGATCATCCACGTGGACCCGCCGTTCGAGCGCGACACGTTGGGGCGCTGGTCGTGCGTGCCGCCCGAGTTCGAGAGGTAGTTCGTGCCCGTCACGCTGCCGTCGAACCCGACGAGGCGCACGAGGATGTCGTCGTCGCTCCCGCTGTAGACGCGCGTGTAGGCCACACAATAGTACGACGCGCCCGCGGGGTAGGGGTCGCCGCCGACGGAGGGCTCGAGCTTGGCCCCGCTGTCGCCGGTGCCGCTGATGTCGAACTCGCCGCCCGGTGCATGGAAAGCGGCGTTCACGAAGCGGCCACGGATGTTCGTCGCGCCGCTGCCGTTCACGCTCGACACGACCAGGAACTGGTCGGCCACGTTCAGGTTCGCGCAGCGCACGTCGTTCCACGAGGCGTTGTTGCTGTTCAGGTAGCCGCCCCACAGGAAGCCGCCGGTCCCGTTGAGCACGACGTGGTAGACGTCGTTGTCGCCAGCCGTCGCGACCTCCTCGTAGACGACGAGCCAGCGGTCGTACGTGGCGTCGTAGGCCACGTCGGCCAGGTAGTTGTTGTAGGAACTCGTGTCGATGTCGAACGTGCTGACGACCGGGTCGATCACGAGGGGCAGCATCGCGCCGGCCAGGAAGTCGGCGTCGACCCGGATCGTGATGCCGCCGTCGACGAGCATCGTGGGGGCTGCGATGCTGCGCCCGGCCGCGTCGATCGCGGTGGCGCGGCCGTAGCTGACCTTGCCCAGGTCGCTCCGGAATTCGAAGCCCTCGGCGCACTCGCTCGATTCGAGCGCGCTCGCCAGCGGGAGGTGCACGACCAGCTCGCCCGCGCCCGGGAGCGTCGCGAACACGAACGTCTGCTCGATCGAGCGCGGCGTGAAGTCGTAGGCCTCGACGAAGGCGCCGCGGTCGAGCTCGACGCGGTCGCCGTCGCGCATGGCCGCCGCCGCGCGCTCGAACGCGACGGGGATCCCGCCGATCGTCACGCTGTCCGGGGACAGGAGGTGCGGGTGGTGCTGCTCCTGGCGCCGGCCGAACAGCGGGTAGTACGTCGCGCCGGCCGCGTCGAAGCTCATCTTGTAGTTCCCGCCGCGCGCCCACAGCGAGCCGTCGCCCGGCGCGTCGAAGTGCGTGCGGGAATGGTCGATGCCGCGCAACGACGAGATCGGCGCGCGCGGGTCGATCGACTTCGAGCGGTCCGGCGCCTCCGCGTCCGGCGCGCTCGCGGGTCGCGCACCGCGGTCGGGCACGACGTCCGGCGCACGCGACGGTTCGGGCGCCGTCTTAACGTCCGCGGTCTGCGTCCAAGCCGTGAACGGCCGCTCCTGCGCGGACGCGAGCGCGGTGACGAGGGTGGTGAGGAAGAGGGGAGCGATCCGGCGAGAACGGGGGAGGGGAGCCATGACGGCAGTTCCTGGGGTGCGAGTGGGTTCGATGCGCGTCCGGGGCGGTGTCGCCGCGACGGGAGTCCATTTCCGACCTGCGCGCTCGCCGCCGCCGAGACAGGAAAAACTCCGGGATCGCGATCCGCGCGCGCGCGGCGCGGAAACCGTCGCTTGGCTTCCCGCGGCCGGGACTCGCGGGCAGACTGCTGTGGGCCGCGATGTCGGACCGCGGATCGTGACCGGGTCCTGACGGCCTTGTAGCTGGGCGGAGAGTTCCCACCATGATCACGCGTTGTCTCGTTCCTCTGACGCTCGTCCTCCCGCTCGCGTGCGGCAGCCCGTCCGAGCCGCGTGCCGAGGCCGGCCTGTACGCCTGGGCCGGCGACGACCAGGAACCCGCGGCCGTCGCGACGCGTGGGGTTCCCGCTGCGGACGCGGAGACGAAGGCGCGCGCCGTGCTCCAAGGTCTGCGTTGGCTCGTGCGCCACCAGAACCCGGACGGGTCGTGGGGCGGATCGTTCGGACAACGCTGCTCACCCGAGGGGACTTGCGCGCCGGCTGGCAAGCCGGCGCGAGACCACTACGACGTGG
>JANNQS010000065.1:0-57219 GCA_031400875.1 Planctomycetota bacterium | reverse complement strand
CCACAAGGCGCAGTTCGGGCCGCTGGCGCGGGCGATCAAGGCCAAGAAGCCGCTCAAGGAGGCGCTGGCCGGGACGCTGCAGATCTCGCCGTTCCAGTTCGAGGATCTGTGGCGCGCCTTCGTGCAGGAAAACTACGCGCTCAAGGAGAAGAAGAAGCGATGAGTGCGCGTGCGCTGTTCGGCGGACCGCGCCCGGCCTTCGTGGGCGTGGTGCACCTGCTGGCGACGCCCGGCGCGCCGCGCTTCGGCGGCTCGCTCGAGGCGCTGCTGGCGCGCGCCGCGGCCGATGCGCGCGCGCTGGTGGAGGGCGGCGTTGACGCCTTGCTGGTCGAAAATTTCGGCGACGCGCCGTTCTTCGCCGAGAGTGTGCCCAGCGAGACCGTGGCCGCGCTGGCGCTGGCGCTGTACGAGGTGCGCGGCGTGGCCGGCGAGCTCCCGGTCGGCGTGAACGTGCTGCGCAACGACGCGCGCGCCGCGCTGGGGCTGTGCGCGAGTTCGGGGGCCGAGTTCCTGCGCGTGAACGTGCACACCGGCGCAATGGTCACCGACCAGGGGCTGATCCAGGGCCGTGCGGCCGAGACGCTGCGCGAGCGCGCGCGGCTGTGCCCCGAGGCGAGCCTGTGGGCCGACGTGCACGTGAAGCACGCCACGCAGCTCTCGCAGCGGTCGCTGGAGGAGAGCGTCGAGGATCTCGTGCTGCGCGCCCTCGCCGACGGCGTGATCGTGTCCGGAACCGCGACCGGGCGGCCGCCGGACGCCGACACCGTGCGGCGCGCGCGCTCGGCCGCGGGCACGGTGCCGATCTTCGTGGGCTCGGGCCTGGACGAGACGAACGCGCGCGCGCTGCTGGAGCACGCCACGGGCGCGATCGTCGGGACCGCGCTCAAGCTCGACGGGAACGTCGCGAACCGCGTGGATCCGCAGCGCGTGGCGCGACTGCGGCGCGTGCTGGACGGACGCTGAGGTCGGCGTGAGCCTCGAGAGCCACAGAGCCTCCGCGCCGGACGTCCTGCGCTACGCGGTGATCACCGTCAGCGACACGCGCGACGCCAGCACCGACCGCGGCGGGCCCTACCTCGTCGAAGCGATCGAATCCGCCGGACACCGCGTGACTTTCCGCGCGATCCGCCGCGACGAGCCGGCCGAGATCGAGGCGATCGTGCGCGAGGCGGTCGCGCGCGAGGACGTGGACATCGTGCTGCTCACCGGCGGCACGGGCCTCGCGCCGCGCGACGTGACAGTGCCGACGCTCGAGCGCCTGTTCGAGAGCGCCATCCCGGGCTTCGGCGAGCTCTTCCGGATGCTCAGCTACAAGGAGATCGGCACGGCCGCGATCCTCTCGCGCGCCTGCGCGGGGATGATCGCGAGGAAGGTCGTCGTGGCGCTGCCCGGGTCTCCCAAGGCCCTGGCCCTGGCCTGGAACGACATCCTGGCCCCCGAGGCCGGACACCTCGTCGCGCAGGCCCGCGGGACCCCGTCCGCGAGCTGAAATTGCGGCTTCTTCGAAGGCTGGGATAGACTCACTGCGAGAGCACTCTGCGCCCCTGGCAGCGTGCCGGCAGACCCCCCGGACCGACCCGCACGGTTCGCACGGAAGGCCTTTCCGCCCGCGTCCCGCCAGCAGGTATGGCAGCGGACGAGGGGCGCCGGGCCCGCACCCCGAGACACACCATGATCGTTCTCCGCTCCCTCCACGGCTGCCTTGCGCTCGGCGCGCTGGGCCTCGCCACGTCCGCCAGCGCCCAGACGCTGCTCCACACGAAGAACGGCGACCTGCAAAACGACCGCCTGTCGACCTGCCTGCGCTCGGCCGGTGACGTGAACAACGACGGACGGCCCGACTGGGTCGTCGGCGCGCCCGAGGACGGCAACGTCTTCGCGGCCGGCGAGGGCTACGCGCGCGTCTTCAGCGGGGCGAACGGCAACACGCTCTGGACGTTCAACGGCACGCAGACGAGCGACCGCTTCGGCCAGAGCGTCGACGGCGCCGGCGACGTCAACAACGACGGCTTCGCCGACATCGTCGTGGGCGCGCCGCTGGTCTCGTTGTTCGGCAACAACCGCGGACAGATGAGGGTGTACTCGGGCGCGAACGGCACCGTGCTGTGGACGTTCGACGGCTCGATCGACAACGACAAGCTGGGCTACCTGGTCGTGGGCGTGGGCGACGTGAACAACGACGGCCGCCCCGACCTCCTGTCCGCCAGCCGCGAAGCGCCGGGCGGCGGCACGCAGCGCGGGAACGTGAAGGTCTATTCGGGCCTGAACGGCACAATCCTGCACAACATCTCGGGCACGTCGAACAGCCAGCGGCTGGGCCTTGCGGCCACGGGCCTGGGCGACGTGAACGGCGACAACCGCGCGGACTTCGCGGTCAGCGGGCTGACCGGCGGCGTCAAGGTCTACTCGGGCGCGACGGGCGCGGTGCTGTACACGATCCCCACGCCGCTGAGCACCGACATCTTCGGCGCGTCGCTCAGCGCGGTCGCGAGCCTGACGGGCGACACGGTGCCCGACCTGCTGGTCGGCGCGACGCAGGACGGGAACATCTTCCAACAGGGTCCGGGCTACGTGCAGCTGCACAACGGCCAGACGGGCGCGTTCGTGCGCACCTACACCGGCTCGACCGTGGGCGACCGCTTCGGCGTCTCGTGTGCCGACGCGGGCGACCTGAACGGCGACGGCACGACGGAGGTCATGGTCGGCGCCGACCAGTTCAACAACGCGTTCCGCGGCTACGTGCGCGTGTTCGACGGCGCGACGAGCGTCGCGCTGCACACGTTCGACGGCATCACCGACGGCGATCGATTCGGCTATTCGGTCGACGGCCTGGGCAACCTCGACGGCCTGCCCGGGCTCGAGCTCGGGATGGGCGCGCCCGAGCACATGACCACGTTCCAGCTGCAGGGCCGCGCCGAGGTGTGGACCGCCGCGCTGGGTGGAGCCTGCGCCACGCCGTACACGTACTGCCTGGCGACGAACAACTCGACCGGCCAGCCGGCGCTGATGTCCCACACGGGCACGGTCAGCATCGCGGCCAACGACTTCACGCTGATCTGCACGGGCCTGCCGGCCAGCGCGTTCGGGCTCTTCTACTACGGCCCGAACGAGATCCAGCAGGTCTTCGGCAACGGCTTCCGCTGCGTCGGCGGCAGCGTGTGGCGCCTGGGCGTGCAGCAGGCCAGCGGCGGCGTGATGACGCGCGCGATCAACTACAGCAACCTGCCGCCCGGCGGCGGGATCACGGCCGGGATCACGCGGAAGTTCCAGTGCTGGTACCGCAACCCGGCGGCCGGCGGGGCGGGCTTCAACCTCTCGAACGGGCTGAGCGCGTCGTTCTGCAACTGACGGCGCGGACAAGGGTGTCAGACACCTTGCACCACGGTTCGCAGTGCAAGGTGTCTGACACTCGCGTTCACCTCGATTCGCGCCGCGAGCCGGCCGCCCCTCAGGGAGCGACCGGCCCGCGAACGACCGACGGACCCTTTCTTACGGTCGCCAGCTCAGCTCGTACGCGTTCGTCAGGTTGAACGTCACGGCCGTGCAGTACGCCGCGGCGTTCCGGTACCAGGCCTGGTAGTACCGCGTCCCGCCGGCGGGCGGGATGTTCCCGCGCACGCTGACGTCCGCCTCGGCACCGGTCGGGTAGTTCGCCGTCCCGCCCGCGCTGTTCGACTTCGTGCCCAGCCGGACCACGCTGCCGGTCACGCAACGCAGGCCGTCACCGAACACCGCGCCGGCGCCCGCTGACACCTTGCCCGTGCCCTGGAAGAACAGCACCGTCGAGCCGGGCGGCATGCCCGATCCGACCAGCACCACCGAGTCCGACGACACGTCCGACGTGCCCGTCGCCGCGAGGCGGCCGGAGTTGCCCGTCGAGTTCACGCAGCCGCCCTCCAGTGACGTCGCGCTGTGGTTGTTGCACGGGCAGTTGTTGCCCGAGATGCCGTCACCCAGGCAGAGCGGCGCGCCCGTGTCCGTGTCGAAGCGGATCCGGAAGTTGTCCTGCAGGCCGCTGTAGCCGGCCACGCGGATGAAGTAGTCCTGGCCGTTGAGCACGGGCAGCGAGAGGTAGGAATGCAGCGTGCCGTAGTTCACCGGCGAGCCCGCGCCGGCGTCGTCGTTGCAGGCCAGCTCGGCGCCGAAGCAGGCGTCGTAGACCGTGATCACGGTGTCCAGCTGCGAATCGGTCGTCTGGATCTGCAGCAGGCCCGTCTGAGCCGCGGTGTACTCGTACCACACGTCCGGCGCCGTCGCAGAATTGCCGCACGAGGCCGAATCCGAGTTCGTCGCGTCGACCGTCGTGCCCGAGTACCAGATGTTGTCGGACACCGCGACCGCGTTGGCGCACGTGTTGTTCGGCGGCGTCAGCGAGACGTTCATCGAGTACGTGTTGCGCGTGTCGTTGTAGAGGTAGACCCTCCACGCGACGGTGTTGGCGCCGCCGGTGTTCACCCAGCTCAGGACTTCCGTGTTGCCCACGCCGGCGGAGATGTCGGTGTAGGTCGAATCGGCGCAGTTGACCCACAGCTGCGTGTCGATGTCGCCGTTCGCATGCGTGAAGTTCAGCGTCACCGTCAGCTGAGCGCCGGAGGGGACGCTGATCTCGTACCAGTCGTCGTCGTTGGCCTTCACGACCATGGTCCCGTGGGAGCCCTCGGTGATGTCCGGCAAGCCGCCGCACGAGTCGTTCGGCTCGAAGCCGTCGTCGCTGCCGCCGGCCAGGAGGCTGGCTACGCTCGGGTACGTGTCGGCGAAGCGGCCGTACTGGTCGTCCGTCTCGTTGAGGCACGCGGAAGGCCCGCAGTGGAGCTGGCCCACGAACTGCTGCGTGTCCGCGCGGAAGAAGCCCGCGCCCGAGCTGCCCGGCTCGGTCGGACCGTTCGTCCAGTTCACGCGGAAGTGATCGGCGCCGTTGCAGCCCAGGGTCGAGCTGTACGTGCCGTAGCTGATGCGCTTGTACGACCCGCCCGGGTGGTGGATGCAGGCGCCCGGGGTGCCGCTCGAGACGACGTTGGCGTTCCAGCCGGCCCAGTACAGCCCGCTCGGGACCGTACCGTTGATCATGAGCAGCGTGTAGTCGGACGAAACACCCGTGGAGAGCAGCGAGCAGCCGGCCGAGGTCGGCACGCTGGCCAGGCTCGGCGGCGAGCCGTTGCAGGAGCTGGTCTGGTAGTTCCAGTAGATCTCGGAGTCCAACGCGTCGGCGGACGTGTTGACGCAGTGCGCCGCCGTCATGAAGTACGGCGTCAGGTCACCGGCCTGCGAGTTCAGCATCTGGCCCGAGCAGTACAGCGCGTTCGTGTTGATGAAACCGATGCCGGCGCAGGCCTGCTTCAGGTTCGAGTAGGCGCCGGCGCACGTCACGTCGTTGTGGCAGTTGCCGGCACCTTCCGGCTGCGGGATGCGCATCGGATCGCGGTAGATGTGCTGCAGCGCGTCGATCATGAACGGCACCGACGAGGGCGGCGTGCCCTCCACGAAGTACTCGACGCGCACGCGCTCGCCCGGCCGCGTCGGCGTCCAGAACGAGCCCGTGTCGTGCGGACCGGCGAGCTCGTACGGGCCGGCGATTCGCGCGGTGTCGGCGGGCGCGTACACCATCATCTCGGCGCCGATCGGCATCGCGATGTTCGTGACGTGCAGGCGGATGCCGACCGCGTTCATCGACACGATGTCGGCGGTCCACAGCCAGCGGCCGTCGCTCAGGTCGTGCCACACGCCGTCGGTCGGCTGCATCGAGAGGCTGCGCGCCAGGCCGTAGCGCACGACCTTGCCGCCGCCGAGCGCGGCGTCCTGGTCGTCCTGGGCGAACGTGGCGCCCTCGTCGATCGGGTTCAGCGTGTAGGCCGGCATGTCGGCCGGCAGGTTGAGCCCGTAGCGGACGGAGAACGGCGGAAGCTCGGCCTTCGGCGCGCGAGCGGGGGTGGGATCGCCGAGGCCGAACGTCTCGGGAGCGGATTGGGAGCTCGCGGCGGGCGCGAGGGCGGCCAGCACGAGAGCGACTGCCAGGGAATGAGAATGGGAGTGCATGGGGAACGGGAGGAGCTGGGGTGATTCGGTCTCGGGCGCATCCCGGGCCGTCCTGCCAGGACCGGACCGCGCGCCGCGAGGGCGGGGTGCGCCTACGGCGACCCCTCCAGCACTGCCATCGGGGCGGGGTGGGGCCCGTTACCGGGATTCCAAGTCGGTACGGTGCCGTCGGTACGGTGCCAGGGACGACTCCGACACCCTCGCGGACGTCGGCGACCCTCATTCAGGGCGGCGAACCTGTCGGTACGGTGCCAGGGACGACTCCGACAGCCTCGTGGACGTCGACGATGTTCCGCAGCGTCCCCACTGCAGCGGAGCAGGTTCCGCGACCAGAAGTCAGCGCTGGAACGATGCTGACCTGGACGATCGCAGGCGTGATTCGCCCGATCAAGGCTCCCAGGTCGTCAGCAGCGCGTTCGTCAGGTTGAAAGCCTGAGGCGTGCAGAAGCTGGCGGAATTGCGGTACCAGACCTGGTAGGCCCGCGTCCCCGGCGCACCGATCGCACCCTGGAAGCTGACGGACGGATCGCCCGGGCCTGGATAGTGCGAGGATCCGCCCACGTTCCGGCGGATGCCCAGGCGCGGGGTCGACCCGCTCGCGCATCGCAGCCCGTCGCCGAACGTGATGCCCGCGCCGCCGCCGGCCAGCGTCGAGCCCTGGAAGTAGAGCGCGGACGAATCGGGCATCCCGCTGCCTTCGAGCACGAACGTGTCGGCCGAGATGCTCGCGAAGCCGTCCTCGTCGAGCCGCCCCGCGCTGCCGAGCGAGTTGAGGCAACCCGCGCGCGAGGCGGGCGGGCTGTTGTTGCCGCACGGGCACGTCGTCCCCGAGCCGTCGCCGAAGCACGTGGCGACGCTGTTCGATCCGATCCGCATGACCAGGCCCGTAGGCCAGCCGGTCGGGCCGGTCGCCTGCCCGACCGCGTACATGGTCCGCCCCGGGCCGAGTCGGCCGTCGAAAATGCCTCCTTGGCTGGTGCCCACGTCCTCGATGTGCATCTCGGAGCGCGTCAGCCCCAGATCGCAGCGCATCACGAAGCCGGCGTAATGTCCCGGGCTCGCCATGCCCCCGCCGGAGCCGTAAGCCCACACGTCCTCGCCGACCAGGATGCCCGCCGCGTACCACCAATTCGTACCGGGCTCCGATCCGAAGCGTTGGCCGAGCAGCGTGCCGTCGTCGCGGTAGCGCTGCACCAGCACGCGGTTGTGGCCTGCGGCATCCGTGGGCACCATGGCGAAGAGGTAGAGATCGCCGTTCGCGGCGCGGGCGAGGCCCATTGCGGAATCGGTCAGGCCCAATCCCCCGTCGGTCGTGTGCATCCACAGGATCTGGCCCGTTACCGCGTCGAGCTTCGCGATCGCGACGTCCAGGTACGTGCCCAGGTTGGAGACGCAGCCGGCCACGAAGACGCCGCCCTGTCCATCGACGAGGAGACCGCCGAGGAATGCGTTGTTCGCGTAGAGCGGTTCCGTGTTCGGCAGCTGGACGGTCCAGTCCGTCGTCCCGTCGGGACGGATGCGGCGCACGGCCGGCCCGGCCGGTGTCGTTCCCGCGGCGAAAGCGACGCCGCCCGCACCCGCCGCGAGATAGCTGAGGTAGGCGGGCTGGAACCCGGCCGAGTTGCTCCAGACGACGGTGTTGCCGTTGAACTTCGCGGCGGCGACAGCTGATGTCTGAAACAGGAACTCGGTCGCGCTCAGCGACACGATCGATCGACCATCGCCGCCGGGCATCCACTCCTGCTCCTGGCCGCCGGCGAAACCCAGCCAGGTGAAGTTCGTCGGTCCGGGCGCAGGACGGACCGCTGTCCCGATCGACTGGAGGACGTCGCCGGTCGCGACCGCGACGTCCCGCCACGAATTGGCTGATGCCGTTCCCGCGTGCTGCGTGAGGAGACGTACGCCTTGCGGCGAGTAGCGCACCGTGATCCCGCGATAGGGGCTGCCCGGCGGCACGGACTGGCCGACCGCGACGAGGTCGCCGTTCGAGTAGACGCCCGCGCCGGTGAGCCATCCGACGCCGGTCGTGGGGACGTCGCGCCACAACAGGTGGTTCTGCGCCGAGGCAGCGCTGGCGAGGAGCGCGATCGAGGGGAAGAGGAGACGGGGCATGCGGGCTCCTTTGAAAGTGGGCACGAGAGCGCGGCAGATGGTGCGACTCGATCCACGAGAACGGCGCGCACACGGGTCAGGGCGTGCTCCGTGAATCAACTCTCCCAGGTTGTCAGCAGCGCATTCGTCAGGTTGAAACCTTGGACGGCGCAGAAGCTGGCCGTGTTCCTGTACCAGACCTGATCTGTGCGGTTTCCCGGAGATCCGACAGCGCCGCGCACGCCCAGGGCGGATCGCGGGGGCCCGGAAACTGCGAGGCGCCGACGGCGTTCTGCTGGATGCCGAGCCGCGCGATCGCGCCGTTGCTGCAGCGCAGGCCTTCTCCTCGCCGAGGATCAGTCCGCTGCCATGGCCACCGGAACGTCACGGGTCCCAGCAGCTCGAGGTGAGCGCGTTTTGGCACGAGCGCGCTGCGCCAGGGCCCCATCGCGGCCAACCGCCCTTTCATTGCGAGCGGCTTTGCGCGAGTCGTGCGTCAGCGCATGCTGAGCGAGGCCCAGCCTCCATGCGCCGCCTGATCCCGATCCTCCTCGGCGTCGCGATCGTCGTGATCGTGCTGGTGCGCATTTGGAATCCCCAGGCGTCGCCTTCGTCCGAGGGTCCTTCTGCGACCGACGTCGAGCGTGTGTCGGATCCTGGCCTGTCCTTGGAGAAGGTGGAAGGCGAGAGTCGCGTTCCCGAGGACACGAGCGCTGCGGTCACCGCCCGAGAGCCAGCCGCAGCGGACGTGGAGACACCCGATCTCGTCGTCATCGGCCTCGTCGTCGGCGCGGATGGCACCGGCATCGCCGACGCGGTCGTGGCGATCCGCTGGATGTCCGTCACCCTCGCGAGCGGCGAGACGCAGTCGCTCGGTAGCGAGGACGAACCTGTCGCGCACGCGCAGACCGCAGCAGATGGAACATTCCGTCTCGGAGTGAATGCGCCGGAGGGCGCGCGAGTCGCAGCCGTGTGGTTCGCGTGTCGCCTGCGCGGCTTCGCATCGGTCCAGCGCCACGAGCTCCTTCCCGAAGGCCAGCAGGTCCTCGACCTGGGTCAGCTCACGCTGCTGCCCGGGGCGACGATTTCCGGAATCGTGCGCGATGCGGAGCAGCAGGCGATCGTGGGGGCGCGAGTGAGCCCGACCGTGCCAACGGGTACCAGGGGCTGGGGCGGCAACGGCGCGATGTACCGGACCACGGCCGGCGGTGCGTTCTTGATCGACGATGCTGCGACCGGTCCTGTGCGGGTCAGCGCGTGGAGCGAGGACTCGCGCACGAGCGACACCGTCGAGCTCTCGCTTCAGCCGGGCGAGGTGCGCAGCGGGATCGAGCTGGTCATGCCCGTCTACGAGGACCCCTCGGCGATCAGCGGCATCGTGTTCGACGTCGATGGCACCACGCTGTCGAGGGCGACGATCGCGTGGTCCATCACCTCGGGCAGTGGCGGCAGCACGTTCACGGACGAGAACGGGCGTTTCCGTCTCCAGGGGTCCGGCGGATCCCGCTTCAACTTGACCGTGTCGCATCCGCTCGAGTCGGCGCGGCCGGCGCTGCTCGAGGAAGTCCTGCCCGGCACCCACGACCTCGTCGTCCGGCTGACCGAGCACGTCCGGATTCCGCTCTACGTCCGCGGAAAGGACGGCAAGCGTATCGCGGATTTCACGCAGCGCGTCGACGTCACGAAGGGTCAGTTCCGCCAGACGGGACGCACGCTCGAGGCGCCGCCGACCGCACAGGGTGATTGGTTCCTCCAGGCCCCCGTGGACACCTTCGTCGTCGCGGTCACGGCGCCCGGTTTCGCCGAGCAGGACCAGGGCCCGTTCGATCCCGACGAGCTGCCCGCCGCGATCGAGTTCACGCTCGAGCCGATCCCGGCCCTCGACGGGCGCGTGATCGACGGCGGTACGCCGGTCGCGGGAGCTCGCGTGGTTGCACTGGCCGCGCTCGAACGTGGCGAATCCAGGGCGTTGAACGAGTTCGATCTCGTCGCGGATCCGTGCGAGCTCTGTCGCGAGGCGACGACGGGAGCGGATGGAACGTTCCGGCTGCACGTTCCGCGCGCGGGTCGCTGGCACGTCCGCGCGTCGGCGGCGGGCCGACCCACGACGCTCTCGACGCCGGTCGAGATCGCAAGCGATCGAAACGGCACAGAGCTCGTCGTCGACCTCACTCCGCGCGGTGCGATCGAGGGTCGCGCACGGAACGCTCAGGGGGCCGCGCTCGCGCGCAAGCGCATCGAGGCGTCCTGCGGCAACGGCGCGATCGCGAGCACGAGGGCGGACGCAGAGGGGAACTACCGCTTCGATCTGCTCGCACCGGGAGGTTGGCAAGTCCGTCTTGTCGAGAACGACGACGTCTACCGAGGAGGCACGTCGTCGTCGCGGAGCGGGAGTGAAGAAGCTCCGCCGATCGCGTGGGACTGCCACGTCGAGAACGGCAAGACGACGCGCTTCGACATCGGGCTCGTGGATCCGATCCAACTGCTCGTGAGGATCGACGAGGGAGATCCGAATGCTCCCCTGACGAGTTGGGACGTGAGCGCGGACACGTACGGTCTCGATTCGAAGAGCGAGAGCGTGGGCGCGCGCCCGACCGAGACCCCGCGCGTCTTTGCGCTGTCATTGACGGGCCCGGGCTCCTGGCGCGTGAGCGCGGGCCTCAACCGCGAGCGGACGCAGTTGAACCTCTCGCTCGTCGTCACGGTCGTCGTGGGGGCCAACGATCTGACGCTCGCCGTGCCGCGCGGCTCCGTGAGAGGACGTCTGCGCGCGCCGCACCCGGCCGACGCGCGCGTCACGTTGCGTGCTCGGAGCGCGGAGGGTGCCGACGTCCAGGCGTCGGTCGTCGTCGCGCCGGACGGGACGTTCGTGTTCCCGTTCGCATTCGCAGGCACGACTACCCTCTCGGTCCAGGGTGACCGCAAGCGCACCACGACCCACGACGTCACTGCAGGCGCGTCGAACGACGCCGGCGAACTCTGAGGCACGCGCAGGCTACGAGCCGATCGCCGCCAGGAACGCTTCGCCCAGGTCAGCGGCCTTCTTGTCGCCGACGCCCTTGATCGCGAGCAGCTCCTCGATGGTGCGCGGCTTCTTGGCTGACATCTCGGCCAGCGTGCGGTCGTTGAAGATCAGGTAGGGCGGCACGCCGCGCTCCTTGGCCAGCGTGCGCCGCAATTCGCGCAGCCGCTGGAACAGCGCTTCGTCCACGCCCGGGCCGACCTCGTCCAGCGCGGCCGAACGCGCGGCGCTCGTGCGCTTCGACGCGCTGCTGTGCGGGCGCGCCGGGACGTAGAGCGTCACGAGCTGGCGCGCGTGCATGACCTCGACGCCGCTCTTCGACAGGAACAGCGTCGGGTATTCGCCGTCCGCGACGCGCAGGTGGCCGGCGCCGACGAGCTGGTCGATCCACGAGCGCACGTCGGCCAGCGACCGTTCGCGCAGCAGGCCGTACACCGACAGCGTGTCGTGCGCGTTCTGGCGCACGCGCGCCGTCTCGGCGCCGCGCAGCACGTCGGCGATGTGCGCCGCGCCGTAGCGCTGGCCGGTCTTCACGACGCACGAGAGGACCTTCTGCGCGACGACCTGGCTGTCCTCGACGTGTGCGATCTCGCCCAGGCACACGTCGCACGCGCCGCAGCCCGCGGCGGGCACGTCGAACGGCTGGCCGAAGTACTCGCACAGCGTCTTGTGACGGCAGACCGCGCCGGTCGCGAGGCTCCACACGTGTCCGAGCCTCTCGAGCTGCGCGTCGAGGTCAGCGCCGGCGGTGGCTGCGCCTTCACCGCGCGCCTCGCGCGCGCTCATCTCGATCAGATTCTTCCAGCCGTGGAAGTCGCCGCCGCCGTAGAACAGCACGCACTCGGCCGGCAACCCGTCGCGTCCTGCGCGGCCGGTCTCCTGGCTGTACTGCTCGACGCCCTTGGGCAGGCTGGCGTGCACGACGAAGCGCACGTCGCTGCGGTCGATGCCCATCCCGAACGCGACGGTGGCGACGACGACGTCGAGGTCCTCGGCCAGGAACGCGGTCTGTACGCGCGTGCGCTCGCCGCCGTCCATGCCGGCGTGGTAGCCGGCGCAGCGCACGCCACGGCGCTTCAAGTCGGCGCTCAGCTCGTCCACGTCGGCGCGCCGCAGGCAGTACACGATGCCGGCTTCGTCCTGGTGACGCCGCAGCACGCCCATGACCTGCTCGACCAGGTCGCGGCGCGGCAGCACGCGGTAGACGAGGTTCGGGCGGTCGAAGCCGCCGACCAGCACGAGCGGGTCGCGCAAGCCCAGCGAGCGCACGATGTCGGCGCGCACTTCGGGCGTCGCGGTCGCGGTCAGCGCCGTGATCGGCACGTGCGGCAGGCGCTGGCGCACTTCGCCGACCAGGCGGTACTCGGGCCGGAAATCGTGGCCCCAGTGGCTGATGCAGTGCGCTTCGTCGACGGCCAGCGCGGACATCCCCGAGCGCTCGAGCCACGACAGGAAACCGTCGGCCGCGAGCCGCTCAGGTGCGATGTACAGGATCTTCAGCTCGCCGCGCGCGAGCTGGCGGTCGACCTCGCGGCGCTCCTCGGGCGTCTGCGTGCTGGTCAGGCGCGCGGCCGCGATGCCGTTCTCGACCAGGCCCGCGACCTGGTCCTCCATGAGCGAGATCAGCGGGCTGACGACGACCGTCAGGCCGTCGGCGACGAGCGCCGGCGCTTGGAAGCACAGGCTCTTGCCGCCGCCGGTCGGCATCACGATCAGGAGGTCGCGGCCGGCCAGCACGCCGCGCACGGCCTCCTCCTGCAGAGGCCGCAAGCTCTGGAACCCGAAGGCGTGGCGGACCGCCTCGTCGACCCGTTCGAAGGTCGGCGGCGGGCCCTGCGCGCGGGGCGGGTCGAGGAAGAGCTCGTGCGTGTCCATGCGCGTCGGTGACGGATTGGAGCAGCGCGCCCCCTCCGTTCCAAGCACGGGGTGGGCCCCTTGAACGGGCCCGCCCATTCCGTCGGCTCCGCTCGCAGGCTCGCTCCGAGAGCGCGCGACGGTCCAGCGGAAACCCCGGTCTCGGATCCGGTGATCCGGCGTAGGTAGGCTGTCCCGGAGTTCTCCGACCCCATGCCGAGCTTCCTGACGCAACCGAACTTGCTCACGCGCTACGCGAACTGGCTGCACCTGCGCTGGCCGGCGGGCACGGTCGAGAGGCTCCCGGCGGTCGACGAGGAGGGCCGCACGAACGTGCCCGGCCTCTACGTGGTCGGGGACTTGACCGGGATCCCGCTGCTCAAGTTCTCGTCCGACACCGGCGCGCGCGCCGTGGCGCGGGTCGCCGAGGACCCGGCCTTCCAGAGGGAGCGGTCAGAGAAGCACGCGGGCGTCCGCGACCTCGTGATCGTCGGCGGCGGCGTGTCGGGCTACGCGGCGGCGCTCGAGGCCAAGAAGCGCGGCCTGGATTTCGAGCTGATCGAGGCCACCGAGCCATTCTCGACGATCCAGAACTTCCCGGTCCAGAAGCCCATCTACACCTACCCGACCGGGATGCGGCCGTTCGGGGACCTGCAGTTCACGGCCGACGTCAAGGAGCCGCTGCTGGACGAGCTGCGCGCGTACGCCCGGCAGAGCGGCGTCCAGCCGCGCATCGCGCGGGTCACGTACGTGGCACGGCGCGAGGGCGTGCTCGAGGCCGTCGTCGAGGGCGCCGAGCCGACGCGCGCGCGGCGTGCGATCGTCGCGATCGGTCGCTCGGGCAACTTCCGCAAGCTGGGCGTGCCGGGCGAGGAGCTCGACAAGGTCGCGAACCGACTGCACGACCCGAAGGACTTCAGCGGCAAGCAGGTGCTCGTCGTGGGCGGCGGCGACAGCGCGCTCGAGGCCGCGATCGCGCTGGCGCAGGCCGGGGCGGCCGTGACGGTGAGCTATCGGAAGAAGGAGTTCGCGCGCCCGAAACCGGAGAACGTCGAGCGCCTCGAGGCGCTGAAGGGTGCCGCCCCGGCCGTTCCCGGCCGCATGGACCTGCGCCTGGGGACGACCGTGCAGCGCATCGACGCCGGCGAGGTCGCGTTGAAGGCCGACGGCGGGGCCGAGGCGCGCTTGAAGAACGACGCCGTGTTCACGCTGATCGGCCGCGAGGCGCCGCTCGACTTCTTCCGCAAGAGCGGCGTGCGCATCGAGGGCGAGTGGACGGCGCGCACGTGGATCGGGCTCGTCGCGGTCCTGGTTGCGGCATTCTTCGTCTACCACTGGAAGAAAGGGGGCGTCTACTTCGGCATCAGCGAGGCGTTCCAGGCGCGCGGCTGGTTCCCGTTCGCCGTGCCGGCCTGGTGGGACTCCTTGGGCGGCGCGTTCGCCGACAAGTCGACGCTGCTCGGGACTCTGAAGGTCTCGGTCGGCGAGCCGGGCTTCTACTACTCGCTGGCCTACTGCGTGGCGGTCGTGCTGTTCGGCGTGGCGCGGATCCGCCGGCGCAGGACCCCTTATGTCCGGCTGCAGACGTGGACGCTGGCCGCGATCCAGGTCGTGCCGCTCTTCCTCCTGCCGTACGTCGTGCTGCCGTGGATGGGCAACAACGGCGCGTTCGAGGGCGGCGCGGGCCGCGCGTTCGCCGACGCGTTCTTCCCGCGCGCCGATTACGGCCACGGGCGCGAGTACTGGCGCGCGTTCGGGTTCGTGCTGGCCTGGCCGCTCTTCTTCTGGAACGTGTTCACCGAGCAGCCGCTGTGGGGCTGGCTCGCGCTGAGCCTCGTGCAGACGTTCGTGATCATCCCGCTGATCGTGTGGAAGTGGGGCAAGGGCGCGTATTGCGGCTGGATCTGCTCGTGCGGCGCGCTGGCCGAGACGGTGGGGGACACGCTGCGCCAGAAGATGCCGCACGGACCGCGGTGGAACCGCCTGAACCTCGTGGGGCAGGTGTTCCTGGCGCTCGCGTTCGTGCTGCTCGCGCTGCGCAGCCTGGCCTGGGCCTTCCCGAACGGCCCGTTCGGTGCCGCGTTCGAGTGGCTCTTCAAGAACGCGCCCGTCTTCAACTACGTCTGGTTCGTCGACCTGCTGTGGGCCGGGATCCTGGGCGTCGGCCTCTACTGGCACTTCTCGGGCCGCGTCTGGTGCCGTTTCGCGTGCCCGCTGGCCGCGCTGATGCACGTCTACGCGCGCTTCTCGCGTTTCCGCATCCTGCCCGACAAGAAGAAGTGCATCTCGTGCAACGTGTGCACGACGGTCTGCCACCAGGGGATCGACGTGATGAGCTTCGCGAACAAGGGTCTGCCGATGGCCGACCCCGAGTGCGTGCGCTGCAGCGCCTGCGTGCAGATGTGCCCGACCGGCACGCTGCAGTTCGGCTCGGTCGACCCCAGGACCGGCGCGGTCCTCGGCTACGACAGGCTGGGTGCGTCGCCCGTGCTCATGGCCGAAGCGGCCGTACCGAGCCAGGCTCCGCACCACGGGATCAGCGACCGGTGAACCGCGTCGCGCACGATTCGGTGCGGCACCAACCGGTTCAGCCGCCGACCGGCGTCCCCGCCTTTTCCTTCGGCTTGGCCTTCTTGACCTTGCCGGGCCTCACTGTTGGACCCGACTTCGCCGCGGGCGCCGCCTTCGACTTCTCCGCCATCTTCACGACGTCGAGCAGCAGCGCGTCGGCCGGGAGCGCCGGGTCCTGCGCGCGCCAGGCGTCGATCGCGCTGACCCAGATGGCGCACGTGCCGTCGAGCGTCGTGTGCAGGCCGTCCTTCTGCAGGAGCCGCGCGCGCGAGCCCTTCTCGAACGTGTTGCCGCCGGCCTTGATCTCCTCGTCCGCGATCAGCTTGCGCAGCATCTCGCCCTGCGGCACGACCACCACGTTCTTGCGATCCTTGGCCCACTCCCTGATCTGCTTGTTCAGCTTGACGATCACCTCCGCGGGCGGGATCGACTCCTTGGGCAGCATCATCGGGTCGGGCAGCGAAGCGTTGAAGTCGGGCAGGTCGCTCAACAGGATCGGGCACGTGAAGGGCTCGAGCATCGCCAGCGCCGACTTGACGCGATCCTCGCGCTTCGCTTCGCTGCCGGGGCCGTAGCCCATCCAGAACAGGTAGTCGAGCGCGACGAGGAGCGTCGGCTTCGCGGCCTTGGCCTCGGCCAGCGCGCGCTTGGCCGTCGGTTCGGGCGCCGTGAAGAACATCATCGTCGCGCCGTTCCGGACCGGCTCGTGCGGCCCGACGATCGAAGCCTCGACGATCTGCGCCAGCTGCAGCCCGGATTCCTGCCCCATCATCGGGTTGGCTTCGGGATCGAGCCCGAAGCCGGCCGACATGCTGGCCCCGACGATCGCGACGCGTTGCAGCACCGGCACGCGCGCCGCGGTGGTCGCGGTCGTGTCTCCGGCGAAGAGGGCAGGCGGGAGGGCGATCAGGCAGAGGGCGGCGAGGCAGAGCGTGCGCATGACGAGATGCTAGCGCCCGCCTGCTCCGGTGGCAGTACGAGACCTGTTCAGTAGGTGTCGATACGGTGCCAGGGACGACTCCGACAGGTTCGCCCGGAGCACGGCGGCCGGGGCCTGCTCGGTGCCAACCTGTCGGAGTCGTCCCTGGCACCGTACCGACACCTTGCCTCTGGTAAGGTCCTCGCAGGAGCAGGAACCATGCGCAGAGTGCGATACAGCGTCGCCAGCAGCCTGGACGGTTTCATCGCCGGCCCGAACGGCGAGTTCGACTGGATCGTGATGGATCCCGCGCTCGATTTCGCGGCGTTCATGGCCGGATTCGACACGGTCGTGCTCGGCCGGCGCACGTACGAGTTCACGCGGCGCCACCAGCCGAAGGGCTCGGGCGGGATGCCGGGCATGCAGTCGTTCGTGTTCTCGCGCACGCTCCGTCCGGTCGACCATCCGGGCGTGACGATCCGAGACGACGCGGTCGCGACCGTGTCGGAGCTGAAATCGCAGCCGGGCAAGGACATCTGGCTCTTCGGCGGCGGGAGCTTGTTTCGCAGCCTGCTCGACGCGCGCCTGGTCGACGCGGTCGAGATCGCGATCGTGCCCGTCCTCCTGGGCCAAGGCGTTCCGCTGCTGCCCGGACCGTACGGGCAGCACCGTCTCGCGCTGACGTCGTCGAAGGCCCTGCCGAGCGGGCTGCTGATGACGACGTACGCGCTGGCGCCCGAGAAGAAGAGCTCGGCCCGAAAGCCAGCCGCGGAACGTCGGCGATGAGAGTCATCGCGATGTCGGTGTGCCTGCTCGCGCCCGTGTGCCTGGCGGCCTGCGCGTCGACGCGGACGAGCTCCGATCCGGCGCATGCCGCCCGGATCCGCGCCGAGGTCGTCGGCGCGCTCGAGAGCTATCAGGTTGCCGCGCGCAGCACGGATCCAGACCGCATCGCCGCGTTCTACACGTCGACGGGCGTGCTGCTCGAGCCGGGCATCGCTCCCATCCGGGGCCGCGACGCGATCCGCACGTTCATCGCCTCGTTCCCGGGCGTGCGCGTCGACGTCGCGACCGCGACGCCCGAGCGGATCGAGGTGTTCGGCGACACGGCGCTCGTGTGGGGCTCGTTCTTCGAGCGCCTCGCATTCCCGGGTCAGCAGCTGAGCGAGCAGCAGGGCCAGTTCGTCGTGGAATGGGTGCGCCAGCTGGACGGCAAGTGGCTCATCGAGCGCCTCTACCGGATCCCGGTCGTCACGCTCGAGATGCCGGGCGGCGCGTAGCTCTCGCGGATCCGCTCACGGCCAGGGCGGCACGATCGTCTCGATGCGGCCGTCGCTCTCTTCGATGTGGAAGAGGCGCGCGGTGTCGGGCGCGCGGTCGAGCGTGCGGAAGAGCCGCTTGTCCGTGCGTTCGAGCAGGCGCAGCGTCGACAGACCCTCGGCGCGGCACACGTCGACGAGCGCGCGGCCCTTCTCCAGCCGCGGCCGGCCGAGGATGCGCGCGAGGCCGGGCGGAACCGGCGCTTGCGGATCGCGGCCCATCACGAGGAACGAGTAGGGCAGGCTGCGCAGGTCGATGCCCAGCTCGCGCGCGACCTGGTTCCACAGGCGCGTGGTGAAGGCTTCGGGCGCGGGCGGCGCCATGTGGTGGCACCAGTCGCGCTCGTGTCCCGGTGCAAGCACGCCGCATGCGCCCGTGTGCGGGCACGGGGCGAGCGGCACGAGCTCCATCGCACGCAACCGCTCGCGCGCCCCGCCGAGCCGCCGCGCAATCGCGTGGCTGCCGGGCTCGACCCACGTGACGAAGCGCGCCTGCGCCGCGAAATCGACCAGCGCGTCGAACGCGGCGTCTTCCAGCTCGGACAGCACGTGGCTCAGGAGCAGCACGTCCGGCACGTCGGTTGGCGCCGTGTGGAGCACCTGGACATCGAGCGCAGGCCAGCGTGCACGCAGCCTCTGCGCCGCGAACTCCTGCGCGGCGTGCGACGCGTCCCACAGGAGGACGCGCTGGCCTTCGGGCCCGTGTGCCTCGATCCAGGCGCGCGACGCGACGCCCGTGCCGCAACCCCAGTCGAGCAGCGTGCCGCGCGGCGGCGCGATCGCGCGCAGGGCCATCTCGCTCATGACCGCGCGCCACTTCCAGCCGATGCGCGCGCCGAACGTGACGTCGTACAGCGCCAGCTCGCGCGGCCCGAGCCAGCCCTGCTCGAGCGGGCTGTGCTCGCCGCCTTCCGACCGCGCCAGGTAGCGATCGCGCAGGTCCTTCAACGCATTCAAGTCGGCCTGCGTGAGGCCTTCGTCGAGCCGGAACTCGTGTTCGTCGGGGAAGCCCGGGCCCTGGCGCGGTTCCATGGCTTCGCGCGCCGCGCTCAACCCAGCTCCAGCTGCGCGCGCGCGTCGACGACGTCGCGGTTCAGCGCTTCCATCGCTTCGCCCATGCGCGCGTGCACGTCCCAGTCGGGGTGGATCGCGCGGCGCGCCTGGCGCATCAGTTGGATCGCCATGCGGAAGTTGCGCACGACGTCGCCGGCCGTGGCCTCGGTCAAGTCGCCCAGCGCCTCGAACGTCGAGCCGTCGATCCAGGCGCACGTCACGGCGGTCAAGCCCCAGTCGGGCGCCTTGATCGAGCTGGCGAGCCCGTGGTCGGCCGCGCGGCCCACCAGGTCCTGCACGTCGCGCTGCACCTTCGTGCGCACGGTGCCCTGCAGCTTGCCCGGGATCCAGGCGCCATCCTGGCGGCGGCGTTCCTCGTAGACGAGTCCGACGAACACGACGGCCAGCGCCTCGACGCCCAGGTTCTCGAGCGTGCCGCGGAACAGGAGCTCCGTAACCTGCAGTTCGAAGCCGTTGATCAGCTTGGCGACGTGCCCGCGCGGCGTCAGCACGTCGCCCTCGAGGTAGCCCAGCGCGTCCAGGAACGCCAGGTGCGCGTCGAGCACGCGGCGCTGCTCGCGGCTGTTCTTGTCGCGCTGCTTCTCCGTGCCGTCGCGGTGCTGGAACTGGTTGAACGATTTCTCCCAGGCTTCGGGCACGCGCGCGCGCCCGAGCCGCTCGACCAGGTGCAGCATCGAGCTGAACGACAGCTTGAAACGGCTCTCGACCGGCTCCGCGCGACCGGACATGAGCCGCTTGATCGGCGCCTCGACCAGGTCCTTGGGCGAGAGCAGCGAGAACACGAGTCCTTCCTTGTCCAGGCCCTGCCGTCCGGCGCGCCCGGCCATCTGCAGGTAGTCGCGCGTCGACAGGTAGTCGAACGAGACGCCGTCGAACTTGCGCAGCGAGTGGAACACGACCGTGCGCGCCGGCATGTTGATCCCGAGCGCGAACGTCTCGGTCGTGAACAGCATCTTGATCAGGCCGGAGGTGAACAGGCGCTCGACGACCTCCTTGTGCACGGGCAGCATGCCGGCGTGGTGGTAGCCGATGCCGCGCCGCGCCATCGACATGATCTCGCCCGACAGGAAGCCGGGCTCGAGCTGGAACACGCGCAGGAGCTCCTGCTGAGCCGCTTCCATCGCCGCACGTTCGCGCTGCGTGAGCAGCTCGCGCCCTTCGTTGGCGCGCGCCAAGCGCTCGCAGTCCTTGCGGCTGAACGAGAACACGAGCACGGGCAGCAGGTCGCGCGCCTGCAGCTCGTCCAGCAGCGGCACGGCGCTGGGCCCGTCGTTCCACTGCGGCGTGCGCCCGTGGCGAGCGTCGCGCCGGTCGTCGCGCCGTCCGTTGCGGCCCTTCTTGCCGTGCTTGCGCTCGAAGCCCTTGGCCGAGCGTCCGGCGGCCTCCACCTCGCGCTTGCGGATGCGGTCCAGGTCCTGCGGCTCGAACGCGCCCGACTGCGCCGTGAAGAAGCGGTGGTCGAGCGGCACGGGCCGCAGGCTCGACTGGATCACGATCGTCGCGCGGCCGCGGATCTCGGACAGCCACGCGCCCAGCTCCTCGGCGTTCGGGATCGTGGCCGAGAGGCACACGAAGCGCACGTCCTTGGGCGCGAAGATCAGCGACTCCTCCCACACGGAGCCGCGCTCGACGTCGTCCATGAAGTGGACCTCGTCGAACACGACGTACTCGACCGGCTCCAGCGAGCGCGGGTTCTCGAAGATCGAGTTGCGCAGGATCTCGGTCGTCATGACCAGCACCTGCGCGCCGGGGTGGATCGTGACGTCGCCGGTCATGAGGCCGACGTCGATGCCCTCCGCCTTGAAGTCGCGGTACTTCTGGTTCGAGAGCGCCTTGATCGGAGCGGTGTAGATCGTGCGGCGGCCGCGCTTCACGGCGTCCTCGATCGCGTACTCGGCCACGAGCGTCTTGCCCGCGCCGGTCGGGGCGGCGACGAGCACGTCGTGGCCGGCGCGGATCGCCTCGACGGCGCGGACCTGGAAGGGGGAGAGCGTCTTGCCCTTGAACACGATCCGGGCGCCGTCGGTGAGCAGGTCCTCATCCGACGCCACGGCGGATGGGACCAGCAGAGGCAGAGGAACCAGAGAAGCACGGGCGGACGCGCTGCGCTGATCCGCCTCGGGCGCACCGTCGCCGTCGACGAACCGATCCGTACTGGTGGAATCGGCGCCAGAGCGCCGATTCGTACTGGTGGAATCGGCGCTCTCGCGCCGATTCTGTCGCTTGCGGCTCATCGTGTTTCGGTCCGGCGCGCGCACGACGAAAACTCGCGCTTGAGACGGCCCCTCAGCGTCTGTATCTAAGCCTTGGGGTGGGGCTGACGGAAGCGCGCGTCGTTCCGGAGATCGTTCCGCCCGTCGCCGCAGCCGCCGAACGAAGAACCTCATGGACATCCAGAGCCCGTCCAAGTCCCTCCACCCGACCGTCCGCGCCCTCGCCAGCCTGAAGATCGTTTCGCGCCTCCTGGCCCACGAGCTGCACGCGCAGGGGACCGCGAAGACGCTCCAGCTCTCGCGCGAAGAGGTCGTCGAGGTCCTGACCACGCTCGACCTGCACATCGAGGAGATGACGCGCCGCCACAGCGGCGGCCCCACGGCGCAGCCCGTCGCGACCGACCCGATGCTCGTCTCCGTGCGGAACTAGGAGTTCACCCCGTGGCCGTCCCCCGGCCTTCGAGCTCCCGCACCGGCCGCGTGCCGGCCTGGATCCCCTGGGGCGTGCTCCTGGCGACCGGGGTCTGGCTGTGCTCCGGGCTCGAGGAGTCCGTCGACGCAGCCGGCTTCGCGCAGGTCGACGTGCGCCGCTCGCGCCTCGACGTGCCGCCCGGTTTCCACGATCCGCGCTGGCAGGATTACCTGTCGCTGCGGCTGGCGGCCATGCCGCCGGTCGACGCGCGCGACCACGCCCAGGTGCGCGCGGTCGCGCTCGAGATCGAGCGCCTGCCGTTCGTGGCCCAGGTGCTGGAGCCGCGCGTGCTCTGGCCGGACGGCATCGAAGTGCCGCTGCGCCTGCGCCGTCCGGGCGCGTGCGTGCTCTCGGGCAACGACTACCTGGCCGTCAGCGAGGAGGGCCTCGTGCTGCCCGGCCGCTGGCCGACGCCGCCGCTGGTCGAGGGCCGCTTCCTGCCCGTGATCGGGCCGAACGACGGGCGTTTCGACCCGGTGCAGCCGGGCGAGAGCCTGGTCGCGCCGCAGGATCGCGACGGGCTGGCGGTCGCGCTGTCGATGCGCGCCGAGCTGACGCCGGCCGAGTTCGACTTGACCGGACCGCCGCTGATCGACGCGTCGCGCGGGCGCGCCGCCTCCGTCGACGAACCGGGCGTGCGCATCCTGTTCGAAGGCCGGCGCAGCGTGCACTTCGGGCGCGCGCCCGACGCCGGCCAGCCGGGCGAGCTGCCGACGGCGAAGAAGTGGGCGCACGTGCGCCGCGCGCTCGACGCGCTGCGCGCGGAGAACGGCGCGCGCGACTGGTCGCTCGTCGACGTGCGCTGGGACGTGGCCGACGTCGCGTGGCGCACGAGCGCGGTCGAGGCGGGTCCGGCTCGGCCCGGCGGCGGGGTTGCTCCCGATCCGCGCGCGCGGTAGGTCGTGGGACGCGCCGCGCTCGCTGCAGCCTGGCTCGCTGCCTGCAGCCCGCTTGCGCTGGCGTTGCTCGTCGGATCCGGCCCCGATCGCTTCGCGGGCACGTCGTTCGTCGCACTGGCGAGCCTCGGGTGGCTGTTCGTGGCAAGCATGCCGCGCGCGATCGCGCCCGCGGGGAGAGCCAGTCGAGAGCGCTCGTTTGGGCACGAAATCGCGGCGTTCGCGCTCTTCCTGCCGCCGCTCGCAGCGGCCGCCGGGCTCGATCTGGCCCAAGGCGGATCGACGGGTCGCACGCTCTGGCTCGCCTTGAGCGTGGCCGTCTCCGCGCTCGTCCTGTCCGACGCCGCGCGCCGCGCGGCGCACGAGGAGCGCGCGGCGCGCTTCCACGCCATCGGCTGGTTCACGCTCGTCGCCGGCCCGCCGCTCGCGCTCTACGCGCTCGAGATCGGCGGCGGTCCGTTCCTGGGCCGAGCGCCGCTGTGGATCGAATGGCTCGCGCGCGCGAGCCCGCTGGGCGCGGCCGTCGCGAACGCGCGCGACGTCACCGTGCCGCTGCACGTGTCGTGGGGCTTGCCGGCGGTGCTCCTCGGCGTTGCGGCGCTGCCCGCGCTGCGCACGCGCCGATCCGGCGAGGAGGACGGGCCGTGAGCTCGCTCAGCCGCGTGCTGTTCGCCGCGCTCACCGCGCTGATCGTCGTGGCGAGCGCTCGGGCGTCGGCGCAGAGCCGCATCGCGTTCGCCGAGTTCGAGCTGCAAGGCCCCGCCGCCGGGCTCGTGCTCGACGCCGGCCTGGCCGGCACGACGCGGCTGGAAGGCACGCTTTCCGCCGGAGAAACAGGCCGTTTCCTCGTCCCGATCCCGACCTCGCCCGGCGCGCCGCCGCTCGAGCCGCGCGTCACCACGGCGACAGGCGCCGTGCGCTTCCTGGGCTGGCGCGAACCGGACGCGCGCCTCGCCACGCTGCCTTCGGCCCTGCGTGCGCGCCCCGCGCCGGCCGCGTCGTCCACGCGCGTGCGCGTGCGGCCCTCCGTGCTCCTCGTCCTGGCGGCGGCGGGCATCGCCGGGCTCTGGCTCCGGCGCTCACCGCGCGCGGCGCTCGCCGTCGGGATCGTCGGCACTGCGATCGCGTTCGCGCTGGCGCGCGCGAGCCTCGACCGCGACGCGCCGGCCGTCGAGGTCCTCGACGGCATCGCCGGATCCCCGACGTGGCAAAGGGCGCGCGGCGCGCGCGACGCGCTGGTCCTGCCGGCGCGGACGCCCAGCTTCGAGCTGCGCACGGAGCCGAATGGCGTCGCGCTGGCGATCACGCTGCCCTTCGATCCGGCCGCCTTGCCGCGCGCGACCGCGACCCGCGCCCGCCTGGTCGCCACCTGGCCCGAACCCTGGCCGGAGGACGCGCTCGAGCGCGGCGCGAACCACCTCGTCGTGCTGGACGAAGTCTGGGTCCGCGAAGAGGGGAATTGGACCGCACGCGGACCCTGGCCGCTGGGCGCGCCGCTGGGCCCGCCGCGACCGGGATCGGACCCGCCCGGCTGGCTGATCGACGGCCTGCCCCAGGGGGTGGCGGTCGTGGTCGGGCGCGTGGCGGGGGAGGAGTGGTCGTTCGTGCGCTGCACGTATCCCTGAAACGCGGAGGCTGTCCCTGTCCGCTGCGCCTGACCCGAAACCCCACCGGGGATGGGGTCCCGCGCGCGCCGCCACCACCACGGCTGGGGCAGGCACAACGGACCGGGTCAGCTTCCAGCGCGAGCCGGAAAGACGTTGCCGGGGCAAACGGCCCCCGCTACCTTCTCTCGCCCGGTTCCGACCCGCGCGACCCCCCTGGGCGCCGGGCGGCCGACCTCGTCATGCACGCGACCACCCACGTCACTTCCGCGAGCCTGCCCCAGCGCTGGCTCCTCTACGACGCCTCGAAGTTCACCCTCGGGCGCATGGCCAGCCAGATCGCCATGAACCTGATGGGCAAGGACAGCCCGACGTACCAGCCCAGCGAGCTGAACGGGGCCTTCGTCGTCGTCATCAACGCCCAGAAGGTGGTGACGACCGGCCGCAAGGCCGAGACGAAGTCCTACGCGCACTACAGCGGGTACCCGGGCGGCCACAAGGAAGTGGCGTTCGAGAACCTGCGCGCGCGCCGCGCCGACGAGATCATCCGTCTGGCGGTGAAGTGCATGCTGCCCAAGACCACGCAGGGCCGGAACATGCTGCGCCGCCTGAAGGTCTACGTCGACGCGAACCACGAGCACCAGGCGCAAATGCCCAAGAACGTCGAGACGATCCGCTGATGGCCACACAGAACATCACCTGGGGCCTGGGTCGCCGGAAGACCGCGATCGCGCGCCTGCGGATGATCCCCGGCGGCGGCGGTTTCCTCGTGAACGGCCGCGAGATGCTCGAGTTCTTCCCGACGCACGAGATGCGCCGCATGGCGCTGGCGCCGCTCAAGGCGACGGCGACCGAAGGCCAGTACGACATCCTGGTCACCGTCGAAGGCGGCGGGCCCCAGGGTCAAGCGGAAGCGGTGACGCTGGGCCTCGCCCGCGCGCTGAAGAAGATCAACCCGGGCTTCGACGACGTCCTGCGCGAAGGCGGTCTGCTCACCCGCGACAGCCGCATGAAGGAGCGCAAGAAGTACGGTCGCCGCGGCGCACGCCGAGGCTTCCAGTTCTCGAAGCGCTGATTCGCAGCGCTGCTGTTCACGCGGGCCCCCACGAGCTTCCGAACGAGGCTTCCTGGGGGCTCGCCGCTTGCCCAGGCGCCTTCTCACCCCACCACCGCAAACCCGACATGGCCGGCCACAGCCACTCCTCGAACATCGCCGCCCGCAAGGGCGCGGTGGACAAGAAGCGCGCGAAGCACTTCAGCAAGCTGTCGAGGAACATCATGTCGGCCGTGCGGCAGGCCGGGCCCGATCCGGACGCGAACTTCAAGCTGCGGCTGGCGATCGAGAAGGCGCGCGCGGGCAACATGCCCAAGGACAACATCGAGCGCGTCATCAAGAAGACGGCCGCCGACAAGTCCGACGCGATGGAGGAGATCGTGTACGAGGGCTACGCGCCGGGCGGCGTCGCGCTGATGGTCACGTGCCTGACGGACAACCGCCACCGCACGGCGCCGGACGTGAAGTACGCCTTCGACCGCAACGGCGGCAACCTGGGGGCACAGGGCTCGGTCGGCTTCCTCTTCCAGTTCCGCACGATCGTGGTGGCCGACCGCGGCGAGCGCAGCGAGGACGAATGGGTCGAGCTGGCCCTGGAATGCGGCGCCGACGACGTCAAGGTCGAGGGCGAGGTCGTGACGATCTCCGCCCCGCCGACCGAATTCCTGGCGGTCAAGTCGGCGATCGAGGGCAAGTCGGTGACGATGCACTCGGCCGAGCTGGGCTACCTACCCGGAACGCTCGTGCCGCTGACGGACAAGGAGGAGGCCCGCAAGGTGCTCCGCCTGATCGAGGCGCTCGAGGACAACGACGACGTCCAGAACGTCTACGCCAACTACGACATCCCCGAGGAGTGGATCGTCGAGCTGTCGGGTTCGTGAGAGGCCGAGCAGAAACGAGTTTACGGCCTCTCGGACCCGATTGGCGCCGCGCGGAACCGCGCGCGGCGCGCAGAGGGGTTGAACGGCCGGGGCGCGGAGGGGACGATCCCTCATCGGAGGACTGCGTATGGGTGATGGACTGCGGACGATCCACGTCGTGACGAGCGACGAATCCCTGCTCGCCTCGGCGCGCGCGGCGGCCACGAACCTGGAAGGGTTCGAGGTCACTTCGTGCGCCACGGTGGAGGAGCTCCTGCGCGCGGCCCCGAGCGGCGGCGACGTGGTGCTGCTCGACGCCTGGGCGCGCGGCATCAACGTCTACGAGGGCGCGCGCAAGCTCGCCGGCCGCACGCGCGCACGCACCTTCGTCGTGGTCGAGCAGGGCAACCTGTCGGCCGAGCCGATCGCGCGTTTCTGCGGCGCGACGGGCGTGTTGCAGCGCCCGATCGTGCCGAGCCGCCTGCGCGACGCGCTGGCGCGCACCGGCAGCCCGCGTCCCGCGCTACCGACGGAATCGCGCGGAAAAACCGGCGCCGGACTGGCGCCCGAAGAGCTGCTGAACAGCCTCGCGGGCAAGCCGGAGGACAACCTCGTGTCGGTGCTGACCGACAGCGAGACCGGGCTCTTCAACTACGCGTTCCTGACGTACAAGCTCGACGAGGAGTACAAGCGCGCGCAGCGCTTCGGCTCGCCGCTGTCGTGCGTGCTGCTGGGCTACGAGGGCCAGGTCGCGGACAGCGTGCTGCGCGAGCTGTCGGGCATCTTCCTCGAGACGTCGCGCGACACGGACGTGCTCGGACGGTTCGACGAGAGCTCGTTCCTGTTCCTCCTGCCGAACACGGGCCCCGAGGGCGCAGCCGTGATGGCGCGCCGCGTGGGCGAGGCGGCGCAGAAGCGCGGCCTGTCCGACCTCGTCGGCGACCCGCTCGCGATCAGCGTCGGCATCAGCACGTGCCCGCACCCCGAAGTGCGCCGCCGCGAGGAGCTCTTCGGCCGCGCGCGCCGCGCGTTCCTCGAGGCGCGCGCCGAGGGCGGGGGCGTCGTCGCGGCGTAGAACTACGCAAGTTTGCCTGATCAGCGATAGGCATGCGAAGAAGGGGAGGACCATTGCCTTTCATTCCGATTGCCGTTGATGCTTTCGTCACCCTTTATGTGAAGGCGAACCCCGACGAGGATCCGCAGGACCTCAAGTCCAGGCTCGACGAGGCTCGCTTGTCCCGAATGGCCGGAGCCACATGCGACTGTGGTGAACCGATCTGGGTGATCGGGTCCGCGATCGCCCGTCAGGCTTGCTTCACCTGTATCACCGGGGAGGCCGTTCCTGACAATGACTACGAGATCGCCGGTGCGTGATGACGCGTTGAGAGATCCGTAAGCGGATCGAGGAGGTTGCATGAGCCGACGACCATCGCGTGACATCGAAGCCATCATCCGGGACGGGGCGGCGATCGATCGGGCCATCGTCGCCGCTCGCCGCCGGGTGATCCAACGACACCGACTGCTGGGCGTGCCCCTCGTGATTTGGCGCGACGGGCAGGTCGTCGAAGTCCCGGCCGAAAGTGTCGAACTGCCAGCCGATGCCGGCGGTGCCAAGCCCGACGAGCGCTGACATGAAGTCAGGGCGGCGTCCCAGGAAGCCCACGAAGTCGCCGCGGCTGCCCGTCATCGGCCCGAACGAGTCGCACTATCCGAAGCGCGCGCTCTGTCCCTGGTGCCGGAAGCGCAAGGTACTCGAGCCTCACTCGTTCGCCGTCCTCTCCGGCGGAGCCCTGTCCGGGATCGAGGGCTTCTTGAACCTCACGTGGCACGGTGCCCACGACGGAGGCGAGGGCCGGAAGCGCGACGTCTACGTGAACGTCGCCGTCGTGCGCGACAGTGAGCACGGCCAGTTCTCGCTCTACTTCTGCTCGACGGTCTGCCTCCGGCGCTTCTTCGCCGCGTGCGTCGATCGCCTCGACGAGAAGGTGAAAGAGCAGGTCGCGGAGTTCGCGGAATACCGGCGGAAAAAGGCCTCCGGGCAGAGAGTGCGTGAACCTCGCCTGCCTGCCAGCTTGCGAGCCCGGTTCCGTGACCCGTGATCAGGCGGATCCGCTCACGGCAACCGCACGCGCACCTCTCCGCCGCTCGGCACCTCGAGTTCGATCAGCGTCGGCCACTTCGCGAAGTCGAAGTTCGTCGCGTCGGGGCGCACGATCCGACCTTTGCCCGCTGGAACGGAGGGCACGCGCGCGACGCCTTCCTTGTTCGCGGCGATGATCGTCAAGCCGAAGAGCTTGCCCCCGCCCTCCCAGTAGTACGCGGAGACGGGCACGTCCTTGCCGCTCCACTCTGCGGCGCCGTCGACCACGAGCGCCCCGGTGCGAATCGACTTCTCCCAGCGCGCGACGCCGGGTGCGAGCTCGATCACGTCGACGAGGACCTGATCGCCGTACTGCTCGAACGCGCCGGTCAGCACGAGCCAGTACGTGCCGGCCTTCTTCGCGTCGATCCGGAAACAGCCCCCGATGTCGAAGGGCTTGCCTTCGGATTCGTCCTGGAAGATGACCATTTCGTGCGGGACCAGGCGCACTTGCCAGGCTTTCGCGGGCTCGCCGTCGACGCGCAAGCAGCCTTCCAGCACGCACGCCGGAGCAGCGTCGATCTCGAACTCGTGCCAGGTCGTCTGGCCCTCGACCACGTGACAGGTGGGGTCGCCCGGGCCCTCGCGCCTGCGACCTCGGTCCAACGTCGTCGTCGTGCCAGGGTCCAGCTCCTCGGAGCGCACGTCGATCCACCACGGTCCGGGTGTCAGGTGCTCGATCCGGAACGTGCCCTCCGGCCCGACGCGCAGGGTGCGGCCGAAGCCGTCGCCGCGCGAGAGGCCGAGGATCGTCCCGGCCGCATCGGTGCCGTCCGTGCGTCGCACGCGACCCTCGATGGTCCCGCCGGGACCGAGCGCGAGCTCGACGTCTTCGGCGTGGAGATCGGGGCCCACGCCGACGACCGGTGATTCCGCGGGCGCGTGACCCGACCGTTCGGCGCGCACCACGTAGGCGCCGGGGTGTCGCACCGTGAGCAGGAAAGCGCCATCGGCGTCGCACACGGCCTCGTTGACGGCTCCGCCCTGGAAGCGCGAATGGAAACCGTTGACCAGGTATTCGGCGTCGACGGGTGCGAGCTCGTGCAGGGTCACCTTGGCGCCGACGGCGGGTGCCGTGCCGCCGGCGAGCAGGACGCGGCCGTGCAAGCCGGGCACGGGCACGAGGCGGGCGGTCAACGTCGCGGCGACGCTCACGGGGTCGAAGGGTCCCAGGATCGCGCGCTCGTGGCCGGGTGCGTCGATCGAGACGATGAACTCGCTCGCCGGGCGCTTGAAGTCCGCGGTGCCGTGCGGTCGCGGCGCGCGCAATGCGCGTTCGTGGAGGGTGAGCTTGTCGGGGCCGAGGACCTCGAAGGCGTACTCCTCGATCGACTGTCCCTCGGCTCCGTTCACGACGAGCGCGATGCGCGGGGCTTCGGCCAGTTGCAGCACGACGTCCGGTCCACCGGTCGGGAGGTCGTTCAACGCCGTCGTCGCGTAGAGCCCGGCCGGGTCGCGCGCGGTCAACCACGTGCGCGCATCGTCCAGCAGGCGGAACTCGAAGCGTCCTTGGGCGTCCGCAGTCCGTGAACCCGAGCTCGTGTTCCCCGTCGAGCGCGACTCGTTGCGGAACTCGAGCCAGGCGTGGGGGACGGGTGCGCCCGACGGATCGAGCACGATGCCGCGCAGTCGGTTCGCAGGTGGCAGCGGCTCGAGCCGCAGCTCGACGTCGTAGGCTTCCTGCCCCGCGCGCACGCCGACCGGCGGCGTGAAGCCCGCGAGGAATCCCGGCGCCTCGGCGCACACGCGCACGAAGCCGGCGCGGAGGCCGACGAGATCGAAACGGCCGTTCGCGTCGGTGCGCGTCATCGGAACGCTCGTGAAACCGCCGGGGATGCGGCGTGCTTCGAGAGCGCGGCTCGACTCGGTCGCGGGCTCGAAGGCGACGCGCGCGTTGTCGATGCCCTTGCCCGAGGCGTCCAGCACGCGCCCCGAGACCGCGCCGCCCGGCTCGAGGACGAGCGTGCCGAGGTGGACCGCGCCGCCGGCCGCGAGCACGGGCTTCTCGCCGCGGCTCGCGTAGCCGGGCGAGCGGAACTCGAGCGCGATGGCGCGCGGGCGCTCGCCGAGCTCGAGCGACAGCGCGACGTGACCGTCTTTGGCGCTGCGCGCGGTCGGCCCGGGAGCGTCGAGCCGGCGCAGCTCGACGCCGGAGAGCGGCACGCCCGCGGTGTCGACCACGCGCGCTTCGACGCGGGCGGGGGACGCGCTCGGCGCGGGAGCGATCTCGGCAGCAGCACCCGGGATGGCCGAACGCGCGCTGTCCTCGGGCAGCTCGAGGATCTCCCGGGCCAGCGTGTAGGCGTGGGCGGAGATCGGGCGGAACGCGACCTCGAGCGGCGTGTCGCCCGTGAGGGTCGGAGTCGACCCGGGCAGGACGCCGGCGACCATCAGGCCGATCGCGATCGCAATTGCGCAGCCGGCGACTGCGGCCACTTTCCAGAACGTGCTCATGAGGAGGATTCCCGGCAGGACGGACGTCGAAGCGGTCGTGACCGCGAGCGGTTGCGAACGCGTGATGGGCAGGAACAGGGCGCACCAGGCCGCGCGCTGACCGAAGCGGCCGTCGAGGCGTTCGCGCAAGAGCTCGAGGCCGCGCTGCAGACGCCAGCGGACCGTGCCGCCGGGCGTGCTCGTGCGCGCCGCGATCTCGGCCGGGGTGAGCCCGTCGTAGTAGCGCAGCATCAGCGTCGTGCGGAACGGCTCGTCGAGGCGCGCGAGCTCCTCGGTCAGGCAGCGTTCCGTGTCGAGGCGCTCGACGGTCTCGCGCGGCCCCGGCAGCGGTACCGGCCCGGCGGTCTCCGCCTCGCGCTGCGTGCGCCGGCCACGGCTGCGAAACGTCTGCTTCGCGGCGTTGCGCACGACGCGCTCCAGCCAGGCGCGCGGCATGCGACCGCCGCGAGGGGGACGCGAGAGCGCCGTGACGAAGGTCTCCTGGACCAGGTCGTCGGCCGTGGCGACGTCGCCGACCAGCGCCACCGCCAGGCGCTTCAGCCAGGCGGCGTGGCGGATCAGGTCCGCTGCGTCGGGGTGCTCTCCGAATGTCTCCATCGCTCGCCCATCAGATGCCACGGACTGTCAGCGCGTTGGCGCGGTCGCGTGGAAATCGCCGATCACCCGCTGCGGCCGAGGATGCCTCCCGTTTCCGAGCCTCTCCACCGACCGCAGGCGCCGACGGCACTCCGAGCAGGGGGGGCGTGCCCCGGCCGCTACTCTCTCGGAGTCCTCGACCGCCCGGAGCTCCATTCCGCTCGACTGGAACCTCGCCGCTGATGATCACGAAACTCCTCTTCGCGTCGTGCTTGATGGCTTCGTGCGTGACCGTGCACGCCATCGGGTTGACGGTCGCATTTCGCTGGGTGAAGCGCCGTCCAGCGCTGATGTCCGGCAGCTTCTGGCCTTCCACGTGGACGCTGATCCGCGTCGCGGGCTGGAGCGTCTTCCTCCACCTGCTGGAGATCGCGGTCTGGGCCCTCTTCTACGTCTGGAAGGAGGGGATGCCCGACTTCACTTCCGCGGCCTACTTCAGCGCGGTGACGTACACCACGACCGGCTACGGCGACCTCGTCCTGCCGGAGGCCTGGCGACTGGTCGGCGCTGTCGAGGCGCTCACGGGCATCCTCATGTGCGGGTGGTCCACGGGCTTCTTCTTCGCCATCGGCAGCCGGATGTACGACACGCCGTCGACACGAACAGGGGCGGATGCGGCCAGCGCGCCCTCGACGGCCTGAGGCCGCGCCCGCGGATGCCGCTGGTCGCCGTGATCAGCTCGCCATGTCCGGCAGCAAGTAGAACATCGCTGCGACGATCAGGTAGAAGCCCACGAGCTGCACGCCCTTGAACCAGTTCGCGCGTCCGTCGCCGGCGGTCGTGATCCCGATCAGGACTCCGAAGAAGAGCGCGCCGATCTCGGCGCGGCTGAAGGACAGCGTCAGGGGTTCGGGCGCCACGAAGCGACTCGAGAGCACCAGCACCGGGGTGACGAAGAGGGCGATCTGGATCGAACTGCCCATGGCGATGCCGACCGAGAGGTCCATCTTGTCCTTGCGCGCCATGGCGATGGCCGCGCCGCTCTCGGCCGCGCCGCCCAGGATCGCCAGCAGGATGATGCCGATGAACGTCGCGGACATGCCCAGCGCGTGGCCGGTCTCCTCGGCCGCACCCACCAGCACCTCGCTCATGAGGGCCGCGCCCACGGAGGCCGCGATCAGCGTCGTGCCGGCGCGCAGCTTGCTCCAGCGCGGCCCGTGGCTCTCCTCGGCGCCCTTCACCACCGAGAAGAAGTCCGGGTGCGTGCGCAGCATGAACACGAGGTACAGCGCGTAGATCCCGAGCAGCACGACGGCCACGCCGGTGTCGAGAGCCGCCGCATGGCGCGGCGCGGTTTCGCTCAGGAAGCGATTGAAGCTGGCCGGGATGATCATGCTCAGCGCCGCGAGCAGCATGATCGAGCCGTAGGTGCGCGCCGCGGCCGGGTTGTACTCCTGCTCGTGGCGTCGCCGTCCCCCGAGGATGAAGGCGATGCCCATCGCCAGCAGCAGGTTGGCGAGCAGCGCGCCGATCAGCGAGGCGCGCACCATCTCGAGCAGCCCCGCGCGCAGGGCCACGAAGGCGATGATCAGCTCGGGCAGGTTGCCGAAGGTGGCGTTCAACAAGCCGCCGATGGCCGGCCCCGTGCGCGCGGCGATCTCCTCCGTGCTGTGCACGATCAGGGTCGCGAGCGGGACGAGCGCGAGCCCGGCGCAGAGGAACACCAGCGGTGCCGGCGCCTCGGCCGAGTCGAGCGCGATGGCCGCCGGCGCGCCGGCGAGCAACCAGTTGACCGGGCTCCGGAGGAACTCTTTCCAGGCCGGGGCATTGTCGTGGGCCGTGGACTCCATGGACGATCTCACCCTTCCGGGCGCGCTCCGATGCGCGCCGCAACCATGGTCTGGTCGTCGTACGCGCCCTGCATCGGGCGCTCGGGAGGCTTCACGTTCTCGCGCGGCAACTGCGTGTGCGGGAGCAAGCCCATCGAGGTGGGCGATCACGATCCGACGCGCGCGCCGGCGATCGTCCGTGGGCTGATTTACCAGAGCGCCTGCTGAGCGCAAAGCGCCTTCGACCCTGCGAAACGCACGATATGGTTCACGGCGCGGCGGGGCCATTCGGCAGCCCTCGGTCGGGCTGCCCGCGCTCGAGGCGTACGAGTGATGGGCGTCGGTTCGCGAGGGACTCGGAAATGCGACGAGTCGAGGCCGATTCCACCGCCGCCTTCCTAGAATGCGCCGGCGATGACCAACCCCATGCAACGGGATCCCATCCGCCTCCTGCTCGGCATCGCGATTCTCGGTGGGATGGCGGCGGTTTCGGTGTGGATCATGAAGCCGTTCCTGCCGGCGCTGATCTGGGCCACTATGATCGTCGTCGCCACGTGGCCCATGATGCTCGCCGTCCAGACGCGGCTCTGGCGCCGGCGCGGGCTGGCCACTGCGGTGATGACGGTGGCGCTGCTGTTGACCTTCGTCATCCCGCTGTCCCTCGCGATCGTGACCATCGTCAACCACATGGACGTGATCACGGGCTGGGTGAAACTGCTCCAGACTCGAACGTTCGACGTGCCGCCGGACTGGGTCGATCGGATACCCGTCGTCGGTTCGCGGCTCGGCGACCTCTGGCGCGAGCAGGCGGCGACCGGGGAGCTCGGTGCCACGGTGTCGTCGTACGCAGCCGTGGTCGGGACGTGGTTCGTGGCGCAAGTGGGGGATCTGGGCGGGGTCGTGCTCCAGTTCCTGCTGACTGTCGTGATCGCGGCCATCCTCTACACGAGGGGCGAGACGGCCGCCGCCGGCGTGATCCGGTTTGCGCGCACGATCGGCGGAGATCGCGGCGAGAACTCGGTCGTGCTGGCGGCCCAGGCGATCCGCGGTGTCGCTCTGGGCGTGGTCGTGACGGCGGTCGCTCAATCCGCGATCGGCGGCATCGGGCTCGGGATCGCGGGAGTGCCCTACGCGGCGGTCCTCACGGCCGTCATGTTCATGCTCGCGCTGATGCAGATCGGCGCCGTGCCGGTGATGGCGGGTGGCGCGATCTGGGCCTTCACGCAGGGCCACACGGGCTGGGGGATCTTCCTGGTCGTCTGGACGGTCCTCGTCGGCGGATTGGACAACGTCCTGCGACCGATCCTGATCCGCAGGGGCGTGGACCTGCCGCTCCTCCTGATCCTCGTGGGCGTGATCGGCGGGCTCATCGCGTTCGGGCTCGTCGGCCTGTTCGTCGGCCCGGCGGTCCTGGCCGTCACGTACCGGCTCATCCAGGGCTGGACCGCGGCGGAGGCGAGCCCGAGCGTGATCGCGGACGACCGCAGCGCGGCTTCGTGACGGTCGTCAGCGAGCGGGCTCGGGCGCCGCTACGATGCCCGTATGACAACGACGCCCGACACGCACCAGCGCGCTCTCGCGATCAACCTCGACGGCTCGATCTACGGTTCCTTCGCCGAGATCGGTGCAGGTCAGGAAGTCGCGCGCTGGTTCTTCCACGTCGGTGGCGCGGCCGGGACAGTCGCGCGCACGATCAGCGCGTACGACATGGCGATGAGCGACGCGGTGTACGGCAAGGCCGACCGCTACGTCTCGCGCGCGCGGCTGGAGGCGATGCTCGAGCGCGAGCACGCGCTGCTGATCGAGCAGCTCGGTCCGACGCGCGAGGACACGTCGAGGTTCTTCGCCTTCGCTGACACGATCTCGGCGCGCAACTACGCCGGGACGAACGAGTGCCACGGCTGGATCGGCCTGCGGTTCCAGCACGAGCCCGGCGCCGCGCCGAGCGACGCCTCGCTGCACGTGAACCTGATGGACTCGAGCAACCTTCTGCAGCAGCAGGCGGTCGGCATCCTGGGCGTCAACCTGATCCACGCCGCCTACCACGAGCGCGGATCGCTCCAGGAGTTCCTGGCCGCGCTCTTCGAAGGCCTCTCGCTCGCGCGGCTCGAGGTGGACGTCGCCGATCTGCGCGGTCCTGCGTTCCGCGGGTTCGACGCGACCGCGACGGCACTGGGCCTCGTGCGACAGGAACTGGCCAACGCGGTCTTCTTCGGCAAGGACGGCGTCGTGACGCCGCCCAGCGAGCTCTTGCGCAAGCGACCGCTGGTCGTCGAGCGCGGCCGCTACCGTTCGAAGAAGTCCCAGCACGGTCCACTCCTCGCGAGCGCGCTGCGCCAGCTGCGCGCGGAGCTCGGCCCGGACGCGCGCGAGCCGCTGGGCCTGTTCGAGATCACCCTCCGCGAGCCGAACGGCACGCCGATCCCGGACGACGGCCAGACCCCGGAACGCGTCGCACGCCTGACGGCCCTCGGCCAGCCTGTCGCGGTGACGCGGTTCGCGCGCGCGTGGGAGGTCTCGGAGTTCGTGCGCCGCTACACGCCCGAGCCCGTGCGGTTCGCCGTCGGCGTGTCGAGCCTGATCGAGCTCCTCTTCGCGCACGCGGCGCCGGGCGAGATCGGCGGCGGTATGCAGGCGCTGGGGCGTCTGCTGTCGGAGCAGCAGGTGCGCGTGATCGTGTACCCGATGCCGGCCGCGGTCTTCCGCGAGCGGCTCGCGCGGGCTGGAATCGACGCGAACAGGATCGAGCACGATGCACGAGGATCGGTGGAGGCGAAGGGGCTGAAGCTCCCGTCTCCGATCGGACACCTCTACGACTACCTCCTCGCGTCCGGCTGGGCCGTGCCGCTGTCCGCGCCGCCGGAGGGCGAGGTCGCCAAGGCGCAGGCTCCTGCGCGCGCCTCCGCGCGGGGCAAGAGCGCGAAGGAGAGCCAGGGATGAAGCATGGTGTGTGTCCCAAGTGCCAGAGCACGGACGTCCTGCACGTGCCCGGCACGATCGGCGCGTTCGGCGCCGGCAACCACATCCCGGTCGGATGGCGCGCGATGAACGCGGTCGCGGTCGCACGGCTCGTGTGCGGGTCGTGCGGCTACTGCGAGGAGTGGATCACGGACCCGCGCGACCTCGAGCGCGTGCGGCAGCGCTACGCTCACCCCGCGGCGCGCTGAGCCGGCGGCGCGGCCGTGGTCAGCGCTCGCGGGCGGCTCCGCCGTCCTCGCGCTTGCGCTGCCATTCCGCGAGGAGGAGTGCGAACTGTGGCTGCGCGCGCGCGGCCGCCAGCGCGGAGGTGCGCCAGCTGTCGATCGAGTCGGCGACGAGCTTGCGCGGCGGCTCGATCAGCTGCGCGTCGAGATGGTTTCCCGGACCACTCGAAACGCGGGTGAAGCTGATCACCGAGTGCATGCCGCTGGCGCCGTGGCAACCGACGCAGCCCTGCAAGCGCGGGTGGGCGGGGACGTGCGCGTCATCGAGCGGGTCCTCGCCGTGGGACGCGAAGCTCGAGAGGTGCGCCTCGTCCGGGCCCACCTCGCGCAACCCGCTGCCGCCCGCGAGCAGGCCCGCACGGTCCAGGTCCAGCTCGCGCACCTCCTGGAACGGGCGCCAGAACGCGCCGTCGTAGGGCTCCATGTCCAGGAACTGGCCGTCGCGCCGCGCGAGATCGGGCGGTTCGGTGCGCGGGAAGGCGCGCAGTTGAACGCTCTCGACCAGCGGGAGCACGTGCAACCCGCCGTCGCGGTCGACGTGCATCGCGCGCCGCACGAGTGCGACACGCGTGCCCACCGGCGGCTGCGGCAGTCGCGGAGCCAGGCGCAGCTCGCCGTCGACGCGCACCGTGAGCTCGGCGGAGCCGAGCCGTGCCAGGTAGAGCAGCGTCTCCTCGCGACCGCCCGGCGTCCGCAAGTGGACGGAGAACGCCGACCGTGCTCCGAAGTGAAGGCTGTGAGCCTGAGCCAGCGGTGTCGCCTCGACTGGGTCGGGCGCCAGCCGCACCCACGCTCCCTCCGCCTTGGCATCCAGGAGCTGCTTCAGGTCGTCGTCGTTCCGCGCGCGGGCGGCAGCCAGCGAGACCTCGAGTTCGTCCAGCTCGTCCGGTGCGAGCGCGACGGCGCGCATGGCCGCCGCGAGCCGCGCCCGGAGCCGTTCACACGCAGCGCGATCGGCCGGGTTGGTCGCGTCCTCCTGGGCGCGGGATCCCAGCCAGTCGTACAAGGCCCACGAGTCGCGCTGCAGGATCGCGCGCGCCACGCGTTCCTCACCGCCGATCGCTGCGCGCGTCGCCAGCAGGGTGACGAGCGCGGATTCGATCTCACTCGCGCGCGGCTCCCGCAGCGGCCATGTGCTGGACGAGAACAGCAGCGGGTCCAGCGCCCGCGCTCCATGCAGGCTCCCGTCCGCGCCGATGCGGTGGAAGAGCGCGCGGTGCACGCGGTTCCAGATCGAAGCCTGCGGACCGACGTACGGCCCCGCGGGCGGATCCTCGCCGCGGCCCACGACGGCGGAGGTCAGCAGCGTCGCGACGAGCAGCGCAGCCCAGGGAAGGCGGCTCATTCGAACGAGGCTACCCCTGGGGCGCCCCGCGGTCACACGGAACACGATACTGGCGCCGTCCACCGAAATGGGAGCACCTCGGGCTCCGTAACGCGCACATGGCGTTCCGCCACCTGACCGAGCTGTGGCGGCGGCTTTGCGGCCGAGGCACACGGCCAGCCAGCCCGGCGGTGACGGCACCGGAAACGCCTGCAACCCTCGAAATCTCGGTCGCCGAGGAAAGCGATCGGCCCTCGGCCCTGCTCCAACTCGTGGCGCAGATGCGGCGACAAGCGTCGGCCGGGAGCACCCTCGGCCTCGTCAGCGGTGCCGGATCGAGCGGTCCGGACCTATCCTCGCGGCCCATGCCCGCCCCTTCTGCGCCGACACCGCGCCTGCGTCTCGCGGTCGACGACGCGGGCGAGTTCCTGGTCGTCGTGGGGGAGCGCGCCACGATCGGCCACCTGCGCTCGCGCGACGTGACGCTGCCGTTCCTGGCCGACGTCGCCGCTCACCACGCGCGGCTCGAGCTCGTTGAGGACTTCCACGCCGGCGCGCGCTGGCGCATCGCGCCGGAACCGGGCGCGCGCGTCGAGGTCGCCGGGCGCGAGGTCCCGGAGACCGGCACGCTGTTGAGCGACGGCGACGACGTCCGCCTGGCCGCGAACCTCGCGTTCCGATTCGTCGCCAAGGAGCGCGGCAGTGCGTCGGCACGCCTCGAGCTGGCGGGTGGACAGGAGTGCTGCGGCGCGCCGCGGATCCTGCTCCTGGCGCCCGGCCCCGGTGGCCGCGCGCGCATCGGGGCCAGCTCGGCGCGCTTGATCCCGCTGTCCGACGTCCAGCACGAGATCGAGATCGCGGCGGACCGCGCGCCGGGCGGCGCGACGAGCTTCTCCGTGCGCTGCGCGGCGGGTGTCCAAGGCACGCCGCGCGAAGCCGGCGAGCCCGAGGTGCGGCTGGCCCTGCCGCTCGTCCTGGCCGTGACCTTGACCGCGCGCGCCCGCGCGCCCGGCCGGCCGCCGTTCGCCCTGGTCCTCAGCCCGTGCGACGGCACTTTGGAGCGCTGAACGCGCGCCCCTACGATGTCCACGGTCGATTCGATGGATTGGGAAGTCTTCTACTCACGCTTTCGCGAACCCGACTTCGTGCCGGGGTACGAGATCCACAACCGTCTCGGCGGCGGCGCGTTCGGCGAGGTCTACAAGGCGCGCAAGGCCTCGATCGGCAAGAGCTACGCGATCAAGTTCCTGAAGATCGACGACGACCACGCGCGCGACGCGGCGTTGCGCGAGCTCGAGCAGGTGCGCCACTTCGCGTCGCTCGACCACCCGAACCTCGTCTCGATCGAGGACATGGGCACGGCCGCGGGCGTGCCGTACCTGATCATGGGCTACGCCGGCGAGGACACGCTCGCGCGGCGGCTCAAGCAGGGGACGCTCAATGAGGCCACGGCGCTGCTTTACTTCGTGCAGGTCTGCCGCGGCGTGCTGGCGCTGCACGATCGGCGTCTCGTGCACTTCGACCTGAAGCCGAGCAACGTCTTCCTGAAGGGCGACGTCGCGCGCGTCGGCGACTACGGCCTCTCGAAGATGATGACGGACGGGCGCTCGACGCTCTCGTTCGGGCGCGGGACGCCGCAGTACATGGCGCCCGAGATGTTGAAGAACCGCGCCGATCACCGCGCGGACGTCTACTCGCTGGGCGTGATCCTGTACGAGTGCCTGACCGGCGCGCCGCCCTACGCACCGTCGGTGCCGGGCGCGTTCGACATGCGCGAGGACGACCGGCCGCCGCCGTTCCCGGCCGGTTTCCCGGCGCGCGTGCGGCCCGTGGTCACCACGTGCCTGCGCTTGAAGCCGGAGGATCGCTTCGCGAGCGTCGCCGACCTGCTGGCGGGGCTCGGGCACTCGGCGCGGCTGGGCGACTCCGTGCGCATCGCGTCGCCGCCCGAGGCGAGCGTGCCACAGCGCACGCCGGACTCGAATGCCGGGCGCTCCGAAGCGCGCAACACGGCGGCCGAGCTGACGCGCGGAGCGATGGAAGTGGCGCGCGGCGTGTTGGACGGCCTGCGCAACTCGCCACCGACGCCCACGCGATCCGGACCCGCGACGCCGGGCACGCCGAGCGCGCCGACGCCGCCCGCGCGCGCTGTGGCGCCGACTCCCATGCCGCTGGTGTCCATGTCGGCCGAGCTCGTGTCCGCCGGTGCGGCGCTCAAGGCGGGCGGGCGCGAGAGCTCGGACGTGCTCGTGCTGCACACGTTGCGCGACACGAGCGGCCCGCTGCCCATGCTTGCGGCCGAGGGCGCGGCGACGATCCCCGTGCCGCCGCCCGTGCCCGGCGGTTGGCTGGGCACGCTCTACGCCACGGCGCTGCTCGCGCTCGAGGTGCTCCTGTCGCTGTCGCGCTGGCTCTTCGCGGCGCTCAAGCGCGCGATCACGCGCAGCGGCGGCGCGGCCAAGGGCGGCCTGCTCAAGTTCGTCGCCGGCGTCGCGCGGCTGCTCCTGTTCCTCCTGTTCCTGGCGCTCCTGGGCGGCGTGACGACGTTGGCCGCCTACCTGCTGTTGCGCGAAGGGTCGGGGAGCTGAAGAGCCCGTGAGCGAGTGGACGCCTGACATGGCGCGCCTGCGCGCCTACGACGACGCCGAGTGGCTGGCGGTCGTGCGCGCGTTCTGCGGGCGTCTGCTGGCCTACGTCGCGCGCCGCGTCGCCGACCGCGACGCGCGCGAAGACGTCGTGCAGGAGGTCTTCCTGGGCGCCGTGCGCGGGATCGAGCTGTACGACCCGGCCTACACCTTCGAGCAGTTCCTGTTCGGCATCTGCCGCAACCGCGTGATCGACCACTTGCGGCGGCAGCGACCGGTCACACTCGGCAGCGCGGGGGACGACGAGGGGAGCGGACCGGGGATCGAGGACCTCGTCAGCGAGGACGAGACGCCCAGCCGCATCGCGCGCCGTCACGACCTGGAGCGCGAGGGCTCGCGCGTGCTGACCGAGATCGTGCGGCAGTGGGTGCAGGAGACGTGGGCCGCGGGCGAATTCCAGAGACTGATCGTGGTCGAAGCGCTGCTCGCGGCCGGCTGGCGCAACCGCGACGTGTGGACGAAGCTCGGCCTGCGCGACGAATCGACCGTGGCGGGCATCAAGTTCCGCGCGATCAAGCGCCTGCGCGAGATCACGCTGGAGCGCGGATCGGACCGCGCGCTGCTGGCGCAGGTCGCGGGCGCGCTGGACCACGAGGACGGGCTCGACCTCGACCTGAGCCGCGTCTGGATCGACGGGCGCGCGAGCTGCCCGGCACGGCACTGGCTGGCGCGCCACCTGGCCGGGACCCTGGCCGAGGGGCCGGAGTCCTTCGTGCGCTTCCACCTCGACGACGTGCGCTGCGCGTGGTGCCGCGCGAACCTGGACGACCTGGCCGCGATCGAGGCCAAGAGCGACCTGGACCCGCTGCTGGAACGCGTCGGGCAATCGACGATCCAGTACCTGCGCTCGCGAACGCATTAGGTGTTCCGGCGGCCGCGGGCCGCCGGGCAGCCGCCCCAACCCGAAGCCGACCCTGTAGCGGCCAATTGCGCGCTGAGATGTTCTGGAAGTCCACCGGGACTTCGATGCTTGGGCCCTGAACCGGATTCATACGGCGAGTGCCGAGGTCGGGTCCTATCCTGAGGCGCATGCTGATCCCGATCGCCGCCTTCGTCGCGTCCACCCTCCTCGCCGCGCCCCCGCCTGCTTCGGAGCCGGTTTCCGTTGGTGCGACGAGCGCCAAGATGCTGGCCGCGCTGGAGACGGTCAGCGTCGACGCGATCAAGAAGGACGTCTACTTCATCGCCAGCGACAACCTGGAGGGGCGCGACACGCCCAGCGAGGGGCTGCGCGTCGCGGCGCGCTTCCTGCGCTCGCGCCTCGAGCGGCTGGAGTGGAAGCCGGGCGCCCCGGACGGCTACTTCTACACGTACCCGCTCGACCAGAAGCGCCTGCTGGACGAGAACGCGTCGAAGATCGAGTGGCAGGGCAAGGGCGGGAGCGGGACGCTGCGCTTCGGCGTCGACTACTTCCTGCCCTCGATGTCGGACCTGGTCGAGGTCGAGACGAGCGCGAACATCGTCTACGCCGGCGACGGCTCGAAGGACGACATCAACAACGCGCACGTCGCCGGCAAGTGGGCGTTCGTGTTCGACGCTGGCGAGGCCGACGTGAGCAGCGTGTCACGCTACGCGCGCCGTGCGAAGGCCAAGGGCCTGATCGTTGCGCCCGGGCCCGGGTACAAGGGCGAGGAGTACGAGAAGCGCTTCGCGCGCACGCTCGAGCGCCTGCGCAGCGGCAGCGTCAGCTACCCGAAGCCGGAGAAGAAGGGCGGCAAGGGCGCGGCGAAGGAGAAAGAGGAGGAGCCGGCCGACGAGGACGGCGGGAGCTCGTCGCGCGGCCCGTTCCCGAGCGTGCTGCTGACGCGCGCCGCGACGGCGAGCCTCGTCGGAGCCGCGAAGAACCCCTCGAAGCTCGCGCTCGGCGGCCCGCTGGGGCTGGAGCTGACCGAGACGCGCAAGCTGAGCGCGGAGGGCGGCCAGATCCAGGTCGAGAACGTGTGCGGCTTCTGGCCGGGCAGCGATCCGGAGCTCGCGAAGGAGTGCATCATCCTCAGCGCGCACTACGACCACGTCGGCGTGATGCGCGGCCAGATCCACAACGGCGCGGACGACAACGGCTCGGGCACGTGCCTGATGATGGCGGTGGCCGAAGCGCTCAAGAACTACGGCCCGCTGCGCCGCTCCGTGATGATCATCTGGGTCTCGGGCGAGGAGAAGGGGCTGTGGGGTTCGAAGGCCTTCAGCGAGAACCCCTGGTTCCCCGAGGGCGTCCGCCCGATCGCGAACATCAACATCGACATGGTCGGTCGCAACGGGCCCGAGAAGCTGCTCGTGACGCCCACGAAGGAGCGCGCGAAGGACTACAACGGCCTGACCAAGCTGGCCGACGAGCTGGCGCCGCTGGAGGGGTTCCCGAAGCTCGGCAGTGCGGACCAGTACTACGAGCGCAGCGACCACGCCATGTTCGCGAAGCTCGGGATCCCGGTCATGTTCCTCTTCTCGGACGTGCACGAGGACTACCACCAGCCGGGCGACGACCCCGAGAAGCTCGACTACGACAAGGTGCACCGCGTGGCGCGGCTCGTGCTGCGGATCCTCGACCGCATGCAGGGCGACAAGCTCGACCTGAAGTAGTGAGCGAGCGCAAGCGAGCGAACCACCAGCACTTCTGGTTTCCGGGTCTCCTCCTTCTGGTTTCCGGGTCTCTTCCTTCTGGTTTCCGGGTCTCCTCCTTCTGGTTTCCGGGTCGGGTCTCTTCTCTTCGGCCCGAACCCGCTCAGGGCGCAGGTGAGGGGATTGGCGCCACCTCGTCGATCTTCCACTCGCGCCCGAAGCGCACTTCGGTCAGTGCGTCACCGTCGACGCCGTCCGGCAGCTTGGCCTGCCCGTAGAACCAGCTCCGGCCATTCGAACCGGCGCGGATCCCGGTCGCCTCGTCCCACGGCAAGTGCGTCTCGTGGGAGAGCTCCTCGTCGAAAACCCGCTCACCCCCGGCCCAGCCTTCGGTGAAATCCTCGCGCACGAGCAGGACCTGATAGTCGCCGGCGGCCGTGTCGATCCGCAGGCGCGCACGCGGCTCGCGCACTTCGCGCTCGACCACGTCGGCGCCCACGATCCCGACCCGCAGCCAGGGCTGGCGGCGGTAGAGCTCTTCGCGGGCCTCGCGCCAGGTCAGCTGGGAGATCTGGTTCCGCTCGCGAAAGCCCTTCGAGAAGCAGCGCAGCTCGAGGTCGGGGTCGTCCAGCCGCGTGGCTGTCTGGAAGGTCCGGAAAGCCTGTTCCGGGGTCCGGAAACCGATCTGGAGGACGTCCTCGGGCGTGGGCGGGCAGACGCAGGAGCCCAGGATCAGGGTCCAGACCGCGGTCAGGACGGCCGAAGAACGGGGCGCGAGCACACGGTCAGCCTAGCAACGAGGCCGGCCCCTTGAACGGGCCGGCCCATTCCAGTGGGCTTCGCCGAGACCGACCCCGTGGGCGGGACGGCCGAACCCATCGGCGGCGCTCACCGCGGCCCAGGACCGTACGAGAACTTGACCTTCTGGCCAACCCGGCACGCGGTCGATGCGTAATGGCGCGCCTGGAACCGCTGGGCTATCCTCGCCCGCTCCCCTGGAGAACGAACCATGCTGCTGAGTGCCCTCGCCTGTGGCGCCGTTTCGCGCCGTCTCATCGCCGCCGGAGCTCTGACCGTCGTCGCCGCCCTGCTGCCGGCCTGCAGTGGCGAGTCCAAGACCGCCACCCAGCCGGCGAGCGCCAGCGCGCCCGCCGCGCCGGCCAAGGCGGCGGAGACCGCCAAGGCCGCGGCCGAGAAGGGCGCCGCCGCCGTCCAAGAGGGCGTGGGCAAGACCGCCGCCGCCGCCAAGGACGCGACCGCCGCCGCCCAGAAGGCGGTCGAGACGCCGGTCGCCTCGGCCAAGGACAAGGCGGCTGCCCAGGCCGCTGCCCAGGCCGCGCAGAAGGTCGAAGCCGGGCACGAGGGGCACAACCACGCCCCGGGCGAGCACGGCAAGGCGCCCGAGGCGGCCAAGTCGCCCGAGCAGGTCAAGGCCGAGGCCATGAAGTCGATGGACGCCAAGGCCGCCGCCGCGAAGCTCGCCGGCGACCCGATGCAGGACACCGACCCCAACTCGAAGGCGCGCGTCACCTACGAGTTCGGCTCGGACGTCATCAACTTCGGCAAGGTCATGCAGGGCGACGTGCTGGTGCACAAGTTCTACATGCAGTCGTCGGGCGAGGACGACCTGGTGATCAAGCAGGCCAAGCCGACCTGCGGCTGCACGGTCGCTCAGATCATGGCCGAGGACAGCGAGAAGCAGATGGTGCCGTACCAGTACGGCAAGCCGCTCCCGCCCGGCCGCAAGATCGAGATCGGCGCCACGCTGCACACGCAGAACAAGCGCGGTCACGCCGGCAGCAAGATCAACATGTTCACGAACGACCCGCGCGGACAGACGATCTTGTCGCTCGAGGCCGACGTCGAGCCGTTCTTCTCGGTCAACCCGCCCAGCATCAACTTCCAGAACCTGTCGCAGAAGGACACGGCGACGGACAAGCTGACGGTCACGACGACGAAGGGCCAGCGCGTCAAGCTGACCGCCGGCAAGGACAACATGCCGCAGGCCCTCAAGATCGAGCTCAAGCCGCTCGACGAGGACGCCGACGGCAAGTCGACGCGCTGGGAGCTGATCGCGACGGCCGGTCCGGGCCTGCTCGAAGGCAGCCTGGCCTACCCGGTCCAGCTCAAGAGCGACCTGCCGATCCCGGGCGGCGAGAAGCTGCCCAACGGCACGGTGCCGACGTACGAGGTGCAGGCGACCGTCATGGCGCGCGTCACGGGCGCGCTCTCCTACAACCCGCAGTTCGTGTCGCTGGGCTTGATCCGTCCGGGCCAGACGATGGCGCGCTCGGTGCGCGTGACGAGCCACGACACCGACTTCAAGCTCGGCACGCCCGAGGTCCTGATCCAGGGCCGTGACACGCCCGAGTGGGAGTTCGCCAAGAACTTCAGCGCGGTCGTGCGCCCGGTCGCGAACGAGAACGCGGTCGACGTCGAGGTCACGCTGAACGGCCTGCCGGACACGCTCTCGGGCAGCTTCAGCGGCATGCTGCTGATCAAGCTGGGTCACCCGGACAAGCCGGAGATCAAGGTTCCGATCACGGGCGTGTGCCGTGGCGGCGCGGCGGTTCCGGCCGCAGAGCCGGTCGTGCCCAAGTAGCGAGCGGAGCGAGCTTCGCGCCGCATCCGCGGCGCCACGCAGTACTTCTGGGTTCTGGGTTCTCCTGTTCTGCGGTTCTTCAGGGCCCCCTGCGCGATCGCTGGGGGCCCTGCCGTTTTGTAGGTTACTGGACCGAACCCAGAGCTCTAGTGGGCTCCGCTTCGCTTCGCCTGTACCCAGAGCTCTAGTGAGCTCCGCTTCGCTGCGCTGTGTGTGTATGTCCCAATCCCTCGGCGAGATGCTGATCGCCTCCGGCGCGCTGACCGAAGCCGCGCTCCGCGAGGCCCAGGCCTACCAGCGCAACGGGGGACTGCGCCTGGAAGAGGCGCTGCTCAAGCTCGGCGCCGTCGACGAGACGACGCTCGTGCGCACGCTGGCCAAGGAGCAGGGACTGCCCTTCGTCGACCTCGACAAGGGCCGCATCGCGCCCGAGGTCCTGGCGCGCATCCCGCCCGAGATGGCGCGCGAGCAGGGGATCGTGCCCGTGCTCGAGAAGGGCGGGCGGCTCGTCGTCGCGATCGACGATCCCGGCAAGCGCATCCTGGTCGACCAGCTGCGCTTCGTCCTGGGCGTCGAGGTGGCGACGGCTCTGGCGACGGCCGGGGCGCTCAAGCGCGCGCTCCAACGCTACTACGGCGCCACCGAGGGCGGCGACGCCTCGGTCGCGCGCTCGATGAAGATCGAGGAGGGCGACGAGAACGACGCGCCGATCGTGCGCCTCGTCGCGCGCACCTTCCAGCAGGCGCTCGAGGCCCGCGCCAGCGACATCCACGTCGAGCCCGGCCGCACCGCCGTGCGCGTGCGCTTCCGCGTGGACGGGATGCTGCGCGACGTGGCCGACCACCCGCTGCACCTGCACGCGCCGCTCGTGTCGCGCCTGAAGATCATGGCTTCGATGGACATCGCCGAGCGGCGCAAGCCGCAGGACGGCCGCATCGGCTTGACGCTCGAGGGCCGCGAGATCGACGTGCGCTGCTCGATCCTGCCTTCGAGCCACGGCGAGACGATCGTGATGCGCCTCCTGGACCGCTCGCGCTCGTTGATCTCGCTCAAGGAGCTGGGCTTCGAGGACGACGACTACCGCTGGTTCAAGCGCCAGATCCGCCGTCCGAACGGCATCGTCCTGGTGACCGGCCCGACGGGCTCGGGCAAGACGACGACGCTCTACGGCGCCCTCACGGAATTGAACCGGCCCGACGTCAAGATCATCACGGCCGAGGATCCGGTCGAGTACCACATCGCCGGCATCAACCAGGTGCAGGTCAACGCGCGCATCGGGCTCACCTTCGCGCGCATCCTGAAGGCGATGCTGCGCGCGGCGCCCAACATCATCCTGGTGGGCGAGATCCGCGACCACGAGACGGCCGAGATCGCGATCCAGTCGGCGCTGACCGGCCACCTGGTGTTCTCGACGCTGCACACGAACGACGCGCCCTCCGCGCTCACGCGTCTGGTGGACATCGGCGTCCAGCCGTTCCTCGTGTCGGCCTCCGTCCAGGCGATCGTGGCGCAGCGGCTCGTGCGGCGCCTGTGCAAGGACTGCGCCGAGGCCTACGCGCCGACACAGGCCGAGGTGCGCGCGCTGGGCTTCGACCCGGTCACGATCGCCGGCCGCAAGTTCAAGCGCGCGCGCGGCTGCCGCGCTTGCGAGGGCACGGGCTACCGCGGTCGCGTAGCCGTCTTCGAGCTGCTCGAGATGGACCAGGCGATCCGCGAGCTCGTGTTCCTGAACAAGGGTCTCGAGGCCGTGCGCCAGCGCGCGGTCGCGACCGGCGCGCTGCGGCCCCTGGTGACCGACGGCGCGCGCAAGGTGCTGGCCGGCGAGACGAGCGTCAACGAGGTCGTGCGCGTCACGCGCCTCGCGGCCGGCGAGGACCTGTAGGGGACCCGAGGAACACCGTGGCCGAAACCCTCCGCGAACTGATGACGCGCTGTGTCGAGCGCAAAGCGTCCGACCTGCACTTGAACCCGGGTCGGCCGCCGGTCCTGCGGGTCAAGGGCGACCTCGTGCAGCTGTCGGAAGCGGCGCTCGACGACGCCGCGACGGAGAAGCTCTGTCGCGAGCTGTGCAGCGAGGCGCAGTGGGCCGAGGTGCAGAAGATCGGCACGACGGACTTCGGCCTGGCGCACACGGGCGGCGACCGCTTCCGCGTCAGCGTCATGCGTCAGCGCGGGCGCCATTCGGCCGTGTTGCGCCTCATCCCGAACCGCTTGCTGACGTTCGAGGAGATCGGCTTGCCCGACAGCATCAAGCCGCTGCTGCGCAAGCCGCGCGGTCTGATCCTCGTGACCGGCCCGACGGGCTCGGGCAAGACGACGACGCTGGCCACGATGATCGACTGGATCAACCAGACGATGGACCGTCACGTGGTCACGATCGAGGACCCGATCGAGTACTTCCACGCTCACAAGAAGGGGCTCGTCACGCAGCGCGAGGTGGGCGTCGACGTACCCGATTTCCCCGAGGCGATGCGCCGCGTTTTGCGCCAGGACCCGGACGTGATCCTCCTGGGCGAGATGCGCGACCTGGCCACGATCTCGGCCGCGATCACGGCCGCCGAGACCGGCCACCTCGTGTTCGGCACGCTGCACACGACCGGTTCCGCGCGCACCGTGAACCGCATCATCGACGCGTTCCCGGCCAACCAGCAGGAGCAGATCCGCGCGCAGCTCTCGGTGGCGCTGATCGCCGTGATCAGCCAGCTGCTCCTGCCGAAGAAGGACGGCTCGGGGCGGATCGCGGCGTTCGAGATCCTGTTCATGACGCCCGCGATCGCGAACCTGATCCGCAAGAACGAGACGAACAAGATCCCCTCGACGATCCAGACGTCGCGCAAGCTGGGCATGATCACGCTCGACGACTACCTGCTCGAGCTGGTGAAGAAGGGCCTGATCTCGCGCGAGATTGCGATCGATGCGGCGCAGGACGACAAGGATCTGGAGGCGCGCCTGTGAGCGCCGGCGGCGGCGGTCGTAGGCTCCTGGGGCAGGTCCTCAAGGGCCAGGGCGTCGTCAAGGAGGGCCAGGTTCAGGAAGCGCTGGCCGAGCAGCGCAAGCACGGCGGCCTGATCGGGCAGTGCCTCGTGCAGATCGGACATTGCACGACCGCGCAGGTCGCGCGCGCGCTGGCCGAGCAGGCCGGCCTGGAGGTCGTCGACCTCTCGCGCGTCGTGCCCGAGAAGGGCGCGCTGGCGCTGGTCGACGCCAGCACGGCACACGCGTACGGCGTGCTGCCGCTGCGCGTCGAGGGCAAGACGCTGATCGTGGCGATCGCCGACCCGCTCAACACGGCCGTGCTCGAGGACCTGCGCTTCCAGAAGGGCGTCGAGGTGCGCGCCGCGCTGGCCGACGCGGCCGAGATCAAGGCCAAGGTGCTCGAGCACTACGGGCCCGAGGGCACGCTGCAGGACGCGATCCGCGAGGCGGCGCGCGCCGTGTCGGGCGCGGACGTGCAGTCGGCCGCGAAGAGCGCGCCGGTCGTGCGCCTCTTGAACTCGATCCTGCACCGCGCCATCCAGGACCGCGCCAGCGACGTGCACTTCGAGGTCTTCGAGGGCACGCTGCGCATCCGCTACCGCGTCGACGGCTCGCTGTACGAGATCGAGGCGCCGCCCGCGCACCTGGCCCAGGCACTCGTCGCGCGCATCAAGGTGCTGTCCGACCTCGACATCACCGAGACGCGCATGCCGCAGGACGGGCGCATCGAGCTGGCGATCGACGGGCGGCCGGTCGACCTGCGCGTGGCCACGATCCCGGGCGTCTCGGGCGAGGGCTGCGTGCTGCGCGTGCTCGATCGCTCCGCCGTCAGCCTCGACCTGCAGGCGCTGGGCCTCGAGCAATCGGAGCGCGACCAGCTCACGCGCTTGACGCGCTTGCCGCACGGCATCGTGCTGGTCACCGGGCCGACGGGCTCGGGCAAGACGACCACGCTCTACGCGATGCTGCAGGAGGCGAACCAGCCCGACATCAAGATCATCACGGTCGAGGACCCGGTCGAGTACGACATCGAGGGCATCGTCCAGGTCCCGATCCACGACGACATCGGCGTGACGTATGCCAGCGTGCTGCGCACCGTGCTGCGCCAGGACCCGGACAAGATCCTGATCGGCGAGATCCGCGACGGCGAGACCGCGTCGGTGGCGGTCGAGGCCAGCCTGACGGGCCACACGGTGTTCTCGACGCTGCACACCAACGACGCGTCGAGCACCGTGACGCGCCTGGTCGACATGGGCGTCGAGCCGTTCCTGATCACGGCCACGCTGGAGGCCGTCGTCGCGCAGCGGCTCGTGCGCAAGATCTGCGACGGCTGCAAGGAGCGCTACGAGCCCGACGAGGACGTGCTGCTCGAGCTGGGCCCCGACGTCGAGATGGTGCGCGGTCAGCCGTTCTGGTTCGGGAAGGGCTGCGCGCGCTGCCACCACACCGGCTACCGCGGGCGCAGCGGGATCTTCGAGATCCTGCACGTCGGCGACGAGATCCGCGCCGCGATCCTGCGCCGCGCGTCGACCGGCGAGATCCGCGACGCGGCCACGCGCGCCGGGATGCGGACGCTGCGCGAGATGGGCCTGGCGGCGATGCTGGCGGGCACGACCACGATCGAGGAAGTCCTGCGCGAGACCGCGCGCTAAGCCATGGCCAAGAAGATCCAGCGTTCGGCGCCGCGCGCCGCGGGAGCCGCCGCTCCGGCGAGCGAGCGCACAGCACCGTCCGACGCCCCCGTCTCGCCGCGCCGGCGGCGCGGGCGCATCCGTCCGGGGCAGGTGACGGACTTCACGATCCAGCTCGCGACCCTCACGGAAGCCGGCATCCCGATCGTGAAGGCGCTCACGATCCTCGAGGGCCAGATGCGGCCCGGCCCGTTCAAGGCCGTGCTGCAGGAGGTCGTCGAGGACGTCAGCTCGGGCACGCCGCTCTCGGAGGCGCTCGAGAAGCACCCCAAGGCGTTCGACCGGCTCTACGCCAACATGGTCCGCGCGGGCGAGGCCGGCGGCGTGCTGGGCACCGTGCTGGAGCGCCAGGCGCGCTTCCAGGAGTCGGTCCAGAACATCAAGGCCAAGGTCCGCAACGCGACGATCTACCCGAGCGTGATCATCGCCGTCGCAGTGCTGGTGATCTCGGCCGTGATCGTGTTCATCATCCCGCGCTTCGAGGAGATCTTCCGCTCGTTCCGCGTCGAGCTGCCGCGCATGACGCAGATCCTGCTCGACGTCTCGCGCTTCACGGTCGACCGCTGGTACATCGTGTTCGGCCTGCCGTTCGCGCTGGTCGTGGCGCACACGGTCGCGCTGCGGCGCAACCAGCCCTACCGCTACAAGGTGCACAAGTTCCTGCTGCACGTGCCGCTGCTCGGGCCGCTCTTGACCAAGGGGCTGATCGCGGCCTTCTCGCGCAACTTCGGCACGCTGGTGCAGGCCGGCGTGCCGCACCTCGACGCGCTGGGCATCGTGCGCGACGCCACGCGCAACGAAGTCCTGGCCGAGGGTGTCGAGTCGATCCGGCGCACGGTCCGTGAAGGGGAGGGCATCGCGCGCCCGATGGGCGAGACCGGCCTCTTCGACGACCTGGTCGTGAACATGGTCGACGTCGGTGAGGCGACCGGCGAGCTCGACCGCATGCTGCTCAAGGTGGCCGACGCCTACGAGATCCAGGTCGACCGCAGCATCGACGCCATGTTCAAGTTCGTCGAGCCCCTGCTGCTGATCGTCGTCGCAGCATTTGTCGGCTTCATCGTCGTCGCCCTGTTCCTGCCGCTGCTGGAGATCATGAACCAGATCGGCAATGCCTGACGTACGTCGCTCCTGTCACCGTGACGCTGGTATGCGCGCCAACCTGTCGGAGTCGTTCCAGACACCGTAGATGAAGCTCTCCCTGCGCGTTCGGGTGCTCTTGATCGTCTCGGCGATCAACCTGATCGTGTTCGGCGCGGCGTTCTGGCTGGCGACGCGCGAGATCGAGTCGCGCCTGCGCAGCGAGTACGAGACGAACGAGTCCGAGGCCTCGCGCGTGCTGTTCGAGCGCCTGCAGTCGACCGTGGACCGCGGGGGCGGCATCCGCGTGGCCTCGATCCTGCAGTGGCCGATGTGGCGCTACTTCAACGACGCGTTGATCGTCCACCGCAACCTGGGGACCGACGAGCGCGGCAACATCCAGCCGCGCGGAGCGTGGCTCAACCCTCTCGGGCGCCTGCGGCGTTCGGGCACGCTCGACGAGCAGGCCGTGCTGGCCGACGTCGCGCACGCGATCTCCATCGGCACTTCGGTGCCGAGCCAGGGCGGCACGGCCGTGCCGATCCGCGATCCGGGCGGCGAGGTGTGGGGCGGATGCTGGTTCACGCTGGCCGAGTTCCGCCCGCCCGCGAGCCCGTTCGAGCTGCTCCTGCCCGGGTTCCTGGTGTCGACCCTGCTGATCACGCTGGCGACGTTCTGGATCCTGCGCCGGTCCGTGCTCGATCCCGTGGCGCGGCTCTCGGACGCGTCGCGGCGGCTGGCGCAGGGCGAGCTGTCGGCGCGCGCCGGATCCGAGCACAGCGCGGGCGAGCTGGGCGACTTGATCCGCACGTTCGACGTGATGGCCGGGCAGATCGAGGGTTTCGACGCGCGGCGCGCGCGCGAGGTGCATGAGGCGACCGAGCAGGTGCGCCGCGCGGAAGGGGCCGCGATGACGCAGCGGCGGCTGGCGGCCACCGGCGAGCTGGCGGCCGGCATCGCGCACGAGATCAACAACCCGCTGGGCGGGCTGCTGAACGCGGTCGACGCGCTCGAGAGCGGCGAGCTGCCGCCGCCCAAGCGCGCCCAGTACCACGCGCTCCTGCGCAACGGGCTCGAGCGCATCCGGCTCACCGTGGGGCAGCTCCTGCGCTTCACGCCGCGCTCGGCACGGCCGGTGCCGGTCGCGATGGTCGAGCCCGTCGTCGACGCGATCGCGCTCGTGTTGCACCGTGCGCACGCGCTGGGCGTCGCGCTGCACCTGCACGACGCGCTGGGTCGCGTCGACGACGAGGCGGCGGAATCGCTGCGCAGCCTCCCGCCGGTCCTGGGCGAGGCGCACGAGATCGGTCAGGCCGTGCTCAACGTGCTCGTCAACGCACTCGACGCGCTCGAGTCACAGCGCGCCGTCCAGCCAGCGCGCGAAACGCGCGGCGCGGGCGGCGGCGGTCGCATCGACGTGCGCCTGGCGCACGTGGCCGGGTCGATCGTGCTGACGATCGAGGACGACGGGCCGGGCGTCGCGCGCGAGGACCTGCCGCGGCTGGCGGACCTGTTCTTCACGACGAAGGAGGTCGGCAAGGGCACCGGCCTGGGCCTCTCGATCGTGCACCAGGTCGTCCACCGCCACGGCGGCAGTGTGCACCTCTCCAGCGAGCCGGGCCGCGGCCTGCGCGTCGAGATCGCGTTGCCGGCCTGGTTCCCGGGCGCGGAGGTGCGGCCGTGAACCCGATCTGGATCGCGGCGGCGGTCCTGCTCGGACTCGCGGCCTTCTTCGCCGGCACCGAGACCGCCTTCTTCTCGCTGACCGACGCCGAGCGCGAGCGCGCCAACCCGCGCGTGACGCGCCTCCTGGCTGATCCGCAGGCGCTGCTCGTGACGGTCCTGCTCGGCAACCTGCTCGTGAACGTGCTCTTCTTCTCGCTCGCGGCCGACTTCGTGCCGCACGCCCGAGCCCACGAGGCGGCGCTCGTGGCACTCGGCTCCCTGCTCGCGGTCGTCCTGCTCGGGGAGCTCCTGCCGAAAGCGGTCGCACTCCAGGCGCGCGAGCGCGTCGCGTCGCTCACGGCCGCTCCGCTCCTGGCCGTGGTCGCGGTCACGCGGCCCTTGCGGGTCCTGCTGCAACGCCTGCTCGAGCTCTGCTTGCGCGCGCTCGGCCCGCTGGCGCGCGAGGAGAGCGGCGTCAGCGCCGACACGCTGGCCGAGGTGCTCGAGCACAGCGCGCACGCCGGCCTGATCGACCTGCGCGAGGCCGACCTCTTGGCCGAGGTGGTCGAGCTCGAGGGCATCCGCTGCGCCGAGATCCTGACGCCGCGGGTCGACATGATCCTGCTCGACCTGGACGACCGCGACGAAGAGCGCCGCTGGTTCCAGGTGGCGCGCGCGCTGTCGAAGCGCCTGACGTGGATGCCCGTCGTGCGCGGCGGCGCGGACGAGGTCGTGGGCCTCGTGCGACTGCGGGACGTGCTGGCGCGGCCCGAGGCGCGGCTCGAGGCACTCGTGCAACCAGTCGTGTTCGTGCCGGCGCTGGCCAGCGTGCTCGACCTCTTGCGCACCTTGCGAGCGGCCCAGTGCGCCGAAGCCGTCGTCGTCGACGAGTACGGCGGCACGGCCGGCATCGTCACGCTCGAGAACGTGTTCGAGGAGATCGTGGGAGACCTGCGCGTCGAGGGCGAGCGCGAGGCGCCGGCCGTCACGGCGCTGGGCGACGGTCGCTTTCGCGTGTCGGGCGAGCTCTCGATCCGCGACTGGAACGAGCAATTCGGCCGCGCGGTCGTGCCCGAGGGCTTCGAAACCGTGGGTGGCCTCGTCGCCGCGCTCCTGGGCCGCATCCCGCGCGCGGACGACCGCGTCGAGAGCGGTGGCCTCGTGATCGTCGTGCGCAGCGTGCGCGGCCGGCGCGTCGAGACGGTCGAAATGTCGATCGCCGGCGGGACGCTGCGCCCGGGGGCAGCTGCGTGAACCTGGCCGTCGAGCTCGCGCTGGCCGGCGCGTGTCTCTTGGGCACGGCGATTTTCGCCGGCTCCGAGACCGCGTTCTACCGCGTGTCGCGCGTGCGCCTCGAGATGGAGGCGCGCGCCGGCAGCCGGTCCGCGCGGATCGTGCAGCGCCTGGCGCGCGACCGCACGCAGCTCGTGATCGTGTTCGTGCTGGGCGTCACGCTGAGCGTCGAGATCCTGACGTGGCGCACCGAAGCGCTGCTGCACGCGCGCGGGCTGTCCGATCGTGTCGTCGAGGTCGTGCAGGCGCTCGTGCTCGTGCCGATCGTCTTCTTCCTGGCTGAGCTCCTGCCCAAGGACCTCTTCCGCCGCCGCCCGCACGCGGCGCTGCGCCTCACCGCGCCCGTCATCGAGGCGTTCTGGTGGTGCACGTGGCCCGTCGTGCAGCTGCTCGCGGCCGCCGCGCGCCTGGCCGCGCGCGCCGCCGGCGGCGAGAACCTGGGCGACGCCGCGCAGGGCCGCGAGGCGCTCCTCGGTTTCCTGCAGGAGGGCACGAAGAGCGGCGCGATCCGCCACCACGCCGAGGAGATGGCGCGCAACGTGCTCAAGCTGCGCTCGATCCCGACCGAGCGCTGCATGGTGCCGTGGCGCGACGTCGTGCGGCTCACGGCCGACCTGGATGCGGCGCAGGCCTACGCGCGGGTCGCGGCCTCGGTCCACACGCGCATCCCGGTTCTGACGGCCACCGGGGCCGTCTCGGGCTACGTCCACCAGCTCGACGTGCTGGCCGAGGGCGAGGGCTGCGACGTCCACGACCACGTGCGGCCGCTCACGACCGTGCCGCCCGACCTGCCCGTCGACCGCACGCTGGCGCGCCTGCGCGCGGCCGGCCAGCGGCTGGCGATCGTGGGCACGCGCGAGGCCCCGGTGGGGGTCGTGACCCTCAAGGACCTGCTCGAGGAGATCTCGGGGGACCTCGCCCGGTGGTGAGGCGTCACCGGGTGGCACAGACGGGGTAGGAGCGCGCGCCGGGGCTGGCCCCCGGTGCGGGCCGTCCCTAGGATGCTCGCTCCCCGACCGGAGTTCCCATGCGCCGATTCACACGTCCGTTGGCTGGCCTCGATGGTCAGGCCGCGCTGCTTTTAGCCGGCAGCGCGCTGCTGGCCGTGGGCTTGGCCCTGCCCGGTCGCGCGGCGCTGCAGAGCCCTCCGCCCACCGTCCCGACGTACCCGCCGTCATTGCCGTCGATGGGCAACGCCGATTCGAACGGCACCATGATCGCGGTCACGGGCATCGACCTGACCGGCTCGTCGATCCTCTACCTGGTCGACACCGAGAAGAAGCAGCTCGCGATCTACCAGGCGACCGGCGGCACCGAGTCGATGCAGGGCGTCAAACTGGTCGGCGCGCGCCGCATCGACCTCGACCTGCAGCTCGAGGGCTACAACGACCGTTCCCAGTACCCGTACGAGGAGCTCGAGCAGCGCTTCGCGCGCAGTCGCGCCGAGGGCGGGACGCCCTCCACCAAGTAACTTCCGGCGCCGCAGGCCTTCTCTCTCTCGTCTCGCTCTCTTTTTTCGCTCTGCTCCGCTCCGCTTACCGACAGGATCCCCCCGTGGCCGACAAGGAACAGTTCTACAGCTTCGAAGAGGCTCTCCGCGAGCTGCGCCTCAAGGAAGAGGAGCTCAAGCGCCTCGTTTCCGAGGGCGAAATCCGCGCTTTCCGCGAGGGCGACACGATGCGCCTGCGGCGCACGGACGTCGAGAGCCTGCGCAGCGAGCTGACGGGCGGCGAGGTCGTCGACCTGGGCGACGTGAAGGAGGACCTCGTCTTCGAGGACGACGTCCTGATCGCCGAGGACTCCGGGATGGCGACCCAGGAGATCGGCATGTCGACCGAGGAGATGGGCGGCGTCGAGACGATCCTCGACGAGCCCGAGTTCGACGAGGACGACGCCGGCAGCGCCGTCCTTGTCGAGCGCGAGCGCCGTGCGGTCACCGCGCGCCCGGTCGAGGAGCCCGAGCTCTACGAGGGCGGCGGCCTGCGCTTCGCCCTGGTCCTGACCTCCCTCGCGCTCGTGATCGGAGTGCCGCTCGCGCTGGCCATCAGCACGGGCAAGATGAACGCGGTCGCGGGCGCCTTCGCCGGCATGTTCCACTGACGACGGGACGTCCTGTCGCACAAGGACTTCCGCGCGCCGCGCGCGATTCCGTGGAATCGCCCCGCAGCGACTGACAGATTCCGGGCGTCGATCGCGCGCGACGCCGCGCGCCTCTCCCGCGCGGAGAGGCGTCGGACACCGCGCCGGGCCGCGTGCCCGGTGCCGTCTCCGGGCTCGGGCGGGAACCGACGGGGGGGCGGGGCCCGGGCCGTGGACGCGTGTCCGCGCGAGCTCCGCGTTCGGACCATCCGGGAGCGATCGCGCTGCCGGTCAACTTTCGAGGATCTCTGGAATGCAACGCACCGGGAACGTGGCCTGGCCGGGCCTCTTGTCTCTGGCCGCCAGCCTCTTCGTGTGCTCCGCCTGCGTCACCCAACGGCAGTACGACGACGCAGTGGAGTTCGGCAGGAACCAGCAGACGCTGCTCCACGAGCGCGAACAGACGATCGCCCAACTCGAAGCGGAGCGTGATCGACTGCGGCGCGACATGGCCGCCAACGGCGTGTCGGCGCTCTCGGACGCAGGCTACGGGGGCGATCTCGAATCGCGCCTCTCCGAGCTGCAGGGCAAGATCGACGGCCTCGGCCGGCCGATGAACGACATCGAGCGGATCAACGTCGACGGCGGGTACGTGCTGCTCGTGCAGGACACGATCCTGTTCGGCTCCGGCTCGTCCGACCTCTCCGAGGAAGGGAAGAAGACGATCGCCCGGATCGGCGACGAGATCGAGAAGGCGCCGCACGGTCGCCTCCAGGTCCGCGGCCACACGGACAGCGACCGCGTGTCGAAGCCGGCGACGATGCAGAAGTTCCCGCACGGGAACCTGCAGCTGTCGGCCGCGCGCGCAGTCGAGGTCGCCGCGGCGCTGATCACCGCGAAGCGCGTCGACGCCAAGGACGTGACGGTCGCGGGCTTCGGCCCGTACGAGCCGATCAAGCCCAACGACAACGCGGACAACAAGCGCCTGAATCGACGGGTCGAGATCTTCGTCGCCGACCGTTCGGCGGCTCGGGCGGCAACCGCCGGCAAGTGAGGTGCGGGGACCGCGCGGCATGCGCTGTCCCGACGCCATGAGTCGGCCCGCTCGCGTGCGTCGAACGCGC
>JANNQS010000064.1:0-100197 GCA_031400875.1 Planctomycetota bacterium | reverse complement strand
TACGAAGACCGTACCCGCTACACGGTTCGCCGCGAGCTGCGCGACCGCGACACGAAGGAAGTGCTCGCCGCGATCCAGATTTGGATCGCCGCGCTCGCCAAGAGCAACGATAAGAAGGACGCCGATTATCAGCACCACCTGCTCGAAGCGCTGTGGGTGCAACAGCAGCACGCGGTCATCGATCGCCCGCTGCTCGAACGCGTCCTGCGCTCACCCGAGCCTCGCGCGCGCGCCGCGGCGACGCGTGTCGCGCGCCACATGCGGCGCGAACTCGGCGGTCCCCTGCCGCTGCTGCGTGCGCGCATCGAGGACGATCACCCGCGCGTGCGGCTCGAGGCGCTCGTGGCGCTGAGCTTCGTGCCGCGCGCCGAATCGGCCGAGATCGCTCTGCGCGTGCTGCGCAAGCCGATGGACCGCTTCCTCGACTACGCGCTGACCGAGACGATGGCCGCGCTCGAGCCACAGTGGCGGGCCGCGATCGCGTCTGGCGAGTCGTTCGCGGTCCAGGATCCACTCGGTCTGGCGTGGGTGCTTTCGCGCACCGACACGGACGTGCTGGCCACGCTGCCGCCCAGCGAAGCGCTCTTCGAGCAGCTGGTCGAGCGGCACGGGCTCGAGACGTCCGAGTACGTGCGCGCCGCACGCGGCCTGGCCGCGATGCACGCCACGGATGTGGCCAGCGTGCTCATTGCCGCGATCGAGCGCGCCGACGTGCAGGACGATGGGCACACGGACCACCTGCTCGCCGGGCTCTTCCAGGCACTGGCTGATGTCGCAACATCCGACGGCCATGCGGCGAACGGCGCGACGGATCCCGGAACGCCGTCGCTCGTGCCGTCGCTGTCGCGACTGGCGCAGGAAGGACGTCGCGCATCGACGCGCCGCCTCGCCACCGCGGGGCGCATCGACCTGGGCGGTTCGGTGGAATCGGCCTGGAACGAGGCGGCGCGCTCACCGATGGCGCTGTGCGAGTTGCTCGAGGCGCTTCCGCACGTGCACACGCCCGGCGCGGCGGAACAGCTGTTCCCGCGCGTCGTCGCCTTGCTCGAGCGCGCGCCGGCGAAGGCGTCCGACGCGGACGGCGCCATGCGCGGCCGCTACGTGCGCGTCGAGCTGCCCGGCGCGCAGCGCACGCTGACGCTGGCCGAGGTCGAGGTCCTGTCCGGTGGCGCGAACCAGGCGCGCAGCGGAACGGCGACGCAGTCGACGACGAACTGGGGCGGAGGGCCCGAGCGCGCGATCGACGGCAACACGAGCGGCGCGTGGCCCGACGGCGGGCAGACCCACACGATCGAGAACCGGCCCGACCCGTGGTGGGAGCTCGACCTCGGCGCGCCCAGGCCGATCGATCGCATCGTGCTCTGGAACCGCACCGACGACGACTTCGAGCGCCGCCTCGACGGCGCCCTCGTGATCGTGCTCGACGCCGACCGGCGGTCGGTGTTCCACTCGCAGGTCGCGGAGGCCGGGACTTCCCAGTCGTTCGAGCTGACGAGCGCGAGCTTGCGCGTCCGCCGCGCTGCGGCTCGCGCAACGGCCGCGCTGGCGACGACACCCGAGCGCGCCTCGGCGGCCGTGACGGCGCTCGCGGCGCAGTGCGGCGATCCCGACGTGCGCACGTCGATCGTCGCCGCTCTCCGTTCCATCCCTGCAACTCGCTGGCCGGAAGGATCAGCGCGCGACCTGGCGCAGTCCCTGCTGGCGCACTTCCGATCCCAAGCGGACGCGGGGGTCGAGCGCGAGGTCCTGGCCTTCGCCGACGAGCTCGCAGGTCCGGAGTTCGGCCTGGATCCGGCCCTGGCACGCGAGCTGCGCGTGGCGCGCCGGCGCGCCGGCCCGCAGGTCGCGGTGATCCGGCCCGTGCCCGACAGCCTGCTGTACGACCGCACGCAGGTGACCGTCGTCGCGGGACGTCCCGTCGAGCTCGTCTTCCAGAACGTCGACATCATGCCGCACAACCTGGTGGTCACGGCGCGCGGCGCGCTGGCACGGGTCGGCATGGCGGCCGAGCGGATGTCGGCCTCGCCCGACGCGTGGTCGAAGGCGTTCGTGCCCGACACCGACGAGGTGCTGCACGCGACGCGGCTCCTGCTGCCGGGCGAATCGCAGACGCTCGCGTTCACGGCGCCCGCGGAGCCGGGCGACTACCCGTACGTGTGCACGTTCCCGGGGCACTGGATGCGCATGAACGGCATCCTGCGCGTCGTCGCCAGCGGCAGCGAGATCGACGAGGCGCCTGCGCCAACCACGGCAGTCGCGGGCGCGCCGTCGCGCGCGTTCGTGCGCAATTGGACCGTCGCCGACATCAAGCCCGACCTCGGATCGCTGCCGCAGCGCTCGCCAACCGCCGGACGCCGGGTCTTCGAGACCGCGTCGTGCCTGCGCTGCCATGCGATCGGCACCGAGGGCGGCACGACCGGCCCCGAGCTGCGCGCGGTCGCGCAGCGCTACCGTCCCGACGAGCTCCTGCTGCACGTGCTGGAGCCGTCGCGCGTGATCGCGCCCGAGTACGTCGCGCAGGTCTTCTCGACGACGGACGGCCGGATCGTGGCCGGCCGCGTGCTGTCGCAGGACGAGCGCAGCGTGCGCGTGCAGGTCGACCCGTACGGCGGTCCGCCCGAGGAGCTGCTGGTCGAGGACATCGAGGAGCGCGCCACCTCCACGGTGTCGATCATGCCGAGCGGCCTGCTCTCGACCTTCCAGCGCGAGGAGATCGGCGACCTGATCGCGTACCTCGTGTCGCTCAAGCCGTAGCGCGCGCTCTCAGCGCGGCTGACGCGGCTTTTCGGCGTCCTTCTCGGGCTTCTTCACGCTCCAGGCCAGGTCGGCCGGCCGTACGCCCCGCGTGTAGGTCCCGAAGCCGAACGGCGTGGGCTCGAACTCCCCCACCGTGTCGGCGCGCGAGGTCGGGCCGATCTTCTCCTCGAGCCCCATGCCCCAGTAGCAGGCGTTCACGAGCAGGCGGCGCAGGTCGTGCGAGCGCAAGTCGATCGAGGCGCCGATCGTCGTGCCGATCACGCGCTGATGCTTCCCGCCGTCGAGCTCGCGCTCGCGGACCCAGGTGATCGGCATGCGCGGCGCGTTGCGCTCGTCCTCGACCGGCTTCGACGTCGGCTCCATGCCGGAAAGGATCGAGCCTTCGAGCAGCACCACGGCGTCCTTGGGCAGCTCGCGGATGCCGTACACGTCGGTCGTGCCCCACACGTCGCTGACGCCGCGCAGGATCGGGTGCTCGCGCGCGGCATCGGGGATCACGCCGCGCGTGCTCTCGGAACCGTGCTTGCCGTGGTGGCTGACCCACGTCTCGCCCAGAACCTGCTGGCCGAAACCGCCGGGCCACTCGGCGCTGTCCCACGACCAGCGCGCATAGGGGCTCTTCGAATCCTTCTCGTAGGCGAACGCGTGCGTCGCAGTGCGGATGCCGAGCACGGGCTTGCCGGCCTCGACGTACGCGACGATGCGCCTCATGTCGTCGTCCGGCAGCTGGCGGAAGCGTGTGAACAGCACGAGCATGTCGGCCGCATCGAGCGCTTCGAGGCCCGGGATGTGATCGCGCCGCTCGGGATCGATCAGGCCGGTCTCGGGGTGCTGGGCGAACAGGACCGTGCAGCGGAAGCCGTGATGCTGGGCCAGGATCCGGCCGAGCTGCGGCAGCGCTTCTTCGGAGCGGTACTCCTCGTCGCCCGCGACGAGCACGACGTGCCGCCCGCGACCGGGTCCTTCGGCGCCCTCGTAGACGACCCAGCGCGCGTCCTTCGCCGCGGCAGGCGCAGGCGCGGTCGGTGCTGCATCCTGACGCGGCTGCTGCAGCGCCGGGGCGGCGGCCAGAAGGCAAGTCACGAGCGCGATCCAAGTGCTCTGCATGCGGGTCCTCGTCGAGTAACCTACCGCGCCCGCCGACCAGGCGGAAGCGCGTCCGCGGCCGGGCGCAAGTAAGTCGCAGCGCGTAAGCGCGAAAGGAAGCCCCCCGTGATCGTGCGCCGAACGTCCCGCGAAGAGATCCTGGCCAAGCTGCGGCTCAAGGTGGAGCGCAAGATCCCGATCTTCGTCGCCAGCGCCGGCAGCGGCCTCGTCGCGCGCCTGCTCGAGAAATCCGGCGTCGACTGCGTGAACACGTTCTCGGGAGCGCGCCTGCGCGCGAACGGCATGGGCACGATGGCCATGATGTGGCCGATCCTCGACTCGAACGCGCAGACGCTCCAGTACACCGAGCAGGACATCCTGCCGGCGCTGAAGGGCGACGCATTCGTGTGCGCCTGCATCAACGCCAACGACCCGCTGCGCGACATGCGCTCGGTGCTCGACCGGCTGCTGGCCATGGGCGTGTGCTCGGTGTCGAACATCGGCCCGTCGCTCAGCTACATCGACAAGGACAGCACGATCTACGCGGTGCTCGTGAAGAGCGGCATCACGTTCGAGAACGAGGTCGAGATGCTGGCGCTCGCGAAGGAGATGGGCCACGTCACGGTCGGCCTCGCGTTCGACATGGAAGACAGCTTGAAGCTGGCGAAAGGCGCGAAGCCCGACGTCTTCTGCTTCCACGCCGGCACGACGAAGGGCGGGCTGACGGGCTACGACTCGGGCGAGACGATCGAGGGCACCGCTCGTCGCACGGAAGAGGTCTACCAGGCCGTGCGCAAGATCCACCCCGAGGTCATCCTCGTCGGCCACGGCGCCGCGATGGAGACGCCCGAGGACGCGCAGTACATGTTGAGCCACACGTCGGGCCACGGGTTCTGGACCGGCTCGTCGACCGAGCGGATCCCGATCGAGCGCGCCGTGTCGCAGACCGCGCGCGAGTTCGCCGCGCTGCGCTTCACCGAGAAGAGCGCGGCGAAGAGGTGACGAGATGAGGAAGACCGTCGCCGTCCTGGCCACGCTCGACACGAAGGGCAACGAGGCGGATTTCGTGCGCCAGAGCCTGGCGCAGCTCGGCAGCGACGCGCTGCTCGTCGACATGGGCGTCGTGGGCGCGCCGGGCACGAAGGCCGACGTCACGCGCGAGGAGGTCGCGCAGGCCGGCGGCAAGACGCTCGCGGAGGTGCTCAAGAACCCGACGCGCGCCGACGCGTCACCGGTGATGGTCGCGGGCGCCACGCGCATCCTGCTCGAGAAGCAGAAACAAGGCCGCGTGCACGCCGTGCTCGGCCTGGGCGGCACGCAAGGCACGTCGAACTGCACGCACGTGATGCAGGCGTTGCCCTACGGCTTCCCCAAGGTGATGGTCTCGACCGTCGCGTCGGGCGACACGTCCGCCTTCGTCGGCATCAAGGACGTGACGATGATGTTCTCCGTCAGCGACCTGCTGGGCCTCAACCCGGTGACGCGACGGATCCTGGCGAACGCGGCCGGAGCGGCGCACGGGATGGCGCTGGCCGGCGGGACGATCGAGGTGCCGCACGGCGAGAAGCCGACGATCGGCATGTCGAACTTGGGAGTCCTGACCGACGGCGCGATGATCGCGCTCGAGCTGTTCCGCAAGGCCGGTTACGAGGTGATCGTCTTTCACGCCGTCGGCTCCGGCGGTCGCGCGATGGAGCAGATGATGCGCGAAGGCCTGATCGGCGCCGTCTTCGACTATGCCATGGGCGAGATCTCCGACGATGTCTTCCACGGCCTGCGCGCCGGCGGACCGGATCGGTTGACCGTCGCGGGCGATCTGGGCCTGCCGCAAGTGATCGTGCCCGGCGGCGCCGAGCACCTCGGCCTCGTCGTCGAGGCCAACACGGTGCCCGAGCGCTGGCGCGAGCACGCCTACGTGTTCCACAACCCGATCATCTTCGCGCCGCGGCTCACGGGCGACGAACTGGTGAAGGTCGCGCGCGAGGCGACGAAGCGTCTGTCGCACACGCGCGGCGACGCGTGCCTGATGATCCCGCTGCGCGGCGTGAGTCGCTACTCGGTGCCGGGCGGACCGCTGCGCGATCCCGAAGGCGACCGCGCCTTCTTCGCCGCGCTGAAGGCCGGCGCGCCGAAGTCGGTGACCGTCGTCGAGCTCGACGCCGGCGCCGAGGACCCGACCTTCGTGAAGGCCGCGGTCGACCGGCTGATCGGGATGATCGAGGGTCGCCGCGCCGCGGCCCCGGCGTCGCGCACGCGCTGAGCGACCCGCAATCACGCGGCGTAACGCCGCGCGCCCTCGTGCGGAGGTCCCTGGCACCCCGATCCGGCCCGATCGGTGCGATGCTGGAAGAACCGATGCGGTCGAACCCTGCGATCCCAGCCCTGTTCAAGGCCCTCACGCTCGCGGCAGCAGCACTCACGTGCGGCCCGGGCGCGCGCGCCCAGTGCCCCGCCTGGCAGATCGGCTTCCAGGCCCCCGGCATCGGCGGCGACGTCCATGCGTTCACCGAGCACGCCGACGGCAGCGGGCAGCGCGTGCTCGTCGTCGGCGGCTACCGCTTGCAGATCCCGGGTGTGCCGCTCTTCGGGACGGCGGTCCTGACGTGGGACGGGTCGACGCTGCAAGCCCTCGGTTCCTTGCCGCCGGACAGCATCGTGCACGCCCTCCAATCGTGGGACGACGGCTCCGGGCCCGCGATCTACGCCGGCGGACTGTTCCCCTCCTCGCCTTTGCTCGGCATCGCGCGCTGGAACGGCGCAGCGTGGGAAAACGTCGGCGGCGGCACGAACGGCAGGGTCCATGCACTCGAGGTCTTCGACGACGGCACGGGACCGGCGCTCTACGCCGGAGGCGAGTTCACGCTGGCCGGAGGGGTCACGGTGCGTCGCGTTGCGCGCTGGAACGGCATCGCGTGGTCTCCAGTCGGCAGCAGCACCGCCGGGCCGAACGCCGCCGTGTACGCGCTGGCCGTGTGGCAGGACGCTCTCGGCGGCCCGCCGGCGCTCTACGCCGGCGGCGATTTCACCGGCGTGGGCACGTCGGGCGCGAATCGAATCGCGAAATGGGACGGCACGAGCTGGCAGCCGCTGGGCTTCGGCCTCGACGACCGGGTGACGAGCATCGCCGCGTACGACAGCGGCGCGGGGACGGCGCTCTTCGTGGGCGGCTGGTTCGACACCGCCGGCACCGTGCCGGCGCGGGGCATCGCCGGTTACGACGGATACTGGTGGTTCGGCGTGGGCTCGCCCGCGTTGCAAGGCGGCAGCCCGAGCGTGGCGGCGCTCGAGGTGGGTGATCTCGGGAGCGGGCCGCGTCTCTACGCGACCGGTTTCTTCGCCACGGCCGGCGGCACACCGGTCAACAGCAGCGCGTCATGGGACGGCAGCCAGTGGCACGCGCTCGGCGCAGGCACGCAGGGTCTGGCGCTCGCGATCCACGACGACGGGTCCGGGATGGACGTGTACTGCGGAGGCTCGTTCGACTTCGCCGGCGGCATTTTTTTCGTCGGCGGCGTCCCGTCGCGCGGCCTCGCACGCTGGGACGGGAGTCAGTGGTCGAGCCTCCAGAACGGCAACGGCCTGATCGGAACACCCTTCACGTCGGCCGTGCACGACGACGGCACGGGAAGCGCGTTGTACGTCGGCGGCGCTCTGTTCGCCGCCGGATCGCCGCCGGCCCGGAACCTGGCGCGTTGGGACGGCAGCGCGTGGAGCACGACGGGCAGCGGCCCCAATGCGACGGTGCAGGTCCTGGCGAGCCTCGATCCCGGCACAGGCAGGGCGCTGTACGCGGGTGGCAACTTCACGGAGATCGACGGCTCCGTCGCGAACGGCATCGCACGCTGGAACGGGAGTGCGTGGACGACGGTCGGCGGAGGACTCTCGGGTACGGGTCAGAGCGTGTCGGCGCTCACGGTCTTCGACGACGGGACCGGCCCCGCGCTGATCGCGGGCGGCCTCTTCACCCAGATCGGCGGCGTGCCCGCCCTGAACGTGGCCCGTTGGGACGGCAGCGCGTGGACCGCGCTCGGAGCCGGGGCGGAAGACAGGGTGCGAGCGTTGGCCGTCCACGACGACGGCAGCGGTCCGGCGCTCTACGCCGGCGGGGACTTCGACACGGCCGGCGGCGTGACCGCAGCGGCCATCGCTCGCTGGAACGGCATCGCATGGTCTGCGCTCGGAGCCGGATTGGGCGCATTCACGTTCGAGCCGCGGGTCCACGCCCTGCGCTCGTTCGACGACGGCAACGGGGCAGCGCTCTACGTCGGGGGCGAGTTCAGGACGGCCGATGGCCTGTTCGTGGAAGGGATCACGCGCTGGATCGGCGGCGCGTTCGAGGCGTTGGGCGCGGGCATCACGCCGGGCTACGCGGTGAAGGCCCTGGCCGTCTTCGACGAAGGCACGGGACGCGGACCGGAGCTGTTCGCGGCGGGCAGGTTCCCGACACTCGGGAACCTGCAAGTCTCCGGCATCGGCCGTTGGAACGGCACGAGCTGGTCGGGCCTCGCGGGCGGCCTCGCGGGCGGCGTGGGTCTCGCGGACGCGGCGTCGCTCCAGGTCTACGACGCCGGGCTGGGCGGCGGGCCCGCGCTCTTCGTCACCGGCGAATTCGAGTACGCCGGGGCCACGTACTCGACCGGCATCGCGGCCTGGTCGAGCTGCGGGGAGATTGGTCGCACGCTGTGCTTCGGCGACGGATCGGGCACGGCGTGTCCGTGCGGCAACGCGAGCACGCCGGGCGATCGCGACGGCTGCACGAACTCCACCGGGCTCGGCGGACGATTGCGCGCGAGCGGAACGCCGAGCCTGTCGAACGACGCGCTCGTCCTCGCTGGCTCGCGCATGACGAACGGCAGCGCGCTCTACTTCCAGGGCACGACGCGCGTGAACGGCGGAGCGGGCGCGCTGTTCGGCGACGGCTTGCGTTGTGCCGCGGGGACCGTCGTGCGGCTCGCGGTCCTCGCGAACTCCGGCGGAGCTTCGCACTATCCGCGCGCCGGCGATCCGCCCGTTGCGACGCAAGGCGCCGTCGCACAGCCGGGCGTGCGCGAGTACCAGGTGTGGTTCCGCGACGCGGCCAGCTTCTGCACGCCCGAGACGTTCGCGCTGACGAACGCGGTCGAGATCGTGTGGGTGCCCTGATGGCGGCGAGGTCGCGTGGACCAGGCAGCATCTTCGGCCGCGATCAAGGCGCCCAGTCGATGCGCTGCGCGTCCGTCGAGTTGAAGAGCGCCGGCGTGCAGTACGCACCCAGGTCGCGGTAGTGCACGTAGTAGAAGCGTGACGCGCCGGCGGCCGGGACCTGACCGCGAACCGAGATCGCGTCCGTGCCTGGCGGCGGCCAGACCGCCGCTCCGTTCGAGGCCGCGACGATGCCCATGCGCAACTTGGTCCCGCCCACGCAGCGCAGTCCGTCGCCGAAGGCGACCGGCGCCATGCTGGCGGTGCCCTGCACGAGCAGAGCCGACGTCGTGGACGGCATCAGCACGGCGCGGAACGACAGCGAGTCCGCGGAGAGGCTGGGCGCACCTTCGGAGTACAGCGTGGCCGCCTGCGCCGTCGAGTTCCGGCACCCTCCCGCGACCGGAACCGTGGCCGGCTGGCAGGGACAGCCCGGCGTGAGACTCTCCGGCGGGCAGTAGCGCACGCCCGGCTCGATCACGACGCGCACGTCGTCGACCATCCATCCGCGGCCGTCGTTCACCGCGGAGTCGTTGGCGCGGAAGACGAACGCGACGCGCACGCGCGCGCCGCGGTACGCGCTCAAGTCGACGCGCCGCTCGTGCCACGGCAGATCCATCCACAACGGCCCCCATGTCTCACAGTAGGGCGCGGTGAACCCCGCATCGGGCCCGTTCTGCGCCGCGATCACGACCTCGTGCACGTCCCAGTCGCCCCAGCAGTACTCCGAAGCGCTCGCGGACCAGTAGCGCAACGAGATCGAGGTCGCGTTGGCCGGAAAGTCGATCCAGTCGTTCTGCTGGAGGATGCCGGAGTTCGAGGTGCCGTCGTTGAAGTTGCACTGTCCCTCGACGCCGTACCACGCGAACCGGGATCCGCTCGGGAACGGTCCGAACGTCGAGCCGCACGGATCCTGGTCGCTCTCGAGGTTCCACAGCCCGGTCGCGGTCCACGCGCCCAAGCCGTTCTCGAACGACTCCTGGTAGTGGATCTGCTGCGCGCTCGCGCCGAGGACCAGGGGACCCAGCACGGCCAGCGACGTCGCGAGGTAGCTCTTCATCGGTCGGACTCCAGCGAGGGGAAACGCGGGTAACGGAGCGTTGCAACTGGACTAGGGTCGCAGCGACGGAATCGTTGCAGGAACGTCCGGCTCCCGAGCGGGAGGCGCGGCCCAGTCCTCGCCTCGATTCCGAGTCCTGACGTGAGGGTAAGTCACCGGATCGAGCCTCGCAGCCTTCGCAGGGCGAAGCACCCGTCCTGGCCGGGCGGCTCCAGCCCACGCGTGGCTCGTGCTACTCCGAAACGGCGTTCAGGAGCGCCCTGAACCCGTCGGACGGGGTCAGGGCGATCTTGCCGGGCGAGACCGCGACGCCCAGGCGCTCGAACCGCCCGTCGCGCGTCCGCCAGAACAGGTCCGGGGTGATCGAGCCCGGTCCTGTGTTGAAGGCGCTGTTCGCGACCTGAGCCAGGATCGGGATTGCGTCGAGTACGGCCGCCGAATCGATCGGATACACGATCAGCGCGTGGCGCGACGGCACGGCGACGAGAGTGCCGTGCGCGCCGAGGACTTCGGGCCACGCGTCCAGGCGCAGGACGTGGCTCGCGCCGAAGAGGTGCTCGCTCTCGATGACCCAGGCGCGCAGCCCGGCCTTCGCGTCGAGGTCGAGCGGCGTCGAGACGACCGGGTGCTGCTCGGCGAGGTTCGCGAGAGCGCACGCGAAGATCTCCTCGTTCGTGCGGCCCCACGCGTCGGAGACGGTGCGCTCGACGCTGGCGATCGTGCTCGGCCGGTCGGCGACGAGCACCGTCGGCAGCCCGGGCAGATCCTCGCGCGCGAGCGACAGATCGGCGATCGAGAACGGCGCGCCGTCCGCGCCGACGTACTCGGCGGGGTGCAGCCGCACGCACAGTTGCGGGGCCACCCAGTCGAAGTCGTGCTTGCGCGCGTCCCACTCGACCTCTTCCCGTTCGGCGCTCCGCACGGCGTCGAAGTGCTCGCCGATCGCGCGCGGCCAGTCGTCGGCCGGCAGCCCGTGACAAAGCTGCGCGAGGTTCTCGAGTCCGCAGCTCTTGCCGCGCACCTGCACGAGGCCGCCGTCGACGACCGCCGACTCGCCTTCCGACGCGAGGCGCGCGTTCACGAGCGATTCGAAGCGCTCCTCCTGCCGGGCGCCAAGCACCTGCGACCAGCGCGACTTGCCGTCCCTCCGCCCACGCTTCAGCCAGTCGAACACTGGGGACCTCCGGCGCGGGATCGTACCGGCGGCACGCCGGCGGCGCGCGTATTCGTCCGCCCGCTCAGATGGCGCGCAGGTTCAGCACGCACAGCTCCGAACTCTCGTTCCCGCCCGGCCGGTAGCGCGTGAACACGAGTCGCTTGCCGTTTCGACAGGGCGTGAAGAACGCGCCGACCGAGGCGCTATGCTCTGCGCCCCCATGACGCGATCGCACGACCCGGAGGGCATGCAGGTCACCCCGCTCGAGTCGTTCCCGCCGTTCGAGCAGTGGGACGACTGGGTCGAGTACGACGCCAAGGCCTGGCCGAAGAAGGTCGAGAAGCGCTACACGCTCGTCCCGACGACGTGCTTCAACTGCGAGGCGGCTTGCGGGCTCGTCGCGTACGTCGACAAGGAGACCAACGAAGTCCGGAAGCTCGAGGGGAACCCGTTCCACCCGGGTTCGCGCGGGAAGAACTGCGCGAAGGGTCCGGCGACCTTGAACCAGATCCAGGATCCGCAGCGGATCCTCTACCCGCTGAAGCGCGTCGGGCCGCGCGGCTCTGGGAAGTTCGAGCGCACGACGTGGGATCACGTGCTCGATACGTTCGCCAACAAGATTCGGGAGTCGATCGTCGCCGGCCGTTTGACCGAGGTCATGTACCACGTGGGTCGCCCGGGTCACGACGGGTACATGGACCGCGTGCTGCAGAGCTGGGGCGTCGACGCGCACAACAGCCACACGAACGTGTGCTCGGCGGCGGCGCGGCTCGGCTACGCGCTGTGGAGCGGCGCGGACCGGCCGTCGCCCGACCACGAGAACTCGAAGTTCATGCTGCTGCTCTCGTCGCACCTCGAGACAGGGCACTACTTCAACCCGCACGCGCAGCGGATCATCGAAGGCAAGATGCGCGGCGCGAAGATCGCCGTGATCGACGTGCGGCTGTCGAACACGGCGTCGATGGCCGACTGGTGGCTGGCGACGTGGCCGGGCACGGAGGCGATGCTGCTGCTGGCCTTCGCCAACGTGATCCTGAGCGAGGGCCTGTACGACAGGCAGTTCCTGGAGGACTGGGTCAACTGGCGCGACTGGCTCGACGCGCAGGCCGCTACGGCGCCGAAGACGTTCGATGCGTTCCTGGTGGCGCTGAAAGAGCACTACGCACGCTACACGCCCGAGGCCGCGGCCGCGGAATGCGGCATCGACCGTCAGGTCATCGTCGACATCGCGCGTGAGATCGGGAAGGCCGGCAGCGCGTTCGCGAGCCACGTGTGGCGCAACGCCGCGTCGGGCAACGAAGGCGGCTGGCAGGTGGCGCGCTGCCTGCAGTTCCTGTGCGTGCTCGTCGGCGCGGTCGGCTCGGAAGGCGGCACGCTGCTCAACACGCAGTCCAAGTTCGTGCCGCCGCCGTTCCTGAAGCCGCCGCCGCAGAACGCCTGGAGCGAGCTGCTCTACCCGCGCGAATGGCCGCTCAGCCACCACGAGCTCTCGTTCCTGCTGCCCCACTTCCTGCTGGAGGGCCGCGGCAAGATCAGCACCTACTTCACGCGCGTCTACAACCCGGTGTGGACGAACCCCGACGGCATGCTGTGGGAGCAGGTGCTGCGCGACGAGACGATGATCGGCCTGCACGCCGCGCTGACGCCGACGTGGAGCGAGACGGCGCAGTACGCCGACTTCGTGCTGCCGATGGGCCACGGCGCCGAGCGTCACGACTTGATGTCGCAGGAGACACACGCCGCGAAGTGGATCGGCTTCCGCCAGCCCGTGCAGCGCGTCGTCGCCGAGCGCGCCGGGAAGAAGGTCAACGCAACGTACGAGACGAACCCCGGCGAGGTCTGGGAAGAGGACGAGTTCTGGATCGCGCTCTCGTGGCGCATCGACCCCGACGGGAAGCTCGGCATCCGCAAGTACTACGAATCGCCGTACCGGCCGGGTGAGCGCATCACCGTCGACGAGTACTACGGCTGGATCTTCGAGAACTCCGTGCCGGGCCTGCCCGCCGAAGCCAAGAAGCTCGGGATGACGCCGCTCGAGTACATGCGGCGGCACGGCGCGTTCCTGGTCGAGAAGGACGTGTACGACACGCACCTGCGCCAGCTGTCGGCGAAGGAACTCGAGGGCACGACGACCGACGCCGCCACGCGCACCGTGAAGGCCGGCCCGAAACCGGCCGGCGTCATCGTGGGCGGCACGCCGCGCGCCGGGTTCGCGACGCCCTCGAAGCGACTCGAGATCCACAGCCCGACGATGGTCGAGTGGGGCTGGCCCGAGTACGCGACGCCGGCGTACATCGAGAGCCACGTCCACCGCCGCCACATGGACCGCTCGAAGGGCGAGATGTGCCTCGTGCCGACGTTCCGCCTGCCGACCTTGATCCACACGCGCTCGGGCAACTCGAAGTGGCTCTACGAGCTGTCGAACACGAACCCCGTGTGGATCCACCCCGAGGACGCCGAGCGCATGGGCATCGAGACGACCGATCTCGTGCGCATCTCGACGCGCATCGGCCACTTCGTGAACAAGGCCTGGGTCACCGAGGGTCTGCGGCCCGGCATCGTCGCGTGCAGCCACCACCTGGGCCGCTGGCGCCTGTTCGACGACGTCGGCGCCGACAAGTGGGCCAGCTCGATGGTCCGCCGCGAGGAGCTCGGCTCCGGCCGCTTCCGCTTCCGCCGCATCGAGGGCATTCGCCCGTTCTCCTCGAGCGACCCCGACTCGAAGCGCATCTGGTGGACCGACGGCGGCGTGCACCAGAACCTGACGTTCCCGGTGCAGCCCGACCCCGTGAGCGGCATGCACTGCTGGCACCAGCGCGTGACGGTCGAGCCGGCGCGCGCCGGCGACGAGTACGGCGACGTCGAGGTCGACACGAAGAAGTCGATGGACGTGTACCGCGAGTGGAAGGCCAAGGCGCGTCCAGCCTCGGGCAGCTTGCGGCGACCGCTGCATTTCGCGCGGGCGGTCAAGCCTTCGGCCGAGGCGTACCGGATCGGCCGCTGACCTGTCAGGCTCTCGGCGCAGCGAGCGCCTGCGTCACCGCCACGAGCCGCGCGCCCACGTTTCGCAACGACTGCGCCTGCTTCTCGTCCTTGGGGACGCCCTGGGCGTCGAGTGCCTCGTGGACCTTCATCACCGAGACCTGCTCGGGGATCACGAGCACCTTGATGTTGCCCAGGATCGAACGCACGGTGACGAGCCCGCGCAAGCCGCCCAATGCGCCGGGCGACGCGGAGATCAGGCCCGCGACCTTGCCCTCGAAGCACGCCAGCGGCTTCTCGCCCTGCTCCGCGCGCGAAGCCCAGTCGATCGCGTTCTTCAGGGCGCTGCTGATCGAGCTGTTGTACTCCGGGCTCGCGATCAAGAGGCCCTGGTGCGACTTCATCAGCTCCTTGAACTTCTTGGCGTTCGCCGGAATGCCCTCGGCCTCCTCGAGGTCGCCGTCGTAGATCGGCATCGGCACGTCACGCAGGTCGAGCTCCGTCACCTCGGCGCTGGCGGCGCGCGCGCCCTCGACGGCGATCTTCAGGATCCTCTTGTTCCAAGAATCGCGGCGCAGGCTGCCCGCGAAGGCCAGGATGCGGATCGGCGTAGGCATGCGCATTCTGTACCACGTCGGCCCCGCAGACAGCGCCGCCAGCTCCCGGCGGTAGCATGCCGCCGTGAAGCGCCTCGGCACGCCCCTCCTTCTCGCGCTCCTGGGCGCGTGCGCGCCTGACCCGCCTCCCTCTGCGCCTCCGTCCCCGACCCCATCGCCCTTCCCCACCCTGCTCTCGTGGGAGAACGCGCGCGCCCCGCACGCCGTCTTCGATGCGAAAGGCATGGCGCACGTGGCCTTCGTGCGTGGCGATCGCATCCTCGTCGCCTCGGAGGACGCACACTTGTTCGGCTTCGAGACTCCGGACGAGGTCGCGGTCGCGCCGAAGGTCATGGCCGGCTTCGGGCGCGGTCCGCGCCTCGCGGCGTCGGCGCGCGGCTTGTGCCTGCTCGCGATCGACGGGGAGACGGAGACCCTGCGCGCGTGGACCGGAGACGACATCGGTAGCTGGTCCGGACCCGTCGACGTCACGCGCGTGCCGGGCGCCGCGGCCGAAGGCTTGCACGCCGTGGCGAGCGACGGCCGGCAGCGCGTCTTCGCGTGCTGGGTCGACCTGCGGACGAAGCAGCCCGAGCTGTGGAGCGCGCTTTCCAAGGACGGCGGCACGACGTGGAGCGCGGAGATTTGCGTCTACCGCTCGCCGTCGGGCTCGATCTGTCCGTGCTGCGCGCCCTCGGCAACGTACTTGCGCGACAGCACGCTGGCCGTGCTGTTCCGCAACGAGGTCGACGGCGCGCGCGACCCCTGGCTCGTGACGTCGCTCGACGGAGGTATGACATTCGAGGCCGCGCGCAAGCTGGGCACCGGCACCTGGAAGCTCGACGCGTGCCCGGCCGACGGCGGCGCGATCGTGCCCGGCGACCCGAACTGGCTCGCGATCTGGCGGCGCGACGAGGACGTGTACCTCTCGACGCCCGTCGTGCCCGAGCACCGTGTGCGCGCCGGGATTCTGCCCTCGATAGCCACGTGCGGGCCGGGCACGTGGACGGGCTGGCAGGAAGCGCGCAACGGCAAGTTGATCGTCGAGGCTCCGGGCGGCACGCCGTGCTTCAGCGCGTCCGACGTCTCGTCTTGGACGCTGTGCGGATCCCCGCAGGGCCGCGCGCTCGTCGTCTACGAATCCCAGGGCGCGCTGCACTGCGCGCGGCTGTAGCGGCTACGTCCAGACCTCGGCGTCGCCGCCCTTCTCGCGCACCTTGTAGACCCTGGCCTTGCCGCCGTGGCCGGTGACGACCGCGCCCGTGCGCGGGTCGAACGTGAAGTTGTGCAGCGGACAGCGCGCGAGCTTCCCGTCGACCAGCGGCCCCTCGGTGATCCGCCCGCCCTCGTGCGGGCAGCGCACGTCGAGCGCGTGCAGCTTGCCCTCGACGCGGCACAGCACGATCGACGTGCACCCGGCGAGTGGATCGCCCAGATCGATCTTCTTGGCATAGCCCTCGGGCAGCTTCGACGCGTCGCGGATCACGGCCGAGCGGCCGCGGAAGAGGTCGAGGATGCGTCCCAGCATCCGCGCGATGCTAGCATCCGCCGCCCACATGGAACCGGTGGTCCTGGTCGACGTGGTCGGGCTGACGTCGCGCTGCCTCGGCGCGGACACGCCGAACCTCAATTCGCTCGCCGCCAGCGGCGGAGTACAGGCGCCGATGTCGACGGTCCTGCCGGCCGTGACGTGCAGCGCGCAGGCGACGATGCTCACGGGCCTGACGCCCGCGCGGCATGGCGCCGTCGGCAACGGCTGGTACGCGCGCGACACGGGCGAGATCGCATTGTGGCGCCAGTCGAACGCGCTGGTCGAAGGTCGCAAGATCTATGACACGCTGAAGCAGCGCGCGCCGTCCGCGACCGTCGCCAAGATCTTCTGGTGGTGGAACCTGGGCGCGAACGTCGACCTGTCGATCACGCCGCGGCCGTTCTACCCGGCGGACGGGCGCAAGATCCCGGCTACGTACGCCTGGCCGCGCGAGTACGGCTCGTGGCTCGAATCGCGGCTCGGCCCGTTCCCGTTCTTCGACTTCTGGGGGCCGAAGTCTGGCCTGCCGTCGAGCCGCTGGATCGCCGACGCGGCGATCGCGACGCTGGCCGAGAAGCGTCCGGCGCTGACGCTGGTCTACCTCCCCCACCTCGACTACGACTTCCAGCGCTTCGGTCCCGATCACCCGCGCTCGCGCGAGTCCGTGAAGGAGATCGACGCGGTCGTCGGCGACGTGCTGCGCGCGGCCGAGCGGGCCGGCGCGCACGTCGTGGTCGTCAGCGAGTACGGGATCACGGCGGTCGACCAGCCCGTGCACGTGAACCGCGCGCTGCGCGAGGCCGGGCTGCTCGAAGCGCGCGCGACGCCGGCCGGCGACGTGCTCGACGTGTTCGGCAGCCGCGCGTTCGCCGTTGCGGACCACCAGGTCGCGCACGTCTACTGCAAGGACGCCAGCGCACGCGCTGCCGCCCGTGCGGTCTTCACGCAGATCGACGGCATCGAGCTGGTACTCGAAGGCGCCGAGCTGACGCGCGCGGGGCTCGACCATCCGCGCAGCGGCGACCTGGTGGTCGTCGCCAAGCCGCGCGCGTGGTTCACGTACTACTACTGGACCGATCCAGCCGGCGAGCCCGACTTCGCGCGCACGGTCGACATCCACCGCAAGCCGGGCTACGACCCGTGCGAGCTGTTCGTCGATCCGAAGCTCGCGTTCCCGAAGCTGCGCGTCGCGCGGCGGCTGGCGCAGAAGAAGCTCGGCATGCGCTACCTGATGGACGTGATCCCGCTCGACGCGAGCCTGGTGAAGGGCAGCCATGGACGCCTACCCGACCATCCATCCGACGGGCCGGTCTTCCTGTCGACGCAGCCGTTCGCGCGCTGCGGAGGCGAGCCGGCGTCGGGCGTCGTCGAGATGACGTCGGTGCCCAATCGCGTGTTGGCGCTGCTCGGCATCGAACGCCGAAGTATCTGAGGTGCAGCAGCAGGGTACTTGTCGCCGACGGCCAGACGCGCCGTCGATGCAGCGGCCGCTTCATGGTCGAGGCAGAATGTGCTGCGGTGCTTTGACCCCTACTCGGACCGGCGTTGTTGGGCGGATGAACGCTCGGGAACCACAACCATCCCGCTGTTGGGACGAGCGGCGCGACGACAGAATTTCCAGGGGGCCGGAGCCTTTCTGCTCGGTTATCCTCACGACCCTGTGGCAATTCCACCGCACGGAGGTCCCAGAATGAACCGTTTCTTCTTCTACGTCGTCGTTTTCTTCTCCCTCCTTGGCGCTGCGATCGCCTAGGGGTCTTGGTCGACGATCTCGTCAACGAGCCCCGCAAGCGCCAGGGCCTCTCATCTCAACGTTTTCACTCGCATCGACGGCACGGATCACATGGTCATCTGGGGCGGGCAGGACAGCACATCGCTGCCTTTCACGCAGACTGGCCGCCGTTGGAGGCGGGCGCTCGATTCCTGGTCGTCTTTGACGACAACCAACGCGCCAGCCGGTCGCATCTTCGCACAAGCCGTCTGGTCCGGCCGAGACATGCTTGTATGGGGAGGTGATGATGGTACGAATCCTCTGAATACAGGTGGTCGGTACGATGTGGCCGGCGACGCATGGTCGACCATCACGACGACGAATGCCCCTTCGGCTCGATTCTCCTTTCCGCTCATCTGGGCAGGGGATCGGATGATTGTCTGGGGGGGAGCAACTGGAACGACCACTGTGACGAACACTGGTGGCGTCTATGACCCGTTCGCGGATTCGTGGACTTCAACAACGACCACTGGCGCACCGTCTGCCCGCTTTGATCATGTAGCTGTGTGGACCGGCTCAAGGATGGTTGTTTGGAGCGGTTCAACTTCATCAGGGGTGACAAACACTGGTGGGCTCTACAATCCAGTTTCGAACTCCTGGTCCTCGATGAGTACATCAGGAGCACCTTCGGCCCGACGATCGGTAAACGCTGTCTGGGATGGCCGAAAGCTCTACGTTTGGGGAGGGCAGGATGCTTCCGGTCTGCTCACCGACGGAGGGATCTACGAAGTACGCACGGATACGTGGTCAAGCATGAGCTCATCTGGCGTGCCAAGCGCGCGCGTGGCGACAGTGATGGTGTACACGGGGTCGAAGATCCTGATCTGGGGCGGCGATGACGGAACTGGTACGGCGCTGGGCGATGGAAAGATCTACGACGTGGCGGGCAACAGCTGGTCTTCTATGGCTACCTCGGGAGCACCTGCGGCTCGGTTCAGTCACTCAGGGATCTGGGATGGCGCACGAATGATAATCTGGGGAGGAGCAGTCAGCGGATCCAGCTGGTTCAGCGACGGGTTTGCGTTCACTCCGTAGGCCCCTGCGAGTAGTCACGTTCCATTGTGACGCGTAGGCTTGGCTTCGAGAGTCCCGCAATCCTGTTGCGGGGCTCGTGTATTATCGTCCCCGTCTGGACCTCAGCTCCCGAACGCGAGCCTCGGTCGTCGCGTCGAGGGAGCCCAAGCTCAAAGAGCGCTCGTATGCACGGATGGCTTGATCGACAAGCCCAGCTCCATCGAATGAATGCCCCAAGAGCCGCCATGCCCTCGAGTCAGCTGGTGCCCCCTGAACCGCACGTTGAAGGAATTGTGCCGCCTCCTGAAACCGACCGAGCCGATTCAGGGCAAGCCCGAGATTGATGAGGCCTTGGAGATTCTCAGGCCGCGCTTGGTTGAACTCACGCAGCAGTGCCACAGCCCGTTCCGTCTGGCCCGAATTGAGCTGTACGGTTCCCTGCACGAGCAGGTACTCGGGAACGAACATTCCCTGCTCCCGCGCCAGCTGGACTGCCCGGTCGGACAGGAGAACGGCGCGATGGGACAAGGTACTGCTGGGAGGGATGACTGCATGGGCCTGTGCATCCATTACCAGCGCAAGGTTGGCTAACGCTCGCGGCGTCTCGCCGAGTGACAGGGTATGGGTCCAGAGGCTCTCGGAGTCGCGCCAGATCTCCGCCTGTTTCCGCGATGCCACGCTCGACGCGAGCAAGAGCGAGCAGGCCAGTGCACCGAGAACGATGCGACCAATTCGGGCACTCCGGGTCAACACCGTCATTATCGAACCGGACATGAAGGTGAACACCGTGATGGTCGACAGGTAGCTGTAGCGATCTGCAACCAATTGAAAGCCGTAGGCCACGAGACCCAGGGATGGCGCCAGGAGCAGCACATAGGACAGGAAGGCTACTGTCGTTGCAGGACTGCGCCGCCGAAGGAGGAACACGAGCACGAGCAGAGCGGCCACAGCGAGAGCCGCTCCCAGGTAGGGCGCCTCGGTCAGGCTCATGTGGGCGGGCCGATCGACGATCGGCTTCAAGTCAGTCGGCGCAACCGTCTTGTAGAGGTAGAAGACGATGGCCTGGCACGACTGCGCGATCCGCTCGCTCGAGGTCGGAAGGTTAGCGTCCGCGATGAGAGTGCCTCCTCCGCGCTTGGCCCACATTCCCAGGACGCCCAGGACGAGACTGACGATCGCGAACGGAGCCTTTTCGAGCGCCAGATCTCGCGCTCGGGCGAGCAAATCCGCGGCGCGAGCTCTTTTCCCTGGCAGGCCTTCGACCCGGAATCGCCCCAGCGGCCAGGCGTCAAGCACGAGCAGCAGGATGGGCAGCGCGAGCAACCACGGTTTCGCGAGCAGCGAGAGCGTGCAGACGGCCCAAGCGAGCGCATACCACATGACTTCCGTCCGGGGTCGCAATCGCCCGATTGCGACGACGGTCCCAACGATGCTCATGGTCAACAGTGCAGCCGCGGCGATCAGGCCCACCCAGCCCAGGCGGCCGACCTCGAGAGCATCTCCCTCCGCCGTGATGCTCGCGGCCAGCAACGCCAGCCCTGATGCGGCCAGCAGCACCGGGCGCCATCCGACGATCCCCTTGGGAACACTGCGGTCGGTCCCGGCTGCATAGCGAAGCCAGGCCAGGACGCCGACGATCCCAAGGAACCCGGAGAGAAGGTCATTCCGTCCCGTGACCCACGAAACCGGCTCGACACGCAGCGGATGCAAGGCCCACAAAGCGGCGCCCAGGAAGCTGGCCCAGTTCACCACCGCGGATCGCGTGGAGGGAACGACGTGTCGCACCTGCAATGCCAGCGAGAGCACTCGGCGGATCAACAAGAACAACGCGACCGACGCCGCGGAGTGCCACAACACGTTCGACACGTGGTACGTGTGCGCGGAATGGCCTCCGATCAGCATGTCGGTCGCATAGCTGATCCAAGTAACGGGCTGGTACTGCGCCATCCACCGCGTCGTGAACATCCACTGCAGCCTGTCCGCGCCCAGGCCGCGATAGTGCGGGTTGGCTACGATGACTTGGTCGTCATCCAGGTTCACGAACCCGTGGCCCGTCGTCGGTCCGAACGTCCACGTGACGAGGGCCACGCAGACGATCGCGAAGCAGACTGTGCCCCACGCGCTTCCGACAACGCTCGGCACCTGCTGTACGGGTCGGCCCGAGGGTTGGGAAGGACGCCGAGCGGACACGTTCGCCATCGCCACGCGGTCATCGTACGTCGCACCGACGTGCAGTGCCCTCTCGCTGGCAACCGACAGCGTTGGGATTCACGCTGACGACTCGCCTTTCGGACTAGCGGGGTGGAGGCAAGGGCTCGAGGCGCGCTGCTTCCACCGCCCAACGCGCCGCCCCCTGAACGTCGCCGCGCGTGCGGGCGAGCTGTTCGAGCAAGCGTGCGACGGGTCCTCGCGGTGAGACGGTGAAGGCTGCGACGAGGTCGGCGGCGGCGGCGGCCTCTTCCTTGCGCGCGAGATGGGCCAGCGCGCGGTTGCGGCGTGCTCCTTCCGCGCGCGGATGCGCCTCGATCACGGGGGTGAGCACGGCGATCGCTTCGTCGTTTCGGCCCTGTGCGTTCAGCACGCCGCCCAGGTTCACTGCCGATTCAAGTTGGCTGGGATCGAGTCGCAAGGCCTGGCGGTACGAGCGCTCGGCGGCGGCGAGGTCGCCGGCCTGCTCGAGCAGGGATCCGCGCACGAGGTGGTAGCCGGGGATGACCGCGGCCATCGCGCCGGGTTCCTGGCGGGCGAACGGCAGCGCGAGGTCGCGCCTGTACGCGCCCGTCAACGCCATGGACCAGAGGCCGGGGTCGCTCTGCGACGTGAGCGCCGGCCGCCCGGGCAGCGTGAAGTGCGCGAGCCGGCCGTCGCGCGTGGACTTGATTCGCAACGAGGCGGGCGGCGAAGGCGGCGGCGGCTTCCGCTCGATGCGGTGGTCGTGGATGCGGACCTCGGCCACGTCGAACACGCCCGTCGTGCGCATGTGGCAGTCGACACAGGCGCGCTGGCCGCGCTTCTCCGCGGGCACCGAACAGGGGCGATCCATGTCCGCGCGCGGCTCGTGCGCGGCGTGACAGCTCGTGCAGGCGGCGCGCACGCGCTCGCGCGCGGCGGCCTCGAACGACGACGAGTGCGGGTCGTGGCACGTCGTGCACAGCAGCGACCCGCGCTCGCGTCCGAACGAGCGCTGGAAACAGACCGATTGCGCCAGGCGCTCGACGTGGCTGACGAAGCCGATTTCGCTCGTCGGTGTCGCGGTCACGAACGTCGCGCGGCGCGCGAAGAGGTCCTCGCCGGGTCCGGGCAGCCCGCGCCAGGGCGGCGTCAGCAGGATGTCGGCGTCGCCTTGCAGGTGGCAGCGCGCGCACGACTCGAGGCCTTGCCGCAACGGTGTCGCGCGCGCCGCCTGCAGCGGGTCCGGGCCCTGTGTCGTCTCGCCGGCCAGATCGCGCTCGCGCCACGTCGCGTGCAGCGCGGCTTCGGCGTGGCACGTGACGCAGTCGATGCCGCTCGGCTTCCAGCCAGGCGGCGGCGCGAGGTCGAGCGGGTGGTTGCGCGGCGGCAGCGCGCTCGTGTGGCAGCGCAAGCACTCCTCCGCGATCGGGAGCGTGAAGCGCGAGCGCGAGTCGATCGCGTGGCCCGGTGCCAGCGCGGCGTGGCGCTCGCCCGTGACAGGATCGCGCACGACCTCGAGCGGGCCGAACCGCAGCAGGTCGCCGTGCCGCACGGCGTAGGATCGATCGAGGATTCCCGCCCCGATCGCAAACTCGACCCGGGCGCGCTGCACCTCCGACGGCGCCTTCTTCCCGGCCGGGTCGGCCCACGTCTCGACGAGCACCGGGCCGCGCTCGTCCTCCTCGAAACGGTACGCGAAGCCCGTCGCGCCGGCGGCGACGGTGCCGAGGCCGGCCAGCTCGCCCGCACGCAGGGGCTCGAGCGCGCGCGACATGCCGTTCGTGCGCCAGCCGTCCGTCTGGCCCGGATGACAGCCGCGGCAATCCGCACCCACCTGTGTGTTCGCCGCCGCATCGGCAACCGTGCCGACTTGTGTGCGGGCCGCGGCGGCGCACAATGCCACCATCAGCGCGACCTGAATCGCTCTCACGGACAGAAGCCGACCCTCAACGCCTTCGAGAAGCCCATGCCCGTTCCGTCCGCGCTGGCCGGGTCGCGGAACAGGCACTGGAAGAAACGCGTCGTGCCGATCAGCGCCGGCGTCACGGGGTAGAGCGCGGTCGCGTTGCCGAACGCGTCGAGCTGCCAGCCGATCTCGCGCGCCAGCGGTTGCGCCACGAGCATCGTTCCGCCCAGGAGCGGGGTCGCGGCCGGAGCGCTCGACGAGTACACCATCGCCGCCCGCAGCGGCACGCCGTCCTCGAGGCGGATGTGGAACGGGCCGAACTGCAAGCTCGGCTGGCCCACGCCCACCAGGCGCGCCGTGTTGCCCGCCGAGTTCAGCTTGCCGGGTCCGTAGGTCGTCGGCTCCGTGCAATCCTGCGTTCCCGGACCCAGGCGCGTCAGCTCGACATCGTCGACGTTCCAGCCGCCGAGCTGGACGGCAGCGTTGCTGGCCAGCTCGAAATCGATCTGCACGGACGCGTTGTCGTCGGCCCAGGGCGAGATGTCGATGTCCTGCGGCGACCAGGCCGTCTCCAGCACGCTGGTCACCAGCGAGTTCGACCAGACCACGTTCCCGTTGACGCGGATGCGCGCCTGGTCGGCGCTGCCGAACTGCACGCTCAACCAGCGCTGGAAGCGCAGGTGGACGCCGCGGAATCCGGTGCAGTCGACCACGGGCGAGGTCAGGCGGCAGTGCACGTTGATGCCGTAGTTGCCGTTCGTGTTGTTGCCCAGGTCCACGCCCCAGCAGTTCGAGCCGCTGACGGCCGCGGACGGGTCGCGCCAGTGGAAGATCTGGCCGATCATGATCGCGGCGCCCGACGCGCCGTTCGGCGCGCCGAGCTCCCACTCGTCGCCCGGGTTCGACGTGTCGCCGTACGTCGAGTGCGTCCAGCCGGCCGGACCGGACTCGAAGTCGGTGCTCCAGAACGGCACCTGCGCGCCGACGCGAAACCCTTCGTGCGACGCGGGTCCGGGCCAGCGCAGCGAATTGCCGAGCGAGTCCGTCGCTTCGATGTAGTAGTCGACCTGCGCAGGCGTCGCGACACGCGGGATGCTGTTGCCGTACACGTCGCCACCCTGCGGCACGAGCGGCATCTGCGTCCAGGCGCCGCCGTTCACGCGCCAGGAGAGGCTCGCCGACGTGATCTGCTGGAAGTCTTGGTGCGCGCGCACGCGCGCTTCGATCCCGTAGGGACCGACCTCGACGGAGCTGTCGGGGACGAGGGTCACGTCCTCGATCGTGACGGGGTGCAGGTCGACGCCCGGGAAGCCCTGCTGGCGGAAGCCGCCGTCGATCTGCGCGTAGTGCGGCGAGCCGTCGTTCAAGTTGCCGTCGTCGTCGTCCAGCACGAGCCACTGCGTCTCGATGATCGAGCGGATCTGCGACTGGTTGAACGCGTTCATCCAGCCGATGAACAGCGTGTTCGCCGTCAGGTCCCCCATCACGTCGCCCAGGGCCGTGTTCAAGCGCACGCGCACCTTCCAGGCCGCGCCCATCCAAACCTCGCCGTCGGCGTGGACTTCGCCGTGGCACTGCGGCGTCGTGTCGCCGCAGAAGGCCCGCGTGTTGTTGCCCGTGCGGATGCTGCAGCCCGGGCCGCAGAAGTCGAGCCCCACGATCGGCGTGTCGTACAGGTACATCGCGAACACGTCCGCGTTGCCCTCGCCCATGCCGTCCGGGCCGTTGCCCGTGCCGTAGCGCACGTTGAGCCAGTGCCCCATCTCGTGCGCGACCACCGTCGAGTAGGCCGTGTTCACGCATCCGCCGCCGGCCAGGAAGTAGTTCGTCGACCCGCCGTCGAAGTAGGCGTTGCAGGTCTGGCTCAGGTTCACGTTGGACGTCGCGGTGAAGTCCGCGTGCGTGTCGGACGGGTCGATCGCGCGCACGTAGTCGCGCAACAGGTTGACGTGGTGGAACGCGTTCCCCTGGGCCGTGATCTGCGCGCTCGACGACGGGTTCATCGTCAGCACGTTGTCCTGGTCGGGCGGGAGCGTCGTGGTCAGCGTGTACTCGGACCCGGCGACGTTCACCACGTTGTTGTAGGCGCCGGTGAAGGCGACTGTGACGGCCAGCGGCGTCGTGACGCCGGGCAGCGTGAAGTCGCCGTTCGCGTCGGTGCGCGTGTTGCCGGCGGAGCTCGACACGTCCAGGTAGCGCATCGGCACGCTGATCTCGGGGTTCGAGCCCGTGTCGGGCGCAGTGCCGGGCGTGACCAGCGCGCGCACGTTGCCGCGCACCTCGAGCTCGTGAACGCTGCGCTCCGAGTCGAGCACGGCGCCGTCGCGCGCGTCGATCCAGTACGTCCGGCCAGCGGGCATCGCGCCCTCCATCTCGTTGCGCGCTTCCACGCGCCACGCCAGGCGGCCGCCGCCGGTGCGCACGAGCTCGAGCGCCGCGTCGCCGACGAAGGTCGCGACCTCGTGCTCGTCGACCGCCAGCGCCGCCGCGGCGATCGCCCGGGCGCGCTGGGCCGGGACGAGCGGCGTCAGCTCGATCCGATCCGCTTCGGCGACGCCGCGCGACTGCAAGGCCAGCAGCCGGCCGTGCACGTCGAAGAGGCAGTGCACCGTGCCGTCGCGCACGGACAGCCCGCCGACGCTCTGCGTCAGGCTCACGGAGAGCTTGTCCGTGCTGCCGATCTGCGCCAGCGGCAGGAAGTGCACCCGCGCCTCCGTCAGCTCCTCGGGCGCGATCCCGTGCATGGCGCGCGTGCGCGCGACGGCCTCGAGCGCGAGCACGGCGAAGTCCTCGTCCGTGACCGGCGCGCGCGACGGCGCCGCGGATCCGCCGTACAGGAACTCGAGGCGCCCCGTGTCCGCGTGCGCCAGAGCGCGCCACGCAGGCCCGTGCTCCGCGCGCCAGGCGGCGACGTGTTGCGCGAGCTGGGCCGCATCGGCCGCGGGGGCCTGCGCGACGAGCGACGGGGCCAGGCAGAGGGCAAGGAGCAGACCGCAGGTCGGTCGGAGCATGGGGAGGGCCGCTTTGGAGAGGGACACGGATCGAGCGGTCCTTCGAGTATGCGCGACGAACCTCCCGGCGGGCAGTCGAGAACCGCGCGGTTCCGTGGATAGACTCCGCGCCCCCATGCGCACCCAGGAAACCCGCCCGTGACCAAGCCCGCGACTTCGCCCACCTATGCCGTGTTCGGCGCCGGCCGCCAGGGCACGGCGGCCGTTCACGACCTCGTCCTCCACTGCGATGCGGGCGAGGTGCTCGTCTTCGAGCCCGACGCGAAGCGCGGCGCGGCGGCCAAGAAGCGCATGACGCAGCTCCTCGGGACGCGCGCCAAGAGCGTGCGCTTCGCGACGGCGGCCAGCGACGAAGACCTGAAGCGCGCGGACGTCGTGCTGTCGTGCGCGCCGTACACGGCCAACGTGGAGCTGACGCGGCGCTCGATCGCGGCCGGCACGGCCTTCTGCGACCTGGGCGGCAACCCCGAGACCGTCGCGGCGCAGGAGAAGCTGGCCGCGCGCTCGAGCGTGCCCGTCGTGCCCGACTGCGGCGTGTCGCCCGGCATCTCGAACGTGCTGGCGGTGCACTGCGCCAAGGTGCACGGTTGCGACGACGTGCGCGTGCGCTGCGGGGGCTTGCCGCTCGAGCGGCCCGATCCGGCCGTGAACCCGCTGCTCTACAAGCTGGTTTTCAGCCCTTGGGGCCTGATCAGCGAGTACAGCGGCGACGTGCCTTGCCTGCGCGGCGGCAAGATCGTACGCCAGGAGGCACTGTCGGTGATCGAGCGCTTCGACACGGGCCTCGAATGCTCGCCGACGTCGAACAACTCGCCGCAGGTCGTCGAGTTCCTGAAGAAGGCCGGCGTGCGCGACTACGACTACCGCACGATCCGCTACGACGGACACTGGCGGCTCGTGCAGGGCTGGAAGACGCTGGGCTACCTGCGCGGCGACGCGGCGCGCGACCAGGACCTGGCCGATAGGCTCGCGGCCGACCCGGTGCTGCGCTACGACCCGGCGACGGACCGCGACCTGATCATCCTGTCGGTGCGCGGATCGCGCACGCAGGATGGCCTGCGGCGCACGTTCGAGTACCGCTTCGACGTTCCGGCCGACAAGATCACGCGCTTCGCGGCGATGGAGTTGACGACGTGCTGGGGCATCACGATCGTGGCGCACCACATGGCCAGCGGGCGCGGCGCGCCGAAGGGCTTCGCGACGCCCGAGCGGTTCGTGGACACGAGCTGGGTCCTGGCCGAGGTCGAGCGGCGGCTCGCGACCGTCGCGCGCTGAACGACGGTAGACAACGGTGTCAGACACCTTTTCCCGCCATCGTCATCGGTGGGATTCGCGTCGTATACGTTCACGGCAGATCCACGCTCAGGCGAGCTGGTCGGAGCCTGCACGCCGTACAACCCCGGCGGTTACGTGATGACGAACACGCTGGCCAGACGGAAGACACCGCTGCTCACCGACCGGTGATCGGTGTCTGACACCGATGTTCACCGCGAGCTGGCCGGTGAGCCGCTCGCGAGATCCAGGGCCGCGCGCGCGGCACGCCGGATCGAGACGTCGCCGTCGTCCTCGAGAGCTCGCAGCGCCGGCTGTGCGACGCCGGACCGGAACTCGGGCAGGACGGAGAGGGCGAACAGCACGATGCTCGGGTCCTCGGACGCGAGGGCGCGCGTCACGAGCTCGGCGCCGCGATGGCGGTAGAGCATGTGTTGTCGCAGATCCGCCACGACGCGCGACAACGTGGAGGCGTCGGGGTCGGCGAGCACGAGCTGCGGCAACGTCTCCGCCGCCCACAGGGCTTCGCTTTCGAGCCGCGCCCGCCAGGCGGCCTCGTTCGACCCGAGCGAGAGCTGGGTGAGCTCACGCAACCCGGTCGTCGCCGCTGCTCGCACTCCGGAGTCGGGATGGTCGAGGAGGTCGACCAGCCGCACCGCGCTGTCGGGCTCGCCCAGGACGGCCAGGGTCCGGGCAGCCGCGGCCACGAGACGAGTGTCCTCGCTCTGGAGCAGGGCGAGGAGCCGGTCCGACGTCGCGTGGGGCAACGTCCCCGAGATCCGATCGCCGAACTCGCCGAGGGCGTCGACCACGCACAGGTCGAGCCGCGCGTCGCGGCCGAGAGCGTCTGTCAGGGCCGACGCCGTGTGCGCTGCGCTCGCACGCACCAGCGATCGGACGAAGATCGCTCCGAGCGCTGGATCCACGCTCTGGACGCGCGCCGCCAGCTGGGAGGCGGCCCGTTTGTCGCGGGTGAGCAGCGCCCCCAGCGCGCCCTCGAGCGGCTCCTGCACGAAGCTGCTCTCCCACTGCAACGGCTCGAGTTCCGAGGCGATCCGGACGACGCGCAATAGCGCGCCGCGGACGCTCGAGCGGCCCAGGATCCGTACCACCCCGAGGCGCAGGTCCACGCCGTCCTGCATCGAGAGCGTGCGGTCGATCTCCTCCAGCACCGCGAACGGCGGGAGGGCGGCCAGGGCCGCGAGAAGGATGCGCGGTCGCGCGCGCATCGAGCGCTCGTCGAGAACGGCTTCCGTCTCCGGCTCCGCCACGAGCCCCAGGTAGATGCCGAGCGTCGGTCGAACGGCCGCATCGCCCAGGCGCGCGATGGAGCGCGCGGCCGCGAGCTCGTCGATCGGCTTCCCCGAAGTCTGCTGTCCGAGCAGCCGCCACACCTCGCCCGTGACGTCCTTGTCGGACGCGGGGGCGTCCGCCACGGGGGCGGAAGCACGGGGCGTCGGGGCGTCGAGATGAGGCGCGATGCAGGCGAGCAGCGCGCCGAAGAGCACGGACAGGCTCACGGGATCGCAACTTCCCGCCAGCTGACGACCTCGAACTCCGGGTCCGCCGCGTTCGCCATCGGCAGCGAGGGCATGTCGAGCGTTCCATCCCAGACGCGCGGGTCGTACAGCACGGTCAACTTCGAGTGCTGCCGGCCCACGTCACGGTTGATCCGGACCTGGTTGCCAGCCGTCATGTTGCCGTGCACGGTCACGCGCGCCGAACCGGCCGCGCTCAGGTTGTTGTCGTAGAAGTTGTTCTCCGCGTACATGAACGCGTCCATGTACTCGAGCGTGCCGAACGACGGGTCGCCGAAGTAGATGTTCCCGCTGTCCCCGACGGTCGGGTCCTTCATGGCGATCAGCGCCAGGCCGTCCTGGTTCGCGTTGTTGTAGAAGATGTTGTCGGAGATGTAGATGTTCCCGCTGACCACCAGCGTGACCTTGATCGGCGTCCCGCTCGAGTTCCAGAGCGTGAACGAGAACGCGTTGTTGTTGTGGACCCACAAGTTCCCGTCGATGTAGTAGACGAGGTTGTTGCCGTTCGCGCCGGGCTCTCCACCGACGCCGGAGATCGTGACGTGGGATCCCGCGGTCGGGTCGATCGCGTTGCTCCGGTTGATCGGCTCGTACACGTCCTCGAGGAAGTAGTCGTCCTTGGCCGTGCCGTTGATGTTCGTCGCGCGGTCGCTCGGGTTCTTGCGGAAGATGTGCGCCGGATTCGACTCCGGCAGCCTCCACGCGCGTCCGCCGTAGCTCGCGTTGTTGACGTAGGTGGCCCCACCGGTGTCGAAGGCGCGGGCGACGTTCACGCCGTTGTTGTTGGCGTAGTCCATCGCGGCGAGGTTGGGGGTGGGCTGCGTGATCCCGGTCTCGCCGGGGCCCCCGGTCATCGTGCCGGATGCACGCGCGACACCCTCGATCGTCGCCGTCCCGGAGATACGGATGTTGCCGCCGCTGTAGACGTTGCCGGTGACCCGGTCGGCCTGCGCGCCCGTGCCGCCCAGCGTGAGATCGTAGGCGTCGTCCCCGGACGTGTTGCCGGCGAAGAGGGCGCTCGCGTAGATGCTCTCTCCGGAACTCTTGATCACGGCCTCGAGCGCGCGCGTCGTTCCGTTGCTGGTGCCGAACACCGTGATCGTCGTCGTGTCCTCGGCCGTCTCGACGCTCGTGCCCCAGTACTGGCCGTGAGAGAACGCCAGCGGGTTCTGGGCATCGCCAAGATTCGGCTCGGTTCCGGCCGTCGCGCTCGCGACAGCGTGCGAGAGCCCCGCTTCGGCGATGTACAGGGCCCGGAGGCGCTCGGCCGATGCGGTCTGCTCCTGCTGGTGCTCGATCCCGACCGTCATGATGGCCCCGGCCATCCCGAACATGAACACGGTGGCGGCCAGAGCGACGACGAGCGCGCTCCCGTTCTCGGATTCCAGATTTCGATTTCGACACTTCATGTGTGCATCCCCTCTCTTCGACTCGTTCAATTCCGCATGCTGACCGTCGTCTGAACGGTCCGCACCATGGGCTGACCGCGCGGATCCAGAGCCTCCAGCGACAGCCGGATCGTCAACGTGCTGGTTCCGTCCAGCACGAACGACAATCCGCGCTCGTCGATGAGACCGTTGCCGTTGTCGTCCAGGACGTTCGCGTCCTCGCCTTGGAGCAGGCGCCGGACACCGCCCCCGATGACGACGTCGATCTCGTCGAGATCGCCCAGGTTCCGTGTCAGGACGATTTGACCCTCGTCGACGACGCCGTCGGCATCGTTGTCGATCCCGTCCTCCGGGTCGCGCGGGTCGGCGACGCGGGCGATGCTCGTGCGCGTGCTCCAGAGCGTCGCGGCGCCGTCGTAGCCGTTGCACGCGCGGAACTCGATCGTCGAGGCACCCACAGGCGGCAGCGGGAGCACCGGCAAGGAGGCGCGTCCGGCATAGCGCAGCTCGTCCGCGATCTGGGCCAGGAGTCGCTCCGCGCGCGCTTCGATCATCGCGACGGTGACGCCCTGGCGGAAGCTCTCCTTGCCACGCAGCGCAGTGAGACCGATCGCGCCCAGGATGAGCCCGAGAATGGTCGTGGCGATGGTCGCCTCGACCAGGGTGAAGCCCGCGGATCGCGACGGCATCGGATGATTCAGCGGTTCCACAGCACCGTCTCCACGGCCAACGTCCGCGTCCCCGAGACGCCGAACCACTGGACTTGCACGCGCACCGGGAGGACGCGGTAGTCACCCGAGTGATCCGCGCCGTCGATCGCACCGTCGCCATTGAGGTCGGCCGGCATCCCCAGCTCGGCGTCCACGAAGTCCTCGCGCAGCTCGAGGACCCCACCGTCCAGGATCGCGGGGAAGACAATGGTCCCGACGGGCGCTCCCGCGTTCTCGGGCGGCTCTCGCAATCCTTCGACTGCGAAGGTTGCACCCGGAGACACGACGCCAGCGGGATTGTCGGCCGCCGTCGCGTTGAAGCGCGCGAACGTGGTCGCGAGCGCTGCTCCGCGCATCGACTCGAGGACCTGCCGCACGGCGTCTTCCGCGACCGCAGACTCGCGGTTCACGCGCTGCAGGCGGTTGCCGGCGAGGATCGACCCCGTCGCCCCGACGAGGGCCAGCGTGAGGACCGAGATCGCGATCGTGACCTCGAGCAGCGAGAAGCCGCCCTCCGAGCGCGTGCCTCGCGCACGACGCCCGATGCGACGTTGAGCCGCCCGCGTGTGATTCTGCGACATGGTTCTGCCCGCTACCGCGCCGGAGTGTGTGTGGGGGCTCGTGCGCTGCCACGCACGCTGCCGCCCTTCCGGCTTTCAGGGCTTGTCGGTCGGACAGGGGCAGGCTCTTGAATGCGACTTCCTGAAGAAGACGCCGTATTTCGTGCCGTTCGACCCCTCGGGCCGGAGTTCGGAAGGAACTACATGGCCGAGCAGGCGCGCGCTGCGGAGCCTGGGAAGGAATTCACGGCCCCGCGAACACGCCCGGCAACCAGGTCGAGAACCAAGGCATGTACGTGATGACGAGCACGCCCACGAGCATGACCAGGAGCACGGGCAGGACAGCGCGGTACACCATCGCCATGGGCTTGTTCAGCCTGTAGCTGGCCAGGAACAGGTTCATCCCCACCGGCGGCGTCAGGTAGCCCAGCTCCAGATTGGCCAGGAACACCATGCCGAGGTGGATCGGGTGGATCCCGTAGTGCTCGCCCAGCGGCACGATCAGCGGCACGACCACCACGATCGCGGAGAACACGTCCATCAGGCAGCCGACGCCCAGCAGGAACACGTTCAGGAGCAGCAGGAACACCCACTTCGATTCGACGCGCGCCGTGACGGTGTCGAGCATGTGCGTGGGCACGTCCTCGATGACGAGCCAGTTCGTGAACGCCAGCGCGACACCCAGGATGAGCAGCACGCCGCCGATCACGAGGCCGGCTTCGACCAGCACCTTGACCGAGCCGCGGATCGGCGCGAGGTCCTTGTGCACGACGACCTGCGTGAACGCGGCGTAGATCGCCGTGATCGCCGCGGCTTCCACTGGCGTCGCCCACCCGCTGAAGAGCGCGCCGATCGCGACGATCGGGAGCGCGAGCTCCCACTTCGCTGCCCACGCCGCACCGAGCGCGGCGCGACGGTCGAACGCGCGCCGCTCGACGACCTTGGGACCGGCGCGCGCCCCCCACCAGACCGTCACGGCGACCAGCACGAAGCCGGGCACGATGCCGCCCAGGAACATGTCGCGCATCGGCACCTGCGCGATGATCGCGTACAGGATGAGCGGCAGGCACGGCGGAAACAGCATGCCCAGCGAACTCGCACCCGTGAGGAGCCCGAGCGCCGGCCGCTCGGCGTAGCCGGCCGACAGGAGGATCGGGTAGAGCAGGCCGCCGAGCGCCAGGATCGTGACGCCCGACGCGCCCGTGAAGCTCGTGAAGAACGCGCACACGAGTGCCGTCACGAGCGCCGGCCCGCCGCGAAACCCGCTGAACCAGACCTGGAACACCGCGAGCAACCGCTTCGACGCGCCGCCCTCGGCCAGGAAGTAGCCGGCCAGCGTGAACAGCGGGATCGACGCCAGGCTCGGGTTCGTCACCAGGCGGTAGTGGTCGATCGAGATCGACGCGATCGGCTCGCCCGCGCCCCAGAACAGGATCAGCGCCGCGCCCCCCAGCGTCACGAAGATCGGCGCGCCGAGCAGCGTCGCGAGGCCCAACAAGATCAGGGCCGGCGTGACGAGGTTCGAGGGATCCGCCGGCCCCCACGCGCCCAACGCGACCACGGCCCCCAGGATCGCAAACGCGATCGCGCGGCCGGGCCACGTGCTCGACGCGCCGTACGCCAGACGCAGCGCGACGAGCGCGAAACCGATGGGCAGCACGAGCTGCACGGTCCACAGCGGGATGCCCCAGGCCAGCTCGCGCGCCACGGCGCGCTCGTCCTGCACGAAGATCCAGCCCGCGACCGAGAGCCACGCGGCGACTCCCGCCGCCAGCGCGTGCGTGACGAGGTGCGCAGCGTCGCGCACGCGGCCCTTCAAGAACGCGTCGACCGTCGAGAGCGACAGCATGCGCCGCTCACGCGCCGCGATCGCGCCGCCGACCATGCCGACGACGAGCACGAGGTGCTGCATCACCGCGGAGCTGCCCGGGATACCCGCCCCGCCCGCGCCGCGCAGGATCATCTCGGCGACGGGCAGGATCGCGATGCCGGCCAGCGCCAGCGCCAGGATCGCGTTCTCGACGATTGCGGTCATACGTGCCGCAGGCCCCCGCTCCGGCACGGCGGTCGGAACCGCTTCGCTCATCGCTTGGCCTTGCGCTCCTCGGCCACGATGCGCATAACCTCGTCGTACATCTCGGGCGGGATCTCGAGCCCGCGCAGCCGGGGCCAGATCGGCTCGACGAACGCGCGCCATTGCGCGCGCAGGTCGGACGTCAGCGGCTGCACGACCAGCCCGCGTTTCTTCATCGCCTCGACCGCTTCGTCGTTCTCGATGCGGCTGCGCGACGTGATGTCGTCACCGGCCTTGGTGGCCGCGGCCCGACAGTGAGCGCGCAGCGGCTCGGGGAACTCGTCCCAGGCCTTCTTCGTCACGACGAGCGCGCCGACGAGCGGCGCCCAGTCGAGCTCGAGCATGTGGTTCGCGACCGTGAAGAACTGCCCCTTCAGCGCGAAGTACGGCACGACCGGCACGCCGTCGATCAGGCCCGTCTGCAGGCCGGGCAGGATGTCCGCCGTCTCGAGCAGCACCGGTTTCCAGTCCAGGCTCTTCATCAGATCGGCCTGCTCCGTCGAGCCCGACCACGTGAACAGCTTCACGCGCTTCATGTCCTCGGGCGTGCGCACCGGCTCCTTCGTGAAGAAGCGCACCCAGCCCACGTCGCCCCAGAACAGCGCCACGAAGCCCTTGTCGGCCAGGGTCTTATCGAGGCGCGGCAGGAGCTTCGCGCGCACGACCGCGGCCTCCTCGATGCTGTCGAAGAGCATCGGCAGGTTCTGCAGCGCGGTGACCGAGGGATCGATCTCGCGCAGGCCCATCACGCTGATCAGCCCGGCCTGCAGCTGACCGGCGCGCATGCGCCGCACCATGTCGGCCTCGCCGCCCATCGTGCCATCGGGGTACACGGTCAGCGGCGCGCCGCCGTCGGGCCCGGCCTTCCAGGCCTCGCCCATCGCCAAGAGCGCCTTGTGGTAGCTCGAGCCCTTGGGCACGAGCGTGGCCAGCTTGGTCGACTTGCGGTCGGGCAGCGGCACGATCGCCACCGCCGCAAGCAGAAACCGCGCCGTCCACGCCTGGCCGTTACCCATGGTCGAATTCTGGTTGGGGTGGCTGCCCGGCGGCCTGCGGCCGCCGGAATGAAAGTTCGGCATCTTCACTCCAGGAAAAGCTCGTCGACGCGGGCGAGGAGCCAGCGCGCCCGCCGTTGCTGCACCAGGTTCTCGACGCGCCACTCGGGCGCGCGGTCGACGTCGATCGCGATCGCGCGCGCGAGCAGCTCGCGGAACTCGGCGCGTTTCTGCTCGGCGACGGACACGGTCTCGGCCAGGGACACGTAGGGCGTGGCGGAAAGGCCCGCGGACAGCTCGACGGCACGCTGGAAGTGCGCGCGTGCGCGGTCGTTCGCCCCGCGCTCCCCGCCGATGCGCGACGGCTCGTAGGAGATCATCAACGCGCGCAGGGCGCCGCGCCCGAACGCCTCGTCGAGCACGAGCGCGCGGTCGAGCAGCGCCTCGAGGACGGGCTGATCGGCGATCAGCTCGGGACGCTCCTTCGACAGCGCCAGCGCCCCGCCCCACGCGGCCGACGTCCAGAAGAGGACCTCGACGTCGTCGTGTTCGACACGCTGCGCCGCTCCACGGGCGTCGCGTTCCATTTCGGCCCGGAAACCCGACTGGGAGACCTCCAGCGCGCGCAGCCCGTACTCGCGCGCGCGCAGGTAGAGCTTGCGCGCCCGCTCGTGCAGCACCGTCGCCGCCGCCAGGTTCACCGGCTCGGCCTCGTCACCCTCGATCTGCACGAAGGCGTAGGAGTACTGCGCGAAGCTGCGCGTCAGCGCGGTCAGCAGGTCGTAGTGCTCCGGCTGGGACTCGAGCACGTTCTCCATCAGCTTCAGGCCGAACGGCGAAGCCGCGCGCACGAGCTCGACGTCCTCGTCCGACGCGAACGTGCCGCCGGTCCCGGCCAGCGCGTCGGCGACCTTCCCGCTCGCGAAGCGCTTGATCGAGCAGCTGCTCGCCCCGAGCAGAAGGACCGCGAGCACGACGGTCGGGAGGGCCTGGTTCGCGCACAAGATGGGAGGAATCCTAGTGTCCGCCGCCACGGGACGAAGCGGGCACCAGAAGATCCCGCGAGCGGGACTCCGCCGTCGCCTCGGCGCGAACCCTGGTTAGAATGGGGGCATGCCTGCCGCTCCCACCATGAAACCGGAAGCGGAAACACGTGAGGAGACCCGCGTCTCCCCGCGCTGGAAGGTGATTCTCCTCAACGACGACGTGACGACGTTCGAGTTCGTGATCGACCTGCTCGTGCGGCTCTTCCACAAGAACCGCGGCGAGGCCGTGCGCCTGACGCACGAAGTCCACGACACGGGCTCGGCGATCGTCACCGTCACGACGTTCGAGCGCGCCGAGCTGTACGTCGAACAGATCCGCTCCACCGCCCGTCCTTCCGGATTTCCGCTGTCGGCGACGCTCGAACCCGAGTGAGTGCGTCGCGCGCCGAGGGCGCGCTGGTCCGATGGACCGGCGTGTCGGGGCTGTCGTGCGCCCCGACGATCGCGCGCGCCGGTTTCGCGGTCGAGGCCTGGGAACGCGGCGACGTCGCGCGGTCGCGAGGCACGGCCAGCTCTCATGGACAGGACGGAAACCCGTCAACGGGAGCTGACAGGTCAATCCATTTCAGGGTTGCCACTCGACCGCGAGGCCATTCGTCAGGTTGAAGCCGTCCGCCGTGCAGAACGAGGCCACGTTGCGGTACCAGACCTGATAGGTCCGCGTCCCCGGTGCTCCGACGGCGCCCCGCAGCGAGACCGACTGGTCCGCGCCGTCGGGATACTGGCTCGCGCCGGCCGCGTTGGTCTTCGTCCCCAGGCGCGCGATCGCGCCGCTCGCGCAGCGCTTGCCATCGCCGAAGACTGCGCCGTTGCCGCCGTTGACCTGCTGCGTGCCCTGGAAGTACAGCGCGCTTCCGTTCGTCATCTGCGTGCCCTGCAGGACCAACGTGTCGTTGGCAATGCTCGGCATCCCGGTCGCGCGCAGCGCGCCGCCCTGACCCAGCGAGTTCGCGCAACCGGCCTCGGCGCCCGCCGGGCTGGAATTCCCACACGGACAGGCCGTGCCCGTGCCGTCTCCGAAGCAGTAGTTCGTGAACAGCGGCTCCACGACGAACTCGAAGTCGAAGCTCGAGACGTAACCCCAAAAACCGACCATCACGGAGCTGGCAACACTGGCCGCGTGCGCCGTGAACGTGTAGCGACCCGGCGCGAGCACGCCCGACGACTGGAGCGTCAGCGTGCCGTTCGAGTTCTGCCCGTGGAGGAAGATCGTCGTCCCGAATGCGTCGAGCAGGGCGACCGCCGGGCCGGAGACGCCGATGTTCGTGTAGAACTGCAGCGCGCCGGTCAGCGTGTAGGTGACCGGCTGCGCCAGGTCGAAGACGACGCCCATCTCGGAGCCAGAGCTTGCGCTCCCGAAAGCCTGCGTATCCCACGCGGCGGACGACGAGGCGTTGGGATGGCCTGATCCGAAGATCCGGTCCGGCAACAACCGCGAATGCTGACGACCCGTGCTGGTGCCCGACCCCAACGGACCCATGGCCTGGATCGTCTGGTCCACGAGGAACTCGCCGTCGTCCGGCGCCGTGACCGTCAGCGTGTTCTCGATCGGAGTGCTGCCGCCGTAGGTGCTCGCGCGCATCTCGACGGCGCGGTCATGGCGGACGAGCGACATCTGCGCCGCCGCGGTCGAGCTGATCGAGGCGAGGGTGACCGTCAAGGCGATGGTTCGCAGCAACATGTGTGGGTGCTCCGCAGGCGTTCCGAGAGATCGCTTGATGGGGTCCTGGCACAATCCAGCGTACACGAACCTCCGCGATTGCGGATCGCCACGCTCCTCGGCCGCCGCCTCCACGGCGACGCCTCGGCCGGACGGCGAGCGGAACGAAGTCGGATCAGCCCGCGTCGCGCTGCAGCGCGCGCTTCAGCTCGTCGCCCAGGCGCGTCTCGAGGTGGTCGAGCCCGAGCGAGCGCGCCAGGCCCGCGAACGTCTCGGCGTTCTCGGCCTCGTCGGGCTGGATGCGCAGCCCGGATCCGTGCAGGAACGACAGCGCGAGGCGCTCCTTCTCCGTGTCGATCGAAAGAATGCGCGCCGAAACCTTCGCGCCCGGCTGCAGCACGCCGCGCAAGCGCTGCGTCGGGCCGATGCCCGACTCCGACGCGGGCACGAGCCCCTCGACTCCAGGTCGAATCGCCACGAACGCGCCAAAGTCGCGCACGCGCGTCACGATGCCGGCCACGACCTGCCCGATGTAGACGGTGCGCTCCAGGTCGACCCACGGGCTCTCGCGCATCTGCTTCAGGCCCAGGCCGATGCGCTTGCCGCCGCGGCGCACGTGCAGGACCTTGAGTTCCAGCGTGTCGCCCAGCTGCGCCACGAGGCCCGGGTGCGCGATGCGGTCGTGCGTCAGGTTCGAGACGTGCACGAGGCCCTCCATGCCGTGCCCGAAGGCCACGAACAGGCCGTAATCCTCGATGCGCACGACGCGGCCTTGCACGACCTGGCCGATGCGCAGGCGATCGACTTCGCGCTGGTGGTCGTCGTCGCGCTCGCGCTGCACGACGAGCTTGCGCGAGACCGTCACGCGCTGGCGCTCGGCGTCGACTTCGATCACCTCGACCGTGAAGATCTTGCCCACGAGCGGATCCGGGCGCTGGTCGCGTGGCAGGCCGGTGTGCGACTTGGGCAGGAAGCCGTGCAGGTCGCCGATCTTGACCTCGAGCCCGCCCGGCGCGACGCGCACGCAGCGCGCTTGCACGAGGCAGCCGATCTCCATCTGCTGCCACGTGACGAGGCTCTTCTCGGTCGAGAGCGAGAGGGACCAGAGACCCTCCTCGAGCCCGCGCAAGGTGAACTCGTGGACGGACCCGGTGGCAGGCGGTGCCGTGAAGCGATCCTTCGCGATCACGCCCTGCATCCGCGGGCCGAGCTCGACAAAGACGTCGTTGCCGAAGGTCCCGACCACCGTCCCGGTCCACACTTTCAGCGTGTGGGAACCGTGGGGCGTCTCGGGAACCGGCTCCTGGCGCAGGGGGTGCATGGAACCACCGCCTCGGGGGCTTGCTCGGGGTCAACCGGCGGCGGACGGCCGCCGGCCGACTCCGAGCCTAGACCAGTAACCGCGCCCCAGGAAGGGCGCGGTTCCGGCGGCCGCGGGCCGCCGGGCAGCCACCCCACCCAGAAGCCGAAGGGGGTTCGTGAGCTCCAGTGGCATCGGCCGCGGAACCGGGGCCTAGACTGCGCACATGACGATCCTCGCCTTCGCCTGTGCCGCGCTGGGACTCTCCGGTGACGCGCCCCCGACGCTGGGTGTGGCGCCTCACCGCTATGCGTGGGAGGCCGGGTGGCTGAAGACGAAGGACCTGGGCAACACGCACGGAGTGATCGTCGAGGACTCGGCCGGGTTGCTCTACCTGAACACGGACACGGAGCGCGCGATCTCCGTGTACGACAAGGACGGGAAGCTTGTCCGGGCGTTCGGGGAGAACGAGGGCGAGGGCGTGCACGGCATGTGCATCGTGAAGGAGAAGGACGGCGAGTTCCTCTACCACGTGAACTTCCGCCAGCACGCCTGGCGCAAGCGCGCGCTGGACGGCTCGATCGTGTGGGAGCGCGGCGCCCCGCTCGAATCGAAGAAGTACGAGAAGGCCGAGCAGTTCAACCCGACGAGCATCGCGGTCGTGCCCGACGGCTCGATCTTCGTCGCGGACGGCTACGGGCGCTCGTGGGTGCATGAGTACGACCACGACGGCAACTACGTGCGGTCTTTCGGAGGACCGGGCGCCATGAACTGCTGCCACGGGCTGCTCGTCGACATGCGCAAGGAGCCGCACACGTTGCTCGTCGCGGACCGCGAGAACGCGCGTCTCTTGCGCTACGACCTGGAGGGCGCGCTGCTGGGCGAGATCAAGGGCATGTTCCGCCGGCCGTGCAGCGTGCAGGAGCGCGACGGCTACCTGGTCGTGCCCGACCTGGCCGGGCGCGTCACGATCCTGGGGCCCGACGACCAGCTGGTCGCGCACCTGGGCGACCAGCCCGACCCGGCCAAGCGCGCGCGCAACGACGTGCCGCAGGCGGAGTGGCAAGACGGCGTCTTCCTCTCGCCGCACAGCGCGCACTGGGATCGCGAAGGGAACCTGTACGTCATGGACTGGAACTTCCTGGGGCGCGTCAACAAGCTGCGGCGCCTCTTGCCGGCGGCGCTGAAGGGCGGCGTAGGCTACGACGACACGCCGTTCCTGCCGGGCAGCGAGTGGCGCGTGCACGACAAGAACCGGCCGCCCCCGGAGGTCGTGCCGGGGAGGTCGCTCGAGGTGCCCGTGCCGCCGCCGGCCGACGCGATCGTGCTGTTCGACGGGCGCGACCTGTCGCGCTGGAAGAGCGGCGCGAAGGACGCGGCCTGGGCGGTGGAGGACGGGTACGCCGAGGTGAACGGCACGGGCTCGATCGAGACGAAGGAGGGTTTCGGCGATTGCCAGCTGCACCTCGAGTTCGCGACGCCGGCGCCGCCCAAGGGCGAGTCGCAGGGCCGCGGCAACAGCGGCGTCTTCCTGATGGGCCGCTACGAGGTCCAGGTCCTCGACAGCTTCGAGAACCGCACGTACGCCGACGGGCAGTGCGCGGCGCTGTACGGGCAGAAGCCGCCGCTGTTCAACGCCAGCGCGCGCCCGGGCGAGTGGCAGAGCTACGACATCACGTTCCGCGCGCCGCGCTTCGAGGGGCAGAAGCTCGTCTCGCCCGCCACCGTGACCGTCGTGCACAACGGCGTGGTCGTGCACGCCAACGAACCGTTCCTGGGCGCGACCCACCACCGCACACTGCCAAGCTACGCGGCCCATGAGCCCGAGCTGCCGCTCAGCCTCCAGGACCACGGCGACCCGGTCCGCTACCGCAACATCTGGCTGCGCAAGCTGTGAGGGGGCTGCATCGCCGGCCGGTTCCCGCCCAGCCTGAAATGCAACATCCTGATCCGGATTCGTCTAGCCGCGCGGCTGGTTCGTGACACGACAGGCGGTGTCCTTGGCGCGCCGTTTGAGTCCTCGGCGCGCCGCTGGCTCGGACCCCTGTGGGTCCGGTCTGCTGGCCATTTTTTTTTCAGGAGTCTGCAACGTCCCTCTGCATAATCGCCGCGACACGCCCCAAGGATGCTCCCGCCGCTGATGTGCAGCGGCAAACCGAACCGACCCCGCCGGATCCCTCGGAGTCCTGGCCGCGTCCCCCCCCAGACCTTCCCTGCGGAAGGCGCTCAGCAAGAAAGATTCAATGAACCCCGCTCTCGTGATCCTGGGCACCCTTGCCGCGGTGGAGCCCGTTGCTCCGCCCCCCGCCGTCGAGCCGCAGCCCCTGGCCGCGTTCGTGGCCGAGGACGCACCCAAGCCCGTCATGGACAAGTGGACCGGCTCGATCGCGATCGGCGCCATCTACCAGGACGGCAACACCGACACGCGGTCGGCCAACGCCAACGCGCAGGCCGAGTACCGGCGCGAGCGGGACCGCTGGAGCGCCGCGGGCTACTGGGACTACGGCGAGACGAAGGACCAGACGACGGGTGCGTGGTCGCTCAACTCGCGCAAGGCGGGTTTGGGCGTCAAGTACGACTACTTCCTCTCCAAGAAGGTCTACGTGTCGGCCAACGCCGGCATCGAGACCGACAAGCTGGCCGACCTCGAGCAGCGACTCTTCTTCGGCGCGGGCCTGGGCTACCAGTGGCGCGAGGACGAAAAGCTCAAGTGGAACTCGGAAGCCGGCGTAGGGTACTTCATCGAGGACCGCTACGTCGACGAGGACAAGGAGTACGTCGCGGCGCGCATCGCCAACAACATCGAGTGGCAGATCAACGAGAAGACCTCGTTCGCGAACAACCTCGCGGTCTACCCCAGCCTCGAGGAGAAGGAGGACGTCTACGGCCGCAGCGACACGCGCCTCAAGACGGCGCTGACCGAGGCGATGTTCGCGCAGCTCCAGTGGGTGTGGGACTACGACAACACGCCGTCGGCCGGCAAGGAGCGCAACGACAACAAGGTCGTGCTCGGCGTGGGATGGGCGTTCTGAGAACCGGGATGACAGCCCGAATCGTGCCGCGCGCCGCGCTCGCGGCCCTGATCCTGACCGCCAGCGGGCTCGGGCTGGCCGCGTGCCAGTCGGCGTACTTCGCGACGATGGAGAAGTTCGGCTATGCCAAGCGCGAGATCCTCGTCGACCGCGTGGAGGAGGCGCGCGAGGAGCAGAAGGACGCCAAGGAGCAGTTCGTCTCGACCTACGATCGCTTCAAGGCGCTGACCGGCGTCTCGGGCGGCAAGCTCGAGGACACGTACAAGAAGCTCAACTCCTCCTACGAGGACTGCGCCGACCAGGCCAAGGTCGTGCGCGAGAAGATCGAAGCCGTCGAGGACGTGGCCGACGCGATGTTCTCCGAGTGGAAGACCGAGATCGGCCAGTACTCGGACGCGTCGCTCAAGAAGAAGAGCCAGGAGACGCTGGAGCAGACGAAGGAGCGCTACTCCGAGCTGCTCGACGCGATGAAGCGGGCTTCGAAAAGCATGGAGCCGGTGCTGACCGCGTTCCGCGACCGCGTCCTGTTCCTGAAGCACAACCTGAACGCGCAGGCGATCGCATCCCTGCAGGAGACGGTCGTCGCGCTCCAGGACGACGTCTCGAAGCTGATCGACGACATGCAAGCCTCGATCACCGAGGCCGACGAGTTCCTGGGCGCGATGAAATCCAGCGGCTGATCGCGCCCCGCCCCTCTCTCCCTTCCCCCCCCATTCGAAAGGTGGCCCCATGGGTCTCGTGAGCGAATTCAAGGCCTTTGCCATGCGCGGCAACGTCGTCGACATGGCCGTCGGCATCATCATCGGCGCCGCGTTCGGCAAGATCGTGTCGTCCATGGTGGCCGACGTCCTGATGCCGCCGATCGGCAAGATGATGGGCGACGTCAACTTCGCGAGCCTGTTCATCCCGCTCGACGGCAAGGAATACCCCTCGCTCGAGGTCGCCAAGGCCGCCGGCGCGCCGACGATCAACTACGGCAACTTCGCGCAGACGGTGATCGACTTCGTCATCATCGCCTTCGTCGTGTTCATGATCATCAAGGCCATGAACGCGAAGAAGAAGGAGGCGGCGCCCGCCGCTCCGCCGGCCCCGCCGGCGCAGGAAGTGCTCCTGACGGAGATCCGCGACCTGCTCAAGAAGGGCGCGCGGTAGACACGGGTATCAGACACCTTGTCCCGTTGACCGGACGCCCGCCGCGGCCGCGAAGCGCGACAGCTTCGCTGCATCGAGGCGGTCCTCGGTGCGGACGCCGGTGCACAGGTCGAGGCCGTACGGGCGCACGCGCTCGACGGCCTCGCCCACGTTGTGGGCGCGCAGGCCGCCGGCGAGCCACACCGGCACGCGAGCGGCGGCAACGATGCGCGCGCTCAGATCCCAGTCGTGCGTGCGGCCGGTGCCGCCCAGCTCCTTGAGCGGGGCGGCGCGGTTCCCCGAGTCGAGCAGCAGCGCATGGCTGTGCTCGGCCGCCTCGCGCGCCTCGTCCAGCGACTCGGGCCCGGCGACGTGCACGACCTGCACGACCTCGACACGCGGCAGCGCGCGGCGCAGCGCCAGCCGCTCGGACGGCTCGAGGCGGTCGACGAGCTGGATCGTCGTCGTGCGACAGCGGGCGTGCTGCTGGGCGATGGCTCGAGCGTCGACGAGCGCGGTCAAGAGAAACGTCGCGATGCCGGTCTGCACGGAGCGCGCTATCTCCTCGATGCGCTCCTCCGCGATCGGGCCGGGGCCGCTCGGCATGGCCGACACGAGCCCGATCGCCGACGCGCCCAGCTCGATCGCCAGGCGTGCCTCGTCGACGTCGCGGATGCAGCAGACCTTGAGGCGCGGCGACGCATTCACTTCGGCGCCGGCTCGTCCCTGGGCACTGGCTTGGGCTCGGGCTCGGCTTTCAACTTCCAGCTCATCGCGCTGGCGCGGAAGCGCGGCACCCACTCTTCGCACTTGTCGAATCCGACCGTGCCGACAGCCAGCCAGTACTCGTCGGGGCCGACCAGCAGGACCTGGAACGCGCACACGTCGATCCGATCCTGCGCGTGCCGCGCCTTCACCGTCAGCTCCCAGCCCGTGCGACCGCCGGCCTCGAAGGGCGCGGAGTGCAGGACCTCGACCTTCTGGAGGCCCGGCAGCTGGCGCACGCGCTGCTCGGCGAACGCGCGCGCGTCCTTGACCTGCGCTTCGCCCATCGAGGGCGACACGATCATGACCGGCTCGGCGCCGCGGCCCTTCTCCCGGCTCAGCTCGCCGCTCTGCGTGTACATGAGCGTCTGTCCGACGCTGCCCCCGAAGCGCAGGCCTTCCGGCGTCGCGATCGTCCAAGGCAGGATCGCGAACGGGTCGACCTCGAGCGTGGGATCCCACTCGGCCGCCAGCAGCACGGCGCGGAACGTCTGCGACAGCTCAGACTCGTGCTCGGCCGGATAGACGGCGTTCAGCAGCACGGAGCGCTTCTCGTCCCCGCACAAGGCCACCCACTTGCGGTACGGCTGCCCGTTCGCGTCCTGCGACGCGTACACGAGCAGCCCGTCGCGCCCGCAGACCTTCGTCTCCTTGCGCTCGATCAGCTTCATGCCGCTGCGCTCGAGCCCGGCCTTGTCGAACCCCTGCGCGGCCTCCGCGTAGGGTCCGGGCATCTCGAGCACGATCAGCGACGCGCGCTTCTCGGGCCAGAAGTACCCCAGGAACCCTCGACCCGGCTCGTGTCCCGGCGGCGCCGCGAGCCGCACGCGCGTACCGGGCACGAGCGCGCGCCCGGGCACGTGCGGCGGCGCCGGCGCCGGCGCCGGCGGCGGATCCTGGAACCAGACCGCGGGCGGATGCGGGCCGGCAGCGAACGCGACGAGCAGCAGGTGCAACATGCCCAGATCCTAGCCCGTCGCAGCCCAAGTCCTCCCCGCGCGCACGGAGTGCGCGCTCGGCGCGCATTCGCGCGCCCAAGAGGGGTGGGGCGCGCGGTTCAAGCGCGCGCCCCGTGGACGCGGACGAGAGGCGTGCGCAACATGACGCGCCCTCGTGCTCGCCATCGTCTACGTCCTGATCGTGCTGCTGGCCGCGCTGGCGCTCTCGGGCCTGGTGGCCGATCGCATCCGCGTGCCAGGGCCGGTGCTCCTCGTGCTGATCGGGCTCGCGCTGGCCTTCGTGCCCGGCCTGCCGCGCAAGCCGCTGGACCCGGACCTGATCCTGGTCGTGCTGCTGCCGCCGCTCCTGTACTCCGACGCGTTCAACACGTCGTGGATCGACTTCCGGCGCTGGCTGCGGCCGATCCTGATGCTGGCGATCGGCCTCGTCGGCGCGACGATCCTGGTCGTGGGCGTCGCGGCGCACGCGCTCATGCCGGCCGTGCCCTGGCCGGCGTGCTTCGTTCTGGGTGCGGTCGTCTCGCCGACCGACACGGTCGCGGTGCAGACGATCCTGTCCAAGCTGCGCGTGCCGCGACGCCTGACGGCCGTCCTGGGCGGCGAGAGCCTCCTCAACGACGCCACCGGCCTCGTCGGCGTGCAGATCGGCGTGGCCGTCGTGTTGAGCGGCGCGTTCGAGGCCAGCGAGACCGTCGCGCGCTTCGGCTGGGTCGCCGGCGGCGGCGTCGTCGTCGGCGTCGTCGTCGGCGGGCTTGCATCGTGGCTCAACCGGATGGTGCGCCAGACGCCGGTCCTGTTCGCGCTCTCGCTGCTCTCGCCCTACCTGGCCTTCCTGATCGCGCACCACTTCGGCAGCTCGGGCGTGCTGGCGGTGGTCGTCGCGGGATTCATCGTGGCCTGGCGCATCCACTACGTGCCGCCCGAGGCGCGCATCGACCTGTACGCGACGTGGGAGCTCGTGGTGTGGGTCGTGAATGGCCTGTGCTTCCTCTTCATCGGGCTGGAGACGCCGCGTCTGATCCGCGAGACCGAGCTGCGCGAAGGCCCGCACCTGCTCGTGATCGGCCTGCTCCTGGCCGGTGTCGTCGTCCTGGTCCGGATGCTGTGGGTGCTTCCGGCCGCGTACATCCCCCTCCTGCTCTCGAAGCGCCTGCGCGAGCGCGAGGGCGGGCTGCCTAGCTGGAAGGCTGTCCTGCTCGTCGGCTGGTGCGGCATGCGCGGTGCGATCTCGCTGGCCGCGGCCCTGTCGCTGCCCGCCGTGCTGGAGGACGGCCGCGAGTTCCCGGGTCGCATCGAGATCCTGGCCTGCACGTTGTGCATCCTCGTCGCGACGCTGATCGTGCAGGGCCTGACGCTGAACCCGCTGATCCGCGCACTCGGCATCCGCGGCGAGGACGACAGCGAGGCCGAGATCCGCGCGGCGCGCGAACGCCTGCTCGAGGCCGGCGTCGCGCGCCTGGACGCGTTCTGCTCGGAGACGTCTTGCCCCATCTCCGTCCACCACTGGCGGACGCACATGGTCGATGAACTGGCGGCTCTGCTGGAACAGGACGAGGAGAAGCGCGCGATCGCGCGCACGAGCCTCTCGGTCAGCCGCGAGGTGCGGCGCGCGGTGGTCGAGGAGCAGAGCCGTGCCCTCCTCGAGCTGCGCGACAAGGGCGTCATCAACGACCGGACGTACCTCGAGCTGCAGCTCGACATCGACCGCGAGATGCGCGTGAACGAGTTCGCCCGGGGCGGAGTCTGAGAGGCCGAGAGAAAATCGATCCTTCGGCCTCTCTTGCCCTGTTGGCGCCGCGCGGGACCGCGCGCGGCGCGCAGAGACTTCGAATACTTCTCAGTCTCTGAGGGCGCAGTCGATCTCGCTGTCCAGGGCGCGACGCCCGAGCCACACTGCCGCCATGCTCCGCACCCGCATCCTCTGCCTGGCACTCGTCCTGGCCCCGTCGACCGGCTTCGCCCGCGCGCAGGCTCCCGCGGAGCGCAACGTCGTACTCGTCCTCGTGGACGGCCTGCGCTGGCAGGAGGTCTTTCGAGGCGCGGACGCCGCGCTGATCGGGCACGAGAAGGGCGGCGTCGTGGACAAGGACGCGGTGACGCGCGCGTTCTGGCGCGACAGCGTGGCCGAGCGGCGCGCGGCGTTGATGCCTTTTCTTTGGCAGGTGGTCGTCCCGGGCGGCCAGCTGCTGGGCGACCGCGACGCGGGCTGCGCCGTCGACGTGTCGAACGGGCTGAAGTTCAGCTATCCGGGCTACTCCGAGATGCTCGTTGGCTTCCACGACGCGCGCATCACGAGCAACGACAAGGTTCAGAACCCCAACGTCACGGTGCTCGAGTTCCTGCACGGCCGGCCGGGCTTCGCGCAGAAGGTCGCTGCGATCGGCGTGTGGGACGTCGTGCCCTCGATCGTCAACCGCGAGCGCTGCGGCTTCTTCGTCTCGGGCGGCTTCGAGCCGATCACCGCTCCGCCGGTCTCGCCCGAGCAGGCGCTCATCAACCGCTTGAAGGCCGACATGCCCCGGCAGTGGGAGTCGATGCCGCCCGACGCGATCGGGTTCCGCTCGATGCTCGAGTACTGGAAGGCGCACGCGCCGCGCGTGCTGTACTTCACGTTCGGCGAGACGGACGAGTTCGCGCACGAGGGCCGCTACGACCGCTACCTGCAGGCGGCGCAGCGCACGGACGCGGCGATCCGCGAGCTGTGGGAGGCGCTGCAGGCCCGCCCCTCGCACGCCGGGAAGACGACGCTGATCGTGGCCGCGGACCACGGTCGCGGCCGCACGCCCGAGGACTGGTCGAAGCACAACAAGGACGTCGAGGGGGCCGAGGAGATCTGGATCGCGATCCTGGGGCCCGAAACGCCCGCGCTGGGCGCGCGCCGCGACGCCGGTCCGTTCGTGCAGAGCCAGATCGCCGCGACAGTGGCCGCGGCGGTGGGCGAGGACTACGCCGCGTTCCAGCCGAAGGCCGCGCGCCCCCTCGCCGGCGTACTGGGCGGTCCGCGCTGAGAGGCCGAGCAGAAACCGATCGAGAGCTTCAAACCGTGCTGTTGGCGCCGCGCAGAGCCGCGCGGCGCGTGCGCGACGCGCAGCGCGGATCGACACGCTGTCCCTCACCCGCGCAGCGCGCGCGGGAAGAGGATGTTGTTCTCCGTGTGGATGTGGTGCATGACCGCCTGGTCCAGCTCCGCCAGGCCCAGGTAGAGCGCGCGCCACGTGCCGCAGGCGTCCTCCGGCGGCGTGAACCCGGTCGCGAGCTCGCGCAGCCGCGCAAGGTTCCGGCCGTGGTCCTCGTGCTCCTCCTCCATCATCTGGACCGGCATCGCCGCCATGCGACCGCGGCCGGAGAGGATCATCGGGAAGAGGACCTGCTCCTCCTTCTGCATGTGCATCTCGAGCTCCTCGGCGATGCGCTCGACGTGGTCGGCGAGGCCGTGCGGACAGCTGGGCTTGTCGGCGTGGACCTTCTCGACCTTGCGCGCCATCTCGAGCAGGCGCGGGAGCTCGGCGCGGTGCGACGCGTGGAAGTCCTCGAGCACGTGCTCGATCACCTCGGCGATCGGGCGCTCGTCCCAGCGCTGGAAGTCGGGCGCCAGCGGGACCTGGGCCTCGATCTCGCGCACCAGCGCGTCGACCGCGAGGTCCTTCTTCGCGCAGGCCTCGGCCAGGCTGACGCGCCCGTGACAGCAGAAGTCGAGGCCGTGGCGGTAGAAGACGCGCGACGCCCCGGCGCGGGTCGCGGCCAGATCGGCGAGGGTGGTCTTGGAGGTGATCGGTGAGGTGCTGGTGGTCATCGCGCGTGTCCGTTTGGGCGGGGTGATCGCGGGTCGTCCGCGAGGCGTCACCGGTCCGCGCAGGAACGGTCCTCGACGGCGAGGACGGCTCCTGGACAGGGCGGCTGACGGCCGACCAGGGCACACGCCGTGCCGACGTGTGGGGCTGCCCTGGAAGGGGTTGCGGCGCTCTGTTGTGGAATGTGCAGCACGCTCGTCGTATACAATTCACAACGGAGTTGCGATGACGACAACACGACCGACGCTCGACGACCTGCTTCCGATCGCGCTCGACATGACGGCCGCGCTGACGTCCGAGGACCGCTCGCGGCGGCTCGTCGACGCCGTGCGGAGGGCCTTGCCCTGCGACGCCGTAGCGCTGCTGCGGCTGGAAGGCGCCGTGCTCGTCCCCGTCGCGACGCACGGCCTGTCGGCGGACGTTCTCGGGCGGCGCTTCCATCGCGGTGACCACCCGCGCCTCGACATCATCTGCCGCAACGTCGAGCCGACGATCTTCCCGGCCGAGAGCTCGCTGCCCGATCCGTACGACGGCCTGGTCGAGGCCGGTCCGCACCTCCACGTGCACGCCTGCCTCGGCTGTCCGCTGCGCGTCGAGGACGAGCTGGTCGGCGTCCTGACGGTCGACGCATTCGAGCCCGGGAAGTTCGACGCCGTCGACAAGCGCTTCCTCGTGCACCTCGCCGCGCTGGCAGCCGCCGCGCTGCGGACGAGCGACCTGATCGAGACGCTCGAGCGGCACGCCAAGCACCAGGGCCTCGTCGCGCAGGACCTCGTCCGCGACATGCTCGACCGTCGCGGCGGGTTCCTGATCGGAACGAGCGGCGCGATCGCCGACCTCCGCCGCGAGGTCGAGCTCGTCGCCGGCTCCGAGTTCCCCGTGCTCGTCACGGGCGAGACGGGCGTCGGCAAGGAGATCGTCGTGCGCACGCTCCACTCCCAGTCGCGTCGCGCGGAGCATCCGCTCGTGTACGTGAACTGCGCCGCTCTCCCGGAGTCGATCGTGGAGAGCGAGCTCTTCGGCCACGCAAAAGGCGCCTTCACCGGCGCCGACAAGGCCCGCCCCGGCAAATTCCGCGTGGCCGACGGCGCGACGCTGTTCCTCGACGAGATCGGCGAGCTGCCCCTGTCGATGCAGCCCAAGCTGCTGCGCGCGCTGCAGGAGGGCGAGATCCAGCCCGTCGGAGCCGATCACACCGCTCACGTCGACGTGCGCATCCTGGCCTCGACGAACCGCGACCTCGAAGCCGAGACCCGCGCCGGGCGTTTCCGCGCGGACCTGCTCCACCGCCTCGACGTCTGCCGGATCCGCGTTCCACCGCTGCGCGAGCACCGGCAGGACGTCCCGCTCCTGGCCGGCCACTTCGCGGATCACGTGCGCCGCCGGCTGGGCACGGGGCCGATCCGCTTCCAGCCCCAGGCGCAGGCCGAGCTCGCGTCGGCCGATTGGCCCGGCAATGTGCGCGAGCTCGAGAACGTCGTCGCGCGCGCCGTCCTGCGCGCGTCCGCGCGCAGCCAGCCGGGCGAACACGTGATCGTGCAGGCCGCGGATCTGGGCCTGGCCACCTCGTCGCGCGTCTCCGAGGCAGATCCCGGGGACGAGCGCGGGCGCAGTTCACGCCGAGCTCAGCCGGCTGCGAGCGGACTCGGCGGCCGCACGCTGCGCGACGCCGTCGACGACTACCAGCGCAACGTCATCCGCGAGGAGCTCGCGCGCGCCGGCGGCAACGCGTCCGCTGCCGCCCGCGTGCTCGGGATGCACCGCAGCAACCTGCACCACCTGGCGAAGCGGCTCGGACTCTCCTAGGCGCAAGACGCGGCGCCGTCACGACGAACGTCGTGAGCTGGACCGCCGGGCGCGAGCGCGCCCTATTTCGCCGCGCCCTCTCGCCACCCGATCGCCGCGACCTGGCCCTGGCGCGCGTAGTCCGCGGCCTCGCCCAGCACGCGCGCGGCTTCCTGCGGCGCGTGGAAGCCCATCGAGTTCTCGGCGGCGATGAAGTCGATGCGCCACTGCGCCTTGCGCTGCAGCTCGAGGGCCGGTGCGATCTGCGCCGGCGAAGCTCCGTCCGCCTTGGCCTTCACGATCGCGTCGAGCTGGTCCATCAGCGCGTCGGCCGCGCGCTGCATCAGGTCCTGGTTCCGCTGCTGGATCACGTCCACGCGCGCGGCCATCTCGGACTCCGACGCGTGGTGGCACGTCTGGCACGAGCGGTTGATGTTCAGGAGCGGGCTGCGCACCCAGTGGTCGGAGACCTTGGAGGCACCCTCGCGCATGTAGGGCATGTGGCAGTCCGCGCACGACACGCCAGCGCGCGCGTGGATGCCCTGACTCCACAGCTCGAACTCGGGGTGCTGCGCCTTGACGACCGGAGCGCCCGTCTCGGCGTGCTTGTAGTCGAAGAAGCGCTCGCCATCGGGGAACTTCGTCGCGTTCCAGAAGGCCTCGACCTGCTCGGCCTTGAGGCCCTGCCCCCACGGGAACGTCAGCGGCATCTTCGACGAGCAGTAGTACTCGACGTGGCACTGCCCGCACACGAACGAGCGCATCTCGCTGCGCCGCGCGTCGACGTTCGGGTCGTAGGGCTTGGCCCGCGAACCGGTGCGCCACTCCTGGATGCTCGGCAGGTGCGGCACCTCGGCGTCCGACTCGGCCAGCGCCTGGATGCCGCGGATGAAGCCCGGCCGCGTCACGCGCAGCTCCATGCTGTTCGGCGTGTGGCAATCCACGCACGAGACCGGGTGGGCGTTGCCCTGCTCGTGCAGTTTGGCGCTCACCTCCTGGTACGACATCTTCTGCGTCGCATCGAGACCCTTCATCGCGTCGCCGCCGCCGAGCTCGCGGTAGAGCGGCATGATCGAAGCGTGGCAGTGCAGGCACGAGCCCGTCTGCGGCTTCGTGAGGCGCTCGGTCGCCTCCTGGTCGGCGAGCATGAACGCGTGCCCGCGGCGGTCGCGGTAGTCGATGGAGAACGCGTAGCCCTGGAACATGCGCTTGAGCCACGGATCGCGATCGATCTTCTGCGCGGGCATGGCTTCGCTCCCGCCGTGGCCGCCGAAACGCGTGCGCGTGGTCAACGCAGTGCGCAGGTAGCCGTCGTACTGGCGCGGCCAGTTCACGCCCCACGTCGCCGGGTCCGTGTCGTCTTCGGTGACGGGTTTCAGCAGGACGTAGGGACTGCGGGCTTCGGCCTTGCGCTCGAAGATGTTCACGAGCAGCGCTGTCGCGAACGCCGTTACCAGGGCCACGACGATCACGGTCGCGACAAAGGTCTTCTTGCTGGCTCCGGCCCGGTCCGCGTCGGTCATCGTGCTACCTCGGTTTGTTCGTGGAGTTCACCCCGATCCGGACCACCCAGACCCGCGGACTCGCCGTGGCCCACGCCGCGGTGGCAGTGGACGCACTGGACCGCGTCACGATCGGTCGTGGCGCCGGCCACCTGGTCGTGCAGCAGATCGGCGTGACAGCGCAGGCAATTGTCCTGGACGATCGCCGCGCTCGCGGGCTTCGCGCGGATCGGCTCGTCGAAATCCTGCAGCGTGAAGCCCTTGCTGTGCTGGTAGCCGTGGGTCGCCTTCGAGATCCACTTGGCGAGCCCGGTCGCCGGGATGTGACAGTCGTTGCAGGTCGCGACAGTGTGATGGCTGGCCTTCTGCCAGGCGTCGTACTGCGAACGCATGATGTGGCAGTTCACGCAGGCCTTCGGATCCGAGCTCAGGTACGAGAGACCCTCGGCGTAGCGGAAGGTGAAGCCACTGACGCCCATCGCCAGACCCAGGAGGACGGCCACGACCAACGCGGCCCGACCTCCGCGCGACGTCCCTGCGGCCGGCTTCATCATGGACCCGCCGAAGCGCGGGGCCTCAAGCCTAGGAATCCTCGACCGCGAGAGGAAGAATCGGGCAGCCGGAACGGGGCGAATGACCCACGATCACGATCCGCCGGAGACAACTTCGAAAGGCGTTTCGAGCTTGACACCCTGCCGCGCGGAACGCCGATTCCATAGCCTGCCGCGATGAGCTCGACGCCGACCGATCCGGGCCGCCGGCCGCTCACGACGCGCAACGCCGGCTGGGCCAAGGCGCTGGCGGCGCAGATCGCGCGCGCCGGCGTGCGGCCGAACGCGATCTCGGTCGTGAGCATCGTGTTCGCACTGGGCGGAGGTCTCGCGTTCCTGGCCGTGCCGGACGCCACCGGGGCCGTGCGCAGCGCGTGGTTCGCCGTCGCGGCGGCCTGCATCCAGCTGCGCCTCCTGTGCAACATGCTCGACGGCATGGTCGCCGTCGAAGGCGGGCTGCGCTCGAAGACCGGGGAGATCTACAACGAGCTCCCCGACCGCTTTGCGGACCTGGCGTTGCTCGTCCCGGCCGGCTACGCGGTCGCGGACGTGTGGGGACCGACGCTCGGATGGGTGTGCGGCTCGCTCGCGTTGCTCACCGCGTACATCCGCGCGCTGGGCGTGACCGCCGGTGCGAAGCCGGACTTCTCGGGACCGATGGCGAAGCCGCACCGCATGGCGGCGTTGACCTTCGGCTGTCTGCTCGCGATCGGGGAGCTGGGCTTCGGGCGCGGCCCGCGCGCACTCGAGATCACGCTGATCGTGATCGCCGCGGGTACCGCCATCACCGTCGTGCGGCGCACGGCGCACATCCTGAAGGAGCTGGAGGCGCGATGATCGCCGGGCTCGTCGCCATGCTCTCGCGCACGATCGCGGGCGCGAACGTGCGCTGGGTCGACGTGCCGCGCCGCGACGGGCCCAAAGTGTACTTCGCCAATCACTCGAGCCACCTGGACACGCTCGTCCTGTGGGCCGCGCTGCCGCGCGAGCTGCGCGAGCGCACGCGGCCGGTCGCGGCGCGCGACTACTGGGGCGCGACCGGCGCGCGACGCTGGCTCGCGGAATCCGTCTTCCGCGCCGTGCTCATCGAGCGCAAGGAGATCCGGCGCACGTCGAACCCGCTCGGGCCGATGCTGGCGGTGCTGGAGCGCGGCGAGTCGCTGATCGTGTTCCCCGAGGGTACGCGCGGCGACGGCGAGCGCATCGGGCCGTTCAAGGGCGGTCTCTACCACCTGGCGCGGCACCGACCCGAAGCGGACCTCGTGCCCGTGCACATCGACAACTTGAACCGCATCCTGCCCAAGGGCGAGTTCCTGCCGCTGCCGCTGCTCTCGTGCATCAGCTTCGGGCCGGCGCTGCACCTCGGACCGGACGAGCCTCGCGAGAACTTCCTGCGCCGCGCCGAGGAGGCCGTGCGCGGACTGGGAGCCCGTGAAGGAACCGAGCGTACGGGCTCCCTGATCCTGGAGGCGCCGCGCGGCTCCGCGCGCGGCGCGCAGGCGTGAGCGCCGATCCGGATGTCGTCGCGCTCTTCGCCGGCGTCGGCGGGCTGCTCGTCGCCGCGTCGATCGCGGGCCGTGTCCTGAGCCGGCGCGCACAGAGCGACTCCGCCCGGCGCACGGTCGCGAACCTGAATGCGCGCACCCGCGCCTGGTGGGTGATGGTTGCGGTCTTCGCGCTGTCCCTGTGGGTCGGTCGCATCGGGTCCGTCGTGCTGTTCGGCCTGATGTCGTTCCTGGCGCTGCGCGAGTTCGTCACGCTCGCGCCGACGCGGCGCGGCGACCACCGCGCGCTGTTCTGGACGTTCTTCGCCGTCACTCCGGCGCAGTACGTGCTCGTGGCGCGCGAGTGGTACGGGCTCTACAGCATCATGATCCCCGTGTACGCGTTCCTGCTGCTGCCGACCCGCAGCGCGATCGCGGGCGACACCGAGCGGTTCCTCGAGCGCACGGCCAAGATCCAGTGGGGCTTGATGCTGTGCGTCTACTGCTTGAGCCACGTGCCGGCCCTGCTCTCGCTGCGGATCCCGAACTACGAAGGCGAGAACGCCAAGCTGCTCTTCTTCCTGGTCACGGTCGTCCAGATGAGCGACGTCCTGCAGTACGTGTTCGGGAAGCTCTTCGGCCGCCACAAGATCGCGCCGAACGTCAGCCCCAACAAGACCTGGGAGGGGTTCGTGGGCGGCATCGCCGCCGCGACGGCGTTGGGCGCGGGCTTGTGGTGGATGACGCCGTTCTCGCCGCTCGAGGCCGCGGGCCTGTCGCTCGCGATCACGCTGGCTGGTTTCGCCGGAGGGCTCGTGATGAGCGCGATCAAGCGCGATCGCGGCGTGAAGGACTTCGGGACGTTGATCGAGGGCCACGGCGGCATCCTCGACCGCATCGATTCGCTGTGCTTCGCCGCGCCGGTGTTCTTCCACCTCGTGCGGTACGCCTACACGTAGTAGCGCTGCGGCGATGACCGCCGTGCGGCCGGGCTACTTCTGCACTGGAGGGGTCTGCACGGAGCGCACAGAGCCGCCAGAACGAACGCAGCGGAAGCCGGAGTGGCTCATGCCCGTGTCCGGACTGGTCTTCATCCGCGCCGAGGGCCGGTAGCTCGTGCAGAAATGGTCCGAGCACAGGAACGACCCGCCGCGCTGGATCCGCTTCGGCATGTACGGCTCGTCGGGGTCGAAGCTCGAGGCCGGACCCTGGGGGTTCAGCGCGACGCCCGTCTTCGCCGATTCCGCGTACGTGTCGCCCCGGTACCAGTCCTGGCACCACTCCCACACGTTCCCGCCCATGTCGTACAGCCCGTAGAAGTTCGCCGGGAACGACTTCACCGGCGCCGTGAGCTGGTGACCATCGGCGGCCGTATTGTCGTAGGGGAATTTCCCCTGCCACACGTTGGCCGGCAGGTTCTTGCCGGTCGGCGGCTCGTCGCCCCACGGGAAGCGCTTGTGCTCGGTTCCGCCGCGACAGGCGTATTCCCATTCGGCCTCGGTCGGCAGCCGCTTCTTGGCCCAGACGCAGTAGACGATCGCGTCGTCCCAGGCGACGTGCACGACGGGGTGGTCGTCCTTGCCGACCAGGTCTGCAGCCGGACCCTGTGGATGGCGCCAGTTCGCGCCCGGCATCCACGTCCACCACTGCGTGTAGTCGTCGAGCCGGACGGGGCCCTTCGTCGGCGTGAAGACCAGCGACGCGGCGACGAGCATCGAGTCGTCCGGCTTCGGCGTGCCGGGCGCGACCTGCTTCTGGATCTCCTCCCAGTCGGGCTTGCGCTCCGCGAGCGTGACGTAGCCCGTCTCGGCGACGAAGCGCGCGAACTCGGCGTTCGTCACCTCGGTGGCGTCCATCCAGAATCCTTCGAGCCGCACGCGGTGGACGGGCAGCTCGTCCGGGCGCGCCTCGGGACCGAAGCCGCCCATGTCGAACTCGCCGGCCGGGATCCAGACCATGCCGGGCGGCGCGTCGACCGGGGGCGCGGTCGCGAAGCGCGACGGGGTCTCGCAGCACGGCAGCGGGGCGGCGGCGTCGACCGTGCCCACGGGCTGCTGGTCAAAGGCTCCGCACGCGGGGAGAACGGTCAGGATCCAGGCGGCTTGCAGGGCGTGGGACATGCGTGGCCCACGAGTCTAGCGTTCCGGTTCCCAGGACGGATCGAGGCGCGCGCTTGAACCGCGCGCCTCGACTCCGTTGGGCGCGCGGGCGCGCGCTGTGCGCGCGCTCCGCGCGCGCGGGGGGGTATCAGCGCTCATAGAGGCAACGAGCGGCGCTGCATTTCGCACCGAACTGTGCGCCGGCGCGCAGCGTCGATCCGAGTCAGGGATATGCTCGGATCGGGGCATGCCCGCAGCGTCGCGTGCGCCTTCGGACGGCTCAGGATCCCTGGATGACCGGTCAGACCTCTCCCCCGGACCGACTGCGCACGTACGTGATCTACGCCGCGATGCTGGCGGCGGGCGTCGGCGTCTACTTCCTCGTCCGTTCGCTCGGCGAAGGCCTGGAGGCACCGGCCCCGCCGGCCGGCGCGCGCGGGCCGGGGCCGGTGGCGCACTCGAACGTGTTCGCTCAGCTGTTGCTGGCGCTGGCCGTCATCACGCTGCTCGCGCGCTTCGTCGGCGGCGTGTTCCGGCGCTACCTGCACCAGCCGCCCGTCATCGGCGAAATCGTCGCCGGCCTGATGCTCGGGCCCTCGCTGCTCGGGGCCATCTCGCCCGCCGCGTACGAGATCGTCATGCCGCTCTCGATGGCGCCCCACCTGGGCGTCGTCTCGAAGATCGGCGTCGTCCTCTTCATGTTCCTGGTCGGGCTCGAGCTCGACACGAAGCTCCTGCGCGGCAACACGCACACGACGATCGCGATCTCGCACGCCAGCATCGTGGCGCCCTTCCTGCTGGGCGCGCTGCTGGCGCTGGGCCTCTACCCGCTGTATTCGACCAGCGACGTGTCGTTCACGGTGTTCTCGCTCTTCCTGGGCGTGTCGCTCTCCGTGACGGCGTTCCCCGTGCTGGCGCGCATCCTCCACGACCGCCGCGTGCAGCACACGCGCCTGGGAGCGACAGCGCTGGCCTGCGCTGCAGTCGACGACGTGACGGCCTGGACGCTCTTGGCCCTGGTCGCCGGCATCGCGACCGCCCAGGTGACCGGCGCGGCCTGGACGCTCGCGTGGGTCGCGGTGTACGTCGCCGTCATGTTCGTCGTCGTGAAGCCCCTGATCGCGCGCTTCGCGGCCGCCCAGGAGCAGAAGAGCGCGCTGTCGCACACGCCGCTCGCGATCGTGTTCGTGGCGCTGCTCCTGTCGGCGTTCGCCACGGAGGCGATCGGGATCCACGCGCTCTTCGGCGCGTTCCTGCTCGGCGCCATGCTGCCGCACGAGGGCAAGCTGGCCGAGGGCATCCGCGCGCGACTCGAAGACGTCGTGATCGTGCTGTTCCTGCCGTCGTTCTTCGCGTTCACGGGGATGCGCACCCAGATCGGGCTCGTGAACACGGCGCAGGACTGGCTCGTCTGTGGGCTCATCCTGCTCGTCGCGACCCTCGGCAAGTTCGGCGGCACGTTCCTGGCGGCGCGGCTCACGGGCCTCAACGCGCGGCGTTCCGCGGCGCTCGGGATCCTGATGAACACGCGCGGCTTGATGGAGCTGATCGTGCTCAACCTGGGCCTCGACCTGGGCGTCATCTCCCCCACGATCTTCACGATGCTCGTCCTGATGGCGCTGATCACGACGTTCATGACGACGCCGATCCTCGACCTGCTGCTGGCACGGCGCGGGTTCGCGGATGCACCGGTCGTCGACGTCGCCCCGGACGGCCAGCGGCGCACGGGCTGAACGGGGCGTTCGAGTCGTACCCCACTGCCGCCGAGCCGAGGGTTGCCGTGGACGAAGCCGGGCGTGAAGATCGGCGGCCATGACCCGGGCCATCGACGCGAGCTGCAGGCGCGATGCCGCCAGCTGACGCGAAGAGGCTCGCGTCCGCGTACTTCGCGCTGCAAGGCGCCGCCGTGGCGATCTGGTGGATCGCGCTCGCGCTGCGGCCGGACTGGCGCGACGCATTCCTTCCCCGCGGCCACCCCGAGGCTGCGCTGCTGGCGTTCGCGCCGGGCGACGCCCTGCTCCTCGTCGCAGGCTCGTGGTTTCTGGCAGCGTCGATCCGGCTCGGCTGGGTCTGGACCATCCCGCTCGCCTGGCTGGTCGCCGGCGCGGTCGACTACGCGACGCTCTACGTGCTGGCGCAGTCGTTCCTGACCGAAAGCGGGTGGCTGGCCTTCGTGGCGATGGCTCCCGCGGCGCTGCTGACGACCGCGTTGGCATTCCGCCTGACCGAGGGATCCGCGCCCATCCTGCGACCGGCGCGCGCGGCGACACGCGCGCGCAACCTGACCAAGACGATCGTGCAGATCGGGCTGTTCTGGTCCTTCTTCCTGGGCGTCGTGCCGGCGCTGCTGGTGCGCATCGAAGCGTCGCTCGGCATCCCGCGTTTCACGTTCCCGGGACAAGTGCCGCTCGCCGTCGCGGCGTTTGCCCTGCTCAGCGCGCTCGGGCTGTGGAGCGCGATGACGATGACCATCGACGGGGAGGGCACGCCGCTACCGTTCGACTCCGCGCGCCGCCTCGTGACGCGCGGCCCGTACGCGCACGTGCGGAACCCGATGGCGATCGCCGGGCTCGGTCAATGCCTCGTCGTCGGGATCGGCCTGGGCTCGTGGGCGACGATGGCCTACGCGTTCCTGGGCAGCGCGATCTGGAACTACGTCGTGCGCCCGGCGGAGGAGGAGGATCTCAGAGCGCGCTTCGGAGAGTCCTTCGAGGGCTATCGCAGCCGCGTGAGATGCTGGCTGCCGCGGGGTCGGGCGTACCGCGGCTGATCGCAGACGGCGGGCCGGTTCGGCGCGGCTTCGCGGTCGCCGCGCAGCTCGGGGACGCGAGTACGCCGCGCGAGCCCCGAGTCGACGCAGCGCGTGCGCGTTCGGCAGCGCGAAATCCTGGAATCGGGGGGCAGAATTGAGTCGACCGGCGACCAGGCCAGGGACATGTCCTCGACCCCGCACCCGGGGCGAGGTGTCGGGCGGGTTGCGCATGCTCGAGCGTCGTGGACCGGGCTGGACGCTCTCGCTCCTGAAGAACGGGGGAGAAGTGCGCAGGCTGGAAGTCCGCCTCGTGCCCGGGCGGTTGAACGTGATCAGGCTCTACTTCGGTCCTGACGCGGGTGTCAGATGGGATGAGAAGGCCGGCCTCCACGCGAGGTCGCTAGGCGCCCCAGTGGTAGTTGAGGGAGGTCTGAGAACCCCCCGAAACCACAAGGAGGCCAGCCATGACTCATCGTACATCCTCGACCGTCTCGATCCCCACGCACACGACCGTCCAGCTGCCCACGACGATGGGGTTGGACCTGTCGGATCGGGTGTCGACCTTCCACGTCCAGCGGGGTGACGGGTTCACTCTGTCGGTCGGGAAGGTGGCGTCGACGCGTGCGCAGCTCACGGCGCTGTTCCAGCGCTGGAAGGGCTGCCGGGTGGTGATCGAGGCAGGCGGACACTCGCCGTGGATCAGCCGCCTGGCCAGTGAGGCCGGCATGGACGTGATCGTCGCCAACCCGCGACGGGTCGAGCTGATCTCCAAGAGCGATCGCAAGACGGATCGCACGGACGCCGAGATGCTGGCCGAGCTGGGTCGCACGAACGCACACCTGCTCGCCCCCATCACGCACCGCTCGAAGGAAGCGCAGGCCGACCTGGCGGTGCCGCGTGCGCGTACAGAACTCGTGCGCGCGCGGACCGGCATGATCAACCACGTGCGCGGCGTCCTGAAGTCGAACGGCGACCGCGCACGGAGCTGCTCGGCAGACAGCTTCGGGCGAAACATGTCGAGAGACGGAGCGATCCCCACCGGGCTCGCGGCTGCTCTGCATCCGCTCGTGTCGATCATCGCGCAGGTGACCGCCCAGATCAGAAGCTTTGACAAGGAGATCGAGCGGCTCGCCCAGGAGCGCTACTCGGTCACCCAGGAGATGCAAGGGATCTGCGGTGTGGGACCGGTCGTGTCACTGACCTACGTGCTCACGCTGGGCGATCCCAAGCGATTCCGCAGCGCGCGGGACGTCGGCTCGTACCTGGGGCTCGTGCCGCGCAAGAAGAGCTCGGGCGCAAGCGATCCGCAGCTGAGCATCACGAAGGCCGGCGATGGGGAGATGCGACGACTGCTCGTGATCGCGGCCAACTACATCCTGGGACCCTTCGGGCCGGACTGCGATCTGCGTCGCTTCGGACTCAAGATCATCGGCAGCGGCAGCGACAAGTCCGCCAAGAAACGCGCGAAGGTCGCGGTCGCCCGCAAGCTGGCCGTGCTGATGCACCACCTGTGGACGACGGGTGAAACCTACGACCCCTTCTACTTGGCCAAGAGGCGCGGCGAACTCGTCGTCGCCTGACCTACGAACACGCGCGGCTCGCGCCGCGCCCGCTCTCGAACAACTCGATCCGCGCCACGCCCCCTTCCTCGAGTACCGCCCGTCTGGGTGACTGCGAATGGTGTATTGGGCCACAAGCCTGCGTGTCAGATGGCAGCACCCGACGGACGGACCCCCTCATGCACCGCGCTCCGCAAACCGGAGCGCCTCGACGAGTGCGAATGGAAGCCTGCGACTCGGCCAGGGGGCGTGCGCGGATCGGGTCACTAAGCACCGGTCACGACCGGCAAAAAAAAACCGAACTCTCCTACTGGACTGGGAGGGCCTTCTCATGGAAGACACCTTGCACGACGCGTAGACGGTCCCCCAGCTCACTCCTTCACGAGCGGGTTCGACCACACCCGGACGGTGCCGTCATAGGAGCCCGAGACGATCCACTTCGAATCCGGACGGAAATCGATCGCGGTGGTGATGTCCGTGTGCCCGTCGAATCGGGCGACGATCTTCCCGCGCTGGAGTTCGAACAGGATTCCGCGTCCCGCGGCGTCGAAGCTCGCGATCGCCCGGCCGTCCGGCGCGTAGTGCACGGCGGTGGGACGCTCGTCGTGGCCTTCGAGCTCCAGGCGTTCCTTGCCCGACTTCACGTTCCACACGCGCGTCGTGCGATCCGCCCAGGAAGTCGTCGAGGCTTCCAGGCCGTCGGGGCTGAACTCGCACCGGAGGAGGTACCCCGTGTGGCCCTCCAGCACGTGCAGCACCTTGCCGGATTCGGCGTTCCACAGCCTCCCGGTGAGATCCGAGGACACGCTCAACACGGTCTTCCCATCCGGGCTCCAGGCGGAGTACGCGATGCCCTTCGAATGCGCCTTCAGTTTCCTGGGTGCACGCTTTCCGCCCAGCTCGAGCACGAACAGCTCCGGCACGTTCCCGGAACTCGCCAGCAGTCTCGTGCTCTCGGGGGAAAAACTCGGCAGCACGCGGAACGCGAGGTCTTCGACGAGAGCGACCTGCTCCCCGGTCGACGCATTCCATACGCGAGCCTCGGTGGGTTGGTCGGGCTCCGCCCCGCTGCCGCACGAGCCGGTGGCCACCCAGCGTCCATCGGGGGAGAAGCAGGCGCGCAGCATGCCCAGCCGTTGGCCTTTCAGCGACTGCTCGAGCTCGAAGGACCTCGCGTTCCAGATCCGGGTGCGGTCGTAGTACGCCGCGAGCAGCCGTTCACCGCGCAGATCGAACTCGACGTCGGTGACGGTCCCGGAGCCGAACAAGTCCCTCAGCAGCATGCCGGTGGCGAGGTCGTAGACCTTCACGTGTCCGTTGTCGCAACCGACGACGAGCCGTTCACCGTCCGCCGAGACGTCGAGGTCCTTCACCTTGCCGCACTGCGGCTCGATAATGCGCAGACAATGCCGCGAGGGCTCGACGGTGGTCCCCTGCAGGGCATGGAGCGCGGTGAACACGAGCCAGGTCGTCAGCATGTCGCAGTCCTCGTCGTGCCGAAGGCGTGGGAAGCGCGGGCAGCAGCGTAGCTGGCGTGGTCGGAGATGCGGCGAACGCTCCTCCACATCCACCTCGAGTGCCTCTCCCGCCCGACCGTCGACATCGGGCCGGCAACGGATCCGCTCTCGACCCGTGATGCTACCCTGGCGAATCGCTCGTTCGGATGGACCTCCCCCCCCATCGACGATCGCAATCGAAGGAGCACGGTCCTTGAATGCGGCGCCTGCGAAGGCTCGTGAAACCGGGACGCTCGCGGTGAATTCGGCCGAGCCACGCAGACAGCGCGTGCAGGCCTGGAAGTGCGCACTCCTCCTGGCGGCGCTCTCCACCGCGTTGAAGCTGTGCCTGCTCGTGTTCCCGAGCGAGCACGTCTCGCCGGGCTGGATCTTCGGCGAGGAGCAGCACCGCGGCAACATCGCGAACGAGATCCTGCGCGGACCGCTGCTCTCGATCCAGGACTACCACTGGACCCCGCGCGAAGGTGGATCCCTCGTCGTCGGCCTCCTGGCGGTGCCCAGCATCGCGATCTTCGGCGATTCGATCGCGGCCGTGCGGCTGGTGCCGATCGCGTTCAACGCGCTCACGGTCGCGCTCCTGTTCCTGATCCTCGATCGCCTCGTCAGCCGCCGCGCGGCGTGGATCGGCGGCATCCTCATGGCCTGCGCACCGCCGGGCTACACGCTGGTCTCGATCACGGCCTGGGGCACGCACGTCGAGAACAATGCGCTCACGCTCTTGTGCACGTACGCGTTCCTCGTCGTCCAGGAGCGCGGCTCGCGCGAGACCCGGACGGCCGTGCTGTTCGGCGTCTGTGCCGGTTTCATGCTCTACTTCGGGTACCTCTCCGCGGTCGCGCTCGCGGCGATCACCGTCTACGCATTCCTCCGCGACAAGCTGTTCTTCACGCGTCGCTGGGCGCGATTCGCGCTGCTCGGATTCGTCATCGGATTCACGCCCTGGCTCACGTACAACCTCCAGACCGGGTTCCGCGGCCTCCTCGTCTACGGGAACCCGATCTCGGCGGAAGTGTCGGCCTCGGGCCTGTTCGACCAGGGCTGGAAGCGCATCTCCTCGCTGTTCGTCGACCAGATCCCGAACGCGTTCTTCCTGGGGGCGATCCCCGGCCTGGATCCCATGTGGGCCGGACGCGTGGTCGAGATCCTCTTCCTCGGACTCCTGGCCAGCCTGGCTTGGACGTACCGCGGTCGATTCGGCGCGGCCGTGCGCGGCCTCGTCGCGCGCGGACGCACGACGGAGCTCGGCGCCCCGGTCCTGTTCCTGCTCTACGTGGCCGTGTTCGTCCTGGTCTACGGATCCGCGAACACGGTCTCGGATCTCGTCGAGAACAGCATGGCTCACGAAGGGCGCTACATCGGCGCGCTCTATCCGTTCCTCGTCCTGTGCGCCGCGTGCGCTCTCGATGTCCTCCTCGAAACCCGGCCGCGGGCCCGGATCCTCCTGCGCGCGATCCCCGTGCTGCTCGCGGGGCTCTTCGCGGCCGGGACGCTGGCTGTCTGCGATGCGTCGCGCGCGGGCGAGTCGTTCCGGAGACCGGGGACCTCGGACGCGCGGCTCGCGCAGTGGATGGGATGGACGTGGCGCACGGACGTGGGGCGCCTCGATCGCATCGTCGATGGCCTCGAGAACCGGCGTACGCCCGAGATCGCCGACGGCATGATCTTCATGATCGCGCAGGCCCTGAAATGGGGCATCAGCGTCCCGGCTCCGGGCTATGACGAGCAGGAGAGGGTCCGCCAGCACACCGAGGCCCTGCATTTCCTGCACGAACGCGTCGCGCAGCCGTACAAGCTCTACTGCGAGCCGCCGCGCGAGGACGAGCCGTTCTTCGGCCACGGACAGCGCGACCAGTTCCGGGCCTGGTACGGCTCGCATTGAGGCCGCGGGCGGGCTCAGAACGCGAGCCGCGGCTCGTTCAACGCTGCTTGCAGCATTCGACCCACTTCGCCTCGAGCATCGCGACGTCGCAGTCGTACACCTTCCGGATCGCCCCCTGGATTGCCGGCAGCTCCAGGATCGCTACAGCGTCCTGGAACCTGAAGGTCGGCTGCGAGCGGCATCGTCCTTGACGACGGCACGCCGGAGGATCCAGGATCTCTCCACCACCGACGTCTGCTGGTCCGAGTGGGATGGGGAGGATGCGACCAGTGCCCGGTCCGATCACAAGACGACGAGTGCTGATCGCGGCGCTGATCCTCTCGCTCTCCGCCGCCGGGCTGGTCGTACTGATCTGGAGGCAGGAGGTGGGGAACCGTTTCGCGCCACTCCCAACGGCGATCCCGGCCGGCACGCTGACCGAGATCAGTCCCACCGTCGAGCGCCGGGACGCCCAGGGGATCCAACAGGTATGGGTTCCTCCCGGCTGGTTCCGCCGAGGATCGGACCCCAGGAGGGACTTTTGGTACGCCCGCGCGGACGAAACGCCGCAACACGATGTTCACATCACTCGCGGCTTCTGGTTGGACAAATACGAAGTCACGAATGCCTCCTTTGCTGCGTTCGTCGCCGCTGGTGCCTACGAGCGTCCCGAACTCTGGAGGGAGCAGGGGTGGCAGTGGAAGGGTGCCCGAAGAACACCCGCTCGCCCGGTGGAACCTGGGTTCGAGGACTCCGATCAACCGCGTTCCTGGATCACATGGTTCGAGGCCGAGGCTTATGCTCGGTGGCGCGGTGGCCGGCTGCCTACGGAAGCGGAGTGGGAGTACGCGGCGCGAGGGCCCGCGTCATCGATCTATCCTTGGGGCGACGAGTGGGATGACGCGCGCGCGCACACCTCGGAGTCCGGGCTATGGCAGACCAGACCGGTCGGCTCCTTCCTACGCGGGGTGAGTTGGTGCGGAGCGCACGACCTGTGCGGCAACGTTCACGAGTGGACAGCCGACTGGTTCGACCCGCTGGGGTATCGATTTGCGCCATGCGCTGATCCGAGCGGCCCGGAGAGCGGGCGCGCTCGCAGTCTTCGCGGCGGATCCTTCGGCGGACCACGCTCCAGCGCCCGATCGGCGCGTCGAATGGATCGCGACCCGACACAACCGAGCCTTGCGATCGGAATCCGCGTCGTGACCGACAGTGCGACCCCTGCGCCCGATAAGTCCCGCTGACCAGCGAACCATTGACGCCGCGCCCGGGCAGCCGAACTGGCCACGCTCGCGCGGCCGGTATTCTCACTACGACGAAGAAGTCCTCGTGTGGTTGTGGGCACGCAAGGTTGGTCGGGGCGAGAGGATTCGAACCTCCGACCTCTTCCACCCCAAGGAAGCGCGCTAGCCAGGCTGCGCCACGCCCCGACCGATGGTGGGCGAGGATTCTAGGCGTGCCGCTGCTCCCCTGTCCACCACGGCGGGGCGTCCCTTGAACGGCCACCCCGATCTGGTTGGCTCCGCGCGGCGACAAGCTTGTCGCCCCGGCCGAACGCGCCCAGAATCGTCGCGTGGCGCGCCCCCTCCGCAGGCTCTGGATGGACCGCCCGAAGCCGCGCCGGCGTCACCGCACGTGGATGTTCTCGATGTCCATGGCGACGCTGGGCTGGGCGATCGTGTGGCTCGACCTGGCGCTGGTGCGCCTCGCGCCGAGCATCGCGCCGGCCTTGCCGGTCGCGGCCTGGATCGCGTTCACGTTCGGCGTGATCGGATTCGCGGCCGCAATGTGGGGCATCCGTGCACGCCTGGCATGGCTGCTCGTGCTGCTCGTGCCGGTGCTCGCGAACGGCACGCTGCTGGCCGCGCCGTGGGTCCTGTCGTCGTTGCGCGTCGCCGACGCGCAGGTTCACGCGCAGGAGCCGCCCTCTCAGGACTGACCGACCGGTTGCGCGAGCGACACCATGATCACGCCCGTGATCGCGGCCGCGACGACCAGCGCGATCGCGAACCACGCCAGACGCGCGTGTAGCTTGCGGCCGCTCGGCACGAACAGCGTGCGGATGCCGGTCGCGACCGGCAGCAGAAGCGCGAGAGCGGCAGCGCGCGCCAGCGTCAGGTGGATCGGCGTGATCAGGCCGGCCGACTCCAGGTCGAGCGTATGGCCCAGCTGGTAGGCGTAGTAGATCGTGACGCCCAGCGAGGCCAGCGTGAACCCGACCGCCGGGATGTGCACGCGCCGTTGCGCGCGCAAGCCGCTCCAGACGACGACACCCAGCGCGATGAGGGTGACCCCGAACGCCAGCGCGAAGGCCGCGATCGGGGTCAAGCCGTCGTCTCGGACAGGCCGTCCATCTCGCCCGCTGGCGCGCGGGTCATGAGCTCGAGGACGGCTTCGCGCGGGTCCTTCCCATCGAACAGGACGGCGTGCACCTGCTCCGCGATCGGCATGCTGACGTCGCCCAGGTCGGCTTCGGGCCCGAACAGCGCCTTCGCGGTCCACACGCCCTCGGCCACGGTGCGCGTCTTGGACAGCACGAGCTGCAGCGACTGACCGCGGCCGATCGCTTCGCCCAGGGCTCGATTCCTGGAATGGCGCGAGCAGCACGTCGTCACCAGGTCGCCCATGCCGGCCAGGCCGAAGAACGTCTCGGGGCTCGCGCCGCGCGAGCGCCCGAAGCGCGCCATCTCGACCATGCCGCGCGTCATCAACGCCGACTTGGCGTTGTCGCCCAGCTCGAGGCCGTCGCTGATGCCGGCGCCGATCGCGATCACGTTCTTGAGCGCGGCGGCCAGCTCGGCGCCGACGGGATCGCGGCTCGTGTAGATGCGGAACGAGTTCGACGTGAACGCGCGCTGCACGCGCCGCGCGAAGTGCTGGTCGTGGCTGGCGGCCACGATCGAGCAGGGTTTCCCGATCGCGACCTCCTCGGCGTGGCTCGGCCCCGTGAGCACGCAGATCGGCCGCTCGCCCAGGACCTCGAGCAGCACCTGCGAAGGCGTGCGGAAGGTTTCGATCTCGATGCCCTTGGTCGCCGTGACGATCGGGACGACGCCCGGCAACGCCTCCTCGAACAGGCGCGCGATCCCGCGCAGGTACTGCGTCGGCACTGCGCTGACGACGAAGTCGACGCCCTGCGAGGCGCCCATCGCGTCGGCCGTGATCTCCAGATCCTTCGGCAGCGGCACGCCCGGCAGGAATCGGCGGTTCTCGCGCGCTTCGCGCATTTCGCGCGCCTGCTCGGGGAAAGCGCTCCACAGGCGCACGGGGATCCCGTTGCGATGCAGCAGCAGGGCCAGCGTGGTGCCCCAGCCGCCGTCGCCGATCACCAGCGCGCGGTGCACTTCGTGTTGCTCAGCCATGCGGCCTCGCGGACACGTCGGGCCCGTCGCTGCGACGACTGCGCTGTCCCTTGCGCCGCCGCGCCTGCGGCTGATCGCGCCGATCCTTGCGCGCGTTGGGCTCCGTGCCGGCCAGCATCCGGTGGATGTTCCCGCGGTGACGCACGACGATCAGCAAGGCCAGCGCAGTCGCGCCGACGAGCATCGCCCGGCGTTGCGTGCCGTGCAGCACGGCGACCGCCAGGGGGAACGTGAGACCCATCATGATCGAGGCCAGCCCCGCATATCCGGTCAAGAGACGCGTCGCGAGCCATACGGAGCCGCCGCACACGAAGACCGGCCAGCTCAACGCCAGGATGCCGCCGCAGCCCGTGGCCACGCCCTTGCCGCCCTGGAAGCCGAGGTAGATCGAGTAGCAGTGTCCCAGCGTCGCCGCGGCGCCCACCAGGATCTGCAACAGCTCGATGTCCTCGAGCGTGCTCTGACCCGCGAACACCCGCGACACTCCCCACGTCGTGGCGAAGCCCTTCAGGAAGTCGAGCGCGAAGACCACGTAGCCCCAGCGCCGACCCATGGCGCGGATCGCGTTCGTCGCGCCGATGTTCCCGCTGCCGATCTTGCGCAGGTCGACGCCCTTCAAGCGTCCGATGACCAGACCCCAGGGGATCGAGCCGATCAAGTACGCGATCCCGATGGCGACCCAGGCCCACGGGCTCGCGAGCAGGACCGGTGTCTCGGGCGGGTGGAAGGCGGCGGGCACGGAGCGGGCGCGGGGGTCGGCCCACCGCGCACGATAGCGACTGGGGCCAGCAAGGCGCGAGGGATCGCCGCGCGCTCGCGGCCGGCCGTCTCGCGCGCTCCAGGCGGGGTTGCAACGGGGGCCGAGCGCCCTACTATCGTCGGACTCGATTACCCGAGGCGCGCCGGGCCAGGCCCCACTCGAACGCCCGAGCCCCGCCCCAGGATCAGGAAATCATGACCTACATCATCGCCGAACCGTGCATCGGGACGAAGGACACGGCCTGCGTCGAGGTCTGCCCGGTGGACTGCATCCACCCGACCAAGGACGCGGCCGACTTCGCCAAGTACGAGATGCTGTACATCAACCCCGACGAGTGCATCGACTGCGGCGCCTGCGCGCCGGAGTGTCCCGTCGACGCGATCTTCGACGAGGCCGAGCTGCCCGAGAAGTGGGCCAGCTACAAGAAGATCAACGCGGACTGGTTCACGAAGAACCGCTGAACGTTCACGGATCCTCGCGAGGCCGGCCCGACGCGCGTCGGACCGGCCTCGCGGCTTGTGACGGAGCCCGGCCGCAGAGGCTTCTGGCCCTTCGCCCGGCGCCCCTCTAGGCTCACGCGACCCGCGGGCCGCGGGCACGCATGAGCACGGTGCGAGGACTGCTGACGCGCAAGGATCTCGAGACGCGCGTGAAGGCGGGCGACATCGAGACGGTCGTCGTCGTGTTCACGGACCACTACGGGCGCTTCATGGGCAAGCGCTTCGACGCCGACTTCTTCCTGGAGGAAGGGCTCGAGCACGGCACGCACGCCTGCGACTACCTGCTGACCGTCGACATGGAGATGAACCCGGTGCCCGGGTACAGCTTCGCGAACTGGGAGCGCGGGTACGGCGATTTCCATCTGGTGCCTGACCTCGACACGCTGCGCGTCGCCAGCTGGCTGCCGAAGACGGCGATCGTGCTGTGCGACCTGCACGACGTGGCGACGGACGCGCGCGTGCCGGTGGCGCCGCGCTCGATGCTACGCGCACAGATCGAGCGGCTGGCCGGCGCGGGCTTCACGGCGCAGGCAGCCAGCGAGCTCGAGTACTACTTGTTCCGTGACAGCTACCGCGACGCGGCCCGCAAGGGCTGGCGCGATCTCGAGCCGTTCGGCTGGTACCGCGAGGACTACCACGCGCTGCAGGGCACGCGGCAGGAGCCGTTCACCGCGGCCGCGCGCCGGCACCTGCGCGACTCGGGCGTGCCGGTCGAGAACTCGAAGGGCGAGTGGGGCCTCGGGCAGCACGAGCTCAACGTGCGCTACGCCGAAGCGCTCGTGATGGCCGACCGCCACGGGATCTACAAGCAGTGCCTCAAGGAGGTCGCCGAGGCGCAGGGCGTGAGCGTGACGTTCATGGCCAAGCCCGCCGCGGACCAGGCCGGATCGAGCTGCCACATCCACATGAGCGTGTGGAAGAAGGACAAGAACGCGTTCCCGGGCGCGAAGAAGCTCGGGCCGATCGCGTGCTCGGACACCTTCCGCTGGTTCCTTGGCGGATGGATGGCGCATGCGGCGGAGATGATGCCCTTCTACGCGCCGACGGTGAACTCGTACAAGCGCTACCAGTCGGGCTCGTGGGCGCCGACGCGGATCGCGTGGAGCCACGACAACCGCACCGCCGGCTTCCGCGTCGTCGGCAGCGGGCAGAGCCTGCGCATCGAGTGCCGCATCCCCGGCGCCGACTGCAACGTGTACATGGCGTTCGCCGCCGCGATCGCGTCGGGCCTCGACGGCATCCAGAACGAGACCGAGCCGCCGCCCATGTTCACGGGCGACGTGTACGCAGCCAAGGAGCTGCCGGAGGTCCCGAAGACGCTGCGCGTCGCGACCGAGTCGTTCGCGAAGAGCAAGTTCGCGCGCGCGGCCTTCGGCGCCGACGTCGTCGAGCACTACGCGCACTTCTTCCGCGACGAGCAGGCGCAGTACGACAAGGCGGTGACCGACTGGGAGCGCCAGCGTTATTTCGAGCGCATCTAGCGGAGCGAGCTTGCGAGCGCAGCCAATGGAATGGACGGGCCCGTTCAAGGGGACCGTATGAGCAGCACCCCTCTGGAGAACGCGAGCATGCGACTGAAAGGCAAAGTGGCCCTCATCACCGGGGCCGGCGGCGGGATCGGCGGCGAATCAGCGCTCCTCTTCGCCGCCGAAGGCGCGCGGATCGTCGTCGTCGACGTGAACGACAAGGGCGGGCAGGAAACCGTCGCACGCGTGAAGAAGGCCGGCGGCGAGGCGGCCTACGTGCGCGCCGACGTCTCGAAGGACGCCGACTGCGCCGCGATGGTCAAGTTCGCGGAGACGACCTTCGGGCGCCTCGACGTGCTGTTCAACAACGCCGGGATCATGCTGGGCGACGACGACGACGCCGTGAAGACCAGCGAAGACGTCTGGGACAAGACGATGGCGATCAACCTGAAGGGCGTGTTCCTGGGCTGCAAGCACGGGATCCCCGCGCTGCGCCGCGCGGGCGGCGGGTCGATCATCAACACGGCGTCGTTCGTCGCGCTGATGGGCGCCGCGACGCCGCAGCTGGCCTACACCGCCAGCAAGGGCGGAGTCGTCGCGATGACGCGCGAGCTGGCCGTGATCCACGCGCGCGAGAAGATCCGCGTGAACGCGCTGTGCCCGGGCCCGCTGAAAACCGAGCTCCTGATGAAGTTCCTCGACACGGACGCCAAGAAGCAGCGGCGGCTGGTCCACATCCCGATGGGCCGCTTCGGCGAGGCCAAGGAGATGGCCAAGGCGGCCTTGTTCCTGGCCTCCGACGAGTCGTCCTACATGACGGGCGCCGAGTTCGTCGTCGACGGCGGGATCACCGCGGCGTACGTGACGCCGGAGTGAGCGCGAGGACTGGCGGCCTCGCGATCAGTTCGGTGCCAGCTCGAGCACGACCTCGCCGATGCCCACGGCCACATTGGGCTCATCGCGCACGAGGATCTTGATCTCGAGCAGGTTCACGGCCGTCGGCTTATCCAGCCGCAGCTCGAACCACGCCCCCGCTCCGGAGCCGAGCGTGAGGGTGCGCGCCGGGCCGCCGTCGATCGCGATCGAGATCTCGCGCGGCAGCGTCAGGAATTCGGGGCTGCGCGGCGCCAGGCGCGCGGGCGCGATGCGCACGAGCGTCGCGCGCTGAGGCTTCGACAAGTGGATCCGCAGCCAGGGACGCTCGTCGGCAGCGGCGCAGATCCAGGGTGAGCGCGGGTTGCCGTCGACGCTCGCACGCGCGTTGAAAGCGGACGGCTCCCAGCCGGGAGCCTTCGCGATCACGGTCGACGCGGTCGCCTTGGGACGGACCTGCAGCAGCAGGTCGAGCTCGGGATCGAACCGGGCCTCGGCCGCGGAGACTGAAACGTCCTCGGTGACCTCGATCTCCACGCCGTTCGTCGTGATCACGTTGTCGGCGAGCGCGGGCTGAGCGGCACCGGCCCCGCGCACTTCGGGCGGGCGGACGTGGACGCGCGCCGTGAGCTGGTGACGGCCCTGTGCGAGGCCGCGGTGCTCGCACGCGAAGCGCTGATCGCCGGCGGGACGCTCCGGCTCGCCCAGCACGACCTCGACCGGAACGCCGTCGATCAGGTACTCGACCAGCGCCACGCGCGGCCCGCGCGCACGCTCGCCGGGCCATTCGAACGGCGCGTTCGCGGGCGAGACGAGCCGCGTGATCCACATGCGCAAGGGCCGCGTGCCCTGCGCTTCGAGGCGCGCGCCCCCCACCGCTCCCGTGCCCGACGTGTGCTGAAAACGGCGCGGCGGCGGGCCGGTGGCCGGCGCGACTCGCGAGCCGCCCGTCGCCACGCTCGACGTGGCACGGCTCAGGAACAGGAGCGCGAACAGCGTCGGCGAGCGCTCGAGCGTCCCGTGCCACTCGCCAGCGCCGTCCTGGCTCTCGACGAGGAATTTGGCGCCATCCCGGTACCAGTCGTGCTCGCCGATCCTCTCGACGCCGCACAACCCGCCGGCGCGCTCGAGCCCGTAGAGCAGGTAGTGGTGCCACGAACCCGTGTCGCGGCCGAGGTCCTGCTGCGCGAGCCATTCGAGACCGTCGGCGCGGGCGTGCCGCATGCGCTGCACGAGGTCCGCGTCCAGTTCGCCGCAGCGCGCGAGCCCCATCTCGCAGACCGCGAGCACGCCCACGCCCGCGGCGCTCATCGTGGAGGTCGAGCCTCGGCCCCCGGCCTTGTACGAGAAGCCGCCGTCGTCCGACTGGTAGCTCAGCACGGTCCGCGCGAGGTCGGCCCACACGCCGGCCGGAATGGGGACGCCGGCAGCCGCGGCCGCGCGCAGGCCGAGCGCCGCGAACTGCGTGTTCGACAGGTCCGGGTTCCCCGGGTAGCCGAAATCGCCCGGCTTTTCGCGGTGCGCGATCAGCCAGTTGGCAAGTTCGTCGATCCACGCGCGCTGGCCGACGGGATCGAGCGCCTCGAGCGCGAACAGCATGCAGGCCACGTCGTACGTGTGGTCGATGCGCTCGAGTGCCAGGCGCGCGACGAGCTTCTCCACGACCGGATGGGTGGGCGAAACGCCCGATTTCAGCAGCGTGTAGGTCGTGAGCGCGCGCAACCCGGGGCTGTCGAGCAGCGTCAGCGGGCTGCCGGGCGGCAGCGTGGGATCGCGCGCCTGGCCGTCCTGGTAGATCTCGAGCAGGTGCGCGACGCCACGGTCGATGGCGGCGTCGATCTGGACCTGCGTGACTTCGGCGGCTTGCGCAGCCGGCGAGCGCTGCGCGACGAACGCGAGCGCCAGGCCGAGCAGCAGGATCCGTCGCACAAGTCCAGTCTAGTCGGCCCGGCCGGGATGGTTTCCCGGTCGCTGCGACCCCGTGACGCCGCTGCAGCCGCGCGTGGTCAACCGCGCGCGCCGGCGAGCTTCGCGCCCTTCGCGTCGCTGCCCTGGAAGACAGCGGTGTCAGACACCTTGTCCCCGCGACAGGGTGTCTGACACCGCTGTTCAGCGCCGGAAGTGCAGGCTCTTCGCGCGCGTGACGCCCAGGTAGCCGTGGCGCGACAGGGTCGAGCCCATCCCGCTGTCCTTCACGCCGGTCCACGGCAGGGCGGGATCGAGGTAGTCGCAACGGTTCTGGAAGACGGTGCCGACCGCCAGCTCGCGCGCCATGCGCTCGACGCGATCGTTGCTCTTCGTCCAGACGGACGCCGTCAGCCCGTACGGGCTGTCGTTCATCTGCGCCAGCGCCTCCTCGTCGCTCTTCACGGCACGCACGGGCAGGATCGGGCCGAACGTCTCCTCGCGCATCGCGAGCGCGTCGTTCGGGCAATCGGCCAGCAGCGTCGGCTCGTAGAACCAGCCCTTCGAGCCCTTCCAGCGCCGGCCGCCCAGGACGAGTCGCGCGCCCTTCGCCGTCGCGTCTCGGACCTGCGCCTCGACGGCACTCACCGCGCGCTCGTCGACCAGCGGTCCCAGCGTCGTGTCGTCGCTCAGCGGATCGCCCATGCGGTAGGACGCCAGCACTTTCTGAACGCGCTCGAGGAACTGCGCGTAGACCTTCTCGTGGACGTAGACGCGCTCGACCGCGCAGCAGGACTGTCCGGCGTTGTAGCAGGCTCCGTCAACCACGTTTTCGGCCGCGAAATCGAGGTCGGCGTCCTCGGCCACGTACGCCGGATCCTTGCCGCCCAGCTCGAGCCCCGCGCCGATCAGGCGCTCCCCCACCGTGCGGTACACGCTCTTGCCCGTCTTCACGGAGCCGGTGAAAGCCACGTGATCGATGCGCGGATCGGCCACGAGCGCGCCAGCCTCGCTGTCCGGCACGACGACGTGCGTGAACGCGCCGGGTACGGAGAGCTTGGCGAACGCCTGCTCGAAGCGCGCCCCCGTGAGCGGCGTCTTGGGGCTGTGCTTGAGCACGACCGCGTTGCCCGCGACGAGCGCCGGCACGACGACGTTGACCGGCACGAGCAGCGGGTAGTTCCAGGCCGCGATGTCGAGCACGACGCCCAGCGGCTCGCGCTCGATGCGCCGCTCGAAGCCGGCCTTGGCCGGCAGCACCTCGGGCGCCAGCTCCGCGGGCGCGACGGACAGCATGTACTCGGCGCGGTCGAGCATCGTGTCGACCTCGCCGCGCGCCTGCTTCACCGGCTTGCCCATCTGCAAGCTGATCTCGCGCGCGATCTCCTCCTTGTCGCGCCGGAACGATTCCATCGCCGCGCGCACCTCGGCGATGCGCTTGTCGAGAGGCACGCGCCGCCACTGCGCGGCCGCGGCGCGCGCGCGGTCGAGCTTGCGACCGACCGCTGCCGGGCTGTCGGTCTCGACCACGCGCACGATGTCGAGCGTGAAGGGGTTGACGATCGTCAGGCTCATGCGTTCTCCGGGGCCGCTACTTGCCAGCCCCAGCATGGCGGACCGGAAGCGCCGTCTCCAGGCCGATCCCCGCTGGCGCGGCGGCGAAATCGGTCCCCCCACGCGTCAGCGGGGCTCGTCGTCTCCACCCGTGTAGCCGAGATCCCGCAACTCTCGTCCGATCTCGGCCGGCGGGGTCGCGGTCGCTGCCTCGCCGGCGTGCAGGAGCGCGAGCGGAGCCAGCGCTCGATCGACCTCGATTGCCGCGAGGAGAGCCTGTTTCAAGAGCGGCGAACTCGTGTCGCACACGAGCGCACGCTCGCGCGGGTCGTGCGTCAAGTCCACCGCGCACGGGTTGCCCTTCTCGCGGTTCTGAAAGAGCTTCCAGCCGCTCGCGCGCAGCGTACGCATCGCGTGGGAACGGGTGTCGAGCTCGCTCAACGCGATCGCTGGAAACGGCGCTTGCGGGTCGCGCGCGAGCGGAACCAGGCTCGCGCCCGGAAGCTCGGACGCGCCTGGAACCTGGGCCAGGCCCAGAAGCGTCGGCGCGAGATCGATCATGCGCGTCTGCCGCGCGACGCGGGTGCCGGCGGGAAGCTCGCGCGGGAAGCGCACGACGAGCGGGATGCGCGTGACCTCGTCGTACAGCGTCTTGCGGTGTCCCTTCTGGCCGTGCTCGAAGAACTCGGTGCCGTGGTCCGAGGTGATGACGACGATCGTGTCGTCCAGCACGCCAGCCGATTCGAGGAGCGTGCGCATCCGGCCCACGAACTCGTCCGTCCAGGCGATTTCGCCGTCGTAGAGCGCGAGCAAGTGCTCGAGGTCGCGCTTCGGCATCGTCGGCGCGATCGAAGGGTCCGACACGAACCCGCGGCCGTCGCGCTGGCCTTCGTAAAGCGGGTCGAAGAGGCGGTCGTACGGCGGCGGTGGCACGAAATCGTAGTGGACGTCCCACAGATGGACGAAGGCGAAGAACGGCCGCTCGGATCTCTCGCTGAACCAGCTCTCGAAGGCCTTGTAGCTACGCGGGTTCGTGACGTCGGCGTGGGACTCCCGGTGCACCGCGACCTCGGCCGCCGCGCCGGGCGTGGCGCTCGACGCGGACGACGAGCAGTTCTCGTAGCGTTCGAATCCCTGTGCGATCCCGAACGCTGGATGGAGATAGGGGCCGGCGAAGATGCCGATCGTCTCGTAGCCCGCACTCCCGAAGCGTTCCGCCAGCGTCTCGAAGCGTGGGTGCAGCCCTAGATGCGAATCGGTGCAGCCGTGGATGGAGTCCGGCAGGCCCGTGAACATCGCGGCGTGCGCGGGCAGCGTCCACGACGTGCTGCTCACGTGCGTTTCGTACAGCACGCCTTCCGAGGCCAGTCGATCGATGTTCGGGCTCGTCGGCCGCGCGTAGCCGTAGCAGGAGAGGTGGTCGGGCCGCAGCATGTCGATCGAGACGAGCAGCACGTTGGGGCGGCGCGCCTGCGGCTCGGAGCAGGCCGAGAGCGCGAGCGCCGCGGCCGTGAGAGCTCGCCGGAAGGATGCATGCATACGGCCCGATGATCCTGGGCTCGAGGCAGCGACGCAAGCTCTCGCGGCGGCTTGTGACGCCTTCCCGCGATCACGACAGTGCGCGCGATGAGCGACGGCTCGGAGTCCGCCGACTACAGCCGGCCATCCGTCACTGCTGCGCCGCGACGGCCTCCAGCTTTGCGCGTGCGCGCAGCTGCTCCGGCGATTCCTTGGGCACGAGGCAGTTCCCCACCGCCGACAGGAGGGTCTGTGCCGCCTCGAGGCTCTGGTCCTTGGGCATCGTCTTCGCCAGCTGCACCGCGCGCTGTTGCAGCGCACGGAAACGCGCTGCATCCGCGACGGAGGGCTTGGGCCACGTCTTGGCTTCGGGCGGCAGCTGCGCAGCGCGCTGACGCGCGGCCTGCACGCGGCTCGCGAGCGACGGGTGGTCGCTCGTCGCCTCGTTCTGCGTGTCGTAGCCGGCGTCGATCATCGCCTGGAAGAAGTCGCCGAACCGGTCGGGATCCCAGCCGGCGCGCGTGTAGAACACGAAGCCCAGTTCGTCCGCCTCGGCCTCGTCCTCGCGCGTGAAGCCCATGTTGAGGAACGTCAACGCGGTCCCGGCGGTCACGGCGCCCAGCGCCGCGTACTCCTCCTTGTTGTCGCCGCCCAGCGTGTAGCCGAGCACGCCGCCCGCGACGGCGCCGCCCATGGCGAGGTACTGCCGGTTCATCCCCTTGTGCACGTGACGCGCGTAGACGTGCGCGTACTCGTGCGCCATCACTGCGGCCAGCTCGTCCTCCGTGCGGCACTGGATCAGGAGCTGCGTGTAGATGTACATGTGCTTGCCACCGGTCGTGAACGCGTTCAGCGTCTCGCTGTTCACGAAGTGGAACTTCACGTCGGAGAACATCCACGCGTCGTCTTCCTTGCGGTGGCTCGAAGGCCCGAAGCCCTGGTCGGAGAGCTGCTTGGCCTCGATCACGATCCGATCGCCCATCTGCTGCAGGTAGCCGGAGAGCTCGGCGTCCTCGAGGACGGCCGGCTCGAGCTCGTGATGGACGTCGTCGGCCTGCGCGATCACCTGCCGGTCGGAGGCGCACGCCGCGAGAGGCGCGAGGAGGAGAAGAGACGCCAGCAAACGGTGCATCGGGTTCATTTTCGGGGTGCGGTGACTGGGTTCGACGCGCGCTCAAAATAGCACGCTTGCGGCGGGCTCCAGCCCCGCTAACGTCCCTGCCCCATGGCGGCGCAACGCAGACCGGGTTCGAAGCGGGTGCGCGCGACCGTGGCGCTGTTTGCGGTCAGCGTCATCTGGGGCTTCACGTTCCTGTGGATGAAGCAGGCGGTCGACGCGTTCCAGCGGATCGCCGGCCCGGACCACGCGATCGCGGGCAGCGGGCTCTTCCTCGTCCTGCGCTTCGGGCTGGCGTCGGTGATGCTGCTCGTGTGCCTGCCCTCGGCGCGTCGCGGGCTCACGGCTCCGGCATGGCGCGGCGGCGCGTGGCTCGGGCTCCTGCTCGTGATCGGCTTCGTGCTGCAGATGGTCGCGCTCGAGGACGTGACGCCGGCGGTCTCGGCGTTCCTGACCAGCTTGTACGTCCTGTTCCTGGCGGTCTTGACCGCGGGCATCGAGAGGCGGGCGCCGCGGCTGGCGTTCGCGGCCGGCGCGTTGCTCGCGACAGCCGGCGCGGCCCTCGTACGCGGGCGCCCGGAGATCGAGCACTGGAGCGCGAGCGAGCTGCTCACCGTGCTGGCGGCGGTCGCGTTCGCGGTGCACATCCTGGTCACCGACCGCGTGACGCGCAGCATCGCGCCGATGCCTGTCACGCTGACGATGTTCGTGTGGGTGACGCTCGGCGGCGTGATCCTGGTCGCCGTCGAAGCCGCGCGCGGGAAAGGCGTCGATCTCGACGTCGTCGGCGCGCTGCTGCAGGACGGCGTCTACGTGCGCGCGCTGCTCCTGACGACCGTGTTCGGCACGGTCGTGGCGCTGACGCTGATGAACCAGTTCCAGCGCGATCTGGACCCGATCCGCGCGGCGATCCTCTACGCGCTCGAGCCGATCTGGGCCGCGGCGGTCGGCATCTACGCCGGCGAGGACCGGGCGACGGGATGGCTCTTCATCGGCGGCGGACTGCTGCTGGCCGGGAACCTCGTGGCCGAGCTGGCCGGGATGCGCCCGGCGCGGATCACTGCCAGGTGATCGCGTAGGCGTTGGAGAAGCTGGTCGACAAGCCGCCGGTGCAGACGCTCGGCGCGTCGCGGTGCCACACCTGGTAGTAGCGCGTGGCGCCGGACGGGACCTGGCCGCGCACGGAGATCGGCACGCCGCCGGGCGCCGGATGCTGCGCCCAGCCGAAGCTGATGCTCGTCTGGCCTAGCCGCACGATCGATCCGCCCGCGCAACGCAAACCGTCACCGAAGACGGCACCCGCCCCCCCGTTGACCGCGCCCGTGCCCTGGAAGAAGAGCACGGAACCGCCCTCCGTGACGCCCGAGAGCCACAGCACGAGTGAGTCGGCCGTGACGCTCGCCGTGCCGATCGCGCGCAGTCGGGCGCCGAATCCAGTGGAATTCAAACAACCGACGGGCTGGTTCGCGTTGTTGCTGCAAGGACAGGCCGTGCCGCTGCCGTCGCCCGCGCACAGGACGCTCCCCGGCGGAGGGTCGGAGACGGTGACCGCCCCGGTCATGCCCATGGGGAAGTGCGGCAGGCAGAAGTACGCGTAGCGACCACCGGTCATCGGATGCGCGGCGACGAACGCGGCAGAGAACGTCCACTGGAAGAACGGCGTGCCGGAGTTCAGCGGCGAATGGAACAGCTCGTTCCCGTTCAGCGCTCCGTCCGTTCCCTCGGTGACCGTGTGGCTGCCGCTGCTCCACTCCCAGCGCACCGTGTCGCCGGTGTGGATCACAACCTCGCGCGGCGAGAAGTAGAAACCGATCTGGCGGACCGTGACGACCTCGGCGCTCGCCCCCGCGGCGAGGAGCAGGAGCGCCAGGAGCGTGCGGAGCAGCTGCGTGGTGGTGAACATCTCCAGTCGAGAATCCCCCGCCGGCGCGATCCTGGCAAGCGCGGGCGACGAATCAGCTCGCGCGCGGGCGCCGCTGCAGATCAGCCCACGACACCGCGGGTGACGACACCCGCGCAGTTCGCCGCCGCGTTGACTGCCACAGGGCAGGTTCCCCGTGCCGGGGAGCAGCGAGCGTTGATTTGGAGCGGCTGAAGGGATTTGAACCCTCGACATCCACCTTGGCAAGGTGGCGCTCTACCACTGAGCTACAGCCGCGTAGGGCGTGGAAGGATAGCGCCCAGCCGGCGCGGGGCAAGTGGATGTCGGCGTTCGCACCGCCCCTGCCCCGCACCCGACCCCGCGCTCCCGGCAAGGCCTGCGCTGCGCCCCCCTCGTGCAGACGTTCAGCGCGCCACGCGGGCCTGGATGCACGCGGCGACGAAGTTTCCGGCCGCGCGCGCTGCGTCGACGAGGCTCGCGCCCGAAGCCAGACCCCCTGCCAGGTGCGAGGCGAAGCGGCAGCCCGAACCGCGCAGCGTGCCGCCCGGGATCCGCGCGTGCTCGAGCCAGACGGGCCGCGCATTGCGCTCGAGCACGAGGTCGCGCACGGGCTCCTCGTCGCCGTGACCGCCCTTGAGCACGACGGCGCGGGCACCCAGGCCCAGGAGGAGCCGCGCGACGTCGAGCCGGGCCGCCATGTCGTGCCGCAGCGACGCGGGCGGAACGAGCGCGAGCTCGCCCGCCTCGTCCAGGTTCGGGGTGATCACGAGGTCGAGGCCGACCAGCTCGCCGCGCATCGCTTCGACCGCTTCGCGCGCGAGGAACCGCGTGCCGCTCGACGCGGCGATCACCGGATCGAGCACGATGGGCAACTCATCGCGTCCGCGGCGCACGTGCAAGACGAGCTGCGCGGCGCGCCGGACGTGCACCACGCCCGGAAGCAGGCCGAACTTCAGCGCGTGGACGGGCTCGCCGAGCGCTGCGATCGCTTCGCGCAGCCAGACGTCCGGATCGCGTGCGCCCACCGACCGCACACCCTTGTCGTCCTGGTCTGTCTGCGCCGTCGCGATGCCCACCGCCGACACGCCGACGGCCTGCAGCGCGTCACGGTCGGCGTCGAGCCCGGCGCCGCTTTGGTCGTGGCCCGCGACGACGAGGACGCGCGGGACCGCAGCGTTCATCGGGACGAAGGCCGCATCGGCACGCGCACGCGGCCCTTCTGGGCCTCGAGCAGGACGTGGGCCTCGAGCACGACGGGCTCGTAGCCGTGGGCCGAGATCTGCAGTCGCGCCAGCCCGCGCGGCACGAGCACGCGCGCGATCCCGTCGACCGTCTCGTACGAGCGTCCGCGCGGGCGTCCCTCCCCAACCGGATCGTTCGACACCGGGCCGGCCTGGCCGGAGACGATCGGCAGGCCGCGCTCGTCGACGACCTCCAGCTCGAGCAGCTCGAGCTTCGTGCGCAGATCGGTGCCGCGCAGCCGCTCATCCGTCGAGGCGCCGCCGCGCGGGATGCCGACCTGCTCGAGCACCAGGACGGGCTCCTCGAATCCCGCCGGCACGAAGAGCACGCGCGTGGCGCCCGGCTCCACGTTGCTGAACGCGTACGAGCCGGTCTCGTCGACGGACAGGGTCAGCTGCGCGCCGGAAGGCTGATCGAGGCGCACGACCACGCCGCTCGCGGGCGCGTTCGCGGGCAACAGGACCGAGCCGGCCAGGCGACCGTGGACGGCGATCACGATGTGCGCGCGCGGTTCGCCGCGGCGCAGCGTCACGGTCGCGTCGGCGGCGCGCCGCTCGGGCTCGGTCGCTCGCACGCGGAGTTCTTCGCCCGCGGACGCCGGGCCGCGCAGCGTGAACAGGCCGCGCGCGTCGGTCATCGTGCGCGTGCGCACGTCGGGCGCGCCGGACGCGTCGCACAGCTCGACGGACGCTCCTTCGAGCGGGCGTTCGTTCTCGTCGAACACGGACCCGCGCGCGAGCACGGGCCAGTCGGTCGCGCGCACGTCGCCCAGCTCCCGCGGCGTGGACTGAGGCGGGTCCGCGAGCTCGATGGGCTCGGCGACCACGGCGCGGCCGTACGCGTTGCGCGCGACGAGCGAGAGCTGCACGGAATCCGCCACCTTGGCGTTCAGCCACGGCGCGTGCCAGGCGGGCACGTCGAGCGTGAAAACGCCGTCCTGGTCGGCCTGCGCCCCGTTCCCGTAGGACTGGGCTGCCCAGGCCGAACCCGCGCTCGACGTGAACGCCGACACGTGGAACTCGCGCCACGGCGTGCCGCCCGGATCGACGATGCGGCCGCGCACGCGCGGCATCGCGCTGGGGCTCGCGACGATGACGTTCGTCTCGGACGAGTCGCGCGCGGCCGCGACCTGCACGTGCGTCGCCGCCGGCGCGCAACCCGGGCCGACGATCGCCGTAAGGACGGCGCCGGGCGGCAGGTCCTCGAAGGCCGCGGAGCCTTGAACGAGCGCGCGCTCGCGACGCGCGGTGCAGTCCGACTCGCGTCCGGCCGGAGCGAGTTCGACCCGCACGGGCCGCAGGCAGGGCTGCGCGTCGACGTCGCGCACCCACACGACCACGCGCACGCCGGGGTCGGCCACGAGCCGCACGGGCTCGGCCGGCATCTGGCCGCGCGGGAGCACGCGCAGGTCGCCACCCGGGACGTCGACCGCGATCGACAGGTCCTGGAACCGCGCGCGGGCCGCGCGCACCGCGCCGTCGGCGTGCCGCAGCGTCGCTCGTCCGCTCGCGTCCGTGCGCGCGTCCCAGATCGGCTGGCAATCACCGCCGCGCAGCACGATCCCGGCGCCGGCTCGCGGGCGGCCCGCGCCGTCGACGACCTCGACGTCGAGCCGCGTGTCGAGGGCGAGCGGCAGCCGCAGGTGTCCGGTCTCCGAGCGCTGGATGCGCGCGCAGCCGTACTGGTCGCCGTGTCGCGCGTCGACGACCATCGCGCCGCGCTCGCTGGTCAGCATCGCGAAGCCGAGATAGTTCGTGCGCGCCGTGCGCGTCGAGTGCGTCAGCAGGTCGGCCGGGTCGAGCTCGTCGACGAGCACGCCCTGCGCGCGCAACGCGTCCAGGTCGGACTGCATCAGCCAGCGCACCTGCGCGTCGACCACGGTCTGGCCGTCGGGTCGCACGACGAGGACGCCCAGGCCCTCTTCCTCGGCCGGAACGCCCGGCGGCAACGCACCAAGGCCGGGGATGCGGCTCTCGTCTCGCTCCCCCGTCGACGCGGCTGTGCGCTCCGTGCCTTGCGCCGCGTTTCCGTCGGGCTCGGGCTCGAACCCAGTTCCTGTTGCTGGCCCTGCTGCTGGCTCAACTGCTGGCGCTGGCACCACCGCCGGCGCGGTTTCGTCGATGACCGGTGCGACCGTCTGGGAAAGCTCGTCCGGAGACAAGCTCCGGCGCGGCACGGCGCGCGTAACGTCGCTCTCGGGCACCAGAGCCTCGGTGTGCGCGCGGCGCTCGACCGGCGCGCGCGGCATCGGCGGCCCCGAAGCCGGCCGGGCCAGCGCCGCGAGGCCGGCCACGCTGGTGAGCAGGATCCCCCAGATGACGAGGGCGAGGGCGGCGCGCTGCATGGCTAGCGACAGGATAGCGGCGTGGAGATCGCGAAGGGCCAAACACCCGCAGCATGGGCGGGCCCGTTCAAGGGGCCTGCCCGAGCGGCTACGATTGCCGCGTGCTCGCGGCGCTCATCGCGTGCGCGGCGGTCCTGGGCGACCGGCCGCTCGACAAGGTCGTGCTCAACGACGGCACGCGGCTCGAAGGGCGCGTCGTGCTGGAGGCACCGGAGCGGATCGTCCTGCGCGTCGGCACGCGCGACCGGGTCGTGGAGCGCAAGGACGTCCGGACGGCCGAGACGCGGCTCTCGGCCTGGCACGAGGCGCTGGAACGTTGGCGCACGCTCGAGAAGGACGACCCGGTCAAGATCGCCGACCTGGGGGTTTTCTCGCGCCGCATGGGCCTGGCCGAGGAAGCGCGCGTCTTCGCGCTGCGCTCGATTGCGTCCGATCCGGACAACGCGGTCGCGCGCGAGATCCTGGGGCACGAGCGCAAGGAGAAGGGCTGGTTCGTGAAGGAGCAGGGGCGGCGCTGGGCCTGGCCGGAGCGGGTCAAGCGCAGCGCCGACTACGGCGAGGCGTGGGAGATCGAGACGACGCACTGGAAGCTGCGCACGAACCTGCCGCTGATCGAAGCGACGAACGCGATCCTCGACCTCGAATGCGTGTACGACGCGTTCATGACGGTGATCGCGCCGGAAGTCGGCGCGTTCCACCTGTCCGAGCCGCTCCTGGCGCAGATCCACGCCGACCGCGGGTCGTTCCCGGAGGTGGGCGGCAGCCGCGGCTACTACGACCGCGACGCCCGGGTGCTCTTCGTCAACGCGGAAGGCGGGCTGGACCGGGGGCTGATGGTGCACGAAGCGCTGCACCAGGTGCTGGCGGCGGCGTCGGTGCACGCACCGGGCGCGCGCGGCGAGATCGCGCCGTGGCTCGAGGAAGGGCTGGCCGAGTACTTCCGGGTCGTGTTGAAAGGTCCTCCCGGGCGGTTGAAGTACGACGAGGATGCGATCGACATGGTCTCGATCCGCGCGCAGGTCCATGCGCAGCGGACGTACGAGCTGAACCGCGTGCTCACGTTCGATTCGAGCGACTTCCTGTCGACGTCGCGCCAGGACCTGAAGTACGCGCAGTCGTACACGCTCGTGCACTTCCTCTGGCGCGCGGACGACGGGCGTTGGCGCGAGAAGTTCTTCGACTACCTGCGCGGGGCCTGGCAGGGGCAGGGATCGAGCACGGATCTGGAGAAGGCCCTGGGCGCGAAGAGCGAAACGATTCAAAAGGCCTGGGTTGCGTGGGTGACTCAGCGGGCGAAGTGACCGCCCAGCGAGTCACACGGAGAACACAGAAGTACTGTTGGCGACGCGAGTCGCGTCGCGAGCGCGCGTTCGCGCGCTAGAAACGCGCATCCACCAGATACTGAACCGCCGCCAGGATCTCCCCGCGCCCATGCCGCGGGTTGATCTCGAGCACGCGCTCCGCATTGCTCGGCATGTAGTTCGAAACCAGCTTGAAATCGACCTCGCCCGAGCCGGGCGGCATCTCGGTCTGACCCTCGGCCGAATCCTGCAGGTGGACGCCCAACATGCGCCGCGCGTACGCATCCAGCCACTGACCCTGCGTCGGCAACCCCGCGCGCTCGCGCAGGTGGATGCGCCCGGTGTCGTGCCAGTACGCGAGCCCGCGCCGATCCAGGTCGTCCAGGACCCAGCCCACGGCCTGGAAGTTCAACAGATCCAGGAAGCTGTCCCCCGGCTCGATCGCGATGCGCGTCTCCGGGAACTCGCCCATCACCGTGTGCAGCGAACGGCACAGGTGCTCGACCTGGCGCTGGCCGCGGCGCTGCACGCGCCCCACGAGCTCACGCACGACCTCGCGCGACTCGTCGGTCGGCCCCTCGCGCACGATGCGGCCGCGCAGGCGCTCGGACTCGTCGTGCAGCGTGCGGTCCTCGACCTCGCAGCCGCGCACGATCACGACCGGGCACTGGTAGCGCTGCGCCAGTCGTACGTGGCGTCGCAGCGAGTTCACGGCCATCTCGCGCTGGTCCTCGGAGTTCGAGCCCAGCTTCGAGCCGGTCATGTGCTCCGAGCGCGGGTCCAGGCAGCCCGTCACGATCGAGCGCACGCTGATCCCGGTTTCACGGCGCGAGTCCTCGAAGCCGTTCAGCTTGACGGGCGAGTCGAGCAGCCCGAGCTCGATCCGGCGGAAGCCCATCGCGACCGCGGCGAACGCCTGGTCCTCGATGGTCTTGAGCCGCGACCCGTAGCAGGCCGTGGACAGCGTGTAGTCGTTAGGGATCCCAGGTTGTGTCAACACACTCGCCTTGCCCCCATGGCGGGAAGAATTTCCCCCGGGGACCCATCTTGGTTCGACCGCCGAGTCCGGCGACCTCTGCGGAAAGCTACTTCAGGAATGGGACGCGGGACCGCCGTTCCCAACGGCGGTTCCCACCCCGGCGTGCATTCGTTTCCGGTCGTTCCCGAACCCGGACCGGGTCCGGGTCGCTTCCGACCTTCGATCGCGCGGCCTGCCAGCCGAGGCGGGCCAGAATACGAATACGCAAAGGAAAACCGAAACGGTGCCCGCAAAGCGCCATGAAGGCCGGTTCCGGCCCAGGTGCCTACGAGAGCGACGCGCGCGCCGGTTTGCGTCGCGCAGCCCCCGAGAACCCAATCCGCGAAACCGGCCTCAGACGCGCACGTCGGCCCGCTCCCCGAGCAGGTCCGCGTGCTGCTCCAGCACGGGATCGACCTCGGCCGCGAGGAACTCGTCGACCTGCTGGGGCGCGCGCCCGACGTAGCGCGAGGGGTCGAGCAGCGTGTCGAGCCGACTGGCCAGGGCGCCCAGGACCGGATCCGCCTGGAGCAGCCGGCGCAACGGGTTCTCCGCTCCGCTCAGGATCGCCTCGGCCGCCAGGCGGCTGGCCTTGCGGATCGACTCGTGCACGTCCTGGCGGTCGGCGCCCAGCTTGACCGCCTCCATCATCAGGTTCTCGGACGCCAGGAACGGCAGCTCCGCGTCCAGGTTCTTGCGCACGACGTGCGGCCGCACGACGAGGCCGCGCGCCACGTCGAGCTGCAGGATCAGGATCGCGTCGGTCGCCAGGAACATCTCGGCCAGCACGAGCCGGCGGTTCGCGGAGTCGTCGAGCGTGCGCTCGAGCCACTGGTTGGCGGCCGTGTGCGCCGCGTTGTCGAGGTTTGTCATCACGTAGCGCGCCAGCGCGCAGATGCGCTCGGCACGCATCGGGTTGCGCTTCCAGGGCATCGCCGACGAGCCGATCTGGCGCGCTTCGAACGGCTCCTCGAGCTCCTTGCGGCTGGCCAGCAGACGCAGGTCGGTCGCGAACTTGTGCGCGCTCTGCGCCACGGAGGACAGCACCTGCAGCACGCGGAAATCCGCCTGCCGCGGGTAGGTCTGGCCCGTGACGCCGAACGAGCGCTCGAAGCCGAATCGCGCGGTCACGCGCCGGTCGAGCTCGCGCACCTTCTCGTGGTCGCCGCCGAACAACTCGAGGAACGAGGCCTGCGTGCCGGTCGTGCCCTTCACGCCGCGGAATCGCAGCGTGCGCCGCGCGTGCTCCAGGTCCTCGAGGTCGTGCACGAGGTCCTGGATCCACAGGCAGGCACGCTTGCCGACGGTCACGGCCTGCGCCGGCTGCAGGTGCGTCCAGCCCAGCGTCGGCAAGGCGCGGTGCTCGCGCGCGAACGACGCCAGCGCCGCGATCACGTTGACGAGCTTCGCGCGCACGAGGTCGAGCCCCTCGCGGATAGCCAGCAGGTCGGCGTTGTCGGTGACGTAGCACGACGTGGCTCCCAAGTGCACGATCGGCCGCGCCGTCGGGCAGAGATCGCCCCAGGCGTGCACCTGGGCCATGACGTCGTGGCGCAGCTCGCGCTCGTAGCGCGCGGCCGCGGCCAGGTCGACGTCGTCGACGTGGGCCTCCAGCTCGGCCACCTGCGCGCGCGTGATCGGCAGGCCCAGCTCGCGCTCGGCCTCGGCCAACGCGATCCACAGCCGGCGCCAGCGCACGACCTTGGTGCGCTCCGAGAAGTTGGCCAGCATCGCCGGGCTCGCGTAGCGCTCCGAGAGCGGCGAACGCCACGTGCTCGCGGGGTCCGATGTCGGGGCGTCGCTGCTCGGGGTGTCGTTCAAAGCCAGGTCATCTCCGGGAACCGGTAGGGCACGAAGGTAGCGATCGCGGCCGAGAGGATGCACGCCGCCAACCCGAAGAGGAGCGTGCGCGTGACCGCGCGGGTCCCCGCGGCCGCGTTGGCCGCCGAGATCACCGCGACGACGGTCCAGGCCCCGCACAGGTCGGTCACGACGTCGAGCACGGACGCGTCGCGACCCGGCACGATCGACTGGTGGATCTCGTCGACCACGCCGTGGACGAGCGCGAAGGAGACGATCCAGAAGGCCTCACGCGCCGTGGCGGCAAGCGGCTTGCCGCGCGCCCGCGTCGCGATGGAGAGCCACAGCGCGAGCGCGCCGTAGGCCGGCGCGTGCGAGAAGTTCCAGAACCACGCCAGGGACGGCGAGCCGTGCGTCACGAGGTTCGGCGGGCGCTCGGAGAGGCCCCAGAGCAGCACCATCCAGGTCACGAGCAGCACGGCACCCAGGGCCGGGTGCACAGCGCGCAGCCGGGCGACGAGGGCTCGCACGAGCGCGGACATCAGGGCCGCGCGAAGCTGCGCACGGCGACGAACTCGACGCCCAGCCCGTCCGCGCTGGGCTCGACGTCGAGGCTGTCGACCATCTGCGACAGGAGGAAGAAGCCGCGACCGCGCTCGTCGTCGAGGTCGGGCGGATCGGCGCCGACGCCCAGGCGCGCGCGCAGCTCGGCCACGTCACCCCCGCCCTGGTCGCCCACGCGCAGCGTCCAGCCGTCCTCGCGCACCACGAGGTACAGGGACATGCGCACCTTGGAGCGCAGATCCTCCTCGCGCAGCGCGCGCTCTCCGCCGCCGTGGTCGACCGCGTTCGTGAGCAGCTCGCCGGCGACGAACTCGAGCGTGTCGATCTCCGCCGGCGGGACGCGCTCGCGCTTGGCGAACTGGCGGATCACGCCGCGCGCCATGCGCTCGGCGCTGTGCGCGGCCGGCAGGTCGAGCCGCAGCTCGTGCGGCCGGGCGGGGCCTTGCTGCATCATCGCGCGAGCGGCTCGAGGTCGAGCGACAGGTCCAGCGCCGGCGCTGAGTGCGTCAACGCGCCGACGGAGATGCGGTCGACGCCCGAGCGCGCGACCGCGGCGATCGTGCGCTCGTCGATGCCGCCCGAGGCCTCCAGCTCGACTGGCCGGCCGCGGGCCGCGGCCCGAGCGCGCAGAATCGGCGCCAGGCGCGCCATCTCGGCCGGCGTCATGTTGTCGAGCAGCACGACGTCCGCGCCGCCGTCCACGCCGGCCAGGGCCTCGCGCTCGTTGCGCGCTTCGCTCGTGATGCGCACGCCGGGTCCGACTGCGCGCCGCAGGTCGCCCAGCACGACCTCGAGCGGACGGCCGGCCAGCTCGATGTGGTTCTCCTTGACCATCACCTCGTCGAACAGGCCAAAACGGTGGTTCTCCCCGCCCCCGGCGCGCACGGCGTACTTCTCCAGCACGCGCAGGTTGGGCGTCGTCTTGCGCGTGTCGAGGATGCGCGCCGGCGACATGCCCGCCTCGGTCGCCAGCGCGACGTAACGCGCGGTCAGCGTGGCGATGCCCGACATCCGCTGCACGAAGTTCAAGGCCGTGCGCTCGGCCGACAGGAGCGCGCGCGCCAATCCCTGGACGCGCACCAGCGGAACGCTCACCTGGATGCGCTCGCCATCGCGAGCCAGGACTTCGATGCGCGCGCCGGGATCGAGCAGCTCGAACGCGCGCGCGAACACCGCGAGACCGGCCACGACGCCCGCGGACTTCGGGACCAGCGTGGCGAGCGCGCGGGCGCCTTCGGGCACGGCGTGCGCCGAAGTCAGGTCGCCGCCGCCCCGGTCCTCGGCCAGCGCCGGCCGCAGGACCGCGTCGATCTCGGCGCTCGAGAGCGGCGGCGGCGGCACTCCGCGTCGCGGCGGCGGTGGGCCGTCGCCAGCCCCATCTCGCTGGCCGCCCGCTGGACGCGCCCCCGGGGCGGCTGCGCGCGTGCGCGGGAGCGGATCCGGGGGTTGTGAGCTCACGGCGTCTGCGTGGGAGTGTACGCGGGCTGGGACGAGGGCTCCAAGGCGCCGGCGCCCATGCGAGCTTGCGAGCGTGGCAACGAGCCCGAGCGGGCCCGTTCAAGGGGCCCGCTCCGCGGCCGCGCCGGCGGCCCATGCGAGCTCGCGAGCATGGCAACAAGCATGAGCGGGCCCGTTCAAGGGGCCCGATCGGCAGCCGCCCCGGCGGCCGCAGCGGTCGCGGGGCCGATGCCCGGAATCGCGATCCACGCCGGCGGACCGCCGCGCAACCCGTCCCAGCGCGCGCGCACGATCGCCAGCGCGCGCGCCGGACCGATGCCGGGCAAGCGCCGCAGCTCGCGCGCCGCGAGCTGATCGGGATCGATGCGCGGCGCACGCGCGAGAGGTCCGCGCATGGCGGCCAGCGTGCTCGTGTCTGGCTCGCTCCCGCCCAGCAGCGCGGCGGCGAGCACGGCTCCGGCCACCAGCCACAACGCGGCGTCGCCGTCCTGTGTCCTCATCGGGTCCTCCCCCGACGGAGAGGACGAACGGGGATCAGAACGGTTGCAGACGCAGCTAGGTTTCCGCGGCCAGCCGCGCCAGGCGTGCACCGACGCCCTGCGCCGGCTCCGACGCCGCGTGCGTGCGCGCGACGGGCGGGGTGACGCGCTCGAGGAGGGCCGCCAGCTCGCGCAGCGCGATCCCGAAGGGCGCCTGGGGCTCGCGCCGCACGGCCGGCTCGCGCGCGTTCACCGAACGGGGCACGGCGCGGTCGTCGGGCAGCCAGCCCAGGCAGCGCACGTCGCGCCCAAGGAACTTGCGCGCCGCGCCGCGCAGGCGTTCGGCGGTCCCGGCCGCTTCGGACTCGGAGAGCGCGCGGTTGACGACCAGGCAGGGCGTGCAGGCCGGATCGCGCTGCACCAGCACCTTGAGGAAGGCGTACGCATCGGTCAGCGCGGTGACGTCGGGCGTCGTGACGATCAGCACGCGGTCGCAGGACGCGGCCAGAGCCACGGTCTGCACCGAGATGCCCGCGCCCGCGTCGACCAGGACCCAGGCGTAGTCGCGCTCGAGCTCGGCGATCGCACCGGCGACGAGCGCGAGCTCCCAGGGCTCCAGCGCGGCCATGTGCGAGACCCCGCTGCCGGCCGGCAGGAGGTCCAGGTTGCGCGCGCAGCGCACCAGGATGCCGCGCGCCGTCGAGCGGCCCTCGACCAGGTCGACCAGCGAGCGCTCGGGCGCGACGTCCTGCAGGATGTGCGCGTTGCCCACGCCCAGGTCCGCGTCCACGACGAGGCACGGGCCCGACTCGGCGAAGCAGGCGGCGAGCGAGGCGGTGACGACCGACTTCCCGGTGCCGCCCTTCCCGCTGGCGATGCACAGCGAGCGCGTGGGCGGGCCGCGCCCGCCTCCCGGGCGACGAGGCACGACGGCACGCCCCAAGGTGTCGGGGCGACCGTCCCAGTGGAGGATCCGCCGGGCTTGATCCCAGTTCATCGAGCGTTCGGGGGACGTCGCGATCGACGACCACGCCTGACTGGAGGCCGATCGAACACCCTTTCGAGACCCGGCTCAAGGGCCGGGACGAGAGCCGCTTCGGAGGCCTGCGCGAGGACGGCAAGTCCTTGTGGCTGCAAGGACTTGGCGCGGTTGACAGAACCTCGCACCGCAGCCCGCCCGCCCGCTATTGCGCATTCCTAGGAAAAGAATACTCTGTGGCTGTTCGCTCACGCCCGTCCGCGCGCGGATCGCAACCCCGATTGGGTGCCTCCGCGCCACCGAAGGGCTCGCCCCCCCGATTCTTCCCCTCCCTCGCCTCTCAACACGAGTCGCAACCATGATCTCCAAGTTCTCCCTCGCTCTGCTCGTCGCCGGCGCCGCGTTCGGCCTGGGTTCCCAAGCGGCCGCCAACAGCCTCGACAAGCCGGGCAGCCTGCTGCTGTTCCCGGTCTTCGACAACTCGCGCCTGTCGGCCTACGCCATCACGGTCACGAACACGAACAGCGACACGAACCAGCAAGGCAATCTGCTGGCCGGCACCGTCGACGTCGAGTTCGTCTACATCGAGCAGGAAGACTGCCTCGAGTTCAACCGCACGCGCCGCCTGACGCCGAACGACACGCTCACGGTGCTGACGCGCCTCGACAACCCGAACGCCAGCCGTGGCTACGTCTACGTGTTCGCCAAGAGCCCGACGACGGGTCAGGCGATCGTGTGGAACTGGCTCGAAGGGGATTCGATCGCCCTGGGCATCATCCCGCTCATCGCGTCGGACCTCCCGCCCGTGGTCTACAGCGCGCCGGGCGCCCAAGGCTCGAACACGGACCTCGACAGCGACGGCATCCGTGACCTGAACGGCCTGGAGTACGCGGTGTCGGCCGACGAGCTGCACATCCCGCGCTTCATCGCCGGCATCGGCTCGAGCCTGATCCTGATCAACCTGACCGGCGGCCCGTCGTTCACGGCGGTCGCGAACTACCTGGCCTACAACGACAACGAAGAAGTCTTCTCGGGTCAGGTCTCGTTCGACTGCTGGGACCGTCGCCACCTGAGCGACATCTCGGGCATCTTCACGAACGACTTCCTGCTCTCGACGAACCACAACCCCAACGAGTCCTACTCCGGGCACGAGACGGGCTGGATCCGCATCTGGGGCTCCATCGCGTTCTCCTCGGCCGCGCAGATCGCGCGTCCGGCGATCCTGGTCGTGCGCGTCGACGACGCGGCTTTCGCTTCGCTGCCCTACGGCATCGGCGAGAACCCGCGCGGCGACCTCGTTCCGCACGGTCCGTTCGGCGACCTGAGCCCCTGATCGCGGGCTGAAGGGGGCGCGCGAGCGCTCTGGACACCGGGGGTGGCGCACACGCGCTGCCCCCGGTGCTTTTTCGACAGGGACGCGAGGAGTCGGGCTCTTTGGGGGACACAGAGCGGACTGACGGAACCGATCCTGTTGGGGGCGCGAGTCGCGCCCCGGCGGCGCGTACGCGCCGCGGCCGAGTAGGCTGGGCACGAGTCGTGGACCCTTCCTTCCAGCGACGCGTGCTCGAGATCCTCGAGGAGATGCTGGTGCTGTCGGCGCCCGAGAGAGCGCTACGGCTCGAGGAGCTGGCCGTGCGCGATCCAGCTGTCCGAGCCGAGCTCGCGCTCCTGCTCGACGTCGACGCGAGCCTCGCGACCCGCGCGCGCGCGGCCTGGAACCTGCCCACGCAGGACCTCGACGCGGATGAGGATCTGTCCGGCGCGACGTTCGACGGCTACCGCATCGACCGTGAGCTCGCGCACGGAGGGATGGGCCGCGTGTTCGAGGCCTGGCAAGAGCCCCCCTGCCGCCGCGTCGCCATCAAGGTGGTGCGGCACGCGCTGGCCACGCAGGAGATCCTGCGCCGCTTCGAATACGAGGTCGAGCTGCTGGCCCGCCTGGATCACCCGAACATCGCCCGGGTCTACGGCGCCGGCACGATCGTTCGCGAAGGCCGCAAGCTCCCCTACTTCGCGATGGAGCTCGTCGAGGACGCGCGCGCCCTCGACGAGTTCACACGCGGCTTGGGCTTGCACGGCGTGCTCGAGGTCTTCCTGCAGGTGTGCGCGGCCGTCGAGCACGGACACCAACGCGGCGTCGTCCACCGCGACCTGAAGCCCGCGAACGTGCTCGTCGGGAGCGACGGCCGGCCGAAGCTCATCGACTTCGGCGTCGCGAAGGCGGTCCGGGTGGACGTCGCTCGTTCGACGATGCACACGCTCCAGGGCGAATTGCTCGGGACCATCACGTACATGAGCCCCGAGCAGCTCGACGGGGACGACGCTGCCATCGACGCCCGCACCGACGTCTACGGACTCGGCGCGATCCTGTACGAGCTGATCGCCCTGCGCCCGCCGTTCGACGTCCAAGGACTCTCGCTCGCTCGCGCTGTCGAGGTCGTTCGAACCGCAACTCCCGCGGCTCCGAGCGTCCATCGCGCGCACGTGCCCAGGGATCTCGACACGATCGTCCTCAAGGCGCTGGAGCGCGACCGCGAGCGGCGCTACGGCTCGGTGTCGGCGCTCGCCGCCGACTTGCGACGTCATCTCGCCGGTGAGCCGATCGAGGCCCGACCGCCGAGCTCCTGGGAGCGTTTTGCGCGCTGGATCGCGCGGCATCCCGTGGCGGCGACCGCCGCGGCGTGCGCGCTGCTCGTCGCCACGAGCGTCGCGACCGCGTTCACCGTCGAGGGCTACGCGCGCACTCCGCACCACGTCGCGATCGATGGGGTAGGCCGCGTCGTCGACCTGATCGCACGCAACGGCGAGGTGCTCCACTCCTGGGACGCAGGCAAGGATCACCGCATCGTGTCAGCTCGCTTCGTCGAGCGGCCCGCGGGTTCGCGAGGCGACGCGCTCGTCGTCATCGCGTATGGCGAGTTCGCAGCCGCGGAGGGTCCGGCGGGAACGCTGTGCGCGTACGGGAGCGAGCCCCCCTTCGGGCTGGCCTGGAGCTCGAAGGACACACTGCTCGAGCTGCCGGCCGGTGAACGATACCGGCCGGAATCCATGTTCGTGCCCAGCAGCCTGCTCGTCGCCGACATCCTCCCCGACCTGCCGGGGGAGGAACTCGTGCTCTGTCATCGGCAGAATCTCTACTCGGCAACGGCGATCCGCGTGTTCGATCTCGAAGGCCGCGAACGCTACCGCGCCTGGCACGACGGGGCCGTCGACACGCCTGCGTGGCTCGCTGGCGCGCAGCGGCTCCTGGTCGCCGGCGTCCTCAGCGAACGGCCGTGGGACGAGCTCCGTCCTTCCTTGCGGGGATCACCGGCGAGTTATCCCATCGTGGTCTTCGCGCTGGTGCCGAGCGACGGGCACGTCGCTGGCAACTGGGTGACGCGCGCGGGGCAGGTGCTGGACCCGACGCTCGCGTGGTACCGCTGGCTCGGGCCACCCGAGCACGTGGGTACTCTCGGCGGGGCGCAGGCCTCCCTCTCGGGACGTGCCGGCGATCTCGATCCAGGGCGCCACGTCCACGTGATGGTGCCGGCATCGCCCAGGGGCGCGACGGGCCCGAACGCCGGACTGAACTACGTCATCGACGCCGAGGGCGAAGTCGTGCGGGCGTTCGCGGACGAAAGCTACACGAGTGCGCATCGCGCCGGGGAGGTCCCGGCCTTCGAGACGTATGGCTGGAACGACCTCTCCGAGCTGCCTTCCCCGCCGAGGGACTCGAAGTAGTTCCCGGTTTTTCTGCGCCGCGGGCGCAGGAACATCGCGTCAGGGGGTGGCCGTGAGCACGCCCGCGGGCGCACGGCTGGCCCGGCCCTCGCGCGTGCGAGTGGGGAGGCCTGCCCGGCGCGGAAGGCCACCCTCGCCATGCACCTGCGTGCCAGCACCCTGTTCCTCGCCACCCTGAGCCTCGGTTCCTCTCCCGCCCTTGGCGCCCAGGGAGACGCCGACTACGCCGGCGAGCTCGCCAAGCTCCTGCCCGTGGGGCCGCCAGGCTCGTTCGTGCAGCCGGATGCCTACTTCGGCTACGGAGTCGCGATCGATGGGGACGTGATCGCCATCAGCGCGGCATGGGAAAACCTGCCCGGCTTCGATCAGGTGGATGCTGGCGCGGTGTACGTCTACCGCAGGAACGACGCGGGCACATCCCAGATCGTCTCGGACGACACGTGGTCGCTCGAGCAGCGCATCGAAAACCCTCTCCCCGCGAGCGCGGACTACTTCGGATTCTCCATTGCTCTCGAGGCCGACACGCTCGTCGTGGGCTGTCACGGCGACGACACGACGCAAGGCGCGAACTCGGGCTCGGTATTCGTCTTCGTCCGCAACAACGGCAATTGGGAGCTGCTTCAACGGCTGGTACCCCCGACTCTCGCCGCGGGCGTCAACTTCGGCGTCGACGTTGCCTTGGACGGCACGTCGATCATCGTCGGTGCCTACCTCGATGACCTCCCGGCAGGAGCTGTCGATGCGGGATCTGCCTACGTTTTCCGCCGGGACGACAATGGCACGCCACTCATCCTCACGGACGATGCGTTTCCGCAGGAGGCGCTTCTCACGAATGGGCTCGAGGCGTCGACGAGCGACCAGTTCGGAGTCAGCGTCGACGTCGACGGCTCGCGAGCGGTCGTCGGCGCGTGCCTGGACGATTCGGCACACGCAGATCAAGGCAGCGCGTCCGTGTTCGTGCGCAGCGCGAGCGGCGTGTGGAGCCTCCAGTGGTACATGACAGCGCCGAACGCGGAGGCGGACGATCAGTTCGGCCGTTCCGTCGGCATCGACGGGTCCGTTGTCGCCATTTCCGCGATCTTGGATGACAGCCCCGCCACCGACGCCGGTTCCTTCTACGTTTTCGAACCCCTACCGCCCCTCTACACGAGCTGGTTCAACTCCGAATACGTCACGTTGCCCATTCCACAGCAGGCCGGCGCGCAGTTCGGATTCGACATCGACGTGCGTGGCTCGCGGATCGTCGTCGGCTCGCACAACGAGAACCTCGGAACTTCGCTGGCTCCGGGAACAGCCCGCATCTACGACCGCTCGACCGGCAGCTTCTCGAGCCTGGAGCGCCTGATCTGCCACGACGGGGCCGACTACGAGTACTTCGGAAGCGGACTCGCGCTCGATGGCGACACGCTCGTCATCGGTGCGCACTACCAGGACGTCCTCGGCGTCGTGGACACCGGAGCGGCCTACGTATTCTCGCTCCACACGAGCGAGCGCTTCGAGACCTACTGCTACGGCGACGGCGCGACAGGAAGCACCTCGTGCCCGTGCGGCAACTCGAGTGGCGGTGAACGCAAGCAAGGCTGCCGCAATTCCGCCAGCCGCGGAGCGCAGCTCGACGGCTTCGGCACGGCCGCCGTTGTCGTCGACGACCTCCAAGTCGTCGGCTGGAACTTCCTCCCCGGCGCGCCGGCCCTGCTATTCAGCGGCTCGTCGCAAGCCGGTGGCGGCGCGGGCGTCACGTTCGGCGACGGACTGCGTTGTGTCGGCGGTCCGGCCGTGAGGCGGCTCGGCATCGGCGTCCCCGACGCGAACGGACGCATCACTTGGGGACCGAACCTTGCCGCGCCTGGACACTGGATGCCGAGCGACACGCGCCACTTCCAGGCGTGGTACCGCAACTCGATCGGAAGCCCCTGCACGGTTCCCTCGGGCTACAACCTGAGCAGCGCGTTGACCGTCACGTTCCGCTGAGGCGCTTCTGGAGCCACGCCCGCGTCGCCCGCCAGCGCACGTCGGCGGTGCGCGCCGGGATCCCCAGCGCCGCCGCCGACTCCTCGAGGGTCATGCCGGCGAAGAAATGCAGCTCGACGAGGTTCGCCCGCTCCTCGTCGAGCTCGCGCAACTCCTCGAGGGCCCCGTCGAGCGCGAGCAGGTCGATCACGTCCGCTCCCGCCTCCGCCGCCGGCTCGACCAGGGTCACGCGACGGGCGGCGCCACCGCGCTTGATCCGTCCCTTGCCGCGCGCATGGTCGACGAGCACCTGACGGATCACCTTGGCGTAGGTCATCAGGAAGCGCTGGCGGTCGCCCGCGTCCAGACTCTCGGCGTCGACGAGCCGGGTCCAAGCCTCGTGCACGAGGGCGGTGGGCTGCAGTGTGTGCCGCCGCGCATCCCGGCCGAGGTGAGCCGCTGCGATTCCGCGCAGCTGGTCGTAGAGGGCGCGGAACAGGGCCTCGCGGTCCTCTTCATCGCCTCGACCCAGGCTCCGGACGAGCTCCGTCGTTTCGCTGCGCATCATCCGAGTCGCAATTCTACTCGTTCGGCGCTCCCGCGACCGTGTCGCTAGGGGCCGCGCAGCGCGGCCAGCTCGGCCTCGGACAGCAGCGGGCCGCTCGGCATGAGCGCGCTCGCCGCTCGGCGCGCGCGAGGACCCGTTTCGCCCCCACGCGCCTCGGGCAGCTCGAGCACCGCGCGCAACGCCCGTTCGAGCACGCGCTCGACATCGTCCGGCCCGTCGATCGGGATGCGCGCGCCCTGCACCTCGGCCTCGAGGCGGTCGCCGCGCGCGCGCAGCGTCCACAGCGACGCGCCATCGCGCCGCCACACGATCCCGCGCACGCCGCGCGTCCCGCGCAAGGTCGGATCGATGCGGTCCAGGCCGCGTGCTGCGACTTGCGCCAGCTCGCGCGCGCCGGCTTCGAGCGGCGCGGTCCAGATCTCGCCCTCGACGAGCGGCTCGGCGGCGGCGCGCGGGCCCAGGATCTCGACGAGCGCGCTGTCCTCCCCGTGCGCGTCGTCCTCCCCGTGCGCGCCGTCCTCCCGGTGCGCGCCGTCCTCCCGGAGCGCGCTACGCGCGGAGCGCGTCTCGAACACGCGCACGCCCGCCACGCGCAGGGTCTCCAGCGCCGCGACGATGCGCGCTTCGAAACGCGGGGCGACCAGCACGATGCAGGGCGCGAGCTCGGGCGTCGAACCGATCCGCCGCGTGAGCAGCGCGACGTGCGTGCTGGACCAGGAGAGCGCGTCGATCGCCGCCAGCACCGCCTCCTCGCCCTCCACCAGGAGCACGAGCGTGGCGCGCCCGTCGCCGTCGACGCCGGCCATCTGGGCCCGGCGCGGCGGTGCATGCTGTGCACCGAGACCCGGCGCGGGCGCCAGCTCGAGGTGCTCGTCGCGCACGACGAAACCGGCCAGCACGCAGCGCAGGGCCGCCTCCAGATCCGCCGCCGAGCCGCGCTCGTCCTCGGGGAGCTCCGTCGGCATCACGCGATCAGGATGCGAATCCGCGTCCGGCGAGGGAAGGGCCCGCGGCGCGCCTTCGACGCGGAGGGCCGCGCGCGCGCCGCCCGCGTCGACGCCCCGCCTGCACGGGCAACGCTCACCCCCGCCCACTCTTGCCCGTCCGGATCGGGGCGCCGGGCGCCGCGCTGCGGCGCGCTGACGAGGTCAACAGGTCGAGCCGCCGTCGCTGCAGGTGCGCCAGCGCCAGCGCCAGCGCGTCGGTCGCATCCAGGGGCAGGTCGATCTCGGCCACGCCCAGCACGCGCGCGACCATGCGCGCGACCTGCGTCTTGTCCGCGGCGCCGTGCCCCACGAGAGCCTTCTTGGCCACGGCCGGCGCGAGCTGCACGACTTCGGCCCCCACCGCCGCCGCACAGGCCAGCACGACGCCGCGGCCTTCGCCCATGCGGAAGGCCGATTGGACGTTGCGGGCCATGAACGCCAGCTCGACCACGACGACCGTCGGCGTCAGCTTCGCGATGAGCTCGTCCAGGTCGCGCCGGATCTGCGCCAGCCGGGCCGGAACGTTCGCGTCGCGCGCGCCGCGCAGGACTCCGGCCGCGTAGAGCCGGGGTCCGCGCGGCCCGTCGACCAGCGCCCCGTAGCCGACGACGCGCGTGCCGGGGTCGATCCCGAGCACGATACAGCGCGGCTCTTCGCGCTGGGGCTTCGTGTGCACGGGCACAGTCATGGACGCTGGCGCTACCGAGCGCTGCGCCCGGACCCTACGCTCTGCCCGCACCGCGCGGAAGAGCGCGCGCCATGACCGCCGCCATCACAACCTTGCCCGCGACCTCGGTCGTGCTTGTCGCCGCCGGCCGGTCGACGCGCATGGGCGCGGCCGAGGGGGTGCGCAAGCCGTTCCTCGTGCTGCGCGGCCGCACGGTGATCGAGCACGCCGCGGCCGTGTTCGGCGCGATCCCGGCCGTGCGCGAGATCGTCGTCGTGGGTCACGCCGACGACCTCGAGCGCCTGCGGGCGCTGGCAGCGAGCTCGCCGGCTCTGCGCAAGGTGCGCGCGATCGTGGCCGGCGGCGACGAGCGGCCCGACTCGGTGCGCGCCGGCCTCGACGCCTGCGATCCGTCTTGCGAGCTGGTCGCCGTGCACGACGCGGCCCGCCCGCTCGTTCCGCGCGCGGTTGTCGAAGCCGCCCTCGCGATGGCCGCGCAGCGCGGAGCGGCGCTCGTCGCGCTGCCCGTCGTCGACACGATCAAGACGTCGCCCGACGGCCAGCACGCCACGGGCACGCTCGACCGGAGAGGGTTGTGGGCCGCGCAGACGCCGCAGGTCTTCCGTCTGGAGATCTTGCGCGAGCTGGCCGAGCGCGCTCGCGCCGACGGCTTCCAGCCGACCGACGAGGCCGCGCTGCACGAGCGCTACGTCGGGCCGATCCCGCTCGTGCACGGCACACCCGAGAACCTGAAGTTGTCCACGCCCCAGGACCTGCTGCTGCTCGCGGCGATCCTGCGCGTGCGCGAGGAGTCCACTGCATGAAACCGACTCTCAACGTGCGTGTCGGCACCGGCTTCGACGTGCACCGCCTCGTCTCTGGGCGCGAGTGTCGGCTGGGCGGCATCCGGCTGCCGCATCCGACGGGACCGCTGGGCCACTCCGACGGCGACGCCGTGCTGCACGCGATCGCCGACGCGGTGCTGGGCGCGGCCGGGCTCGACGACCTGGGGACGCTCTTCCCCTGGAGCGAGCCGCGCTGGAAGGACGCCGACAGCGCGACGCTCCTGACCGAGTGCGTGGCGCGCGCGCGCGCCGCCGGCTGGCGCGTCGGCAACGTCGACGTCGTGATCGCGACCGAGGGTCCGCGGATCGCGCCGCACCGCGCGGCGATGCGGGCGCGGATCGGCGAGATCATGGGCGTCGACGCCATGTCGGTGAACGTCAAGGGCAAGTCGCTCGAAGGGCTGGGCGCCCTGGCCGGCGGCGCGGGGGTCGCCGTCCAGGCGGTCTGCCTGCTGGCGCGCGACGGATAGCCGGTCCGGCGCTGCGCGCCCTTTGTCCGGCGCAGGGGTGGGATCAGCGCTGCTCCGGAACCTGGCCTTGGTTGCTTCCGGAGGCTCGAGACACGGGACACGCGCTCGTTCCTGGCCGGCACCCGACGTCGGGCCTCTTCACCTCGGGCATGCTCTTCCAGACCGGGCATCGGCCCGATCTGCCCGCCGCCCGTGACGGCCTCGCCGGGCGTTCGCATCGGCGGGCCGGGCCACGCGCACACGTTCAACGTGACACGCGTCGAGCTCGTCGGCCCCACCGTCGCGCGCGAGAGCACGCGCGTGACGCTCGCGGTGCACGGTCAACCGGGAGAAGAGGCGTTCCTCTTCAGTTCGCGCGCGACAGGCTTCGCGGTCATGCCGTCCTGGCGTGGCGCGCCGATCCCGACACTGCGCAGCCCAGCTCTCGCGATGATCCTGGGCACGATCCCGGCCTCGGGCGTGCTGGACGTGTCGTACGCGCTGCCGGCCCTGCCCGCCGGCACCGCGGCGCGCGATCTCTGCCTGCAGACGTGGAAGCGAGACGCGGGCGATCGACGGCGCCACTCGCGCCGATGGGCCGTTCCGATGCTTGCGCGAGCCCCGGGCGACTACACTTGGAGTTCAGACCCGAGTGAACCGACCGAGGAGATGACGATGAAGACCGCCGCCACCACCGCCAAGACGAAGACCGCCAAGACCGGCCTGCACACGACCAAGAACGACCTGCCGTTGGCCGACCGCGAGAAGCTCGTCGCGCTGCTCAACGCGCGTCTGGCGGACGCGCTCGATCTGCGGATGCAAGCCAAGCAGGCGCACTGGAACGTGAAGGGCCCGCAGTTCATCGCGTTGCACGAGCTGTTCGACCAGGTCGCCGACGCCGTCGAGGCCGGCTACGACGAGATCGCCGAGCGCGCGGTGCAGCTGGGCGGCACGGCGCTCGGGACCGTGCAGGCGGTCGGCGCGACGACGGGCCTCAAGCCCTACCCGACCGACATCTCGGCCGGCGCCGACCACGTCGAGGCGCTGGCCTCCGCTCTGGCCGCGTTCGGCGAGTCCGTGCGCGACGCGATCGACACGTCCGACGAGCTGGGCGACGCCGACACGGCCGACCTGTTCACGGGCATCTCGAAGACCACGGACAAGTTCCTGTGGTTCGTCGAGGCCCACCAGCAGTCGACGCGCTGAGCGGAACATCGGTGTCAGACACCTTGTCCCGAGGGCAAGGTGTCTGTCACCGATGTTCACGCGGCGTGGAGCCGGGCGTAGTCGCCCTGGCGCGCCAGCAGCTCCTCGTGCGTGCCGACCTCGATCCGGC
>JANNQS010000063.1:0-23224 GCA_031400875.1 Planctomycetota bacterium | reverse complement strand
GGATCGAGACGGTCGAGGATGTAGGATGAGTCATGGCTGGCCTCCTTGTGGTTTTGGGGTGGTTCAACGACCTCCCTCCTCTACCACTGAGGCGCTCAGCGACCTCGCGTGGAGGCCGGCCTTCTCATCCCATCTGACACCGTTGTCTACCGTTCGTAGAGCGCGTGCCGGCCGACGTTGTCCTTGGCGCGCAGGTGGTACGGGCCGCCTTGGGCGTCGAAGAAAGGCGAGCGTTCGAAGCCGTCGCGGCCGGCGGGGACGCCGACGACCCAGCGGGGCCAGGTCTCGGGCGGGCGGCCCTCCATGTAGTCCTCGCGCGCGACGATGCCGCGGTCGAGCAGGCGGAAGACGCAGGCTTTGTCGGACCACACGCCGACCGCGTCGCCGGGTCGGATCTCGCGCAGCAGCAAGTCGTAGAGCGCTTCGTCGACGTGGCGGTGGTCGAGCTGGTTCGTCTGGTCGTAGAGCTTCTGCAGGAACAGGGGGCCGAGATGGCGGCCGAACAGGCTCGACCAGGTCGTCGCCGCCGTCAGCGCCAGCACGGTGCAGCCGACCACGACGCCGGCGGCGTGGCCGAGGCGGTCGATGACCCAGGCGACGCCGCAGGCGGCGAACACGAGCAGCAGCACGAGGCTCGGCATGTGCGCGCGCAAGAGCCAGGCGTCGCCGAAGAAGAGGAACAGCAGCGTCGGGCCGGCGATCAGGTTCGCGGCGAGCCAGCGGAACGCCGTGCGGTCGGCGCGTCGCAGCCAGATGGCTCCGGCCAGCGCCAGCGCGAGCATCGGCCATGTGATCAACAGGTCCGGGCGCTGCTGGACGAACAGATTCTGGAGCGTGAGACCCTTCAGCTGGAGCAAGCTCGTGCCCTCCGGCGCGCGGCCCAGCGGATTGAACCAGACGTCCCGCGCGAACGGGCTGAGCAGGAGCGCCAGCGTCAGCGCGCCGACGACCGACGCGCCGGCGACGTAGGCCCACGTGCGGCGCGACGCGAGGACAGAGTGCGCACTCCACGGTTCGCCGCGGATCCACCGCGCTGCCAACGCGACGAGCGCCGTGCCGGCGACGTACGGCGCGACGCCCTCGTGCCATCCGAACGCGAGCAGCGACGTCGCGATCATCCCCAGCGCGGCGCGCCGCAGCGTCCGCGCGTCCGGCTCGGGTCGCTCGATCAACGCGCGCTGCGCGAACACGAGGAACGCGAGGTACCAGCAGGTCATGCCCGCCTGGCCCCAACCCGTGCGCGACAGGAACGCGTGCAGCGGCGAGAGCGCCACGAAGGCCGCCGCGAGCACCGCCAGCCAGCGTCGCGTCGGCAACAAGCGCCGCACGAGCCACGCGGCGATCAGCACGGTCAGCATCCCGCTCAGCGCACTCGACCAGCGCAACGACTCGAGCGCCCCGAACCCGAGACGGTACAGCCAGCGCGACGTGAGCTGGTGCAGGTACGAGTGCTGGTACGTCGAGTTCGGCTCGTCGTAGAGCCGCACGAGCGTGCGCACCCAATCCACGTCGGCCCGGACCCAGTCGATCGGCGACCCGTCGCGCGAGATCTCCTGGATCCGCGCCGAATTCAGGTAGTTGCCGTCGTCCGGCCCGATGCGGAACGCCGTGATGTCGTGCGCGCGGATCCAGAACGCGAACGCGACGACGGCCGCCAGCGCCAGGATCTCGAGCGCGCGCGTGCGCGGGCCGGCCGGCCGCTCGCTCATGCGCGGATCATCCCGCGAGCGCCACGCAGTCGATCTCGACCTTGGCGTCGCGCGGCAGCGCGGCGACGGCGACGGTCGAGCGCGCCGGCGGCTCGTCGCCCGTGAAGTAGCGCCCGTAGACGGCGTTCACGGCCGCGAAGTCGCCCATGCTCACGAGGTAGACCGTGCACTTCACGACCTTCGTCATGTCGGTGCCGGCGGCGGTCAGCACGGCCTTCAGGTTCTCGAGAGCGCGCTCGGCCTGCTTCGCCACGTCATCGACCTCGATCTTGCCCGACTTCGGATCGAGCGCGACCTGGCCCGAGCAGTGCACGAAGCCGCCGGCGACGATCGCCTGGCTGTAGGGTCCGATCGCGCCGGGCGCGTGCGGGGTCGAGATCTTCTTGCGTTGCGACATGCGTTCAGGACTTTCGAAAGCGCTGCAGGGCTTCGGCGACGACCGGTGGTACGAAGCGCGACGCGTCGCCGCCGGCGGTCGCGATCTGGCGCACGAGCGTGCTCGACACGTGGGCGAAGCGCGGCGCGGGCGCCAGGAGGATCGTCTCCGTCCCGGGCGCGAGCTCGGCGTTCGTGCGCGCCATCGCGACCTCGAAGTCGAAGTCGGATCCGTCGCGCACGCCGCGCAGGATGACGCCGGCCGAGAAGCGCCGCGCGGCGTCGACGGCCAGACCCTCGACGGCCTCGACCTCGACGCCCTTCAGGTGCCGCGTCGCGCGGCGCGCGAGCTCGAGCCGCTCCTCGAGCGGGAACAGCGTGCGCTTGTCCGGGTTGTGCGCGATGCCCAGGACGACGCGCGGGAACAGGCGCAGCGCGCGCTCGACGAGGTCGAGGTGCCCGAGGGTCACGGGATCGAACGTGCCGGGAAAGAAGACGGTTTCGGCCACGGGAGAGCGGAGAGGATGCGCTCGCGGACCGCGCGTGGAAAGAGTCGGCTTCAGCTGCAACCGCCGCGGGCCCCGCTCGTCAGCAGGATGTGGAGACACCGCGCGCACCGGCACGGCCGCTCCTCGCAGGCGCGCTCGCGCTGGCGGCCGGCGGCTGGGCCGGCTCCGAGCTGCCCGGCGTGGGCGCGGAGACGTGGCTCGCGATCGCCGTCGCCGGGCTCGCGTCGGGCCTCATTTTGGGCGTCGCGGGGTTCGGGAGCGCCGGCCGGCGTGGGCGCACGGCTGCGGTGTGCATCCTCCTCGCGGCGTTGGGCGGCTGGCGCGCGCACGCAGCGGCCGCGCGCCCGGCCGACACCGTCGGGCGCTGCGCGCCCGAGCGCGAGCTCGACGGGACCCTGCGCGCGCGACTCGAGCCGGGCCGCCTCGCGATCGAGGTCCCGGCCGGCGTCGTGGCGGCGGACGAGCTCGTCGAGCTGCGCGGCGGTCAGCCCGTCGCGGCGCGCGCACGCGGTCCGGTCGCGCCGCCGCCGCCGCGCTCGGACGCGCAGCGTTTCCAGGCCCAGCCCGACGAGCTGGTGCGCCTCGCACCGGCGCGGCGTGATGCGGCGCAAGTCACGGCCGGCGCGCTCGAGCGCCTGCGCGCGACGTTGCGCGAGCGCCTGGGCAGCGCCGTCTCGGATCCCGAGGGTCGCGCGCTGGCGGCGGCGCTCGTGCTGGGCGATCTGGGCCTGCTCGCGCCGGACGTGCCGGATCTCTTCGTGCGCACCGGCACGTTCCACGCGCTGGCGGTCAGCGGCGTGCAGGTCGTGCTCGTCGCCGCGCTGCTCTTGGCGCCGCTGGCCGCGGCGGTCGGCTGGCTGGCGCGGCCGCTGGGAGCGCGCCGCGCGCAGCTCGCGCGCGAGATCGCGCGCGCGACCTGCATCGCGGTCTACGTGCCGCTCACCGGCGCGGGGCCGCCCGTCGCGCGCGCGGCGCTCGCGTGCGCGCTGGCACGGGCCGCGCCGCTCGTGCGGGCGCAGAGGAGCGCGGAGATCGTCGTGCGCGGCGTGACGCACAGCGCCTTGCTGGCACGGCGCGCCGACGGACTCTCGCTGTGGTCGCTGGCGCTCGTGCTCGAGTGCGCGTTGCACCCGCGCGCGGCCGCGCAGCTCTCGGTGCAGCTCTCCTACGCCGCGACGCTGGGCCTCGTGATCGGCACCGCGCCGGTGCGCCGCATCTTGCGGCCGGCGCGGCCGGAAGCGGTCGACGCGCTGGGCCGGCCGCGTTCCCCGTTCTTGCGGGCCTTGTCAGCGCGTGCGGGAGCCTCGGCGGCCGGGGCACTCGCAGCCTCGATCGCGGCCGTGCTCGCCACGCTGCCGTTCGTGTGGGTCCGGCTGGGCGAGTGGTCGCCGGTCGGCGTGCTGGCGACGCTCGCGATCGCACCGCCGATGATCGTGCTGCTCATCGCGGGCTGGTTCGCCGCGCTCGCACCGGCCCTCGTGCCCGACGCGCTTCTGGCCGTGCCGGCGCGCATCCTGCTCGCGACCTTGCACGCGTTCGACGCGCTGCCCGGCACGCCCGAGCCGCTGCCGCCCCGGCCCGTGGCGCTGCTCGCGACGGCCGTGATCCTGGCGTTCGCCGCGCTGACGCTGCGCAGCGACGTCGCTCGCCGTCGCAGTGCACGTCTCGCCGCGTGCGCGGGCGCGATCCTCCTCGTGCCGTGGACCACGGCGCCGCGCGAGCTCGAGGTGCACGCCCTCGACGTCGGCGCCGGCTCGTGCGCCGTCGTGCGCGCGCCGGGCCTCGGCACGTGGGTCTTCGACGCCGGCTCGCGCGACCGCACGGAGGTCGCGCGCGCGGCCCTGGGTCCGCTCCTGCGCGCCCTCGACGCCGGCACGATCGGCGTGGTCGTGAGCCACGCCGACAGCGACCACGACGGGGCGATCCCCTGGCTGGTCGCGCGGCACCGCGTGGCGGCCTGCGCCGGTGCGCTCCCCGCACAGGCGGCCGAGCGGTTGGCGCACAGCGTCCCGCGTCTGGACGTGGTGCGGGGGCGGGCGGCGCTGCCCGCTCTGCAAGGCTCGTGTCATGTCCAGGCCTGGCTCGAGCGCGGGCTCGACATGCCCGGCAACGAGGGCTCGCGCTCCCTGCACCTCGTCTGGGGCCCGGACGAGATCGTCCTGACGGGCGACGCCGAGGCCGAGGGGTTGCGCGCCTGGCTCGACCTGCGGGGGCCGGCGAGGCCCCTGAGGCTGCTCCTGGCCCCCCACCACGGGTCCGAGGTCGAGCGACTGGGTCTGCTGCTCGACGCGACCCGGCCGGCCGAGGTCTGGGTCAGCGGCCCGGCCCGGCCGCCCATCGCGGACGAGCTGGACCGCCGCGGCATCCCCTGGCGGTCGACCGGCCGCGACGGACCGCTGCGGATCGCGCTGCCGGCCGGTGCAGGTTGGAATGGGACGTGCAACGCTGGGGGCACGGAAGCGGACCCCGAGGGGGCTCCGCGCTGAACCCGACGGCCCGACCGTCCACGATGAACCCGATCCAGAGCCTGTTCCCGAGTCTGCTCGCTGGCCCGTTCCTGCTCGTCACGGCGTCGTTCCAGGAGCCGGCCGCGGCGCCGCCCAAGGCCGAGCGCTGGATCCTCCACCTGGAGGACGGGCGCGCGCGGCGCTGCCTCGCGCGCGAGACCGCGGCGGGCTTCGAGGTGCGCAACGGGAAGGACTGGGATGCCGTGCCCGCCGCGCTGGTCGCGCGCGCCGTGCGCGAGCGCGACGTGCTGCGCGAGCTCGACCGCCTGCGCGCCGGCGCGCGCGAGGCGACAGGGCCCGCGTCGGGCGCGCGCGAGCCGGCGCGCGTCGACGTGGCCCGTGTCGAGGTGGCGCGCTGGGCTCTGTCGCAAGGCCTGCTCGAGGAAGCCGTGGCCGAGATCGACGCGGTCCTCGCGGCCGACCCCGACCAGCCGGCCGCGCGCGAGTTCGTGGCGCACGCGCCGCTCGCGCTGACGCTGCCGGACGATCCCGAACGCTCGGCCGAAACGCGCCTTGTCCTCTTCGGCGCGCGTGCGAAGCCGGCGCTGCGCGAGCTGGCGGCCGTGCGCCTGGCGGCCGCGCCGCGCGACGCCGCGCTGGCCGAGATCGCGCGCGGGCTCGCGTCGCCGTCACCGAGCGTGCGCGCATTCGCAGCGTTCGCGGCGCGCAGGATCGACCCCTCGTCGCAGGCCGACGTGCTCGTGCGCCGCGCCGTCGTCGACCCGGCCGAGCGCGTGCGCACCGAGGCGGCGCGCGCGTTGAGCGCCGCGCAGGACGACACGCTGGTGCTGCGCGTCGCCGCCGCGCTCCAGCTGGGCGACGCGCGCCTGCGCACCGCGGCCGCGACGTCGCTCGGAGAGATGCGCTCGGCGATCGCGCTGCCCGCGCTCGTCGCCAGGCTCAGCGCGATGCAGAGCAGCGGACACCCGGGCGGTACGCGCGCGCACCTCTACGTCGGCCGTCAGGTCACGTACGTGAAGGACTTCAACCCCGAGATCGCGCAGGGCGCGTCGATCGCCGACCCGATCATCGACGTGGTCGAGGATGCCACGCTGCTCGACGTGCGCGTCGGCGGGACGTCGGTCGTCAGCGCCGAGATGGAGCGCCGCAGCCTGTGCCGCGCGATGTCGAAGATCTCGGGCGTCGACCTGCCCGAGAATCCGGCGCGCTGGCTGGCCTGGTGGGACGAGCGCGAAGCCTCGGGCGGATCACCCGCGACGCGTTGAACGATCACCAGCCCGACTGCAGCTGTCCCTGGAAGCCCTGCAGCGCGGTGCGCTGCTGGTAGAACGCGAGGCCGCGCTCGGCGCCCAGCTCCTCGCCGCCGCCGGCGCGTCCCGGGCCGCCGTGGACCATCTGCGGCAGGACCATGCCGGGCGGGAGCGCTTGCTCGGCCATCTTGTCGCTCGCGAGCCACACTCGGCCGTGCCAGGGCGCGGCCGCCAGCGCGAACGCATGACTCCAGGCCGTGTCGTTCGAGTATGCGCTGCACACGAGCCCGCCGCCGCCCAGGTTCACGATTTCGGCCGCCTGCTGCGCGTCGCCCGAGTACGGCAGCACGACGGCGACCGGCCCGAACACCTCTTCGCGGTGGAACGTCGGGTCGCGCCCGTCGCGTGCCACGATCAGCGTGGGCGCGACGAAGAAACCCTTGGCGCGCACGGGCTGCGTGCCACCGCAGGCGATCGTGCCAGCCTTCGCCAGGCGCTCGATCCCGGCGCGCACTTCCTCCATCTGAGACCGCGACGCGAGCGGCCCCATGCGCGTGCTCTTGTCGGCCGGGTCGCCCACGACGATGCGCGCGAGCTGCGCGACGAGCTCGTCGCGCACCTGCGCCACGCGGTCGGTCGGCACCAGGATACGGCGCACGGCGGTGCACTTCTGGCCTGTTTTCTGCGTCATGTCGAGCACGACATTGTTCAGGAACAGACCGAACGTCTCCGAGCCCGGGTCGACGTCCGGCGCCAGCACGGCCGCGTTGAGCGAGTCGGCCTCGATGTTCACGCGCACGTTGTGGCGCACGACCTGCGCGTGTCCGCGCAGCTTGGCGCCCGTCGCCGAGCTGCCCGTGAAAGCCAGCACGTCCTGCGGCCCGAGGTGGTCGAGCGCGTCGCCCAGCGAGCCGACGACGATCTGGTACGCGCCCTCGGGCAACCCGGCCTTCTCGACCAGGGTCTGCGCGATGTGCCAGGCCAGCAGCGCCGTCGGCGTGCCCGGCTTTTCGAGCACCGGGACGCCCGCGAGCAACGCGCACGCGGCCTTCTCCAGCATGCCCCAGGCCGGGAAGTTGAAGGCGTTGACGTGCACGGCCACGCCCGAGCGCGGCACGAGCACGTGCTGGCCCCAGAAGCGCGGCGTGCGACCGAGCTGCACGCCGGCGCCGTCGAGCAGCCAGGGCTTCGGGCCGAGCTTCTCGGCCAGCCCGGCGTAGTACGTGAGCGTGCCGATCGCGCCGTCGATGTCGAACTTCGCGTCGCCGCGCGTCGTGCCGCCGCTCTGGATCGAGATCTCGATCAGCTCGTCGCGACGGCCGTGGATCGCGCCGGCCATCGCCGCCAGGAGCTTGCCGCGCTCCGCGAACGTCATGCGCCGCAACGCCGGACCGCCGCGCGTGCGCGCGAAGTCGAGCACGGCGCGGAAGTCGATGCCGCCCGACCCGACCGAGGCCAGTGCCGCCTCCGAAGTGGGATCGACGAGGGTCGTGAGGTCGCCGGCGGCCGGATGCCAGCGGCCGAGCACGTAGCTGGAGAGGCGTTCCATGGGTTCGTCCGGGTCCCCGGCCGGCTCGCTCACGGCCGGAGTCCGGGGGCGAATACTCTACGGGCCCGGCCTGTCCGGGCCGAGGGGGTCGCCATCCGCCGGCGCGAGAATCCGCGGTCGCGCGCGGCGTAGGCGCAGCGTCCTCCCCGGGCTCCCCCACCTCTCCGGCCACCCCCGCTCCATGTACTACTTCGTCATCCTCGCGTTCCTGCTCCTGTGCACGATCCTCGCGGTCGCGATCTGGTTCGCCCTGCGCGGCGCGGCGGATCCCGGCCGCACGCGGGTCAGCGGGCCGGCGGGGTGCGCGATCGGCTGCGCGCTGCTCGTGATCTTCGCCTTCGGCGTGCTGGTCACGGGCGCGGTCGTGGTCGCCAACCTCCCGGGCGAGTGGGCGCGGCACGGACCCGTCGAGCGCTTCTCGCTGCGCTGGAAGGAGTCGGCGGGGCCCGACGCGCCGCGCGGCCTGACCCCCGTGGACCCGACGCTCTACGCCGAGATTGAGCTGCGCCCCGGGTACGAGGCCGGTCCCGTCCTGCGCGTCCTGCGCACCAAGGTGTCCTCGGGGCTCGTCGTCAGCGTGCGCCCCGTCGAGCGGGATGGCGTCGAACGCACGGTGATCGGGATCGAGGCGCCGCTGGACGAGCACGATCGTCGCGAGCTGCGCGATTTCCTGCGCGAGCTGCGCACGAACGACACCGGCGAGCTGCCCGAGGGGATCGTGGTCGACATCCGCGGACCGAACGACTGAGTGGACAGAGGTGTCAGACACCTTTTCCCGTCCTCGAGGGGTGCGCAGTCGGCCCCCGAGCGAAGTCGGTGGGAAAAGGTGTCTGACACCCTTGTTCACCGGGAGAATCGGGCGGCCATGGATTGCCGTGTGTCCCCGATCGTCAGCTGCGCGGTCCTGATCGCCCTGCTCTCTCTGGCCGCGTGCCGCGACGAGGCCGATCCGCGACCGCCGCCGGTGCGCACGACGATCCGCATCGACGGCAAGCGCGCGCTGGGCGACCTGGCGGACCCCAAGCGACCGCGTTGGAACCTGGACGGCACGTGGGTCGTGCAGGAGACGCGCGACGCTCACGCCGGCGCGTGGGATCGGGTCATGACGTTTCCGATTGCGGTTTCCGGCGATCTGACCGTGAGCGCGGCGTTCGCGACCGGTTCCCTGCCGCCGGGGGGCGAGGATGTGCGCGCGACCTTCGAGCTCCGGCTGCGCGCACCCGGCCGCAACGAGCTGCTCGCGACGGCCGAGAGCTCGCTCTACGCCACGTCGCACGCCTGGCACGACGTGCGGGCGCGCGCGCGCGTCGCTCCGTCGGAGCGCGCCGAGCTGGCGGTCGTGGCGCGGCTGGTCGGGAACGTGGCAGCGCCGCCCACCGCCCATCCGCTCTTCGCCGTGCCCCTGGCGACGCCGCGCGCGAGCGAGCGCCGCAACGTGCTGATCGTGTCGGTCGACACGCTGCGCGCCGACCACATGGGTTTCCACGGCTACGCGCGGCCGACGTCGCCGCACGTCGACGCGCTGGTCGCGCGCGGGGCCGTCTTCGAGCGCGCGATCTCGACGTCGCCCTGGACGCTGCCGTCCTACGGCACGCTGTTCACGGGCCTCGAGCCCGCGCGCCACCGCGCCGGCCTCTCGGCGCGGCGCGAGGCCGCGTTCGGTCACGGCCGCGACGACGCCCACGGCGACTACCAGAAGCTGGCCGGCGACGTCGCGACGATGGCCGGGATCTTCGCGGCGCAGGGCTACGCCACGGCCGCGTTCGTGTCGAACCCGTTCCTCGATCCGGAGATCGAGATCGACCGCGGTTTCGGCGAGTTCGCGCAGTACTTGAACCGGGCCGAGGCCGGCGTGGAGCTCGCGTCGCGCTGGGTCGAGTCGCGCGACGGAGCGCCCTGGTTCCTGTTCCTGCACTTGATGGATCCGCACACGCCGTACGCGCCCCCGCCGCCCTTCGGCGCGCAGTTCGCCGGCCGGGATTTCGCTGCCGTGGAAGGCTGGCCGCCGAGCATCGCGGAAGTGCGCGCGCGGGATCCGGATCAGGCGCTGAAGGACCTGCTGGTCGATTTCTACGATGGCGAGATCGCCTACACGGACGCGCAGATCGGCCGGTTCCTCGACAGCCTGCGCGCGAGTGGCGCGCTCGACCGCACGATCGTCGTGTTCCACTCCGACCACGGCGAGGAGTTCTGGGAGCACGGGTCGTTCGAGCACGGCCACGCGCTGTACGAGGAGTCGCTGCACGTGCCGCTGGCGTTCGTCGCGCCGGGTCTCGTGCCGGCGGGGCTGCGAGTCGCACGGCGAACGAGCACGGTCGACGTGTTCCCTACCGTGCTCGAGCTGGCCGGCATCGCCGTCCCGGCCGGCTTGGACGGGCAGAGCCTCGTGCCGCTGTTCGCGGCGCCGCGCGCCGATCCGGGGCTCGCGGCGCGGCCGTGCCTGTCCGAGGCCACCTTGTACGGCCCGCGCGAGCTGAAGAGCTGGTCGACCGCGGCGCAGAAGCTCCTGACGGACGGCGCCGCGCGCACGCAGTTCTTCGACCTCGCGGCGGACCCGCGCGAGCTGCGCGACCTCGCGCCGCAGCGGGCCGAGCGGGCGCAGGAGCTGCGGGATCTCCTGCGTGCGCGCGCCGAAACGACGCGTCGCGCGTCAGCGTCGGCCAGCGAGAGCGCCGCGTTCGACCGCGAGCGCCGCGCGGAGATCGAGAAGTTCGGCTACCCCGGTGGCGAGCCGAAATGACCGCGCCGGTTTCGCGCGCGCACGCCGTAGGATCCTGACGTGCAGTGGCTCCCGCCGGGCGCGTTCCAGGACCAGGTGGCCGTCGTCACCGGCGGCGGCACGGGGCTGGGTCTCGAGATCAGCCGCGGGCTGGCGAGCTCGGGCGCGCGCGTCGTGATCGCGTCACGCAACGCGGCACACCACGCCGCGCTGCTCGACGAGGCGCGCGAGAAGAGCTGGCGGGTCGAGGCCGAAGTGCTCGACGTGCGGGAAGAGCGGCTCGTGCGCGCCTGCGCCGAGGGCGTCGTCGAGCGCCACGGCCGCGTCGACCTCTTGGTGAACAACGCGGCCGGCAACTTCGTGTGTCCGGCCGAGCGCTTGAGCGCCAACGCCTGGCGCGCCGTGCTCGGCATCGTGCTCGACGGCACGTTCTTCTGCTCGCAGGCGTTCGGGCGCGCGATGATCCGGCAGGGTTCCGGCCGCATCCTGAACGTCGTCGCGACGTACGCCTGGACCGGCATGCCGGGCGTCGTGCACTCGGCCAGCGCGAAGGCCGGCGTGCTGGCGATGACGCGCACGCTGGCGGTCGAGTGGGCGCGCCACGGGATCCGCGTCAACGCGGTCGCGCCCGGGCCGTTCCAATCCGACGGCGCGCGCGAGAACCTGTGGCCCGATCCGGAGGTCGAGCGCGCGATCCGCGACCGCATCCCGCTGCGGCGATTCGCGACGCGCGAGGAAGTCGCGGGGCACTGCCTGTACCTGATGTCGGGCGCGTGCGACTACGTCACCGGCGAGTGTCTGGTCGTCGACGGCGGCGCGAGCCTGGGCCAGGGCATGTGGCAGCCAGGCGAGCGTTTCACGCGCAAACGCGCGACGCAGGAGCCCGGATGAGCGCGTCGCGCGACCACTTCGAGACGGAGAGGCCGAACCCGGCCAGCGAGCGCCTCGACGAGCTCTCGGTCGCCGAGGCGTTCGACGTGATGAACGCCGAGGACGCGCGAGTCGCCGCCGCGGTCGCCGCGGCGAAGCCCGAGATCGTGCGCGCGATCGAGCTGGTCGTCGAGCGCCTGTCGCGCGGCGGCCGGCTGTTCTACTTCGGCGCGGGCACGAGTGGACGGTTGGGCGTGCTCGACGCCTCCGAGTGTCCGCCGACGTTCCAGACTGCGCCGACCCTCGTCCAGGGCGTGATCGCCGGTGGCAAGCGCGCGCTGTCCGAGTCCATCGAGGGCGCGGAGGACTCGAGCGTCGACGGGACACTGGAGATCGCCTCGCGCGGCATCGGCCCGCTCGACGTCGTGTTCGGAATCGCGGCCGGCGGCACAACGCCGTGGGTCCACGGAGCGATCACGGCAGCCAAGGCCTTCGGCGCAGCGACGATATTCCTGGCTTGCGTGCCGCGTGAGCAAGCGGCGGATGAGGCCGACGTGTCGATCCGCGTGATTCCCGGCCCTGAAGTGCTCGCGGGGAGCACGCGCCTCAAGGCGGGGACGGCGACGAAGCTCGTGCTGAACACGATCACCACGCTCTCGATGGTCCGCCTCGGGAAGGTCTACCAGAATCTGATGGTCGACGTGGACGTGCGCAAGAACCGCAAGCTGTGGGAGCGCGGCATCTCGATGGTGGCGCGGATCGTCGGTTGCCCGCACAAGAAGGCGGAGTCGCTCTTGATCGCCGCGGACGGCCGCGTGAAGGTCGCCGCGGTGATGGGCCGAGCGAACGTGGACGCCGACGACGCCCGCGCGCGGCTCGAGCGCGCCGGCGGATTCCTGCGGCGCGCGCTCGAAGGCTGATCGCGACGAGCAGGGGTCGGGCGACGGGCCTCGTCCTCAACCGCCGAGCGCGATCGTGAGCGCGACGAGCACCGCGCCCAGCGCGACCATCACCAGCGAGAACGGGATGCGACGCAGCCCGCCCCAGCGCGCCTGGATGTAGGCGGTCCAGAACAACATCACGAGCGCGATCCCATTCGACCAGCGCATCGCGCGCCAGGTGTCCTCGGTGAACAGGAACGGCAGCACGACCGGCAGCGTGGAGAAGAAGACGAGGAGCAGGACGCCTACAGCTCCGCCGATGTCGCGCAGGGTCAGACCCGGATAGCGGGCGGGCTCGGGCTGAGCCCGCACGCGCTGGACGATCGCGTCGAGCTGCGCCGTGTCGATCAGAGACGCGAAGCCGTCGGGCAGCGCGTACAGAACGAAGCCGCGCGCTTCCTCCGGCTGCGCGCTCGAGCGCACGGCGCGCGCCAACGCGAGCATCCGTCCGCGCTCGACGAGCATCGCAGTCACGTACATGACGGCGTCGATCAGGCCCCAGGCCAGGTTGCAGCCCAGGGCTCCGATGAACATGGCCTGCACGTCCTCGCGGCTCGACGTCGCCACGCTGAGCGAGCCCGTGAACGTCAACACCATGATCAGGCCGAACAGGATCTCCGACGACCGCGTCTGCGGATCGAGGATCCGACCGGTCTCGATTTGGACGACTCCGCTCTTCGACGTCATGTGCGCTTCAGCTCGGGAGGAGGTAGAGGACGGCCGCGATCACGCCGTACAGCGCCAGCAGCTGGACGCCCTTGAACCAGTTGGCGCGACCGTCGCTGGCTACGACGACGCCGACGAGGACGCTGCACACGAGAGCACCGATCTCCAGCCGCGTGAACGACAAGGTCAGCCTCTCGTCCGCGACCAGGACGCTGGCCAGCACGAGCACGGGCGTGACGAAGAGGCCGATCTGGATCGAGCTGCCCATCGCGATGCCGACGCTGAGGTCCATCTCGTTCTTGCGCGCCATCGCGACGGCCGCACCGAGCTCCGCGGCGCCGCCCAGGACCGCCAGGACGACGATGCCCAGGAACTGCTCCGACATCCCGAGAGCATTGCCGGTCGCTTCCGCCGCGCCCACGAGCATCTCGCTCGTCCAGGCCGCGCCCAACGAGGCCAGGACGAGCGTGCTCACCGCGCGCGTGGTGCTCCAGTGCTCTTCTTCGGAGTGGGTCGCCTCTCCGGCGCGCGCGAAGAACTCGGGGTGCGAGCGCAGCATGAAGACGAGGTACAGGACGTAGACGGCGAACAGCAGGATCGCGACGCCGACGTCCAGGCCGCTGCCGCCCGGGCTCTCGGGCTGATCGCTGAAGAAGCGGTGGAACGCGGCCGGCACGGCCAGGCACAGCGCCGTCAGCAGCATCATGGAGGAGTACGTCCGCGCCCCGGCCGGGTTGAACTCCTGCACGTGGCGCTTGCGACCGCCCAGCAGGAAGGAGAGCCCGAGCGCGAGGAGCGTGTTTGCGAGCATCGCGCCGATCAGCGACGCGCGCACCATGTCGTTCAGGCCGGCGCGCAGAGCGGCGACCGAGATGATGATCTCGGGCAGGTTGCCGAACGTCGCGTTCAGCAGGCCGCCGATCGACGGGTTCGTGCGCGCCGCGATCTGCTCGGTGGCGTGGACGATCAGCGTCGCCAGCGGCACGATCGCGAGCGCGGCGCAGGCGAAGATCCACGGTGCCGGGGCGCCCTTGTGCTCGAGCAGGAACGCGAGCGGAGCGCAGACGAGCAGCCAGTTGATGGAGGGGCGAATGGGAGGACCCTCTGCCCGTGCAGACGGGCGGACGCCGGGGGGGGAAGCCGCAGCCTAGCATTCGGTCCGACTCGACGCCCACGCGCTGGATCCGACACGCGTCCGTGACGATCCTCTGCGGTGGCGGTGCGTCGCGCGACTCGGCCTCGCGCGCTTCGTAGCCTGGAGAGGTCGGGAGCGGCGCTCGGCCGTGCCGGCACAGATCGTGAGAGTGCAGGAAGAACGCCATCCATGCTGATCGAGATCCAACCCGCGCAGGCGGCGTTCGAGTTGCCGCTCTCGTTCAGCCTGCTGGCCTACTTCACGTTCGGCATGACGGGTGCGCTGGCCGCGTTGCGTCGCGGCTACGACGTCATCGGCGTCGTCTTCCTGGCCTTGATCACCGCCGGCGGTGGCGGGCTGATCCGCGACAGCCTGATCCTCTCGAGCGGTCCGACCAGCCTCCTGACCGATCCGCGCTACCTGGGAATCGTCGTCCTCTCCGCCCTGATGACGTACATGTTCCATCGCCACGTCGACCGGCTCGGGCGGGCGATCGCGCTGATCGACGCCGTGGGCCTGGGCGCGTTCGCGGTCGTCGGCACGCAGCGCACGCTCGATGCCGGGCTCAACGTGCCGGCGGCGATCCTCGGCGGCACCCTCACGGCGGTCGGCGGCGGCCTGTTGCGCGACGTGCTCGTGCGCGAGGAACCGTTGTTCTTCAAGCCCGGGCAGTTCTACGCCCTGGTCGCGATCGGTGGCGCGTGTCTCTACCTGGGCCTCGTGCGATTCAGCACGCTCACGCCGCACCAGTCCGCCCTCGTGACGATTCTCACCGTGTTCGTGGTGCGCATGCTGGCCATCCAGTTCAACTGGCGCACGAGCGCGCTGTACCAGGAGCCGCCCGCCCAGAGCTGAGACGGAGCTCGGCCGGCTGCGTGCAGACGCCTTTTCTGCGCCTGGATCGTGCGGTTCCGAGCCCGCACGCGATCCCGTCGGTTCTGCGCACTTCGGCCCAGAGAACGCATCGAGAGGCGTGTATAACGTCGGCCTCCACGAATCGACTCCTCCGCCCCTCGTGGCGTTCGGTCCTTCCGTTGTTCGCTACCAGCGTGAGCCTGTTCGCGCAGGAGCCGATCACCCCGCCAGGTGCTCCGCCTCCTCCGCCGGCCACCGCACCGCCGGCGGAACGCCTGCAGTGGAAGTGGGGCGAGACGACGCTGAAGATCGGCGGCTACGTCAAGCTCGACCTGATCCACGACTTCAACCGGATCGACTCGACGGGGGCGTTCGACCCGCGGACGATCCCGACCGACGGGAGCGACGGGGTGAACACGGTCCTGCAGGCGAACCAGACGCGCCTGAACCTGGACATGCGCACTCCGACCTCGACCGGGGACGAGCTGAAGGTCTTCGTCGAAGGCGACTTCAAGGGCAGCGGCAACTCGTTCCGCCTGCGCCATGCGTACGGCGCGATGGGTCCGCTGCTCGCCGGGCAGACGTGGACGAGCTTCATGGACGAGAACGGAATGCCCGAGACGCTGGACTTCGAGTCGCCGATCGGGTTCCCGCAGGTCCGCACGGCCCAGGCGCGCTACACGCGCAAGCTGGACAGCGGCAACTCGTTCGCGTTCTCCATCGAGGATCCGGCCTCGGCGATCACCGGGGTGGACACGACCACGGGCCGCGTCGAGGACACGCTGCCGGACCTGACCGCGAACTACATCTGGAACCACTCCCGCGGACACGTGCAGGTCGCGGGCTTCGGCGGCATGGCGAGCTACAACCCCGACGCCGGCTCGACCGACAGCGTGCCCCTCTGGGGCGTCAACCTCTCGTCGGTGCTCACGACCTGGGGCAAGGACAACCTGATCCTGCAGCTCACCTACGGTGACGGCGTGGGTCGTTATCGCGGCGGGATCACCGCGGCTCCCGATGCGAACGGCGACCTCGAAGCCGTCGAGACGACGGCCGTGCTGGCGTCCTACCAGCACCACTGGTCCGAGGAGTACCGCAGCACCCTCTGCTACAGCTGGGGCACCGGCGACCTTCCCGAGGGAACCCCGCCGGAAGCGTCCGAGGCGGTGCAGTACTTCGCCGCCAACCTCATCTGGCAGTTCGCCGATCGCGCCTGGACGGGCATCGAATACCTGTACGGCACGAACGACACGAACGACGGACGGGACGGCGACGCGAGCCGCTTGCAGATGTCCATCCGTTTCAACCTCTAGGCGCTCCGCCCCGAACTCCTTCTCCGCACATCCGACCAGCACTTTCTCCGAACGCGGTCGTTCGACCGCAAGACGAAACCATGAGCTCGAACTCCAACAACGCGCCGACCCTCGACCACTTCTTCTCCGCCGTCTCGGCGCGCCTCGACCGCTGGCGCGATCTCGGCAAGGCCGCGCAGGCCTGGGTCGCCAAGCCCACGGGTACGGGCGCCGCGGCTCTCAAGGCCGAGTGCGCTCGCCAGGTCGAAACGATCCGGCCGTTCGAGTCGCTGCAAGCCTTCCCCGGCCTGCGCCTGCTGAAGTCGCTCGAGGAGCGCGTGAGCTCGGGCGACGCCCACGGCACGGTGCGCATCGTGCAGCGCGTCTCGAGCGCGCTCATGTCGCGGAACTACCGCAGCGAAGCCGGCGACTGGGACAACGACGAGGAGGGCACGGGCTCCGAGCGGAGCATGCCCACCGCGCTGCGCGAGTCGGCCACGCGCCCGTACTTCGAGGCGCTGTTCGTCGTGCCCACGCCGCACACGCGCTGGCCCGCACAGATCCAGCAGATCAAGAAGCTCCGCCGCCCGCAGGACGACTTCGTCTACGAGCCCGTCATCGTCGGCACGTTCGAGGACGCGCTCCTCGCCGTCATCCTCAACGTGAACCTCGAGTCCGTCGTCATCTACGACGGGTTCCCCTTCGCGTCGGCAAACGAGCTGCCGCTCTTCAAGAGCTGGATCTCTTCGCGTCTCTCCATCGACCCGAAAACGGTCGCAGCGGGCGACTACGGGCTGCTCCTGGCCAAGTCCGTGAAGCAGATCCGGCCCGAGCTCGACGTGTTCCTCCTGGCCGACAAGAAGCTGGACGAGATCATCTCGGATCCGGCCGCCGCGGGATTGCGGCGCGTGTTCTACGAGGTCGAGGAGCCGCTCGAGATCCACCTCTCGATCCTCGCCGGCGTGGCCGAGCGCTTCGAGACGCCCTACTTCGACAACCTCAAGAAGTACGCGCAGAAGCCGGTCGGCACCTTCCACGCGCTGCCGATCGCGCGCGGCAAGTCGATCTTCCGCTCGAACTGGATCCGCGACATGGGCGAGTTCTACGGCCCGACGCTGTTCCTGGCAGAATCGTCGGCGACGACGGGCGGGCTCGACAGCCTCCTCGAGCCGACCGGCAACATCAAGAAGGCACAGGACGCGGCCGCGCGCGCTTTCGGCGCCGACCACGTGTTCTTCGTGACGAACGGCACGTCGACGTCGAACAAGATGGTGCACCAGGCGCTGCTCGAGCCGGGCGACATCGCGATCGTCGACCGCAACTGCCACAAGTCGCACCACTACGGCATGGTCCTCGCGGGCGCGCAACCCTACTACGTCGAGGCCTTCCCGCTGGTGGCGTACTCGATGTACGGCGCCGTGCCGCTGCGCGCGGTCAAGAAGGCGCTGCTCGACCTCAAGGCGGCGGGACGACTCGACAAGGTGAAGCTCGTCACCCTGACGAACTGCACGTTCGACGGACACGTGTACGACGTGCGCCGCGTCATGGAGGAATGCCTGGCGATCAAGTCCGACCTCGTCTTCCTGTGGGACGAGGCCTGGTTCGGCTTCGCGCGCTTCTCGCCGTTCTACCGCCCGCGCACCGCGATGGGCGCACGCGCGGCGCTGCAGGAGGCCTTCGCCGATCCGGCGTACCTCGAGCGGTACCTGGCCCAGGAGAAGAAGCTGGGCGCCGACCTGGATCCCAAGGACAAGCGCGTCCTGGAGACGCGCCTCCTGCCCGATCCGCGCAAGGCCAAGCTGCGCGACTACCAGACCAACTCGACGCACAAGTCGATGTCCTCGCTGCGGCAGGGGTCGATGGTCCTGGTCGGCGACGAGGACTTCAAGAAGCACGAGCAGGCCTTCAAGGAAGCCGTGTTCACCCACGCGTCCACCTCACCGAACCTGCAGATCATCGCGACGCTGGACGTCGCGCGCAGGCAGATGGAGCTCGAGGGGTACGAGCTCGTGATGGGCGCGATCCAGAACGCGATCGACATCCGGCGCGAGGTCAACCACCACCCGCTGGTGTCGAAGTACTTCCGCGTGCTCGACCCGAGCGAGATGATCCCGGCCGAATTCCGGCCTTCGGGCTTCGGGAGCTACACCGAGGGCGCCAGCTGGGTCGACGCCCTGCGCGCCTTCCGCGAGGACGAGTTCGTGCTCGATCCCACGCGCCTGACGCTCGTGTGCGGCACCGCCGGGTTCGACGGCACGCAGTTCAAGGGCCTGCTGGCGGCCGAGTACGAGATCCAGCTCAACAAGACGTCGCGCAACTCGATCCTGCTGCAGACGAACATCAACAACACGCGCAGCGACGTCGCCAACCTGCTCAAGGTGCTGGTCGAGATCAGCAAGGGCATCGAGGAGCGCTTGAAGAGCGGCGGCGAGCCCGCGCGCGCCACGTTCGAGAAGCGCGTGAAGTCGCTGACGAAGGACGTGCCGGACCTGCCGAACTTCAGCCGGTTCCACGACCGCTTCCGCACGGATCCGAAGGGCACGACGCTCGAGGGCGACATCCGGACGGCGTTCTACATGGCCTACAACTCCGAGCGCTGCGAGCACATCCAGCTGATGAGCCCCGACATCGACGCGCGCCTGAAGTCCGGCCCGCCGATGGTCTCGGCGCACTTCGTGATCCCCTATCCCCCGGGCTTCCCGATCATGGTGCCGGGCCAGGTCATCGAGGCCGACACGATCGAGTTCATGCGCAAGCTCGACGTGAAGGAGATTCACGGCTACGACGCGAGCCTGGGCCTCAAGCTCATCAAGCCGACCGCACTGGGTGAGACGGCGCCGGCGTCCGGCGGATCCAAGAAGACGGTCACGCCGGCCCAGCCGGTCGGCGCGGGAAAGGCCGGGTCTCGGTGAGCCCTGCCTTCGACATCCCGACGATCGATCTCCCGGCCCCCAAGACCCCCCACGGGCGTTGCACGCTGATCTGCGGCCGCCCTGACGATCGGAGCAGTTCATGATCGACTGGCTATTCACCACGCTGCGTCAGTACCCGGAGATCGCGATCTTCCTGACGCTGGGGATCGGGTTCTACTTCGGGAAGTTCAAGTTCAAGGGCATCGGCCTGGGGGCGGTCACCGCCACGCTGCTGGCCGGCGTACTGATCGGACAGATCGGCGGGATCAACATCCCGCAGCCCCTCAAGGCGACGGTCTTCCTCATGTTCCTGTTCGCCGTCGGCTATGGCGTCGGGCCGCAGTTCGTCCGCGGCGTCGCAAAGGACGGACTGCCGCAGGCGCTCTTCGCGGTGGTCCAGTGCGTGTTCAGCTTGGTCGTCCCGGTCCTGATCGTGAAGTACGTCGGCTACGACCTCGGCTACGCATCGGGGTTCTACTCGGGCTCGCAGACGCTCTCCGCCGCGATGGGCCTCTCGACCGACGCCATCAACCAGCTGGGCCTGGATCCCGCGGCGGCCAAGGCGCTGATCGACTCGATGCCGGTCGCCTACGCCGTCACCTACATGTTCGGCACCGTCGGATCGGCGATCGTGATCGCGGTCGTCGGACCGATGTTGCTGCGCATCGACCTCGTCAAGGCCTGCAAGGACTACGAGGAGAAGCAGGGCGGTGGCTCGGGCAAGGAGATGGGTGGCGCCGGCTCGGCTTGGCACCGCTGGGTCGTGCGCGCATTCCGCGTGAAGCCGGGTGGCAAGGTCAACGGTCTGCGGGCCGTCGAGGCCGAGGCGCTGGTGCCCGACGCTCGCATCTTCGTCCTGCGCGTACGCCGCGGCGGGAAGATCGAGGATGCCACCGCGGACACCGTCCTCCACGAGGGCGACGTCGTGGCGGTCGCCGGCGCGCGCGAAGTGCTCGTGAAGGCGATCGGCGAGGGCGCGCAGGAAGTCGAGGACCCCGAGCTGCTGAACGTGCCGGTGGAAGGCGTCGACGTCTACGTCACCAACAAGGCCGTCGACGGCAAGACGCTCGTCGAGCTGGGCAAGCTCCCCGGCGCGCGCGGCGTCTTCCTGCGCAAGATCGTCCGTGGATCGACCGCCACCACGATCCCGCTCCTGCCGAACACCACGGTCCAGCGCGGCGACATCCTCACCATCGTCGGCCGCACCCAGGACACCGACGCGGCCACCAAGCTGCTGGGCGTCGCGGACCGGCCGACCGACGTCAGCGACGTGGCGTTCATCGGCGCTGCGATCACGCTGGGCGCTCTCGTGGGCGCGCTGGTCTTGAAGGTGGGTGGAGTGCCGCTGACGTTGTCGACCGCCGGCGGCGCGCTCGTCGCGGGGCTCGTGTTCGGCTGGCTGCGCTCGGTCCGCCCGACCTTCGGGCGCATCCCGTCCCCGACGGTCTGGTTCATGAACAACGTCGGCCTCAACATCTTCATCGCCATCGTCGGCATCTCGGCCGGCCCGGGCTTCATCGACGGCCTGCGGACGCAGGGTGTGAACCTGTTCCTCTGGGGAGCTGTGGCGACCACGGTCCCTCTGATCCTCGGCATGTTCCTCGGCAAGTTCGTCTTCCGGTTCCACGACGCGCTGCTGCTCGGCATCGTCTCCGGAGCTCGAACGACGACGGCCTCGCTCGGGCTGGTCTGCGACGCGGCCAAGAGTCAGGTCCCGGCACTGGGCTACTCGGTCACCTACGCCGTCGGGAACACGCTGCTCACGATCTGGGGCATGGTCCTCATCCTGCTGCTGGCCTGACATCCACCTCTCCTGCAGGAGAGACGCAACTTGAACCCGACCCGCGCCTTCCTTCCGACGGAAGGCGCGGATCGTCCCGCCCCCCCTCGAAGGAACCGACGGAAGTAGAGCGCCGTCCGCTGGCATCGACTCAGCTCATCAGGAGATCCAATGACGAAAATGAACCTCAAGCAGTACGAGAAGCTCGGCCCGTTCGAGATCAAGGACTTCCTCGCCAAGGTGGCGACGAAGACCGCCGAGGACTCCTCGATCTCGTACCTGAACGCGGGTCGCGGCAACCCGAACTGGGTCGCGACGGAGCCGCGCGAGGCCTTTTTCCTGCTCGGGCAGTTCGCCGTCACCGAGTGCAAGCGCGTGATGGACCTGCCGCCGGGTGTTGGCGGCATGCCCAAGGCGAAGGGTGTCGCTGCGCGATTGAAGACCTGGCTGGCGAAGCACGACGACATGCCGGGAGCGGAGTTCCTGCAGAGAGCGATGCCGTGGGCGGTGAAGAAGTTCGGCTTCGATGCGGACAAGTTCGTGCACGAACTGACCGACTCCATCATCGGCGACCACTACCCGGTACCGGACCGCATGCTCGTGCACAACGAGCAGATCGTCCACGAGTACCTGCAGTGGGCGATGTGCGGGAACCCGCGCCCGAAGGGCAAGTTCGACATCTACGCGGTCGAGGGCGGCACCGCCGCCATGTGCTACATCTTCAAGTCGCTGAAGAGCAACCGGATCCTGAACCCGGGCGACACGATCGCGCTCGGCGTGCCGATCTTCACGCCGTATCTCGAGATGGCTCACCTGGAGGACTACGACCTCCACTTCGTCGAGATCCACGCCAAGCAGGAGCACCGGTTCCAATACCCGGACAAAGAGCTCGAGAAGCTGCTCGATCCGAAGATCAAGGCGTTCTTCATCGTCAACCCGGGCAACCCGTTCGCCGTCGCACTCTCGACCGAGACGATCAAGAAGATCGGCGCCGTGCTGAAGAAACGGCCGGACCTGATCCTCTTGACCGACGACGTCTACGGCACGTTCGTGCCGGGCTTCCGCTCGCTCTTGGGCGCGTTCCCGAGGAACACCATCGGCGTCTACTCGTACAGCAAGTACTTCGGGTGTACGGGCTGGCGCCTGGGCACGATCGCGCTCCACGAGGACAACATCTTCGACGAGCGGATCGCGAAGCATCCCGAAGCAATCAAGAAGCTGCTCGACAAGCGCTATGGAACGCTGACGCTCGAGCCCCGCAAGATCGCGTTCATCGACCGGATCGTGGCGGACAGCCGCGACGTCGCGCTGAATCACACCGCGGGTCTTTCGCTGCCGCAGCAGGTCATGATGACGCTGTTCTCGCTGGCCGAGCTGATGGACACGAAGAAGGACTACCAGAAGGCCTGCATCGGCATCGTCAAGAAGCGGGTCGAGGCGACGCTCGAGGGGCTGGGCCTCGAGCTCAGCCCGAACGAGCACTTCGACTACTACTACGGCCTGATCGACTTCGAGTTCTGGGCCCGCAAGAACCTGGGCGAGGACGTGGTCGCGTGGATGAAGAAGAACGTGCACCCGCTCGACATCGTGTTCCGGCTCGCGAAGGAGCACGGCATCGTGCTGCTCAACGGCGGCGGCTTCGCCGCGCCGGACTGGTCGGTGCGCATCTCGTTCGCGAACCTGGACGATCACGTCTACGACGACATCGGCCGTGCCGTGCGCGCCATCGCGCGCGGATATCGAGAGGCGTACGAAGCCGCCACCGGCAAGAAGGCCGGCGCGCCGGCCCCGGCCAAGAAGACCCCCAAACCGATGCGCTGACGGGTGCGCGGGCCGTCCACCGTCCTGCGCCACCGGCAGTCCGGCCGAGCCATGCTCCGACCCTTAACTCGAGAGGACACGACCCGTTCACCGGCGGAGTCCGATGGGTTGGCATCGGTCACGGTTAGGATGCCCGGCCCTCCGGAGCCCGATGGGAAGCGATCCGGCATCGGATACCCGAAGAAGAGAACCAGAATGCGCTCTCCGTCCCCCCTCGGTTCGTTCCTCCCCGTGCTGTGTCTCCTCGCGGCCTGCCACGAGGAGGTCAAGGTCGCCCCGCCGCCTCCGCCCGAGGTGAAGGTGGCGGAGGTCCTGCAGCGCGACGTGCCCACCTACGTCGAGGTCATCGGCGAGACGCGCGGCAACACGGAGA
>JANNQS010000062.1:0-121487 GCA_031400875.1 Planctomycetota bacterium | reverse complement strand
GGCATCCCGCGTCTTCACGACGGTCTGCACGACTTTCTAGCTCTGCGCCGATCGCGGATCGCGCGCGCGAGCTCGGACGAGCCGTTCGAGGTGGCGCTGGAGCGGATGTTGAGGGCATGAGCCCCGTCCTCGCGATCGTGTGGGAGCGACCGTGGGGCTTGTGGCTGCTCGCGATCCCCGTCGTCATGCTGCTCGCCGCCGTGCGCCGCCCGCGCGCGGAACTCCGCGCGACGAGCGACCTCGAGCCCTGGCGATCGGTCGCGGCGTCACGCGGCGGCGGCCTGCCGCGCACGCCGCGCCGCATGCCGCTGTCGCTCCTCCTCGCGGCGCTGGCCTGCGCGCTGGCCGCGCTCGCCGTCGCCGGCCCGCGCACGGGCAATCGCGCGCTGCGCTGGACCGCCGTGCTCGACACGAGCCCGTCGATGCACTTGCCGCTCGGTGATGCGTCTTCCGCGCGGACGACGCGCATCGAGCGCGCGGTCGCGATGGCACGCGATCTCGCCGCGCGCGCGGGTGCCGAGCTCGGATGGATCGCGCCGCCGCACGACTTGACGCTCCGTGCAGACCCCGTTGAGGCCTGGTTCCGTCGGACGTCGCCCCCGACCTCGCCCTTCGAGGCCTGGGACGTCCCCGGCACACTGTGGGTGACGGACACCGCGCCCGCGGATCCGCCGCGCGACGCCGGCTTCGTCGCCGCGGGCGGCGCGGCCGTGCCCGGGACCGTAGCGGTCGAGCGCACGTACCGCCTTGACTGGGAAGGCGAGCACCTGCTGCGCTTGGACGGCGCGTTCGCTCCGCGGCCCGTCGTGGTCGAGGGCGTTCTCGACGGCCCGCTCGACCGCGCGCTGCGCGCCTGGGCCGCTGCGCGCGGTTTCGCGGTGAACGGGCGAGACGTGGCGAACGCGGCGCTGCGCATCGCCGCGCGCGGGGACGGTCCAGAGCGCAAACTCGAGGCCGGGCGCGACGGCTGGTCGGCCCTCGGTGTCGCGCACGGCACGGCGCCCATCCAAGACTCAGAAGGTGACCTGGAAGTGTGGCTTTCCGCGGGCGGCGAGCCGCTCGTCACAGCCGGCGTCGGTCGCATCCACCTGGCGTGGAACGCGACGAGCACGCCGAGCGGCGATCCGGCCGCGTTCGCCGTCTCGTGGGCGAAGCTCCTCGACGCGTTCGTCCGACCTCCGCCGGGCGTCGTGCCGCTCGACGAACGTCAGGCCGCGGGCGAGCCGCGCGGCGTGCCGCCCCGTGCGACGCCGAGGACGGGCGAGGACGCGCCACGCGACTGGATCCTGGCCGCGTTCGCGACCGCGCTCGCGCTCGGCGCGCTGCTCCTGCGCACGGGCCGGGCGTAGCGGACCACCTCAACCGCCGCCGGGCTTGCCGCCGCCGCCCTTCGGCGGGTCTTCTTTTCCGTTGCCGTCCTCGTCGAAGATGATCTCGATCCACTCGTCGTCGCCGCCGAGCTCCTTGGCGAGCTTGATCAGGCGCTCGCCCTCGGCCGCCTCCGTCTTCATCGCCTTGAGCAAGCGGCCCTTCCGTCCGTAGAAAGCGCCATTCAGCGGGTCGATCGCGATCGCGCGGTCGAAGAGCGCCAGCGCTTCCTTGTTCTTGCCGTCGATGCCAAGGAGGACGGCGTACTCGACGACGACGCGCGCGCTGCGGCTGCCGGCGTCGAGCGCCTCCTTGAAGAAACGCTTGGCGCGTATGGGGCGGTTCGTCTCGACGGCCTTGTAGCCGGCCTTCTCCTTGCCCGAGACGCTCGTGTTCTTCGCGATCAGATCGTCGACGTAGTCGTGCCACTCGACCTCGAGCTTGCGCACGGACTCGGCGTCCTTGAGGCCCAGCTCGCTCTGGAACACGCGCCAGACCTCCTCGCCCGAGCAGGTCATGAGGTTGTCGAAGCCGACCGGATCCCGGCGCACGCCCTTGCCCTTCGACAGCGCGAGGAAGAACGACTCGAAGCGCGGCTTCAGCTTGGAGTTGTTCATCAGGTAGTGCACGAGCGACCAGCCCCAGGTGTAGTGGTGGTACGACTCCTCGTCGACGATCATCGCGTGGAGCTCGGCCCGTTCGCCGGCCGCGATGTCGGCCTGGATTTCCCACAGTCGGCCTTCCTGCAAGAGCCCCGTCGTGAACTTGCGCGTGGCCGGGTCCCAGCGACTGGCGCCGTAGTACTCGGCCACGGACTCGTTCGGGAAATGCGGGTACTCGAACTGGAGGTCGACGAGCTTCTCCAGGTAGTGCACGAACTCGTGGTAAGCGACCTGCCGCGCGTAGTCGGGGTCGAGCCGGTCGTAGTAGCAGTTCAGGTCGTAGGGGATCTTGAAGCGGAAGTACGCCAGCGATCCCTGGGGCGCGCCGGCGACCTGGTGGTAGTTCTTGCGGTCGATGTAGATGTTGACCGGCAGCTTCGCGCGGTCCTTCGGCGACTCGAGCTTCCACGTCTTCGAGAACGTCGCCATGAACGCCTCGAGCGCGTCGCGGTACTCGGTGAACAGGTGGTCGGGCAGCTGGTGCTCGAAGCGCAGGCCCTTCGTCTCGACGATCTCGCGGTTGCGCCACTCGACGCGCGCCTTGGCCTCTTGCGCGGCCGTGCGGCGGTCCTCGATCCTCTTCTTGACGATGTCGTCGCGCTTCTTGGCCGGGATCCATCGGCCCTCGTAGACGACCATGCCGTTCTTGCGCTGCTCGGCCTCGGCCGCGTCGGCCGGCGGGCGCTCGCTGTCCGCGGCCAGGATCGCGTCCTGGATCAGCTCGTCCGCGACCACCACTTCGCCGTTCTGGTACGTCAGCACGACCGCACCGTCGCGCCGCTGCATGGGCACGCCGTCGACGACGCGGCCGTCCTTGAGGCACAGGCTGTCGCTACCGGCTCCGAGCAGGCCGGCGAGGAGGAACGCGCAGAGCCCGCTCATCAGTTCACCCGATCGTCTCGAAGTACACGTCCTCGAACTGGTCCCAGTCCTTGTCGGTCCATGAGCCGAACGCCTTGCGGAAGGCTTGCTCCATGATGCTCGACTCCTGCGCCTTGTACCCCTCGGCCTTGGCGCGGAAGAACTTCTCCTCTTCTTCCTCTGTCGTGGGCTTCTTCGCCTTCTTGTCGCCCTTGGCGTCCTCGGCCGCCTTCATCGCCACCTGCACGGACTTCAGGCTCTTCACGTACTCCTGGAGGAACGTCTTCGACCTCTGGTTCTTAGCCGCGGGGCCCGAGACGAGGAACGTCACGAAAGCCTGCGATTGGAAGTGCACGTCGAAGAAGTTCTCGGCCGAGCCCGTGAAGAGATCCGAGGTCCGGAGCATCATGAGCTCGCGCGGCTTCTTGGCGCGCCCCTCCCGGACCATCTGACGGACGTCATCGCGGTTCCAGTCATCGCGCTTGAACTCGATCTTGCCCTTGTCGACGCGCGCCTGGGCGATGACCTCGGTGAGCCCGCTGGAGAGCCAGGCGGGCATGGCCATGTAGAGCTCGCGGTCGCGGTCACCGAACCAGACGCTCAGCACGCCCTGGTTCACGTTGCCGAGGCGCCAGGATGTCGAGCCGCCGTAATCCTGGCACGTGACGATCTCGAGGTTGCTCCAGCTCCAGGCGCTGGCCTTCTGGAACTGCCTCAGCTCCTCTTCGTTCTTGCAGACGCGGATCACCGGCGCGCGCACGTACTCCTTGTCGCCCACGAAGGGAAACGACGTCTCGAGCCACTGCCACACGGCCTCGGCCTGTTCGGCAACCTTGCGCGCGAACTTCTCGTCACAGCTGAAGACCATCAGGAAGCGGCCCATTTGCTTGGAATTCCAGCCGTTCGGCAGGTTCTTCTGCGCGCGCGAGTGGAATTCCTGTTCTTCGGACTGCCGCCACCCCTTGCGCTCTTCGGGCGTGAGCTCGTCCGCTTCCAGGATGGTGAGCTTCTTGGTTCCCGTGACGACATCGGTCACGAGCGACTCTCCGGAACGTGGGATGAGCTTGAACGACTTGAAGGCGCGGTTGACTTCGGCCTGGAGCTTCGGCCAGGCGTCGGCCAGGCATTCGAATTGGACCGCAATGTCGACGTCGGGCACGTGGTAGACCCACGTGACGATGCGCTTCGGCCCGTCGTACGAGAGCTTGTCGACGCGGATCTCGATCACGGTCGCTTCGACGTCGCCGACCTTCGTCTTCTCTTCCTTCTCGACGAACCAGCCGCCACCCGAGTAGCGGCGGGCCATGTAGTCCTTGTAGTCCTTGTAGGGGCTGTCGAACTCGACGAGGAAGTACTCCTTGCCCTTCTTGTCTTTCTTCTTCTCGACCTTGGCCAGCTCCTTCACCTGCTCGGCGACGAACGCGATCATCTGCATGTCGGGCTTGTGCTCGGCCGTCCAGCCGCCCTTCTCCGTGTAGAAGAAGCTCTTCTTCGCCTGGTAGTTGGCCACGAGCCAGCGCTCGTCCGCCTTCTGCGGGATCGCGTTCCAGTCGCGCGGCGTCTGGATCGAGAACCCCAGGCGCGCGTCCTTGTGGTCGGCGCAGAGCGCGGGTGCGAGGACGGCCAGCGCGCTGGCCAGGAGGAGACCGGGGCGGCCGAGTCGAGCGAGCACGGACGTGCGCATGGGAGTGCGGGGTTCCGGGTGCGGACGAGGAACGGTGCCGGCGCGCGGACAGCGCTCCAGCCCTGCCAGAATCCTTCCCCGCTGGCCGGGACGCAAGGGCTGCGGCAAGCTCTGGCGCATGCGCACCGCCCCGATGCTCGCCGTGGCGTTCCTGACCGCGTGCTCCGCGAACACACCGCGCGAGCCCGCCGCCGATCGGCCCGCCGACGACGGACGCACGCGTCACCACGAGGCCAAGGGTGCGCTGGGTCCGTATTCCGCGCTCGTGGAGGTCGGTGATCTCGTGTTCGTCGCCGGCCGGCTCGGCGCCACGAAGGCCGAGTTCGAGGAGGAGGTGGCGACGGCGATCGGCGCCGTCGAGGTCGAGCTGAGGCGCGCGGGCTGCACGCTGGCCGACCTCGTGCAGGTCACGTGCTACCTGTCCGACATCGCGCTCTACGAGCGCTTCAACCGCGTCTACGCCGAGAAGGTGCCGCAGCCCTGGCCCGCGCGCGCCGTCGTCGGCGTCGCCGGCCTCCCGGCCGGCGCGCACGTCGAGATCGTGGCACTCGCGCGCAAGCCGTAGCGCGCTCGGCTCACGCGCTCCAGCCGCCGTGCCGCCGGCGGAACACGAGCGCGGCGATCACGCCGATCAAGACCGCGAACCACAGCGTGCACAGCCGGATCACGAGCGTCGCCGACGCGGCCGACGCGCGCACCGCGTCGGCCGCGAGCCCGGCGGCGGCGTAGCGCGGCGCGAGCAGTGCGCTCATCGACGCCTCGGTCGGGCCGAGGCCGCCCGGAAACAAGATGAGCACCGCGCCGGCGACGGCCGACAGCGCGAACGTGTACGTCGCGTAGGGGAGGGTGATCGCCCCGGGCGCGAACGCGTCGGCCACGAGCCAGAAGCCGACGCACTCGAGCCCCCAGCCGGCGGTCGCCACGAGCGTCGGCAGGACGAGCTCGCGCGGCGCGAGCAGCGCGCGCACGCTGGTGAGCGACGCCGCGAGCTTGGGGACCGCGCGCGACGCGACGGGGACACGCGCCAGCACCGCGAGCGACCAGTCCTGCAGGCGCGCCGACACCGCGAACACGAGCAGCACGGCGCAGCCCGCCAGCACGGCCCAGAAGATCCAGGCATGCTCGGGCGAGGTCGCGAGCCCGCCCAGCGCGATCAGCACGAGGAACGCCAAGAGGTCCGTGAAGCGCTCGGCCACCACGATCGGCGCCGTCACGTGCACGGGCGCGCCGTGCACGCGCTTCACGAGCCACGACTTGAACGCCTCGCCCATCTTGCCCGGCGAGATCGTCAGGGCCAGTCCGGCCAGATGGATGAGGAACGACGTGCCGGCCGGGATCTCGATCCCGAGCACGCGCAGGTAGCGCTGCCAGCGCAGGAAGCGCAGCCCGTAGTTCGCGAAGGAGAGCGCGCACGCGATCGCCGCCAGGTGGAGCGGGAAGCGCGCCAGGGCGGCGCCCATGCCGCGCAGGTCGGCCCAGCCGGCCAGCACCGCCAACACGACCAATCCGAACAGCACCCCGCCGATCAGGGGCCGCGCGAGCCGGCGCGACTCCTCGGGCGGGCCTGAGCCGGTCACGGGAGACGCTGAGCCGGTCACGGAAGACGCTGAGCCGGTCACGGAAGCGGCCGAGCCGCCCGCGGCCGACCGCTCGGCGGTCTCCGCCGTGCCGCGCGTTGGAGACGCGCCGCCCGGGCCGTTACGCTGCGCGTTCATGCCGCCCGTGAGCGAAACCTGGACCTTTCAAGCCGCGGCGCTGCTCTTCGTGGCCGCCGCCGCCGCGGTGGGGATCTTCCTGCTGCTCGCAGCCCTGCGACGCCTCGAGCGGCGTTTGGGCGCGCTCGACCGGCTGCCGAACCTCGAGGCCGCACTGGCGAAGCTGGCCGAGCGCGAGGCGGTCCTCGACCTGCGCCGCACCGAGCACACGCTTATCGACATCCGCGACGGGCTCAAGCGGCTCGAGGAGCGGCTCCTGGCCGTGGCCGAGAGCCGCGTGCGCGAGACGCAGACGCTGCCCGCGCTCACGAGCGGTCCCGGTTCGGGCGGCTTCGTGAGCGACCGCATCCTGGCGCGCCTGCTCGCTCTCGGTTACGAGCGCATCCAGGTCGTCACGCCGGCCGACGAGATCGCCGCGTGGTCCGAAGGCGACGGCTGGGCCATCGTCGAAGCGCGGCGCGACGGCGCGCTGTGCAAGGGGCGCGTGCGCGTCGCGCGCGGCCTCGTCGGCGCCGTCGAGCTCCAGCCGGCCTACTCCGCGTTTCCCTGAATCCGTCAACCCCGCCTCCGCATGACACCCATCGCGACGATCGAACGGCTCGGACAGCACGTCGGACAGCAGGTGACGCTGCGCGGCTGGATCCACCACAAGAGCTCGAAGGGCAAGCTGCACTTCGTCCAGATGCGCGACGGGACGGGCTATGTCCAGTGCGTGGCCTTCCAAGGCGAGGTTCCCTCGGATCTTTTCGCGGCTCTCGGGCATGCGGGGCAGGAATCCAGCCTCATCCTCACCGGTCTCGTCAAGGCCGAACCGCGCGCGCCAGGCGGATTCGAGATCTCCGTGAAGGGCGGCGAGGTCCTCCAGGACGTCGAGGGCTTCCCGATCACGCCCAAGGAGCACGGGCCCGATTTCCTGCTGTCGCAGCGCCACCTGTGGCTGCGCAGCAAGCGCCAGTGGGCCGTGATGCGCATCCGCGACGCGATCATCACGGCGATCCGGCGCTTCTATGACGAGCAGGGCTTCATCTGCGTCGACTCGCCGATCTTCACGCCCGCGGCCTGCGAGGGGACCAGCACGCTGTTCGAAGTGAACTACTTCGACGACGAGAAGGCCTACTTGACGCAGTCGGGCCAGCTCTACGCCGAGGCGACGGCGATGGCGTTCGGCAAGGTGTACTGCTTCGGGCCCACGTTTCGGGCCGAGAAGAGCAAGACGCGCCGTCACCTGACCGAGTTCTGGATGCTCGAGCCCGAGATCGCGTTCGCGAAGCTCGACGATGTCATGCAGAACGCCGAGGACCTGCTCTGCTACGTCGTGAAGAGCGTGCTGGAGCGCCGCCGCGCCGAGCTCGCGGTGCTCGAGCGCGACGTCACGAAGCTCGAAGGCATCGTCGCGCCGTTCCCGCGCATCTCCTACGACGAGGCGCACGCGATCCTCGAGGAGATGGCGCCGGGCCAGCATCGGTACGGCGACGACCTGGGCGCGCCCGACGAGACGATCCTCTCGAATCGGTTCGACAAGCCGGTCATGGTGCACCGTTATCCGCACGAGGTGAAGGCCTTCTACATGAAGCGCGACCCGGCCGACCCCTCGAAAGCGCTGTGCGTCGACGTGCTCGGCCCCGAAGGCGTGGGCGAGATCATCGGCGGCAGCCAGCGCGAGGAGGACCTCGAGACGCTGCTCGGCCGCATCCGCGAGCACAAGCTGCCCGAGGAGGCCTTCAACTGGTACCTCGACCTGCGCCGCTACGGCTCCGTGCCACACGGCGGCTTCGGCCTGGGCCTCGAGCGCACGGTGGGCTGGATCTGCGGCCTCGAGCACGTGCGCGAAGCCAGCCCGTTCCCGCGCATGATGAACCGCATCTACCCGTAGACAACGGTGTCAGACACCATGCACCACCTTCGCCGCGCTGCGGCTCTGCGGCGCGGTCCGAGGGTGGTGTAAGGTGTCTGACACCCTTGTTTCTGGCAGCCACCCCCCCAACGCCGACCGTGGTATTCCCGTGAAGACATTCGCCCTCGCCGCGATCCTGTCCCTCCTGGCTTGCGCGTTCGCGCCGAGTCGCGCCACCGCCACCGAGACGAAGCCGCAGGACCCGCGCGCGGCTTGGACGCCTCAAGCCGTCGAAGCGTTGCGCAGCGTGTCGGCCGTGGTGATGTCGCCCGACGCGAAGCACGTGGCCTACACGGTGAACGTGCCGCGCATCGCCGGCAAGGACGAGGACGGCACGCCCTGGAGCGAGCTGCACGTGCTCGACACGGCCGACGGACGCACGCGCGAGTTCGTGACGGGCAAGTCGAGCGTCGGGCGCATCGCCTGGACGCCGGACGGGAAGTCGATCGCCTACCTGGCGAAGCGCGAGGGCGACAAGGAGACCGCGCTCTACACGATCCGTGTCGACGGCGGGGAATCGGTCAAGTTGGCGTCGCTCGACACGTCGATCAGCGCGTTCAGCTTCTCGGGCGACGGGACGCAGGTCGCGCTGGTCGCGCCGCAGCCCGTGTCCAAGGCGCGCAAGGAGCGCGAGGACAAGGGCTTCAAGCCGCAGGTCTACGAGGAGGACGGGGCCTTCGCGCGCGTCTGGATCGCGTCGACGCGCGAAGGCGCCGAGAAGCCGCGCCAGCTCGAGGTCGAGGGCCACGTGCACCAGGTTGCGTGGAGCCCCAAGGACGATCGCCTCGCGCTGGCCGTCGCGCCCACGCCGCTCGTTGACGACGAGTACATGCGGACGCGCGTGCGCGTCGTCGACGTGCGCGACGGCACGGTCCTGCAGAAGATCGAGAACCCGGGCAAGCTGGGCGCGATCGGCTGGAGCCCGGACGCGCACTGGATCGGGACGATTTGCGCGGCGGACGTCCACGATCCGTCGGCCGGTCGGTTCATGCTCTGGAACACGGGCTTGGACGAGAGGCTGCCGCTGTCGATCTCGCCCCTGCCCGAAACGGTCGAGGCGGACTGCGCCGCCTTCTCGTTCCTGGACGAGAACACCGCGATGCTCGTGCTGCACCGCGGCACGGAATCGTCCTTCGAGAAGGTGCCGTTCTGGGCCGCGCGAATGCTGCCCGACCGCAAGGTCGAGCAGCCGGACATCAAGGTCCTCGTCCCGACCGGCACGGCGATCCTGACCTCCGTGTCCCTCTCGAAGGACGGCCAGCACGCCGCGTTCGTCGCGCACACGCCCGAGCACCCGCCCGAGCTCTACACGATGAGCCACGGCGATGCGGGGCCGAAGCGCCGCACGACGACGAACGCGAGCCTCGAGGACATGACCTTCGGGAAGCAGGAAGTCGTGCGCTGGAAGGCGCGCGACGGCCTCGACCTGGAGGGCGTGCTCGTGCGCCCGATCGGCGAGCGGGCCGGCCAGCGCTACCCGCTGATCCTGTCGGTCCACGGCGGCCCCGAAGCGCACGAATCGAACGGCTGGGCGACCAACTACAGCCGTCCGGGCCAGATCGCGGCCGCGCGCGGCTTCGCCGTCTTCTACCCCAACTACCGCGGCAGCACGGGCCGCGGCGTCGCGTTCAGCAAGCTCGGGCAGGGCGACGCGGCCGGCAAGGAGTTCGACGACCTGGTCGACGCGGTCGACTCACTCGTCGCCTCGGGCCTGGTCGACCGCTCCAAGGTCGGCATCACCGGCGGTTCGTACGGCGGGTACGCGACGGCCTGGTGCTCGACGCGCTACTCCGACCGGTTCGCGGCCGGCGTCATGTTCGTCGGCATCAGCGACAAGGTCTCGAAGCTCGGCACGACCGACATCCCGAACGAGGAGTACTACGTCCACGCGCTGAAGCGCCCGTGGGAGGCGTGGGACTTCTTCCGCGAGCGCTCGCCGATCGCCTACGCCGAGCAGTGCAAGACGCCGCTGCTCATCCTGCACGGCAAGGACGATCCGCGCGTCGATCCGGGCCAGTCGCGCTCGATGTACCGCCACCTCAAGCTGCGCGGGCAAGCACCGGTGCGCCTCGTGCTGTACCCGGGCGAAGGCCACGGCAACCGCAAGAGCGCTTCGCGGATGGACTACGCGCTGCGGATGCTGCAGTGGTTCGAGCACTACCTGCAGGGACCGGGCGGCGCCGCGCCGCCGTACGAGATCGACTACGCGCCGGCCGGCGGGGCCGGGACGCAATCGGCGGCTGCCTTCTAGGGCGCGCGTCCTCCACGCGACCGCGCCGGCAAACGAACCGGCCCAATCCTGCGTCCTGGGAGGAAGGCAGCGGCATGACCGATCGTCCGACGAGCGCATGAGGCGCGTCGTCCTCCTGCTGCTCGTCGTCGCCGTGCTCGGCGTGTAGAGGACGCCGCCGCGGAGCGCCCTCGGGCCGGCGCGAGGCCGCAGCTTGTCGGTTCCCCGCGCCGGGTGGAGAATCGAGATCGACCCCCCGGGCCGCAATCTTCCCGGCCCACCCTCACGGCGCCTCCCTCTGTCCGGCCCGGGCTCGGTCTCATCCGGAGCTTTCGCCATGACACAGATCGCAGTCCGCGCCACGTTGCTCTGCACGCTCCTTGTGCCGTTTGCGCCGAGCGCGGCGTCCCAGACCAACTTCCCCGAGGTCGAGCCGAACGGGCCCAAGGCCGAGGCCACACCCGTGGTCTGCATGCGTGCAGGCGACTTCCTTTCGGGCACGACGACCGGCACGGGGACCGGAGCCGGCAACTCGGCGGTCACGACGGCGGACACCTTCCGCGTCCAGACCTGCGCGCTGCCGCAGTGCATCTACCGCCACCGGCTGGTGATCACGACCGCGGGCACCGCGCTCCACGTCGGCACGATCCGCGGGCTGAGCCAGGCGGCCGGCGTCATCAACCCGGGCACGGACATCGTCATGCAGACTTCCGCGGCGGCGACGACGCCGCCTCGTCACAACGAGTGGTACGGCTTCGGCAAGGCCGAGGAGATCTACTACCGCGTCACGGGCGCGGCCGGCACGACGATGCCCTACACCGTGACGATGGAGACCCTCCCCATCGCGCCGATCGCGGTCGCGGGCACGTTCAACGCGGGCACGATCACGATCACGGCCGAAGGCCAGGGCCACACGACCGACACGGAGCTGTGGGTCTACGACGCGAACCTGAACGCGATCCCGGACTTCGGCAACGACGACACGCCGCCGGGGTTCCCGGGCGCCGGAACGAACTTCGAGTCGACGCTCGTGGAGGTCTACACGCCGGGCACGTACTTCGTGGCGATGTCGATCTACCAGCTCGGCAACAACCTGCCGGCGGCCCCCAACGACTTCCAGACGGGCAACGTCGTCGACTTCCCGAACTCGATCGTGACCGGGCCGGTTGCCACGACGGTGCCGCTGAACGTCAGCTTCAGCATCAGCGACGGCGTCACGACGACGCCGGTGGCCGCCACGCGGACCGAGCGCTACGAGATCATGTGGTTCCAGTTCACGGTCGTCGCGCCGACGGCGCCGACGCCCTACTGCTTCGGCGACAGCGGCAACTGCCCGTGCGGCAACATCGGCGCGGCGGGCAACGGCTGCCCGAGCTCGATCAACGCGGCGGGCGGGAACCTGGCGGGTTCCGGGAACCCGAGCGTGAGCGCGGACACGCTCGTCCTCGCCGGCACCGGGATGCCCAACTCCTCGGCCTTGTACTTCCAGGGCACGACGCGCCTGGTCGGTGGCGCGGGCGTGGTCTTCGGCGACGGCCTGCGCTGCGCGGGCGGGCAGATCGTCCGCCTGGGCACGAAGATGAACGTGGGCAACGCCTCGCAGTACCCGGCGACCGGGGACCTGCCGGTCTCGCTCAAGGGCCTCGTCGGCATGGGTGGCTGCATCCGCACCTACCAGTGCTGGTACCGCAACGCCGATCCGGGCTTCTGCACGCCGAGCACCTTCAACCTGACGAACGCCGTCGAGGTGACTTGGATCCCGTGAACGTGGATGGACCTGTCTCCACCTCCTGACGGATTCGGTCGTCGGGTCGTGCGGGGCGTGTCGCGACGAGCGGCACGCCTCGCTCGGTATCTCCCGGGTCGTCGAGGAAAGTGACCGAACAGCTACACGCTGCGCAGTCACGCACGGATCGTCGGCGGATACAACCGGTTCCGTGAGGCGCGGATGCGCCCGCCCCGCATCGCATGATCCTGCCTGCACTCGCGTTCGTCCTCGCCGCGAGTGCGGACGTTCCGGCCACGCCGACTCCGCGCACGAGCGCGCCGCCCAAGCGCGCGCACCACGCGCTCGTGTACGACGAGGCGAGCAAGCGCGTCCTGTTGACGGGTGGCAGCACGCCCCGCGACGAGGGCAGTCGCTTCGAGTTCTTCGACGACGTCTGGGCCTTCGACGGCACGCGCTGGACGGCGCTCGCGCCGGCCGGGCAAGCCCTGTCCGGCCAGCAGCTGGCCTACGACACGAAGCGCAAGCAGGTGCTTTCGTTCGGCGGCTTCGACGGCTCGCCGGTGGGGGATCTGCGACGGCTCGAGGCCAAGGCGTGGAAGCCGTTGGGCAAGCACCCCGAGATCGCGGCGGCCGAGCCGGGCTTCGTCTACGACGTCGCACGCGACCGGTTCGTCGCCTTCGGAGGCTCCGCCGGGCAAGGCCAGGCGCACGGCGACACCTGGGAGTACGACAGCACGAGCTGGAAGAAGGTCGCGACCGACGGTCCGCCTGCGCGCCAGGCGCACGTCATGGTGCACGACACCCGGCGCCGTCGCACGGTCGTGTTCGGCGGCATGGGGATCCCGGCCCCCGGCGCGCAGCAACCACCCCTGCTGGGCGACACGTGGGAATGGGACGGGACGCGCTGGGCGCGCGTCGACGTCGACGCGCCCTCGGCGCGCATGGGGTCGGGCGCGGCGTACGACTCGAAGCGCGGTGCGGTCGTCGTCTTCGGCGGGTCCGACGCGAACGGATTCCGGAACGACACGTGGTCGTTCGACGGCCGCGCGTGGCAAAAGCTCGCGGACGACGGTCCGGAAGCCCGCGCGATGGGATACCTGGCCTACGACAAGGCCCGCGACCGGGTCGTGCTCTTCGGCGGGCGGAAGGGCTGGCCGGACGGCGACCTCGACGACACGTGGCAGTGGGACGGGAAGCGCTGGACGCGCGTGCCGTAGCTAGCGTGCGCGCACGTCGACGTGCGCTTCGAGCCGTCGTCCGGCGACGAGCCGCACCGGCGTCTTGACGTGCATCCAGCGCGTGCCGCCGGTGCCCAGGACGTAGTCGCCCGGTGGCAGCAGCACGTCGACCTCCGCCACCTCGCCGGGCAGCAGCGCGACGACGTCCGCGCCGCCGACGCGCAGCGGCAACGCGCGCTCCGACCCGCCTTCTGCCGGCGTGATCGTCACGCGCACGCCGAACCGGTCGCGCTGCAGCGCCGCCGCGGCCGGGCTGGCGGCCGGATCGCCCAGGCCGGGCGGGGGCGGCCCGCTCGACGACGCGGCGACGGCCAGCCGCGCGCCGATCTCGGGCACGACCAGGACGCGCGTCTCCTCGCCCGACGTGACGCGCACGGGATCGGGCGAGCGCCAGGGGAAGAACCAGGTGCCGCCGGTGCCGCCGAAGTCGACCTCCAGGCTGTGCTCGCCGGGCGGCACGCCGCTGACGAGCCCGTCGGCGCTCGCCTCGAGCAGCCCCACGTCCTCGTCGCGCTGCCCGGTGGCGACGGACGCGATGGCCGCGCGGAACGTGACTTCGCCGCTCACGGTATCCGCCAGGACCAAACGCACGCGGCCCTCGGCACCGCGCGGCGCGAGCACGAGCACGTGCTCGAGGTGCAGGGTGCCCTGCCCGAAGTACACAACGCGTTCCTCGCTCTGCGCCCCGCGCGCGCGCGCGCGCAAGGCCACGGGCGTCTCGGGGTCCGCGCTGAACGTCACCGCGGCGTTCGCGCCGCGCGCGACGGCGCGCCGCGTGCTGCCGGCGATGAACGACCCGTCGGCGTCGACGCCCAGATCCGTGGCTTCGACCACCGCCCCCGGCGCCGGCGCGCCGGCCGCATCCGTCACGCGCACGACGAGCAGCGGCGTCTGCACCTGGATCTGCACGGTCGTCTGGCCCGGTTCCCAGCGGCCCTGCCGCGGCTCGAGCACGATCGCGGGATCGGCCGACAGGATCGCGTAGTGGTCAGGCCGCAGCCCGCGGAACTCGAACCGGCCGGCCGCGTCCGTGCGCGCCTTCGACCACGAGAGCCCGCTCTCCGTCTCGACGATGCGCGCGCGGCGCACCACCGTCTCGAAGGCGTCGGGCTTGAACGCGGTGCTGTTCTCGATCGCCCACAGCTCGATGTGCGGCGCGGGCTCGTCGTCGACGTAGCTCGCGCGACCCGCGAGAGGCGGGCCGCCGGAGAGCACGACGTCGCCCGCGTCGTGGTCGCGCGCCTCGAGGTCGATCTCCGCCCAATGGACGCCGACGCCGTCGGCGCGCACGAGCAGCATGACCCTGGCCTTCGACGCGAACCCGAGCGCGAACGCGCCGTTCGCATCGGCCTGGGCCTCGACCAGCAGCTGGCGTCCGGCGGGACCGGCGCGCTCGTCGGCGATCGAGAGCGACGCCTGCGCCTCGGGAACCGGCTGGCCGCCCGCGTCGACCGCGCGCCCGCGCAGCGCGTGGCCCGCGACCAGGCGCACGTCGGCCACGATCGAGCGATGTGCCGTTCCACCGTCGAGCGCGCGGGTCGTCTCGCCCGGCTGGAAGCCCGCGGCGTGCACGCGCGCGAGCAGGCTCGCCGCCAAGAGTCTCAACGGGCCCAGGGCGTCGATCGGCTCGAGCGACGCCGCGAAGGTGCCGTCGGCCGCGCTGCGCGTGCGCGCGAGGAGCGTCCGCGTGCCGTCGGCCAGCACGAGCCACAGGTCGACGTGCGCGCCGGCCACGGGCGCGTCCTGGGCTCCACCCTCCGCGTTCGCGGCCCGCGCGGTCACGCGGCCGCTGGCGCTCCAGCCGTCCGTCGCGTTCCGCACCGCCATAGCCGGCAGCGTCTCGCGCTGGACGGGAGCGTCGGGCGACGTGACGCGCGCGTCGGGGTGCGTCGTCACGCTCGCGTCGCGCGGGACCGGCGCGGTCGCGTGCGCCGCGGGCGGGCCGACCGGAGACACGGGCACGTTGCGCGGCTCGCTGCGCACGAACAGGAACACCGCGGTCACGATCGCGGCGGTGATCAGCAGGCCCAGGAGCGCGCTCTTGTTCATCGGCTCGACGGCGGCGGTGAAGGACGGGCACCGAAGAGGATCTGCTCGAGCACGAGCGCAACCTGCGCGCGCTCGTTCGCGGGTCCTTCGGGCCGGTACGCGGAGGGGATGCCGGCGCGCTCGGCCAGAGCCTCGGCCGCGCGCCACTGCGACCAGGCCAGGTCCTCCGTGCGCGTCTCGCCGCGCGTCCACGAGGGGCGCGGCTCGCGCGCGGGCGTGCCTTCGCGCAGCACGCCGAGCAGGAACGCGATCGCTGCCGTGCGGCCCAGTCGCAGCGCGCTCGCGGCGCATTCCGTGCGCACGGCCATCATCGTGTGGGGCCGGCGGCCGTGCGCCAGCTCCTCGAGGACCGCGGCGCGCTGCTCGACCTGCGCCGCCGCGGTGCCGGATTCGGACGGCCGGCGCGCGAGCGCGGCTGCCGCGGTCACGTCGACGGCCGGGAACGCGTAGTCGGCCGGCGCCACGCGCCGCTCGAGCCGCGCCAGCAGCGCCGCGTCCGCGGCCGGATCGGCCGCGTGCGCCAGGAGCAGCACGGCGCGCAGCGCGCGCGGCGGTTCCTGGTCGAGCGTGCGCGCGAGCAACGCCAGCGCCTCCGCGTCCAGGCGACCGGGCTCGCCGTCCGGGTTCCAGCGCGCCAGCGCTTCCTCGAACTCGGCCGGCGCCAGGGCGCCCCAACCGTGGGGCAGCGCCAGCGCGCGCGGCACGGGCGGCGTCGGAGCGGCTTCCGCCGGTGTCTGCTGAGCCGGCGTACCGGCCTCCAGCGCCGTCGCGCCGGATGCCGCCGGAGTCGCGCTCGCAATCGGCGCCGGCGGCACGCTGTCGCGCACGGGCTCCGCGTGGACGTGCAGGGGCTCCACGCAGCTGCTTGTCGAGGTCACGATCGTCGCGGTGGCCGCGAGGGCCGCGATCGTCCACGGGCCGGCGCGTGCCTGTGCCTGCGCTGCTGCGTGGGCTCGGAATCGCGGAGCGCGGAAGGACATCCCGCGCAGCCTAGCCCAGAGTCTGGCCTCGCTCTACGTCAGGGCGTGAAGGCGCGCAGACCCTTGCGGTCGGAGATCCACAGCCGGCCGTGGGGGATCGACACGTTGGGCGCTTCCCAGGCCAGGTAGGTCCACTCGCCGGCGCGGTGCACGTTCGTGAGCACCTTCGCGGGCTCGTTCAAGACGGGCTTCGTCGTCAGCGTGAAGAGGTCCGCACCGATCTCGACCGTGTAGGGCGCCCACGGGCAGGGGAACGCCGTCGCGGCGCTCGTGCGCCGGCGCAGCATCGCCAGGCCGGAATTCGAGCCCTGTCCGCCCTCGGCCCCGCCGTCCACGGGCTGGAGCGCGGCGTCGTCCGCCGTGACGGGCTCGGGCTTGAGACGCGAGGACCACTCGTAGGTCTCCCCGTTCTTGAACTTCACGCGCACGCCGACGAGCGCCGCCGTGGGGCCTTCGATCGGCTGCGAGCCGCACGTCCACGGGCCTTCCATGGTTCCGTCGGTGGCGTTGACGATCCACACCTCGCCGTCCTCGGTCACGACGAGCAGGTGGCCGGCGCGCCCTTGCAGGAACACGGGCGAACGCGCGACGCCGCCCAGCGAGTTGAAGCGGCCCTCCCACGCGACCTGGCCCTTGCGCGAGAGCCGCGCGATGCCGCCGCCGCGGTCGACGACCACGTGGTCGTCGCCGACGGCGACCGGCGGCGCCTCGACGCGACCGCGCGCGGACCAGGCACGCTCGGGAATGCGCGACAGCGCGATCGACTGATCGGCCGGGTGCTCGACCCTGACGTCGAAGGGTTCGTGCCCTTCGAGCTCCAGGCGCAGGCACACGACCTCGTTCCAGGTGCTCTCGAGCGAGAACGGCGTGGCGCGCTCCGAGCCGTCGGCCAGCTTGACGCGCGCGCCGGCCGGGACCGTGACGACCTTCCAAGGCAGTTGCCACGCGTCGGGATCGTCCAGGACGGCAACGAGGCGTGCGTGCGCTTCGACCTGACGCCCGGCCTCGGACAACGTACGCGCGTCCTGGATGGCGAGCACGCGACCCTCGACCTCGCCGATCTCCTTTTGGAACAGCTCGCGCAGCTTGCCGGTCGAGTCGGTCTCGAGCAGCTTGCGGTAGGCCTCGAGGGCGCGCTTGTGGTCGCCGGCCTTCTCGTGCGCACGCGCCGTGTTGATCCACACGTCCTGCTGCGCCAGGTGGTCGGCCTTGAATCGTTCGGCGCGGTCGGCCGCGCGCGTCTCGCCGCGCGACTCGACGCGCTTGCGCAGCGCCGTGATCCGAGTCCCGAAATTGCGGGCCAGCTCGGCCGCCTTGGTGCCGATCGGATCCTCGAGCGACTTCAGGAGGACCGCCAGGCGCTCCTCGGCACGGATCTGCTCGGGCGTGTCCTCGATCTTCTCGCCCAGCTGTCCGACCTGCGTCTCGAGCCGCGCGGCCAGGCCGTTGTAGAGGTCGGAGACGAGCGGCAGCGGCTCCTGGCCTTCGCGCACGGGCGGCACGGGGCGCAAAGCCAGCGTGCGGCGCAGGCCGAGCTCGACGTCTCCGACGGCGCACTCGACCGCGGCGGCGTTGTACTCGTCGGTCCACGTCGTGCGGATCCCGGTCTCGACGATCCGCTGGCGCTCGGTCAGGTCGGCGCGCAGGGCCGCGATGCGCGGCGACGTGTCGCCCGGGAAGGTCGACTCGAGCTGGATCAGCGCCGCGGTCGGATCCTCGGCCAGCGCCAGGACCTCGGCCATCTTCTTCTCGATCGAGCTGTACGTGCGGTACTGGACGAACGCGCCCACCGAGAGCGCGACGAGCACGGTGATCGTCACGACCGAGTGCTTGCGCACCAGCGTGCGCTGCACGGACTGGGCGCGCGACTTCAAGTAGAGGCGGCGAGCGTCGCGGTTCCCCGGCTGCGCGTCGGACAGCGCGCGCAGGGCGGCGACGGCCTCGTCGGCGCGGCCCGCCTCCACGAGCGGGCGGACCACGTCCATGATGTAGGGCGCGGCTTCGTCGACGAAGCCGGCCTGGATCATGCACTGGCCGACGTCGAGGCGGACGCTGGCCGTGTCGGGCGCGCGCGCCGCGGCGATGCGCAGCACGGAACCGGCGGCGATCCGCTTGTTCTCGCGCAGGAGCAGGCGCCCCAGCGCGAGCAGGTCGCGGACGCTGGGCACGTTTGGGTCGATCGCGGCGCGCAGCTGCCAGCACAGGAGCCGCACCTGCGCGGTGCGGTCGTTGGCCTTCTCGCGGACGTGGTCCTTCCAGCGCGCGAGCGCCGGCATCGTCGCCGGAGCACCGTGGTCGAGGCGACGCAGGAACGTGCGCGCCTGGCGCGCCTTCAGCGCGTGCAGCACAGGCTGCAGGTGCCCGGCCTCGAGCTCGGTCACGAACGAGTGCGCGTCGATCTCGGCCAACGGACCGCCGGGCGCCACGGCCAGCCAGGAGCGCAGGCGCGCGGCGGCGCGCTCGGTCTGCGAGCGCGCCAGCTCGTGCTGCACCAGGTAGAGCAGCTCGGGCGGCGTCGAGAATCGGAATCCGCCCCGGCGCAATTCGGCCAGCGCCAGGCTGCGCGACTGGCGCAGCGACCAGCCCAGCCGGTCGGAGATCTCGAGCAGCGTCGAGGTGCCGTCGCAGCAGCGGTGCAGCTTCTCGAGGTCGCCCTTCGTGGGACCGGAGTCGAGGCGCTGGAGGACGACGTCTTCCGAGTCGCTCCAGTCGGCGCCGAGCGTCTCCCACTCGTCCTTGAGCCGCGCGTACTCGAGCAGCATGCCCTCGATCGCGACCGGCGGGCACCAGACCGACTCGCGTCCGGGGCCGGTGCGCTCGAGGCCCGCTTCCGCCGCGCCGAGTGCATTGCCCTCGGGCTTCTTCGGCACGGGGCCGGGCAGGAAGCGGAAGTGGACGTTGTCGGAATCGAGCAGCCGGTAGAGCGTCTCGAGGCGCCGCGCGCGCGCGATGTCGCCCATCCGCAGCGTGTCGACGTGCGTCTCGGGATCGTCGACCCAGGCGATGCGCGCCAGACGGCGCCAGGTCTCGGGGTCCTCGTCCGGCTCGGGCAGGAGGTGGAGGGAGCCGTCCTCCGCGCCCAGAGTCGCCTTCGACCCGTCCTTCGAGTGAAGCGACAGGATGCCCGCTCGGCCGCGCGCGAGGCTTTGCAACAGATCGGCGAGGCCGATGCCGCCGACGTCTCCCTGGAAGCTCATGGGGTCCCGGCGCTATCGGACCGACCCCGCGTGCGAGTGGAGAGCGAGCTTCAGGAAACGAGGCGAAGAAGACGTTCCAGATCGGCCGGCGTGTCGAGATCGTCGAGGATTCGTTGGCTCTCGACGGCGACGGCCAGCAGCGGATCGGCGGACGCGCGCAAGCTGCTCAGCGGAAGATCTTTCCCGGTGGCCAAGAGCAGGAGGGCCAGATCGCGGCCCACGACGACGGGGTGTCCGAATCGCCGCGTTCCGGCGCGCGCGACGCTGGGCGCGAGCCACCCGCGCGCGGGTTCGCCCGCCGCACGCCAGGCTTGCGCCAGCGCGGCGAACACATCGGCCGGCACGAGCGGCACGTCGACGGGTGCGAGGCACAGGTCGAAGCCCGGCCGCGCCTGCGACGCGAGCGCCACGCCGCCGGCGCGACCCTCGGACCAGCGCCGATTCTCGAGCGCCGCGGCGCCGGGCGGCAGTGCCGCGGCGATGAGCGCGTGATCCGCGCCGGTCACGACGAGCGGCGGCGCGCCGTCGAGCACGGCGCCGGCTTCGAGCAAGCGTGCGAGGGGACTTCGACCGCCCAAGTCGACCAGAGCCTTGCACGTGCCCAGGCGCGTGCTCGCGCCGGCTGCGAGAAGCACGAGAGCGACGCTCATCGGAGCTGCGACGACACGGGCCGGAAGTGCTTGTGCGCGCCCTCCTCACGTCGGGCGCGTGTGCTCATGCGCCGACGTAGCGGTCGTAGAGCGCCAACGCGCGATCCTCGTCTTCCGTGCCTTCGATCAGCGCGCGCCCGTCGGCGAACAGCGTGAACCGTTCCGCGCCGATCGCGAAGCGCAGGATCGCGCCCTGGCGCCGCACGTCCTCGGCCAGACCCGACAACGTCCGCTCGACCTGATCCAAGTCGGGCCGCGAGCGCGCCGCGCGCACTTGCACGGTGCCGCGCCCGCACAATCGCACCGCGCGCTGCGTCCGCGCCGCACGCAGGTACTGGAAATCGCGCGCGCCGCAGCACGGGCAGGCCGGATCGCGCTCGAGCGTGATCTCGCGCGCACGCCCGTCCCACGCGTCGAGCTCGACGAGACGCGGCTCGAGGCCCGTTTCTCCGGCGAGAATCCGCAGCGCGAGCCCGCTCTGCAACGCCGCGACGAATGCGACCGCCGGCTGCAGCACGCCGGCCGTCTCGCACGTCGGCAGGAGGCCGGGCGGCGGCGGCTCGGGGAACACGCAGCGCAGGCACGGCCCGCGTCCGGGCAGCACCGGCAGGACGATCCCGCCCGAGCCGACGACACCGCCGTAGATCCACGGGATCCCGCTCTCGACCGAGAAGTCGTTGATGAGGTAGCGCGTCTCCAGGTTGTCCGTGCCGTCGACGATCACGCCGACGCCCTGCGCGAGCTGGGGCAGGTTCTCGGCGTCGAGGTGCGCCGCGTGCGCTTCGATCTTCGTCGGCCCGCCGATGCGCGCCAGCACCTCGCGCGCGGCCTCGGCCTTGAGCGCCGCGTCGCGCGCGTGGCGCTCCTCGAACAGCACCTGGCGCGGCAGGTTCGACTCCTCGACGACGTCGCGGTCGACGAGCACGAGGCGCCCGACGCCGCTGCGCACGAGCGACTGCGCGATCGCGCCGCCCAGCGCGCCGCAACCGACGACGAGTGCGCTCGACGCCTCGAGACGCTCCTGCCCGCGTCGGCCGAGCGGCGCGAAGCGCACTTGCCGTGCGAAACGGCGCTCGTGCGCGCTCAAGCGGAGCCTCCGCTGCGGAAGAAGATCCAGGCCGCGAGGCCCAAGAGCACGAGCAGGAGAGCCGCCCCCGCGACGAACGGCCACAGCGCGCGCCAGTCGCTGCGCGGCGCACGATCGAGCTCGACCCAGTTGAAGTACCGCTTCGCGTCGCCCTCGACCGCCGTGCCGCAGTGCGGGCAGCTCGTCGCCGGCGGATCCATGGGGATCACGCCGTCGCACTTCATGCAGTACATGTTGCGCGCCCCGCCGCCCTCGGCGACGCCCGGCGCACGCGAGCGCTCGCGGTAGTACTCCAGCGCCTCGGTGTTCTGGTCGGCGCGCGCGCGCGACCAGTGATGCTCGCCCATGTTGCCGAAGCTCTTGGGCGGGGGCGGCTTGTCCGGGGTTTCCACCGGAAGGAGCGTAGCCCGAACACGCGCAGGATTGACTTCCCGAGCCTCCGCGACGATCCTCTGCGCCCTTGCGACGGTGGCTATAGCTCAGTCGGTTAGAGCACCAGGTTGTGGTCCTGGGGGTCGGGGGTTCGAGTCCCCTTAGCCACCCCACCCTATCGCGGTACGGCCGCCGGTTCCCCGGCGCCCCCCGCACGGATTCCGGCGAGCAGTACGACCGCACTGGGCTCTCGCCGCCAGTCGTAACGTACAGACGTTGGGAAGGGTAAGGGTGGATGCTGCGCGGTCGAGGAATCCATCTCCGTGCCTGACCCGCCATGCGCATCCAGCTCATCCGCCAGCGGAAGCCACGGAGGGGGCGACGACATCGCCGTCCCGATCCAGGGTGCCGTTCCCGCTGCGGGCGGGACGCGCTGCTACCAGGCTTTGTACCGCACGAGCGTCGCGTTCTGCGCGGCAGACGTGTTCAACCTCTCGAACGGCGTGCACCTGACCTGGGCGCCTCGATTCGGACGGATCCGGCGACCACGGGTCGACGGGTCCGGCCGAGTCACAGAGTCCACGTGACGAGGAGTCCGTTCGAAAGATTGAACATGGACGCAGTGCAGAACAACGCTGCATTGCGATAGCACGCCTGGTAGGTCCGAGTGCCGGGTGTCGTCACGAGACCACGCACGGATACGCTCGGATCGCCACCAGCGGGATACTGGCTCGCGCCAGCGGCATTCGTCTTCATTCCCAGGCGGTTGACGGTTCCGCCCGCGCAGCGCAGGCCGTCGCCGAACGCGACGCCGGCTCCGCCTGACGCCTGGATCGTTCCCTGGAAGTACAACGCAGTGCCGTTCGGCATTTGCGAGCCCGCGAGCACGAACGTATCTGCTGCGAGGCTCGACGCGCCTTGATCGACGAGCCGCGCGCCCAGGCCGAAGGAGTTCGCGCAGCCGGCATGCTGCTCGGGCGCACTCGTGTTGCCGCACGGGCACGGCGTGCCAGATCCAGTGCCAACGCAGTACTCGACCGCGGTCCGAGTGAGCCTCAGGATCAAGGAGTCGCGCAGGGTTCCGAGGCCCGTGTCGACGTCACCAGCCAGGATCACTTGGTCGCCGTTGATCGCCGCGAAGCCAGCACCCTCATTCGAGCCTGTGCCCGCTCCCGAGTAGCGCCAGGACCAACGCGGGGCTCCGGTCGAATCCCACGAGGCGACCGCGAGGTCGTACGGGCCGAAGCCCGCGCCGCTCTCCTCGCTTGAGCCACCGAGCCAGGCTGCTCCGGTGGCATCGACGACGAGCGTGTGCGCGTAGTCGTTCCCGCTTAACGGTCCATCCCAACTTCGCTGCCAGATCAGGCTTCCTGCAGCGTCGAGACACCACACGGCGAAGTCCGTTTGGGTCAGGCCGTTCACGAGGGAACCCGCGGCGATGGCTCGTCCGAAGGGGTCGAGAGTGATCTCGGTCGCGGAATCGTCGGTGTGCGCCGTGCCGTCGTACGTTCGCACCCAGGCAAGGTTCCCCGACGGGTCCCAGCGCGCGATCGCGGCGTCGCCCCCGCCGAAGCTCCCCATCACGGTCGTGGCGATCGACCCGGCGACCCAGGCATACCCCGCCGCGTCGACCGCCACGGCATTCCCGTAGTCGGGCTGATGGTCCGCGCCGTCAAGGGTGCGGACCCACAACAGTGCTCCTGTCGAGGTCAGCCGCACGACGACGATGTCCTCGCCGGCGGTACCGAGGACGGATCCCGTCGCCCACACATCGCCGCCCGGTCCGACCGCAACCGCTCTCAGAATGTCGGATCCGCCGACGCCGCCGTCCGCGACCCAACTCCAAATCACGTTTCCCGCCGGATCGAAGCGTTCCAAGGAGAGATCGAGGTCGTAGGCGCCGGCGAGAATCACATCACCATTGGAGCAGGGAGCGAGCGCGTATCCGTGGCACCAGTTCCAGCTGGGTGCGGACAGGTTGTTGACCCACAGCAGGTTCCCCACGGCGTCGTAGCGCAGGAGCGTGCGATGGGGGGGGCCTCCAAAAGTCATCGTCGAGTACCCGCCTCCTGCGACGAACAATCCTCCGCTGCCGTCGAACAGGACCGAGCTGCACGACTCGAATTGGTGAAAGTTCGCGGAATGCGACCAGAGCAGCGTTCCATCAGGTCCGTACAGGCAAGTCTCGCGAGGTTCGAACCACACGAAGGATGGACCGCCGGAGAAGTAGGAGGCATTGCCTCCCACCGCCACGCGCCCAAGGAGGTCGATCGCCACGGCACCGGCCACATTGTCCCACCCTGGGCCGACATCGTGCGTCGCAACCCAGTCGAGGGAGACTTGCGCCCCGGCGGTCGAAGCGAGCGCGACGGACGCGAGCAGGCAAGAGGACTTCATGTTCTTCCTCCAAGCGCGTGGGTGATGTCTTGATTCCGACGCGGTCCCCGTTTCCAGGGGCGATCCGCGGACCGCTACTCTATTCCCCGAAGACGTTCCTTGGGGGGCGACCCTCCACCTGGCGGAGTTCACCCAGCGCTTGGCGAGCGAAGCCATCCTTGCCAACGTGAGCGAGGCAACTTCTCCCTGCCGGTTGGGCCGGCGCACACCGAGCCAGGCTTGCAGCACCCGGATCCAGGCTTGGGGGAAGCACCGCTCAGCGTGCGAACAGCCGCGCCGGATCGCGGAACGCTTTGAACTCGAGCGCGTTGCCGCTCGGGTCCTCGAGGAACAGTGTCGCCTGCTCGCCGACCTCGCCGCGGAAGCGGATCTTCGGCGCGATCCGGAAGCGGATGCCCTGACGCTCCAGGCGCTCTGCCAGCTCGTGCCACGCGTCCCACGCCAGCACGACCCCGAAGTGCCGCACCGGCACGCCGTCGCCGTCGACCTCGTTCGTGCCCGGGTCCGAGCAGGCCTCCGGAGCGACGTGGGCCGAGATCTGGTGGCCGTGCAGGTCGAAATCGATCCAGCGCTCGGCCTCGCGGCCGACCGGACAGCCGAGCAGGCCGGCGTAGAACGCGCGCGTGCTCTCGATGTCGCGCACCGGGAACGCGACGTGACAGGGTTGCACGTTGCGTCCCGCGCAGCTCAGCCGCGCCGGTCGATGCCCACGTAGGCGCGCTTCTTCGCGCCCATGTACACCTGCCGCGGGCGGCTGATGCGGAAGTCGGGGTCGCGGCGCATCTCGAGGAAGTGCGCGATCCAGCCCGGCAGGCGGCCCATCGCGAACATGACCGTGAACATGTTCGTCGGGATGCCGAGCGCCTTGTAGATGACCCCCGAGTAGAAATCGACGTTGGGGTACAGCTTGCGGCTGACGAAGTAGTCGTCCGACAGCGCGATCTCCTCGAGCCGCATCGCGATCTCGAGCAGGCGGCTGGACGTGCCCAGCTTGTTGATCACCTGCGTGCAGGTGCGCTTGAGCACCGCCGCGCGCGGGTCGTAGTTCTTGTAGATGCGGTGGCCGAAGCCCATCAGGCGCGCCGTGTCGTCCTTGTCCTTGGCGCGCGCGATGAAGCGGTCCGCGCTGCCTTCCTCGCGGTCGATGTGCTCGAGCATCTCGATCACGGCCTGGTTCGCGCCGCCGTGCAGCGGGCCCCACAGCGCGCCGATGCCGGCCGAGATCCCCGCGAACAGGTTGGCCTGCGAGCTGCCCACGAGCCGCACGGTCGACGTCGAGCAGTTCTGCTCGTGGTCGGCGTGCAGGATCAGCAGCAGATCGAGCGCTTTCGACACGACCGGATCGACCTCGTACTCCTCGCACGGGGTCGCGAACATCATGTGCAGGAAGTTCGAGCAGTAGTCCAGGTCGTTGCGCGGGTAGATGAACGGCTGCCCGATCGAGTGCTTGTACGAGCAGGCCGCGATCGTCGGCATCTTGGCCAAGAGGCGGATGATCGTCTTGGGCAGGTTCTCGACCGTCTCCGGGTCCTGGTAGAAGGTCGCCAGCGCACCGACCGTCGCCGCCGCGACCGGCATCGGGTGCGCGTCCTTCGGCAGCGCGTCGAAGAAGCGCCGGAAGTCCTCGTGCAGCATCGTGTGCCGCGTGACCTCGGTCGAGAACGTCGACAGCTCCATGCGCGTCGGCAGCTCGCCGTTCACGAGGAGCCACGCGACCTCGAGGAACGTGCTGTGCTCGGCCAGCTCCTCGATCGGGTACCCGCGGTAGCGCAGGATGCCCTTCTCGCCGTCGATGAACGTGATCGCGCTGCGACACGCGCCCGTGTTGCCGAAACCCGGGTCGAGCGTGATCAGCCCGGTCGACGAGCGCAGCTTCTGGATGTCGACCGCGGCCTCGTCCTCGGCGCCGCGCACGACCGGCAGGACCAGCCGCTTGCCGTCGAAGACGAGCTCGGCCACCGAGGGCGGGTCCGCCGGCTCGTTGGCTCCCGTCGTGCTGCTCGCGCCCGTCATCTTCGTGGCCATGCTCTTCCCTGGTCGTGCTCGTCGGCGGCCGGGATCCCGGCCCGCGTAACCGGCTGCGGACTCACTGGGTCCAAGCCGGGAAACGAGGCGCAACAGGATCGCTTGCCGCGTCGGGGGACTCAAGAGCCTATCGGCATCCCTGGCGTCTACCTCGCGTTCCTCCCGACACTCTGCCGATCGAGACCCGGCCACGAGGTACAACCTCGCCCCCGATGCCGTTTGGTCCCCAAGGCCTCTACCGACGCATCCCGACCCTCTGCTGGCAGGCCGCGCCCCAGGTCGAGCGGGTCCTCGCGCTGGCCCCGCCCGGGGCCCGGGTGGTCGACCTGGGCGCCGGCGGGCGGCGGATCTCGGAGCGCACGGTCTGCGTCGATTTCCTGGCCCTCTCGACGACGGACGTGATCGGCGACGTCGGACGGCTGCCGTTCCGCGATGGGTGCGCCGACCTGGTCTACGCGACGGGCCTCCTGGAGCACGTCGAGGACGAGCGCCTGGTTCTGGCCGAGATGGCGCGCATCCTGAAGCCGGGCGGCATCGCGCACGTCGAAGTGCCCTTCCTGGAGCAGTACCACGAGGATCCGATCGACGTCCGCCGCCTGACCGTGCCGGGCCTTGCGATGGCAATGCGCGCCCAGGGGCTCGAACCAATCGCGAGCGGGGCGCACATCGGGCCGACCGTCACGCTGCTGAACGCGATCGCGCGCTGGTGGGCGCTCGTGTTCGACGGCCCGAGCCTCCTGGCGCGATCGGTCAGCTTCGCGGTCTTCGTGGGTCTCTCGACCCTGGCCTGGCCGTTCCGCTTCCTCGACGCGCTGCTGATCAAGAAGCGCAAGGCGCACACGCTTGCCATGGGCGTCTATTGCACCGGCCGCAAGACGGGCTGAGCCGGGTGCTCAGGTCGTGCGGGCCACGCCGCGCCACACCGCAAGGGTCTCGCGCGCGCAGCGCTCCCACGACCAGGCGCGCGCGTGCGCGGCGCGCACGGCCTCCGCCAGCCCATCCGAGCGGCTCGCGATCTCTCTCTCGATCGCCGCGGCCAGCACGTCAGGCTCGCGCACGACCTCCGCGTCCTCCACGAGCGTCGCCACGCCCTGCAGCGCCTCGGTGAAGCAAGGGCTCCTGCTGGCGACGACCGGCAGCCCCATGCGCAGCGCCTCGAGCGGCGTCACCGGCGTCCCGGCCTGCGGGTCGAGGTGCACGAGCACGCTGGCGCGCGCCACGAGGCCGGGCAGATCGGTCTCGCGCGGTTCGGTGATGCGCGCGACGTGCGCCACGTGCGGTGAGCGTTCGAGCGCCGCGCGAAACTCCTCCTCGGCGCCGCCCGGTCGCCCGACGAGCAGGAGCCGCGCCGGGACGCGCTCGCGCAGCCGCTCGAACGCGCGCAAGACCGCCAGCGGGTACCGCTCGGGCCGCGTGGCGCCCAGGACGAGCACGACGGGCGGATCGTCGGGCGGCGAGATCTCGGCCAGCGTGCGCCGCCAGTGCTCGCAACCGACGGCCGTGACGTGGATGCGCGCGAGCGGGAAACCCAGCTGCTCGGCGGCGCGCAGGCGCCAGTCCGTGCAGAACACGACCAGCGCGTCCATCTGCTTGGCGCGTTCGGCGAGCACGTGCTCCGCCTGCGAGCCGCGCGCCGGCAGCTCGGCCAGGGCCATCACCTGGCGCGCGCGCCGCACGGGCGGACCGGGCGGGTGCACGTGGTGGAAGACGTCGACGCCGCCCAGGATGCGCGCCGCGTCGAAGCCGGATCGCGCCAGGAACGGCAGCGCGCGCCGCGGCAGGCGACGCGTGACCTGGACCACGCGCGGATCGCCGAACGGCAGGCCCAGCGCGCGCCGGTCGACGTCGCGTGGCGCGCGCCCCACATCGAACAAGCGCAGGTCGGGCCGGTCGTCGAGCGCCACGAGCGCGCGCACGAGCTCGCGCGCGTAGCGCCCGACGCCGGGCCAGTGCGATGTCGCCGGCAGGTAGTCGATCCCGACGCGCACTCGGGGTTCAGGCCGGCAGGCCTTCGCGCGCGACCTTCTCGAACGCTTCGGCGAAGCGGTCGACCTCGGGCAGCGTCGTGCACACGTGCGGCGAGACGCGGATGCCCGCAAAGCGCTTATGCACGATCGCGACCGTGTAGATCTTGTGCGCGGCCCACAGGTGCTCCTGCAGCTTCGTGGCCGGAGTCCCTTCGATCTCGACCAGCGCCACGCCGCTGGAGCGGCCGGGCGCGAGGCTCGTGTGGAGCTTCACGCGCTCGATCTTCTCGACGCGGCGCGCCCAGCGGTCGCGCAGGTACCGCAAGCGCGCCTCCTTGCGCGCCGGCCCGATCGCGGCGTGGAACGCCAGGGCTTCCGCGATCGCCAGCCGCACGCCGACCGCGTGCGTGCCGATCTCCTCGAACTTGCGGATGTCCTGGTCCAGCTCGGGCGGCGCGGCCAGCAAGGGCCACACGTCGCCGATGCGCTCGCGGCGCACGAACAGCATGCCCGTGCCGTGCGGCGCGGACAGGAACTTGTGCAGCGACGTGCCGTAGAAATCGCAATCGAGGTCGGCGTGCGTGAAGTCCATGTGACCGAACGCGTGCGCGCCGTCGACCACGACCTGGATGCCCTTGCCGCGCGCGAGCGCGACGATCTTCTTCACGGGCATGACCTGGCCCGTCAGGTTGATCACGTGGCAGACGTGGATCACCTTCGTCCGCGGCGTGATCGCGCCCTCCAGGATGCGCACGACCTCGGCGTCGTCCTCGGCCGGCACGGGCATCTCGACCTGCTTCAGCACGATACCGTCGCGGCGCTCGCGTTGGCGCCAGGCGGTGATCATGCGCGGGTAGTCCTGGTCCGTCGTCAGGACCTCGTCGCCCCTCGACAGCGAGAGGCCGAGCTGCACGTTCTCGAGCGCCTCGCTGGCGTTGCGCGTGATCGCGATCTCCTCCGGATCGCGGCCGAACAAGCTGGCGAGCCCGGCGCGCACGGTCTCCTTCTGCGGATCCTGCAGGCGCCACAGCACGTAGGCCGGCGCCTCGTGCGCATGCTCCTGGTAGCGACGCAGCGCCTCCTGCACCGCGGCCGGCGCAGGACACACGCCGCCGTTGTTCAGGTTCAGGATCGAGCGGTCGACCGTGTACGCACGCTGCACGTCGCGCCACGCGTCCTCGTCGCGCGCCACGTCCTCGGCTGCGCGCCCGTCGATGGCGAACGGCTCGGCGAGCGCGCTCGCGCCGGGGCGCAGGAGCGGCACGGTGGCGGAGGCCAGGGCCAGGAAGTCGCGGCGGGTCGTCATGATCCCAGCTTGCGCATCGCAAGGCCCCGTGGCGAGGGGTCCGGCCGCTCGCTAGCGGAAGCCACGCGGCCCGCTCCGACGCGGAGTGGGCTGATCGGGTGTTCGGCCCGCTCGCCCGCCCGGCCCGGCGCTCGGCCCCCGTCCGCGCAGCCGCGGCTTCTTGACCTGACCCGGCGCGACCCACGGCTCGCTGACCAGCGTCTCGGGCAGACGCTTCTTCTCCTCGAGGATCTCGCTGACCTCCCGCGGCGACGGCTGGCTGCCGAGGAGCCCGCCCTCCTCGCGCAACGCGCCGTTGAAATCCCGCCACAGGATCTTCGCGACCGGCCACCAGATCGGCGCGGAGCCGATCAGGATGAGCCAGCGGATCAGGTCGCGGTTGATCTCCATGGACGCGGAGGCCGTGTCGCCGGCCGCCGGAATCTCTATCGTACCGGCCGGCGATGTCCCTCCACGTCCTCTCCGCCCTGGCACTGCTGCAGCTTGCGCCCGCCACCGCCACCCCGCCGGCACGCGCCGGCACGCTGGCACGCGAAGGCACGCTGGCACGCGAAGGCACGCTGGTGCGCGGCATGACGGTCTCGTGCCAGTCGTGGGGCTGGGAGTGGGGGACGGACGCGTTCGCGCGCGAGCTCGACGCGCTGGCCGCGATCGGCGTGAACTGGGTCGCGATCCACCCCTACGCGCGCGTGCGCGCCGACGGCTCGCTGAGCTGGCGCGACATGGACCCGGAACATCCGCCCGAGTGGGTCGCGCGTCCGATCCGCGAGGCGCACGCGCGCGGCCTTTCCATTCTGGTGGTGCCGCACCTGGCGCACTGGGGCGGTCCGTGGCAGTGGCGCGGCGAGGTCGATTTCCCCGAGGGCGCGGCGCTCGAGCGTTTCTTCGCCGACTACGGGCGCTGGATCACCGCGGTCGCGGCCTGCGCGCGCGACGCCGACGGGTTCGCGGTCGCGAGCGAGCTCGATCGCCTGGCGCGCCACGGAACGCGCTGGCGCGCGGTGATCGCCGCCGTGCGCGCGGCGACGAGCGCCCGCCTGACGTGGGCCGCTTCGTGGAACGCGTACCAGGACGTGCCCTTCTGGGACGCGGTCGACGCGATCGGCGTGCAGGCCTACTTCCCCTTGTGTGCCGCGGCGGATCCGGGCGAGGCCGATCTGCGCGCGGCCTGGAAGCCGATCCTGGCCGACCTGCGCGCGCTCTACGAGCGCACCGGCAAGCCGATCGTGTTCACCGAGCTGGGCTACAACCGCTCGCTCGCCACGGCGCGCGAGCCGTGGGCCTACGCGCAGGACGAAGGCGAGCAGGCCGCGCGCGCCGAGGCGTTGCAGGTGCGCTGCCTGTCGTCGGCGCTTGCCTCGATCGCGCCCGAATCGGACTGGTTGCGTGGCGCGATCCTGTGGAAGTGGTTCGTGGGACCGGCGCCGCGCGAGAACTTCCTGGTCAACGCGCCGGCGGTGAAGGCCGCCGTCGCAGCGGCCTGGGCGCCCGCGCGGGGCCGCGCGCGATGACGAGGCGACGCCACCGCAGCCGCAAGCGCATCCGCCGCGCGCCGCCGGGCGCGCCGCCGGGCTTGCTGATCTCCGACCCCGAGGCGCCGCATCCCCAGCTCAAGATCTTCGGCTACGGACCGGACGGCTACGACGAGCGCGAGATCAAGGACCCGGCCGAGATCGCCGCGTTCCGCACGCGCTGGCCCGTCACATGGCTCGACGTTCAGGGCCTGGGCGACGCGGCGATCATCGAGCGCGTCGGGCAGGTGTTCGGTCTGCACTCCCTGTGGCTCGAGGACGTGCTCAACGCGCACCAGCGCCCCAAGGTCGAGAACTACGGCGACGTGCGCTTCCTGGTCGTGCGCACGCTGGAGGGCGAGGACGAACCCGAGACCGACCAGATGAGCATCTTCCTCGGTCCCGCTTTCGTGGTCACGTTCCAGGAGCGCCCGGGCGACTGCTTCGAGCCGCTGCGCACGCGCATCCGCCACGGCAAGGGTCGCGTGCGCACGAGCGGTCCGGACTACCTGGCCTACTCGCTGCTGGACGCGGTCGTCGACAACTACTTCCCGGTCCTGGAGCGACTGGGCGAGCGCATCGACGCGCTCGAGGACGACCTGGTCCTCGCGCCCGACCCAGCCCGCCTGACGGAGATCCACCTCGTGCGCCGCGGGCTCCTGACGCTGCGCCGCGCGGTCTGGCCGCTGCGGGAAGCGCTGCAGCACCTGCTGCGCGACGGCGACGTGGTCTTCAAGCCCGAGACGAGGCCGTACCTGAACGACTGCTACGACCACACCGTGCAGATCATGGACCTCGTGGAGAACTACCGCGAGATCGCGTCGGGGCTCATCGACATCTACCTGTCGAGCATGACGCAGCGCATGAACGAGGTGATGAAGGTCCTGACGATCATCTCGACCATCTTCATCCCGCTGACGTTCATCGCCGGCGTGTACGGGATGAACTTCGACCCGGACGCCGGGCCGCTCTCGATGCCCGAGCTGCGCACGCCGTACGGCTACATCCTGACGTTGATCGGGATGGCCGTGATCGCGCTCGGGCTGGTGTGGTGGTTCTGGCGCAAGGGCTGGATCTTTGCGAAGCATCACCACCACGAAATCCCGCCGCGTCCGTGAGCGCCGACCGGCTCCACGCCCTCGAGCGCATCCTGTCCAAGGCCGGGTTGTGCTCGCGCCAGCAGGCGCGCGAGCTCGTGGCACAAGGCCGCGTGAGCGTGAACGGCGTGGTGGTGCGCGACCCCGAGACGTGGTGCGACGCGGAGCGCGACGACGTGCGCGTCGACGGCGTCCGCGTGCGCCGCAGCGAACCGGTGTACGTGGTCTTGCACAAGCCGCGCGCATACTTGACGACGCGCACGGATCCCGAGGGCCGCCGCACCGTGTACGAGCTCCTCACCGGGCTCGACGCCTGGGTCGTGCCCGTCGGGCGGCTCGACGGCGACACGAGCGGGTTGCTGCTGTTCACGAACGACACGCAGTTCGCCGACCTCGTGACCGATCCGGCGTCGCACGTGCCGAAGACGTACGTCGTCACGGCGCGGCCGCGGCTCGACGCCGCGCAACTGGAGCTCTTGGCGCGCGGGCTCGAGCTCGAGGACGGCCTCACGCGCCCGGCGCGCGTGGAGAAGCTGGGCGACCGCGGCCACTCGACGCGCTTCGCGATCACGATCACCGAGGGCCGCAACCGCCAGGTGCGCCGCATGGTGCGCGCGGTGGGCTCGAAGGTGGCGCGCCTGCACAGGAGCCGCGTCGGGCCGCTCGAGCTGGGCGACCTGGCCCTGGGCACGTGGCGCGCGCTGACGCCGGGCGAAGTCAGTGCGCTCGAGTCGGCGGCGCGCTCGGCGGCGGGCTGAGCGAGCGCTGGCCGAGGCGGCGCGCTCAACGCAGGAGGGAGCGTCCCCGCGGCCGGTCCTCGCGCCACTCGAACAGGACGCGTCCCAGCACGTCGAAGCCCGTGCAGGCCGTGTGCGCGACGGGGGACTCGGACACCTCGCTGGCCAGGAGCGAGGAGATGCAGCGCGCGGTCGGCCCGCGTCCGCTGCGCACGCTGCGAGCGCGCAGCTCCGCGTCGAGCGTGAAACCCAACCGCGCCGACAGCGCCCGACTGCGCAGGTTGTCCGCGTCGCACTGGATCTCGACGCGTGTCAGACCGTGGACCTCGAAAGCCACGCGCACGAGCGCGCCGACGGCCTCGGTGGCCAACCCGTGCCCACAGGCCGAGCGCGCCAACCAGTAGCCCACGCAGCGCACGGCCGAATCGTCGCCGCAGCCGTGCAAGCCGACCGCGCCCAGCAGTTTTTCGCCGCGCGGATCGAAGACCCCGTAGGTCAGGTCCTCGTCGGCATCGAAGCTCGCGCGGAACTGCCGCAGCAGTCGCACGCGCGCTTCGAGCGGCTGCGGCTCGTCGCGCGCCCAATCCATCCACGGACGCAGGTGCTCCTGGTTCGCGAGCAGGGTCTCGTGGAGCAACCGCGCGTCGGTCGGCTCCCAGCAGCGCACGAGCGTGCGCGTCGTCTCGATGCGGTAGGCGGGTCCGTCCAGCACGAGACCAGTCTACGCCCGTCCGCTCGCTCGTAGCCGGCGCGGGAAAGCGCTACGCTGGCCCTTACCCCCTCCGCTACCAAGTTCCACTCCAGGAGATCCGCATGGCACGTCGCACGACCCACCGCAGCTCGAAGGGGAAGAAGCTCTACGCCGTTCGCTCCACCGACGGCACGTTCAAGGACATCCAGACGTTCAAGCGCGCCCATGGCGAGGACGTCCGCAAGAAGTCCGGGGCCGAAACGACGACGCGCCGCAAGAAGGCCGCGAAAAAGGGCGCCGCAACGCGCAAGCGGAACGTCCGCAAAGCTGCGGCTAAGAAGTCGACGCGCAAGGCCTCGAAGAAGAAGTCGCGCCGGTAGACACCGGTGTCAGACACCGTGCACCGTCATCGACCCGCCCCGCCGTCACGGTGGAGCGGGTCGATGCGCATCGTCACGGCGACCACACGACTCTCACGCCATTGGTCAGGTTGTAGGTGAGTGTCGTGCAGAAGTTCGCTGCGTCCCGGTACCAGACCTGGTAGTAGCGCGTCGCACCGACTGTGGGCACGTTGCCGTCGACGGAAATCGCCGGGTCGGTCGGAACGTCGCGACCGAACGCCATTGCGCCGCCAGAGGCATCACGGATCTCCATCCGCACGAGGACTCCGTTCGCGCACAGCAGACCGTCGCCGAACATCGTGCCGAGCCCCGCGTTCTGCGGCACGGTCCCCTGGAAGAAGAGCCCGGTCGCAAAGGGCAGGAGTCCGGTCGCGCGCAAGCTCACGGAATCATGCGCAACCGAGGGGTTTCCGACCGCGATCAAGCGGCCACTCTCGCCCACGGAATTCCTGCATCCCGATCCGGAGTTCCCTGCTTGACCCGGGTCGCACGGGCAGGCGCTGCCGGTACTGTCGCCGAAGCAGTAGGGGAATCCCGCGCTCTCGCATTCGTCCAGCACCTCGTCATTGTCCAGGTCGAGCTGCGGGTCCTGCGCGATCTCGCACGAGTCAACTGCTCCGTTCGCATCGCAATCGAACGTCGCACCGAGCGCCAGATCGCACTCGTCCGGATCGCCATTCGTGTTGCAGTCGACGCTGCCGCCCAGCGCGATGTCGCGGTCGTCGTCGCGCCCGTTGGCGTTGCAATCCCGCGACAGCTTGACGAGGACGCCCAGGTGGTCCTGATCGAAGGCGCTGACCACGAGGTCCGACCAGCCGTCGCCGTCGACGTCGGCCGCCTCAACCATGCGCGGCCCGTCGCCTCCCGTGAGCGGATCGATCGCGCCGAAGAAGTTGCCGGCCGTGTTCGTGTACAGCGTGATCGAATCCGCGCTTGCGCAGGCCACGACCGCGTCGAGGTAGCCGTCGCGGTTGTGGTCCACGAGCGATGCCCAGCGCGGCGAGGAATCCGTGTCGTACAGCACGCCGGGCACGAAGTTCCCGCTCGGCGTGCCATCCAGGACCTGCAGCAGGTTCGTGGTCTCCAGCGGTACCAACACGTCGACGTGCCCGTCGCCAGTCACGTCCCCGATGGCGACACGACCAGGCGTCGCGCCGCGCGCGTACAGCGCGCCCGTGACGAAGTTGCCGTCGCCGAGGTTCCTGTAGATGCCCAGGTCGGCGCTGTTCCGGTTGCTCACGACGAGGTCGACGTCCGTGTCTCCGTCCAGGTCGGCGGCCGTGACGTGGTGCGGGTGGCTGCCGGTGCCGTACGAGACCGGCGCCGAGAACCCGCCCGCGCCGTCGCCGAACAGCAGGCGCAGTCGATCATTGCCGTCGAGGACCGTGGTGACGGCGATATCCGCCCGGTTGTCGCCGTTCAGGTCGACGACGACGAGGCCCTGAGGCTTCGCGCCCAGGCTCAGAGTTGCACCTCCGCTGAAGCTCGCGCCGCCCTGGTTCAGGTGGATGCGGATCTGCGACGCGTCGTGACACGCCACGATCAGATCCGTGTCGCCGTCGAGGTCGACGTCCGTGCCCTGCACCGCGACCGGTCGCGCTCCGGTCGCGAACGAACCGGCAAACGCGAACGTACCATCCGCCTGGCCGGTCCAGAGGGAGACGCTCGCCGCGTTCTGCGCGGGAACGGCAGCGTCCGCGCGCGGATCGGCGTTCAGATCGCCGAGGAAGAGCGCGCCCGGCTGGTCACCGGTCACCGACGTCGCCAGCTTCTTCCACCCAAAGCGCGGCAGGCCGTCGGTCTCGACGATCGGCTTGTGGTCCGACGCCGTGCCGACCATGTCCTTCCAGACCCAGCCCGCGCCCGGGTCGAGTTCGACGACGTCCTCGCCCGCGGCGTTCGAGGGCTGACCCGGCTGCCAGTTCTGGTAGCTGACCGGCTCGCCGGTCGTCCACACGAAGTTGGTCGGGCTGGCGATGTCGTTCAGGCCGGTCCAGTACCTCACCCCCGTGCCGAACGCGCCTTGGATCCAAGCCTGTTCCCCGGCGCTCGTGATCGAGACGAGTTCGCCCCGGACCTCGATGGCCGCCGACCGCCCACTCGACCAGTTCGTGATGGGGAAGTGGCTCGTGCCGTACCAGTGTCCGCTGGCTTGGTTGAGCTGGAATTGGAACTGCTGAGCGGAGACGGCGGTCGTCAGCGCCACCAGCACGAGGGGAATGCGGATCGAAAGCAAGGAGCACCTCCAGTCGCAAGCCGGGAACGATCACCAAGGACCTGCGCACAGCGCAGTCCGCGAGGCCGGGAGAAGTTGGCACGCCGACCGGGTACTGTCCATTCACCAGACCTCGCCTGGCGCGCTGGACACGCAGAATCGGCGCCAGTGGCACGTCCGACAGGACGAGATCCAGATCCGCCCGAAAAGGCCCCTGGGTGTCAATGCGCCCGAGGGTTCACACCCCGCCGCGTCGATCGAAGGGCGACCGAGATCCGTCTTCGAGAGTTGTCTCGGAAGCTCGTGACCGAGACACTGCTTCTGGCGCATGGATCCCTCCCCCCAGGTTCCAATGACCAGCGACCCCTCCGAGTCGGGCCTTTTGCTCTGCGATCCCGGCAGAACAGGACACCGAGCCGGGCGGAGCTGTGCGCGCTCCCAATGACTCTCGCCACAGGCCGCACGCTCTCGCACTACACGATTCTCGGGCCGCTCGGCGCCGGAGCGATGGGCGAGGTCTACCGCGCGCGCGACACGCGTCTCGACCGCGAAGTCGCGATCAAGGTCCTGCCGGAGCACTTCGCCAAGGACCAGGAACGATTGCAGCGCTTCGAGCGCGAGGCCAAGTCGCTGGCGTCGCTCAACCACCCGAACGTCGCGCAGATCCACGGGGTCGACAGGGTCGGCGACACGTCCTTTCTCGTCCTCGAGCTCGTGCCGGGCGAGACGCTGGCCGAGAAGCTGAGTCGCGGTCCACTCCCGGTCGAGGAGGCGCTCCACGTCTGCGTCCAGATCGCTTCCGGCCTCGAAGCCGCGCACGACGCCGGCGTGATCCACCGCGATCTCAAGCCGGGGAACATCAAGCTCACGCCCGAGGGCAAGGCCAAGGTCCTCGATTTCGGCCTGGCCCGTCAGCGCGCCGCGCGGGAGAGACCGAGCTCCGTCGCCGGACCGCTCACGGAAGAGGGCGTGATGCTCGGCACTCCGGGCTACATGTCGCCCGAGCAGCTGAGAGGCAAGCCGATCGACCGGCGCACCGACATCTTCGCGTTCGGGTGCGTCCTGTACGCGTGCCTCGTCGGCACGGCCGCGTTCCCGGGCGAGACGCCCAGCGACGTGATCGCCGCGACGCTCGAGGGCGAGCCGGATCTCGAGGCCTTGCCGCGCAAGACGTCGGCGCGCGTGCGCGAGCTGCTCGCCCGGTGCCTCGAGAAGGACCTGGCCCACCGGCTGCGCGACGTCGGCGACGCGCGCATCGAGCTCGAGCGTGCCATCGCCAACAAGGAATGGAGCACGGCCCGGATCGAGGCGATCCCGGGACGCAGGGGCGCTTGGCGCGCGCTGAAGCCCTGGGTCCTTGGCGGCACGCTCGGTGCCAGCGTTGCTCTGGCCGGCGTGTACTTCGCCGCGCCGCTGCTCTGGCCTTCCGCGCCGACGGCCGACAGTCGGACCGTCACACGATTCGTCGTCAACCCGTCTCGGCTCATCGCGGCCGGCGAGCTCGACACCACGTCCACGCTGGCGATCTCCCCCGACGGCTCACGGGTCGCCTTCCTCGCTCGCGACGGGGCCGACGGCGAAGTGCAGATGTACGTGCGCGAGCTGAGCGGGCTCGAAGCGACCAAGGTCGCTGGCAGCGTGCGTGCACACGAACCGTTCTTCTCGCCGGACGGAGGGTGGCTGGGCTTCGTGGCGGACGATCGGCTGTGGAAGTGGCCGATCGCAGGCGGCCCGCGGATCGAGCTCCTGAAGCTGCCTGGATTCCACAAGGGATCCGCCTGGGGCGCGGGCGGGATCGTCACGAGCCCCACGCCGAACGTGGGGCTCTTCCGGCTCGCCCCCGAGGGCGGGGCCCTGGCCGAACTCACGCAGCTCGACGCGTCCAAGGGCGAGGGGTCGCACCGCTGGCCCGAGCTCCTGGCGGACGGACGCCACGTGCTCTGCACCGTCAAGACGGCCGGGATGGCGACCTTCGACGACGCCGACATCGCCGTGTACTCCATCGACAGCGGCCAATGGAAGACCGTGTTGCACGGCGGATACTTCGCGAAGTACGCGCCGACGGGCCACCTGCTCTACGTGCGCGAGGGCGGGATCATGGCGGCGCCCTTCGACCTGCAGCGGCTGGAAGTGACGGGCCCGGCCATGCGCGTGCTGTCGGGCGTCATGTGCGAGCCGAGCAGCGGGGCGGCCCAGTTCGCCCTGTCGGGGAACGGCACGCTGGTCTTCGCTCCGGGCGGTCCGGTCGAGGGCCTGAACGACCTCCTGTGGATCGACCGCGAAGGCAAGGAGAGCCAGGTCGGCATGCCGGCGCGCCCCACGCGGGACATTGCGCTCTCTCCCGACGGCGGGCGCGTCGCGATGATCATCGCGGGCGCGACGGACTCGGTGTTCGTCTTCGACCTCCGCCGCGGGACGTTGGCGCGCGCGACGTTCGAAGGGAACTCTTGGCGTGTGACGTGGACGCCGGACAGCCAAGACCTCGTCTACGCGTCCGATCTCGATTCCGGCGGGGTCTTCCGTTCGCGCGCCGACGGCAGCGGGTCGCCGACGAAGCTCATCCCCGATCCCGGCAGAGCCTCGCGAGTCAACTTCGTGAGCGCCACGTCCACCGTGCTCTTCGCCAAGGGGAACATCGGAGCGCGGGACATCTGGAGCTGGTCGCCGGAACCGGGGGCCGCGGCAGTCCCCGTGATCGCGAACCCGTTCGACCAGTGGGATCCCGAGGTTTCCCCGGACGGAAAGTGGCTCGCCTACGTGTCCGACGAATCCGGACGGGGAGAGCTCTACGTCAGCCCCTTCCCTTCGGGCGCAGGACGCTGGCAGATCTCGAAGGACGGCGCCCACAGCTCCATGTGGTCGGTCGACGGCACGGAGCTCTATTTCCTGCGCGGCAGCACGAGCAACTTCGGGGAGATGTCGGCTCCTCGAACGCTGCTCTCGGTGTCCATATCGACGGCCGACGGCTTCGTCCCAGGCCCGCCGGTGACGGCCTTCGAGTGGAACGGGCGGCAGGAGTTCAGCCTCTCCCCCGACCGCCAGAGGCTGCTCTTCATGCGCCCGCGCGATCCTCCCGTGCGCACGACCGAGATCCACGCCGTGCTGAACTGGTTCGAGGAATTGCGCCGACTCGCGCCGCCGGATCCGCGCCGATGACGACGCTGGCTGCAGGCCACACGCTCTCGCACTACACGATCCTCGGGCCGCTCGGCTCCGGCGCGATGGGGGAGGTCTACCGCGCGCGCGACACGCGGCTCGACCGCGAGGTCGCGATCAAGGTGCTGCCGGAGCACTTCGCCAAGGACCAGGAACGGCTGCAGCGTTTCGGTCGCGAGGCCAAGTCGCTGGCGTCGCTCAACCACCCGAACGTCGCGCAGATCCACGGCGTCGACCGGGTCGGCGACACCTCCTTCCTCGTCCTCGAACTCGTACCGGGCGAAACGCTGGCCGAGCGCGTGAGCCGCGGTCCGCTCGCGGTCGAGGAGGCGCTCCACGTCTGCGTGCAGATCGCTTCCGGCCTCGAAGCCGCGCACGAAGCCGGCGTGATCCACCGCGATCTCAAGCCGGGGAACGTCAAGCTCACGCCCGAGGGCAAGGCCAAGGTCCTGGACTTCGGTCTGGCGCGTCAGCAGGTTGCGCGGGAAAGACCCAGCTCCGTCGCCGGACCGCTCACCGAAGAGGGCGTCATGCTCGGCACGCCGGGCTACATGTCGCCCGAGCAGCTGCGCGGCCAGCCGATCGACCGGCGCACGGACGTCTTCGCGTTCGGCTGCGTGCTGTACGCCTGTCTCGTCGGCACGGCCGCATTCCCGGGCGAATCGCCCAGCGACGTGATCGCCGCGACGCTCGAGAGCGAGCCGGATCTCGAGGCGTTGCCCCGGAAGACGTCGGCGCGCGTGCGCGAGCTGCTCGCCAAGTGCCTCGAGAAGGACGTGGCGCACCGCCTGCGCGACATCGGCGACGCGCGCATCGAGCTCGAGCGCGCGATCGCGAACAAGGAGTGGAGCACGGCCCGGATCGAGTCGGTGCCGGGACGCCGGAGCACCTGGCGCGAGCTGCGACCGTGGCTCGCCGCCGGGGCGCTGGGCGCCGCGATCGCGCTGGCGATCGTCGTTCTCGTCGCGCCGCGAATCCTCGCGGGTGGGTCGCCGCCCGACGGCCGGCCGCCGGCCGTCACGCGCTTCGTCGTCAACCCGAAGCGGCTCCTCGCGGCCGCGGAGTACGAGACGACGGCCACGCTGGCGATCTCGCCGGACGGCGCGCGCATCGCCTTCGTGGGCAACGAGGGTCGCGATCGCGATCCGCAGCTCTTCCTCCGCGAGATCTCCGACCTCGACGCCACGCCCGTCACCGGCGGCACGCTCGGCTACAACCCGTTCTTCTCGCCGGACGGGGAGTGGCTGGGATTCACCGACGTGGGCGTGATGTGGAAGGTGTCCGTGGCGGGCGGTCCGCGGACCGAGCTGCACAAGGCGCGGGGATTCCCCAAGGGGGCGACGTGGGGTCCGGGTGGGATCCTGGAGAGCCCGGCCCCGAACACCGGTCTCTTCCGCCTCTCCCCCGATGGCGGTCCGCTGCACGAGGCGACGCGGCTCGACGCATCCGCCGGCGAGCTCTCGCACCGCTGGCCCGAGCTCCTGCCGGATGGACGCCACGTGCTCTGCACCGTGAAGAAGGCCAGCCTGACGACGTTCGACGACGCCGAGATCGTCGTGTACGCGCTCGACGGCCACGCGTCGAAGACCGTCCTGCGCGGCGGCTTCTTCGCGCGGTACGCGTCGAGCGGCCACCTGCTCTTCGCGAAGGAGGGCGCGATCATGGCGGCGCCGTTCGACCTGGACCGTCTCGAGGTGACGGGTCCGGCCGTGCGCGTCGTCCCGGGCGTCATGACGGAGCCGGCCAGCGGCGCGGCGCAGTTCGCGGTCTCCCGGAACGGCACGCTGGTCTACGCTCCGGGTGGTCCCGTGGAAGGCCTCATCGATCTCGCGTGGGTCGACCGTGCCGGCACGGAGACGCCCGCCGGAGTGCCGGCACGCCCCTTGAGGAACATCGTGCTCTCGCCCGACGGCGAGCGCGTCGCGATGTGCATCGCCGGCGCGTCGGATGCGATCTTCGTCTACGACCTCGCGCGCGGAACGCTGGCGCGGGCCACGTTCGACGGGAACTCGTCCACGGTCCTGTGGATGCCCGACGGCAAGGACCTGATCTACGAGTCGGATCGCGACTCCGGCGGGACGTTTCGCTCGCGCGCAGACGGCAGCGGCACGCCGACGAAGCTCGCCCTCAAGTCCCTGAGCTCCTCGCGCATGTGCCTGGTCGGCACCACGTCGACGCTCGTGTACGCCAAGGGGGAGTTTCGATCGCGCGACATCTGGAGCTTCTCCCTGGAACCCGGAGCGGTGGAAGTCCCGGTCGTGGTGAGACCGTTCGACCAGTGGGATCCCCAGGTCTCTCCCGATGGGAAGTGGCTCTCGTACATCTCCGACGAGTCCGGGCGGGAGGAGATCTACGTCAGCCCTTTCCCCGCAGGTGAAGGGCGCTGGCAGATCTCGAAGAACGGCTCCGAGTGCTCCAACTGGTCGGGCGACGGCAAGGCGCTCTACTACTTGGACGGGATCGGAAGCGCCTGGCTCGTGGCGGGTCCCCAGACGCTGGTCTCCGTCGCGATCTCGACGGCCGACGGCTTCCAGGTCGGCGCGCCCGAAACGGTCTTCAAGTGGAACGGACTCGCCGGGCACGCCCTCTCGCCCGACGGCCAGCGGGTGCTCTTCATGCGCCAGCGGGCTCCGCCGGCACAGACGACGGAGATCCATGCCGTGCAGAATTGGTTAGAGGAATTGAAGAAGCTCGTGCCGGCGCCGGCGCGACGCTGACTCGCTGCGCGGCGAAGGGAGTGGCACGCCCGGCAGGACTCGAACCTGCGACCGTCGGATTAGAAATCCGATGCTCTGTCCAGCTGAGCTACGGGCGCTCGAGGAGCGTTGTGGTCGGGGAGATGGGACTCGAACCCACGACTCGAAGCACCCAAAGCTTCGCCTCTACCAACTGAGGTACTCCCCGGCGCATGCGCGCACGAGGGTAGCAGCCGCGCGCGGTTCCCTCCACGTTCAGCCGAGCACCCACGGCACCGCGAGGCTGCACCATAGCGCCGCGATCACCGCCGCGATCACGTCGAGCGGGATCCCGGTCCGCAGCATCGTGCCGAACGGCACGCGGTGGGTCGCGAACACGATCGCGTTGGGCGGCGTCCCGGCCGGCAGCGCGAAATCGCAGGATGCGGCGAGCCCGGCCGTGAAGAGCACGGTCGTCTGGTTCGCGCCCGGCACGGCGGCGGCCAGGATCGGCAGCAGCACGCCGACCGTCGCCGTGTTCGACAGGAACGCGGACGTCGCGACGGTGACCAACGCGACGACGAGGGCTTGCGCGAGCGGCGGAGCGCCGGCCAGGCCGGCGAAGAGCGGCGCGACGTTGCGCGACAGCCCGCTGGCTTCGATGCCGGCGGCGAGCGCGAAGCTGCCGCCGATCACGAGCAGCGCGGACCAGGGCACCTCGCGCAAGCTGTTGCGCGTCAGCAGACGGACTCCGCCCGGCCGCCAGAGCGCCAGCGTCAACGCGGCGGCCAGCGCGGCGCCGGCTTCCACGTGCGCGGTGCGCATCGGGAAGGGGAACAGGGGCTCGAGGCGCGCGCGGATCGGCGCGGCCAGGATCCAGGCGACGGCGGTCGCGACGAAGACCGTGAGCACCGCGCGCTCGCCGGGCGAGAGGCGCGGGGGGACCTGCAGCGACAAGGCGCGCAGGCCGGCCAGCGTCGCGGCCGGCGGCGCGTCGCTCCGGCCGCTGCGCGCCAGGAGGAAGACTGCGATCGGCAGCAGGAGCAGCACGAAGCCGCCGCCGAGGAGCGCGAACTGCACGAACGTGACGTCCAGGCCGCGCTGGCCCAGGAATCCCACGAGCTGCATGTTCGTGGCCGTGCCGACCTTCGTGGCCATGCCGCCGATGCTCGCGCCCCAGGCCACGGCCAGCACGAGCACGGCGCCGTAGCGCGGTCGCGGGCCGCCGGCGATCTCGATCTCGCGCAGCAGCGAGAGCACGATCGGCAGGAGCAGCGCCGTCGCGGCCGTGTTCGAGATCCACATCGACACGATCGCGGTCGGGAGCATCACGCCGGCGACGAGCCGGGTCGGCGAGGCTCCGGTGCGCGCCAGCACGAGGCCGGCGATGCGGCGGTGCAAGCCGGTCTCCTGCAGCGCCGCGGCGATGCACATGCCGCCCAGGAAGAGCAGCACGTACGCGTCGGCGTACGGCGACGCCGCGGTCCACACGCGGCGCGGCGCGTCGCCGGCGTAGACGCCCGCGATCGGGAAGACCGCCAGGGGCAGGAGCGACGTCCAACCCAAGGGCAAGGCCTCGCTGGCCCACAGGACGACCATGAGCGCGGTCGTCGCGAGGACCCAGGACGCGCCCGTCCCCGCCTGTGCGAGCGGGGTCCCGAAGACGCCCAGCAGGGTGAAGATCGCCGCACCCACGATCCGCCACCGAACTGCGCTCGTCACGGCCGTGGAGTGTAGAGATCGACGCCCGCTCCTTTCCGTGGGGCGCCTCGGGGTTGTAACCTGATGGGCCATCCGCACGATGAGTGCGGCCCGGGAAAGCCGCGCGTGCGGCGGGCAGGCAGGGCAGCGCGCGGGGCACACCCGCGTGGAAGGTTCGGTTCTTCGGGATGAAAGTCCTCGTCGTAGGGAGCGGTGGCCGCGAGCACGCGCTCGCATGGAAGCTGGCGCGCTCCCCGCTCGCACCGGAGATCGTCTGCGCGCCCGGCAACACGGGCACCGCCCAGGTCGGACGCAACGTCGCCGTGAAGGCCACGGACGTCGACGAGCTCGTCAAGCTGGCGCAGCGCGAGAAGCCCGACCTGGTCGTCATCGGTCCCGAGGACCCGCTCGTCCTGGGTCTCGGCGACAAGCTCCGGACCGCCGGTTTCCGCGTGTTCGGACCGGGCGCATCGGGCGCGCGGCTGGAGGGCTCGAAGGTCTTCGCCAAGGAGATCCTCGACCGCCACCGCATCCCGACCGCGGCTTGGCGCCGCTTCGATCGTTCCGGTGTCGCGAAGAGCTACCTGGAGTCGTGTACGACGTGGCCGCAGGTCGTGAAGGCCGAGGGTCTCGCGTCCGGCAAGGGCGTGTTCATCGTCCACGACGCGAAGACCGGCTGCGCGGCCGTCGACTCGCTCATGGAGAAGAAGACGCTCGGCGCTGCCGGCACACGCATCGTGATCGAGGAGTGCCTGATCGGGGAGGAGTCCTCGTGCCTCTCGATCACGGACGGCGAGACGATCCTGATCCTCGAGCCCGTCATGGACCACAAGCAGGTCGGCGAGGGCGACACGGGACCGAACACGGGAGGGATGGGCGTGTACTCGCCCGTGCCGTCCTTGACGAAGCGCATCCAGAAGCAGATCGAGCAGCGCGTCGTCGTGCCCAGCGTGCACGCCTTGCGACGCGAGGAGATCCCGTACCGCGGCGTGCTCTACGCCGGGATCATGATGACCGAGGCGGGGCCGCGCGTGCTCGAGTACAACGCGCGCTTCGGCGATCCCGAGACTCAGGCCTTCGTCCGGCGCTTGAAGAGCGACCTGCTGCCGATTCTGGTCGCGGCCGCGGACGGCAAGCTGTCCGAGATCGAGCCGCCCGACTGGGACGAGCGCTTCTGCGTCGGCGTCGTGGCCGCGGCCGAGGGCTACCCCGGCACGGTTCGGCGCGGCGATCCGATCGACGGGCTGGTGGCGGCCGAGGAAGTGCCCGAGGTCGTCGTATTCCACGCCGGGACCGCGCGCAACCCGAAGGGCGACATCGTGACCGCCGGTGGTCGCGTGCTGTGCATCACGGCGATGGGCAAGGACCTCGAGGAGGCGCGCAGCCGCGCCTACGAGGCCTACGACAAGATCCGCTGGCAGGGCAAGTTCTGCCGGCGCGACATCGGCCGGCGCGAGGCCGCGCGCCGCGAGCGCGGGGGCACGACGCCGCCGCAGGCCGCGGTCGAGGCCACGGGCGACGACATGCTGCGGCGTCCGACGAACACGGGTGGCGTCCGGCCGCGCCGCACGGCGCCCTGAGAGCCTGTGAGAGAATCGAGCGTACAGGCTCTCCGACTCAGGTGGCGCCGCTTCGCGGCGCGAGAGGCTGTGAATGCTTCACAGCCTCTGACCGTGAGGAGCGCGCGTTGAAAAACGAGCAGATCGTCCAGCGCTTCGAGCTCTTCCTGCGCTCGCACGACCTGAAGCTGACCGCGCAGCGGCGGCGCATCCTCGACCGCGCGTTCGCCACGCACGAGCACTTCAGCGCCGACGAGCTCTACGGCTGGCTCAAGGAGGAGCCCGGTGCGAAGGTCTCGCGCGCGACGGTCTACCGCACGCTGGCGCTCCTGCAGGAAGGCGGCTTCGTCGAGGCGCTCGACGCCGGGCGCGGCGAGCTTGTGTACGAGCACGTGTTGGGGCACGCGCACCACGACCACCTGCTGTGCCTGGGCTGCGGGAAGATCGAGGAGTTTCAGGACGACCGCATCGAGCAGCTCCAGCTCGAGGCCGCGGCCAAGAAGGGCTTCACCCTCGTCAGCCACGACCTGCGCTTGCGTGGATACTGTCGGGCGTGTGCTAAGGACCGCGCCCGAGGGCGCGGTCCCACCAGTACGGATCGGGTTCCGGGCTCGGCCCCGCGCGCGCGCACGAGGGCCCACAAGCACGTGGGGCGTTCCTAGCCCGATCTGTCAGTACCCGCCGCTCGCCGACGTCTCGGCAACTTGTCGATACGGTGCCAGGGACGACTCCGACAGGTTCGCACGCTCGAGGTGCCGAGAGCGAACCGTGCTGGGCGAAGCCGTCGGAGTCGTCCCTGGCACCGTACCGACACCCTCGTCGCCACGACCTGGCGGTCAGTAACCGCCGCTCGCCGACGTCTCCGCCGACTTCGACATCTTGTCGAGGTCCTGCGTGATCCGCTCGAAGACCATCCGCGCCGTCTCGCTGGCCGAGAAGCCGTACTTCGTGGCCGACACCTTGAGCTGGCTGCGGTTCAGGTCGTAGGTTTCGACGAAGACCGTCACGGTCGCGCCGTCGATCTCCGCCACGGCCTTGCGGCGCTCGTTGTCGGCCTCGATCGGCTTCAGGCTCATGTGCGAGAGCGTCGTCTTGACCTGCGCCCACGTGCGGCTGGCGTCGGTCGTGAGCTGGCCGATGTAGACGTTGTCGTCCAGGACCTGCTGGCCGACGAGGACGCCCGCGCCGACGGCGACGACCGCACAGGAGGCGACGCAGGGGAAGAGGAGGAGAGCGGCGAGGATCGAGGTGCGCATGGTGGGTTTCGGGCCGCGGCGGGTTCGTCCGCGCGCAGCAGGTTCGGGAATCGGATCGGTCAGGTGCGCGCGGAGAGCGCGCCGGATGACGCCTCGACGAGGCGCCGGTAGAAGTCCAGCCCCTCGCCCTCTCGACGCGCGACGCCGGGGGCGGCGCGCGTCCAGTGCGGGTGGTGCCAGGGATCCACGTTGCGCTCGGGATGCGGCATGAGCCCCAGCACGCGTCCGGTGGGATCGCAGATCCCGGCGATGGCGTGCACGGAGCCGTTCGGGTTGTCGGGGTACGCGCTCGCCGGCTGGCCGTCGGCGCGCGCGTAGCGCAGCGCGATCTGGCCCCTCGACTGCAGGCGCCGCAGCACGCTTTCGTCGCGCACGACGAAGCGCCCTTCGCCGTGCGCGACGGGACAGGGCAGGAGCGTGCCGGCTTCGAGCCACGAAGCCGCACAGCGTTCAGCGCGCAGCGAGATCCAGCGGCATTCGAAGCGGTTCGAGGCGTTGTCGTACAGCGCGATGCCGCGCGGCGGCAGCTCGCGCGCGCCCTCTTCGCGCTCGAAGAGGCCCGACTCGACGAGCGCCTGGAAGCCGTTGCACACGCCCAGCACGTGGCCGCCGCGGTCGACGAACGCGGTCAGGTGCTCGAGCAGGCCGTGGCGCAATTCCAAGCCGAGCACGCGGCCCGCGGCCACGTCGTCGCCGTAGCTGAAGCCGCCGGGAAACACGAGCAGTTCGATCTCCTCGAGCCGCGCGGGCTCGGCCAGCACGCGGCGCACGTGCACGAGCTCGACCTGCGCGCCGACGAGCTCGAGCGCGCGCACGGTTTCGCCGTCGCAGTTCGTGCCTGCGGTGCGGAGAACGAGGGCGCGCGGAGAGCTCATGCCTGCTGTCGGTGCCGGATCAAGCGTGGAACGCGTCGGGGTGGAAGCCCTGCTGGGACGAACCCTGATGGGCCGAGCGCAGACGTTCGATCGCGACGTCGAGGAGGAGCCCGCCCCGCACGCCCTCGATCGAGAGCCGCCCGGTGCCGTCGACCTCGCCGACGTGCGCACAGGAGAAACCCGCCAGCGCACGCTCGAACTCGCCCGCGCGTCCCCCTGCGACCTCGACCAGGAAACGGGAACAAGACTCCGAATACAAGCGCGTCGAATCCGGATCGAAGCCGTTCTGGAGCTCGGCGCAGGGGACGGCCGCGAGCCGCAGGCGCGCGCCCAGCCCGCCGGCGAACGCCATCTCGGCCGCGGCGGTCGAGAGCCCGCCCTCGGACAGGTCGTGGACCGCGAGCGCCAGCCCGCCCTGGATCGCGGCGTGCAACGCCCGCAAGAGTCCGGGCGCGGTGGCCAGGTCCGGCCGCGGCACCGTGCCACCCGGCATGCCCATCAGGCCCAGGTAGTGCGAGCCGCCCAGCTCCGGCCCCGTCCGGCCCAGGAGGTAGAGGCGCGAGCCCTCGCGCTTCAGGTCCATCGTCGTGCACAAAGTCACGTCGGGCACCGTCGACAGCGCCGTCACGAGCAGCGTCGGCGGGATCGAGATCGACGTGTCGCCCACGCGGTACTCGTTGTTCAGGCTGTCCTTGCCCGAGATGAACGGCGTCCCGTACGCGATCGCCGCGCGGTAGCAGCCCTTCGAGGCCAGGACCAGCGCGCCCAGCCGGTCGGGCTTCTCGCAGTTGCCCCACGAGAAGTTGTCCAGGATCGCCGTGCGGTCGGGGTCGCCGCCGACGGCCACGACGTTGCGCAGCGCCTCGTCGAGCACCGCCCCGGCCATGGCCTGCGGGTCGAGCTCGCCGTAGCGCGGGCTGGCGCCGCAGGCGATCGCCAGACCCTTGCGCGAGCTCGGCAGGGGCTGCATCACGGCCGCGTCGCCCGGGCCGTCCATCTGCACGCCGACCAGCGGCTTGAGCACGGTGCGGCCCTGCACTTCGTGGTCGTACTGGCGCACGATCCACTCCTTGCTGGCGATGTCCGGGCTCGCCAGGAGTCGCAGCAGGACGCCCTCGTGGTCGCGCGCGGCGGGCGCTCCCGGCTCGGCGAACCTGGGCGCCGTCCACGTGGCCTTGCGCACCGGGCGCGGCGTGCCCTCGTGCAGGAAGTGCAGGTCGAGGTCGCCGACGATCTCGCCGTGGTAGCGCAGCACGAGCCGGCCCGTCGACGTGAAGCGCCCGATCGGCGTCGCGTCGACGTCCTCGGCCGTGAACACCGCGAGCAGGCGCTCGAGCTGAGCCGGTGGGACGGCCAGGACCATGCGCTCCTGCGCCTCGCTGATCCAGATCTCCTCCGGCCGCAGGCCCGGGTACTTGAGCGGCACGAGATCCAGGTCGACCTCGGCGCCGCAGTCCGCGCTCATCTCGCCCACCGCCGACGACAGTCCGCCGGCGCCGCAGTCCGTGATCGCGCGGTAGAGGCGCTCGTCGCGCGCGCGCAGGAGGCCGTCCTGCACACGCTTCTCCGTGATCGCGTCGCCGATCTGCACCGCCGCCGCGGACACCGTCTCGGAGTCCTCGTGCAGCTCGACCGACGAGAACGTCGCGCCGTGGATGCCGTCGCGGCCCGTGCGACCGCCGACGACGACGACGCGGTCGCCCGGCTCGACCGATTTCGTCGCGGCCCAATGCGGCAGGATGCCGACCGTGCCGCAGTACACGAGCGGGTTCGCGACGTAGCCCGGGTGCGACCACACGCCACCCGACACGGTCGGGATGCCCATGCGGTTGCCGTAGTCGCGCACACCGGCGACGACGCCCTTCAGGATGCGCGCGGGGTGCAGCGTGCCCTTGGGCAGATCTTCCCGTGCGAGGTCGAGCGGCCCGACGAAGAACGCGTCCGTGTTCGCGATCGGCTTCGCGCCCAGGCCGACGCCCAAAATGTCGCGAACCACGCCGCCCACGCCTGTGCCGGCGCCGCCGTACGGATCCAGGGCGCTCGGGTGGTTGTGCGTCTCGACCTTGATGCACACGTCGAAGCCCTGGTCGAACTCGACGATGCCGGCGTTGTCGTGGAACACGCTGACGCACCAGGGCCGATCGAGCTCGAGCGTCGCGGCCTTGATCGTGCGCTTGAGCAGGTTGTCGATGACCTCGCCCTGGAAGTCGACGATGCCGGCGAACGTCTTGTGCTTGCAGTGCTCGCTCCAGGTCTGCGCGATCGTCTCGAGCTCGCAGGCGGTCGGATCGCGTCCCGAGGCGCGGTAGTGGCCCTGGATCGCGCGCATCTCGGCCGGGGACAGCGACAGGTGCCCGTCGCGCGAGATCCCGGCCAGCCGCGCCTCGTCGGCTTCCAGCAGCGGCACGCGGATCAGCTGGTGGCGCGGACCGGGCGGCGGGGGACCGAAGCGCAACGCTTCGCTGTCGACCAGCACGTCCTCGATCACCTCGTTGGCCAGCGCGCGCCCGGCCGCCGCCGCGAGCTTTTCACGCGCGATCGGCGTCGTGCCGGTCTCGAGCTCGAAGCCGCGAAACGTGGCCGTGAACGGCCCGTCGTGCCCGGCGTCGCGCACGATGCTTGCGCGGACGAGCGCGCGTCCGACCGTCAGCGCGACCGGATCCATCACGCCGCTCTTGCGCGCGACGAGCACGCGCTGCACGCCCGGCCGCCGCGCCGGAGCGCGCCGCGGCTCGCTGATCCGCGCTTCGTCGAGCACAGGATCGGCCAGCACTTCGCGCACCGTCTCCTCGACCGCGGCGCGCGTCAGCGCAGCCGGCAGGAGGTAGCCGCGCACGGTCACGACGCGCGCGATGCCCGCGACGCCGGCCTCGCGCAGCGCCGCCAGCGCCGGTGCCGCCGCCGGATCGTCGATGCCCGCGCGGCGGACGACCTCGACGCGCCAGGCGTCCGGTGCGGTTTCGCGGGCGGGAGCGGCGGTGGAGTTCGTCGGGCTCATCAGGACGCGGGGCGTTGGAAAGGCGGTGGGATGCCAGCGAGGAAAAGCCCGAAACCAGCCTGTTCCTCGGCCTGTGGAGCCCCGGATGCTAGCAGGTGGGCGCGGTCCCTTCTCCGGTGGCGCGAGGCGGGCTAGAGTGCCTTGTGGGAGGTTGCGGCCGACACGCGACTTGCCCGAGTCCCTGGCCAGGAGCGATCGGATGGCAGAAGCGAAACGGCGCAGCGACGGCACGAGCCCTGGGATGTCCTTCGAGCGACCGATCCAGGAGCTCGAGGACAAGCTGGCCGAGCTCGAGGCGATCTCGCTGCGCACGAACATGGACCTGGCCTCGGAGGTCGAGGCCCTGCGCCGGCGCCTCTCCGAGACGATCGACACGACCTACGCCGGCCTGTCGCCCTGGCAGCGCGTGTGCGTCGCGCGCCACGACAAGCGCCCGACCGCGCTCGACTTCATCGAGAAGATGCTGGACGAGTTCGTCGAGCTGCACGGCGACAAGGTCTACGGCGACGACAAGGCGATCGTCACCGGCCTGGCGCGCGTGGGCCAGCGGCGTTTCCTGCTCGTCGCGCACCGCAAGGGCCGGACGACGAAGGAGCGCATGGCCTACAACTTCGGCTGCGCGCACCCCGAGGGCTACCGCAAGGCGCTGCGCAAGATGCGGCTGGCCGAGAAGATGCACCTGCCGATCGTGTGCCTCGTGAACACGCCCGGCGCCTACCCCGGCATCGGCGCCGAGGAGCGCGGGCAGGCTGCGGCGATCGCCGAGAACATTCTGCACATGTTCTCGCTCAAGGTGCCGATCGTCGTGATCGTGATCGGCGAGGGCGGCTCGGGCGGCGCGCTCGGCATCGGCGTGGGCGACCGCGTCTACATGATGGAGCACGCCTACTACTCGGTGATCAGCCCGGAGGGCTGCGCCGCGATCCTGTGGAAGGACGGCGAGAAGACGCCCGACGCGGCCGAGGCGCTCAAGCTGACGGCGCCCGACCTGCTCGAGCTGAAGATCGTCGACGGGATCATCCCCGAGCCGGCCGGCGGGGCCCACCGGGCGCCACTCGTGGCGATGGCGCAGGTGCGCAGGCAGATGCTGGCGGCCCTGGACGAACTCGAGAAGATCCCGGCCGACCGCTTGGTCGCGGAACGGCGCGAGAAGTTCCGTCGGATCGGCGAGATCCCGGGGCGCTTCCCTGTCGTCGCCTGACGTTGCCGCGCCGTCCGGCGCGGCACCACCAGGATGGTTTGCCTCTGCCGTGCTCGCTCTGGCCTGCCGGGGGGCGGATACGGCCCTCGCGGCTGGTGCCCCCGACCGGCGGGTCCGAAGCGCGCCAACATCGGGGAGCCGATGGTCGTACAGCCCTCGGACCCTTCCGGATGCCCACGAGACGCAATGCCCTCGCGTCGGACGAGGCTGGCGTGACCCGCTGGCCGTCCGGACCCTACCCTGAATCCGGGCCGCCGCGGGCGACCCCCAGGAAGAGTCACGTGGAGAGCGATGCCGGACCCGTCGACGTCCCCGAGGCCGAAGGCTTGGCCGCGGCGGAGCTCCCGGATCCGGGCGAGGACCACGAGCTGGTTCGGCGCGCCCAACGCGGGGAGGAGGCCGCCTTCGAGGCGCTCGTCCGCCGCCACGAGCAGCGCGCCTGGCGCGTCGCGCGCAACCTCGTCCCGAGCGACGAGGACGCGCAGGATCTGGCGCAGGAAGCCTTCGTGCGCGTCTTCAAGAACGTCGCCTCGTTCGACTTCGCGTACCCGTTCACGACCTGGCTCTACCGCATCGTCACGAACCTGGCGATCGACCACCTGCGCCGCCGGCGTCCGGCCACCAGCACGTCCGCGCTCGAGAGCGACGAGGGCGACTGGGACCTGAGCGATCCGGGCGCGGCCTCGCCGTCGGACGAGATCGAGGGGCGCGAGGTCGCGGCCGAGGTGCGCGACGTCCTCGCATCGCTGGCGCCGCACTTCCAGTCGGTGCTCGTGCTGCGCGAGCTCGAGGGCCTGCCCTGCACGGAGATCGCCAGGATCGTCGGCGCGACGCACGTGACCGTGCGCTGGCGCCTGCACCGCGGGCGCAAACTCTTCCAGGAGGAGTGGGAGCGCCGCGTGCGTGTGCGCGATGCCGGCAGCCTGCGCGATGCAGGCGGACGCGGCCAACGTTCGGAGGGGCACGACGTAGAGGGCGACGGGGGCTAGAAGCCATGAAGTACGACGAACACCTGTGCGCCGAGATCGAGAGCACCCTGCCGCTGTACGTCGGCGGGGACCTCGAGTCGAAGGCCCTGGGCGAGGTGCGGCAGCACCTGCTCGGCTGCCCGCGCTGCGCCGAGCGCGCGCTGGCTGCACGCAGCGCCCGGCGCGAGCTCGTGAGCGCGCTGCGGCTGGAAGGACACCCCGGTCCCGACCTGTGGGCCGGTGTGCGCGCGGCGGTACGGGACGAAGGGCTCTTCACGCCGCCGACGCTGGCGGCAACGCGCGCATTCAACGCCGTGCGTGCGGCTGCACCCGCAGGGCGTGGTGCTGCGCAAGCAGCGCGTGATGCTGCGCAAGCAGGGCATGATGCCGCGCGCGGCTGGCGTTCCTGGCAGCTCGTCGCCGCGGCGTCCGTCGCGGCCGCCGTGCTCGGCCTGTGGATCGGCTCCGGCCTGACCGGGGATCCCACGTCGCCGGATCGCACGTCCGAACCGACGCTGCTCGCCGGAAGCGGTCTCGAGGCGACGCCGCACGGGACGGCGCCGGCGCTCATCGTGCCCGTCGCCGACGACGGTGACGGCGTGCACGGCCTGCGCCGTCTGCGGCAGGGCGAGAGGCAGATGCGCGAGGACGCGATCCTGATCTACGACGGCGGCCCCGTCCTCGGAGCTCCGACGCAACCCGATCGCACGATGGTGCCGGTGGGGCTGCAGCGCGTCGGCGAGCCGCGCTGATTCGACGGCCGTCGCGCAGGCGGTTGGCGCGCGGCTCTCGCGGAAGACAACCGCACCACGACGTCTCGATCGACCGCGCCCCGCGGCGCGGGAGGAAGCCACATGAAGTTCGCCTGGATCACATTGGGAATCCTGCCGGCGTTCGCGCCGGCTCCGCAGTTCGCCCCACAGGCCGCGCCGCAGACCTGGCAGCGCCTCGAGCGCGTCGGTCAGGACGACGCGCGCTTCGACGCGCGGGGCTTCGGCCACAAGCTCACCGCCGACGACCTGGACGAGCGCGAGCGGGCCTACAAGGAAGTCGTCGACCGGGCCGTGAACGACGACGCCGTGCGCGCGGCGCTCGAGACGTGGGCCAAGGACACGTCGAACAGGGATCTGGCCTGGACCGCGCGGCTCGCGCTGCGCGAGGTCGAGCGCCGGCCAGGCACGCACCTGCGCGCGCTGAAGAGCTTCGGCGGCGGAGCGATGGACGACATGCGCGGCCGCTTCCAGGAGCTCGAGCGCCGCTTCGGCGGCCTCGATTCGCTGTTCGGCGACTTGCAGCGCGACTTCGACCACATGTTCCAGGACGCGCCCAGCGGCACGACGCGGCACTCGCGCTCCGAGTCCTACCAAATGCGCGTGACGCCCGACGGCGTCGAGATCGTGATCGACGAGGACGTCGACGGCCAGCGCAAGGAGCGCACGTACAAAGGCAGCTCGATGGAGGAGATCCTCGAGGCGAACCCCGAGCTGCGCGAGCGGATCGGCGACGGCCCGATCGTCCGGTCCTTCGGCTACGGTGAACCCTTCGAGATACGCGTGCAGCCGGGTCAGGGCTGGAACGCGTTCCCGCCGACGCCCGCGCCGGACGCACGTTCCTGGAATCAGCCGGCGAAGCCGCTGCTCAAGCCGGGCGGCGTTCGCACGGACATCCTGGGCGTTCAGTACGCGTCGCCCACCGACGAGATGCGCAAGAAGCTCGGCCTGGACGACGGCGTGGGCATCGAGGTCGAGCGGGCCGAGCCCGGCACGATCGCGTCGGCGCTGGGCCTGCAGCCGGGCGACGTCGTGATAGCGCTGAACGGCCGCACGCTGAAGGTCCGCGACGACGTCGTGGCCGCGCTGCGCGACCGCAAGCCCGGCGAGCCCGTGCGCCTCGAGGTCGTCGACCCGCAGGGCAAGCGCCACACGATGACCTGGACTGAACGCTGAGAGAGCCGTTTCGGTCCGGAATCGCAGGCGGCCGGCGCGCGAGCGTCGGCCGCCTCACTGGGTGGACACGGGTGTCAGACACCTTGCACCGCGTTCGCTGTGCCACGCGCCATCGCAACCCGGGACAAGGTGTCTGACACCCTTGTGCACCTAAGGGTTGGCCTTGGCCGTGCGGTGGGCGAGACACTCTCGCAAGAGGTCGTGCGCCTTCTGGATGTCAGCGCTGTCGGCGGTCTGGGGCGACAGCGCGATGAAGCGCTCGGCGTCGGCGATCGCCGCGTCGTAGTGGCCCAGCTCCTTCTGCACGACGGCGCGCATGCCGTGCAGGTCGGGGCGGTCGGGCGACAGCTCGATCGCGATGTCGAGCTGCTCCAGCGCCACGCCCGGGCGGCCCAGGTCGTAGTGCATGCGCGCGGCGTGCGAGCGCGACACGACCTCGAGCTCGGTCAGCCGACGCACCATGTCCCGGATCTCGGCCTCCTCGCGCTCGCCCAGCTCGGGCTTCTCGAGGCGCTTGGACCAGAACGCGCGGTCCGTGCCCAGCGCCTCGACGAGCTCGCGCGAGCGCGCCAGGCTGGCCTCCTTGCGGCCGACGAGCGCGTCCACGCGCTGCAACCCGTTCAAGGCGTCCAGGTTCGACTTCTGGAACGTGAGCGTCTTCTCGTACCAGCTCGCGGACTCTTCCCACAGCGCGCGGGCGCGCTCGTGCAGCTCGATCGCGCGCGCACGCGGATCGGCCGCTTCCGTCACGCGCTTCCCGGTCTCGATCGCCTCGGCCGCCTCGTCGTACGCCGTGCCCTGGCGCTCGAGCGACGTCGCCAGACCCAGCGGCACGCGGAAGTCTTCTTCGTCGATGATGTCGCGGAAGACCAGCTCGGCCTTGAGCACGTCCTCGGTGCGGCCGCGCCGCTGCAGGCTCCAGCCCAGGATCAGCTTCAGCTTCACGTTGTCCGGAGCGAGCTGGAGCGCCTTGAGCGACTGCGAGATCGCGCGGTCGTGGTCGCCGAGCTGGTAGTAGGACTCGGCCGTGTTCGTGTAGATCTCGAGCAGTTGCTCGTCGCGCTCGCCCTCGGTCGTGGTGCAGGCCGGCGCCAGGCACAGGACGGCTGCGGCGACCCACAGGCGGACGGGACGAGAGGGGTGCTTGGACTGCGGATTCATGGGTTCACCTCGGGGGATCGTACTCACTCCGGGGTCGGCGGGCGCGGGTGGTGCGTGCCCAATAGACGCTGCAGGCGCTCCGGTTGCAGACGCAGCTCGAGGATGCGGCCCCCCGAGAGGGTCACGAGGCCCGGTTTCGCGCCGCGCGGCTTGTGGACCTCCTTGCGGCGGGCGACGTGGACGCGCGCCCGCGTGGCCCCCTGGAGCGGCGAGAACTGCACCGCCAGGTGGGCCGCGTCGAGCAGCTCCTCGGGGTGCGGCTCCGCGCCCTTGTGGACCGGCAGGATCACGTGGCTCCCGGGCGCGTCGGCCGTGTGCAGCCACACGTCGCTGCCGCGTGCGTGGCGGAACGTCAGGTCGTCGTTGTCGCGCGCCGTGCGTCCGACGCGGATCTCGGTGCCCGCGAAGCCCGGGTACGTGCGGTAGGGCAAGCGCGCCTGCGGCTTCTCCTTGCGGCGCTCGGGCGTGGCTTGAGGGGCCTCGAGCCATCCGCTCGCGACCGCATCCAGCTCGAGCCGCTCGAGGTCCGCGTCGCTCGCGCGCGCCGCGGCGAGCAGCGTTTCCAGCGCGGCGATGCGCGCCGCCGCCAGCGCGATCTCGCCCGCGATCGCGTCGCGGCCGCGCTCGAGCTTCTTGGCGCGCTCGAACAGGCGCTCCAGGTTCGCGTGCGCCGAGATCTTGGGATCGAGGACGACGCGCCGCATCGGCATCTCGGGATCGAACAGGTCCTCGACGTCGATCGACGCGGCGCCGCGCGGGATGCGGCCCAGGTTCGCCTTGACCAGCTCGCCGTCCTGCTGCACGCGCTCCGCTCCGGCGCTGGCGACCGAGCGCTGCTCCAGGCCGTGCAGCGTCGAGCGCGCGTTCTTCAGCTTGCGCTCGGCACGCTCGACGACGCGCCGCGCGAGGTCGGCGTGACGCGCCTCGTCGGCCTGGCCGCCCAGCGCGACCTCGACGATCCACGAGAGCGGCGCGCGGTCCTCGGTTTCGCCGCGCGGCAGCGGCGGGGGCGATTCCGGCACGGGAAACACCTCGGAAAGCGGCGGTTCCGTCGTGCCGGCTGCGCGACCGGGCGGCGGGGCGTAGGGCTTGCCGACCACGAGGCGCGGATCCTCCTTGCCGGGTGGAGCGGGGACGAGCACGTGCAGCACGCGGTCGGCCGCGCCCAGCAGCACGAGGTTCGCGTGGCGGCCGACGAGCTCGGCGATCAGCGTGCGCGGCTCGCCGTCTGCCGTGCGCAGCGACAGCGCCGCGATGCGGTCGCCCGCGACCTGCGTCAAGTCGCGCATCTGCGCGCCGGCCAACTCGGCCTGGACGGCGCGGAAGAACGGGCCGAGCGGCCCCTCGTGGCGCTCGAAGCGCGCGCGCTGGACGTGCAGGCGCGGCGCGTCGCCGCTGGCCGAGATGCGCACGCGCCAGTCCGGCGGACCCTCGGGCGCCTGCGCCAGCACGAGCACGAGATCGCGCGGCGGCTCGCCCAGGACCTCGCGCACGGTGAGGCCGCGCACGAGCGGCGCGATCTCGCGCACGAGCTCGGCCAGGTGCGCGGCTCCCAGGCGCAGATGGCTCAGAGGCCGAGAAGAATTCGAGGCCTCTGCGCGCCGCGCGCACGCCGCGCGGTCCCGCGCGGCGCCAACAGCACGGTTTGGAGCGTTCGATCGAATTCTTCTCGCTCTCTCACCGCAGTTCTTCCTCGACGTTGTAGACCCAGGGCTGCGCGACGGGCGTCCAGGCGATCAGGTCGCCGGCTTCCCCGAAGAACAGCGCCAGCTCCTTCTGCGCCGATTCGAGTCCGTCGGATCCGTGCACCAGGTTGTTCGAGAAGCTCATGCCCAGGTCGCCGCGGATCGTGCCGGGCGCAGCCTGGCGCGAGTTCGTCTTGCCGATCAGGTTGCGCACGACCTCGATGCAGTCCTTGCCCTCGAGCGCGATCGCGACGACCGGGCCGGCGGTCATGAACTTGACGAGGTTGGCGTAGAACGGCCGCTCCTTGTGCACTTCGTAGTGCTTCTCGACGAGCGGACGCGGGAAGTGCCGCATCTTGAGGCCGACGATCTGCAGGCCCTTCTGCTCGAAACGCCGCAGGACTTCGCCGACGAGTCCGCGCTGGACGCAATCGGGCTTCAGGAGGACGAGGGTTCGTTCGAGCATGGGGTGTCCAGGGACTCCGCGGTGTCGCGAGGCCGACCCTCGGCGGGGTCGGCTGGCTCCAAAAAAGCACAGCAGATTAGCGGGCGCCCGGGTTAGCGTCGAGGACGCGCCTAGCGGTCGTTTTCGGCACGTCCGGGTTGACCCGGCTTCGTCGATCCGTAGATTGCTGGCCCTCCGATGGCGCCGAGCGCAGCGAGCCTGCGAGCGCGCCACCAGCCTGTTCTCTGCTCTCAACCATCCCGCCCGGCCGATGAGCCTCCCCGAAACACCCCGGCGCAGCTCGGCTGCCGAGTTGGACTTCGGTCGCTACGCCGGCCTCGGCCTGCGGTTCGTGGTGACCGTCGCGCTCTTCGGCCTGCTGGGCTGGTGGATCGACGGGCGCGTCGGATCGGCACCGTGGCTGCTCGTCGCCGGAGTCCTGCTCGGCTCGGTGGTGGCCTTCATCAGCATCCTGCGCGCCGTCCCGCCGGCGCGGAACCTGCACCTTCCCCCGCTTCCGCTCGACGACGAAGACGACTCCGACAAGTCCGATCGCGCACGATGAACCTCACCACGACAACGACGCTCGTGCTCCTGGCGGCAGCCGGGGGCCTTGCCTGGTTCTTGGGCGGCCGCGCCGGCGTCGGTGTGCTCAGCGGGTTCCTGGCCGGCGCGTCGATCGCGGGCCTGTCGCTCGCGCTGCAGGGACGGATCGCGCGCGAGCGCCCGCGCTTCGTCCTCCACGCGGTGTTCGCGGGCTTCCTGATCAAGGCGTTCGCGTTGCTCGTCCTCACGCTGAGCGTGGCGCTCGTGCCGTCGATCGCGGCAGTCTGCGATCCGGTCGCGTTCCTGATCAGCTTCGCGGGCGCGGCGATCGCGATCCTCCTGCCCGCCACGTTGGACACGCTCAAGGCATTGACTGCTCCGCGCCTGACGCCGGTGGGCCGTGAACTGAACGGTCTGGGAGCCCGCACACCGTGAGCTGGCTGCGCTACCTGCTGATCGCGGTCCTGATCCTCGTGCCGGTGTGGATGGGGTCGCATTTCGTGGTCCACCACGACTCGGATCCGTCGAACCCGTTCCTGCCGCTCTTCGAGCACTTGATGCCGGCGACGCTCGTGACGGACCCGCACCCGGAACCCGGCGAGACGCCGCAACCGATGCTGGCCATCACGGTGCCCGGTCCGGCGGCCTTCGACGCGGTGCCGGAGCAACCCGGCACGCAGTTCGTCCTGACCAACCTGCAGCTGTTCCAGATCGCGGCGGCGCTGCTCGTGATCGTGTGCTTCTCGGGCGTGCCGAGCTACCTGCGCACCGGCCGCGGCGACCGGCTCACACGGCTTTTTGCCGGTTTCGCGCTGTGGCTCCGCGACGACGTCATCTACCCGGCGATGGGAGCGAAGGTCGGGAAGAAGTTCCTGCCGTACTTCCTGGCGCTGTTCTTCTTCATCCTGTTCATGAACCTGCTCGGGCTCGTGCCCGGAGGGGCGACGGCGACGGCCAGCGTGTTCGTCACGGCCGGCCTGGCGCTCTTGACCCTGCTCATGATGGTCTTCGGCGGGATGATCGCGCAGGGTCCGTTCACGTACTGGAAGACGCTCGTCCCGCACGTGCCGATCGCGATCTGGCCGATCATGTTCGTCGTCGAGCTGGTCGGCATCTTCGTCAAGCCGTTTGCGTTGATGATCCGCCTGTTCGCGAACATGACCGGCGGCCACATGGTCGTGCTGTCGTTCATGGGCCTCCTGTTCCTGGTCGCCAACCTGGCCGGGACCGCGTGGAGCTGGGCCAGCTCGCCCGTGCTGGTCGGCTTCGCCGTCTTCATCATGATCATCGAGGCCTTCGTGGCGCTGCTGCAGGCCTACGTGTTCACGATGCTCTCGGTCCTGTTCATCCAGGCCTCAGTCCACCCCGAACACTGATCAACCACAGTCCCCGGCCCAGAACCGCGGGATCCTCACACCCCACCTCAGTTCGAAAGAGAACCAGCACGATGATCCAAGAAACTGTCGACAACGCGATGGGTATCGCCAAGATGGGCGCCGGGCTCGGCGCCGGCCTGGCCGTCATCGGTGCCGGGCTCGGTATCGGCAAGATCGGCGGCTCGAGCGCCGACGGGATCGCGCGCCAGCCCGAGGCGGCGGCCGAGATCCGGGGAGCCTCGATCATCTTCGCGGCCCTGATCGAAGGCGTGGCGCTCTTCGCCATCGTCATCGCGCTCCTGATCATCGTCCTCCCGGGCAAGCTCTGATCCCGTTCCCCTGGCCGCGCGGACACGCCCGAGCGGTGTGTGCGCGGCCCGGGCCGGGGCCACGCGCGGCTGGAGCCATCGCATGACGCCTTCCTTCGCACTCCTGTGCCTGCTCCCCGCCGAGGGCGGCGGGTTCAACCCGCTCGACCTCTCGCAGGGCGGCGGCCTGTTCTGGACCGTCGTCATCTTCCTGGTCGCGCTCGTGCCGATCTGGACGATGGTGATGGGACCGATCACGCGCGCGCTCGAGGAGCGCGACGCGAAGGCGGCCGCCGGACTGCTCGCGGCCCAGCAGGCCAGCGCCGCGGCCGAGTCCGCGCGCGCCGAGGTCGAATCGCGCCTGCGCGAGGCGCAGCTGGAGGCGGCCAGGATCGTGGACGCCGCGCGCGGCCGGGCCGAGGTCGTCGAGCGCGAGCTCAAGGACACCGCCGGACGCGAGGCCCAGGACCTGATCGCGCGCGCCAAGACGGAGATCCGGTCCGAGCAGGACAAGGCCCTGGCCGCGATCCGCGCGCAGGTCGTCGAAGTGTCGATGCACGCCGCGAGCCAGGTGCTCAAGCGCAAGGTCGACTCGGCCGACGACCGGCGGCTGGTCGAAGAGCTCGTCGCGGGCGCCGCGAAGGGACGCACACCGTGATCGTCGACGCGGTCACGACGCGCTGGTCGGGCGCCCTGTACGGACTCGCTGTCCGACACAGTGTCTTGGCCGCCGTCGTCGCCGACGTCGAGCGCCTGGGAGCCGAGATCGCGCGCCCGCAAGTGCGTGCGGTGCTGTTGAACCCGCGCCTGGACCTGGCGACGCGCCGCGGCGCGCTCGACGGGGCCCTGCGCGGCGCGCACCAGCTGACCGCGAACTTCGTCGGGCTCCTGTTCGACCGCGGCCGCGAGGAGGTCCTCTCGGGCCTGGCCGCGGCGTTCCGCCGGCGGATCCTGCTCGAGAACGACGAGGTCGAGGGCGTGGTCGAATCGGCGCGGCCGATGGACCAGGCCACGATGGAGCGCGTGGCGACCGACGTCGGCCGCGTGCTCGGCAAGAAGCTGATCCTGAAGAACCGCGTCGTGCCCGAGGTCGTCGGCGGCGCGCGCGTCATCGCGGGCAACCGCATGCTCGACGGCAGCGTGCAAGGCCGTCTCGACGCGCTGCGCCTGCGCCTGATGCAGGCCCCGCTGCCGCACTAAGCGCGCGCCCACAAGAATCCAGTACGAATACCGGAAGCCCCCAAAGGAACGAAGCGATGGAACTGCGACCCGCCGAAGTGACCTCGATCCTCGAGAAGGAAATCGAGAAGTACAAGGGCGAGACTGCGATGCAGAGCATCGGGACCGTGCTGTCCGTCGGCGACGGCGTGGCGCGCGTCTACGGCCTCGACGACTGCGTCATGAACGAGCTGCTCGAGTTCCCGAACGGGGTGCGCGGCATCGCGCTGAACCTCGAGGAGGACAACGTCGGCTGCGTGCTCCTGGGCGACGCGACGAAGGTCAAGGAGGGCGACACGGTGCGCTCCACCGGCCGCGTCATCTCGGTGCCGACCGGCGACCTGCTGCTGGGCCGCGTCGTGAACTCGCTGGGCGACCCGCTCGACGGCAAGGGCCCGCTGGGCACGAGCGCGTCCGACCTGCGCACGATCGAATCGCCGGCGCCGTCGGTCGTCGAGCGCGAGCCGGTCAAGGAGCCGCTGCAGACCGGCATCAAGGCCATCGACGCGATGATCCCGATCGGCCGCGGACAGCGCGAACTGATCATCGGCGACCGCCAGACCGGCAAGACCGCTCTGTGCATCGACACGATCATCAACCAGAAGCTCACCGGCGGCGGGGATCCCAAGAACCCCGAGCAGGTGCTGTGCATCTACGTCGCCGTCGGCCAGAAGCAGTCGACGATCGTCAGCGTGCTGCGCCGCCTCGAGAAGGCCGGCGCAATGCCCTACACGATCATCGTCACGGCCTCGGCGACCGACGAGGCCTCGATGCAATACCTGGCCTGCTACGCCGGCGTCACGATGGCCGAGCGCTACCGTGACGAGGGCCGCCACGTCGTCATCTTCTACGACGACCTCTACAAGCAGGCGCTGGCGTACCGCCAGGTCATGCTGCTCCTGCGCCGCCCGCCGGGCCGCGAGGCGTTCCCGGGCGACGTGTTCAACCTGCACAGCCGCCTGCTCGAGCGCGCCGCCAAGATCTCGCGCGACGCGCCCAAGGTGAACCCGCGCTACAAGAAGGGCGGCGGCTCGATCACCGCGCTGCCGATCGTCGAGACGCAGGAAGGCGACGTCGCGGCCTACATCCCGACGAACGTGATCTCGATCACGGACGGCCAGATCTTCCTCGAGTCGGCGCTGTTCAACGCCGGCGTGAAGCCGGCCGTGAACGCCGGCATCTCGGTGTCGCGCGTCGGTGGCGCGGCGCAGATCGCGGGCATGAAGAAGATCGCCGGCGGCCTGCGTCTGGGTCTCGCCAGCTACCGCGCGCTGGCCGCGTTCGCGCAGTTCGGCTCGGACCTGGACAAGTCCACGCAGCAGGAGCTGACGCGCGGCGAGCGCCTGACCGAGATCCTGAAGCAGGGCCAGTACCAGCCCATGCCGGTCGAGCAGCAGATCGCGATCATCTACGTCGCCACGGCCGGACGCCTGGACGACGTGCCGCCGCGCCGCGTGTCCGAGGTCGAGAAGGCCTACTTGCGCGCCGTGGGCGAGCAGCATCCCGACGTGTACGAGGAGATCCGCACGACGAAGAACGTGTCCGACGCGGCCAAGGCCAAGATGGACAAGGTCGTCGCGGCGGTGAAGGTCCAGCTCGGCACGGCTGTCGTCGCGAAGGCCTGAGGACGGACGACCCGCACCCATGGCCTCCATTCGCGAGCTCCGCACCCGGATCAAGTCGGTCAACAGCATCCGGCAGATCACGCGCGCCATGGAGATGGTCGCGACGACGAAGCTGCGTCGCTTCCAGGACAAGGCTGTCGCGTCGCGGCCCTACTCGGTTGAGATCACGGGTCTCGTGGGCCGCATGGCGCGCCTGATGGGCGGCGAGACCGGCGAGCGCCCGCTCTTCAACCCCGGCGCGGGCGAGCGCATCGCCGTGCTGCTCGTGTCGTCGGACCGCGGGCTGTGCGGCGCCTACAACACGAACATCTTCAAGGCTCTCGAGCTGTGGCTGCGCGAGCACCCCGGCCAGCAGGTCGACTACTTCGTCGTCGGCCGCAAGGGCTACCAGTACCTCGTGCGCCGCGGCCGTCCCGTGGAGCGTTTCCTGTCGGAGCCGCCGCTGGAGAAGGTCGACTACCGCGCCGCGGCGCGCATCGCGCGCGTGCTGATCGAAGCCTTCGAGTCCGGGAAGTACGCGCGCGTCGTGGGCTTCTACACCGCGTTCGAGTCGATGGTCAGGTACGTCCCGACGCGCATGCCTTTCCTGCCGATCGAATCGGTCCCGGCCCAGCACGGGGTTGCTGGCGGCGCCGCGGGCGGCTCGGGCGGCGACCTGATCCTCGTGCCGGACGCGGCCAGCATCTTCGACGCCCTCGTCCCGCGCTACCTCGAGACGCGCGTCTTCAACGCGCTGCTGGAATCGCTGACGAGCGAGTACGCCAGCCGCCGCGTCTCGATGAAGAACGCCACCGACGCGGCCCGCTCGATGGGGGACGCGCTACGCAAGGTCTACAACAGGAAGCGCCAGGAAACGATCACGAAGGAGCTGCTCGACATCGTCGGCGGCGCCGAGGCTCTGCGCTGATTCCGCCACACGTCCGCCGCACGACACACACGACGCCAACGCCATGACCACGACACTCACCCAGGTAAACCTCGGCCAGATCGCCCAGATCTTCGGGCCGGTGGTCGACGTGCGCTTCCCGGCCGGCAAGCTGCCCGCGATCTACAGCGCGCTCACGATCAAGCACCCGACCGCGGGCGGCGAGGAGCTCGTGCTCGAGATCTCGCAGCACCTCGGCAACGACATCGCGCGCTGCGTCGCGATGGCCTCGACCGACGGCTTCCGCCGCGGCATGCCGGTCCTCGACACGGGCGGCCCGATCCAGGTGCCGGTCGGCGAGCGCACGAAGGGCCGCCTCTTCAACCTGCTGGGCAAGCCGCTCGACACGGTCACGAAGGGCGCGCTGGCGGGCGGCGAAACGTGGCCGATCCACCGGCCCGCGCCGCTCTTCGAGGAGCAGGAGGCGATCTCCGAGGTCTTCGAGACCGGCCTGAAGGTCGTCGACCTGCTGTGCCCCTTCGCCAAGGGCGGCAAGATCGGCCTCTTCGGCGGCGCCGGCGTCGGCAAGACCGTGTTGATCCAGGAGCTGATCCGCATCACGGCCGTCGAGAAGGGCGGCTTCTCCGTGTTCTGCGGCGTCGGCGAGCGCACGCGCGAGGGCAATGACCTCTGGCTCGAGATGAGCGAGGCGCAGTACAAGACGCCCGACGGCAAGACGGCGTCCGTGATCGACAACGCGGTGCTCGTGTTCGGCCAGATGAACGAGCCGCCGGGCGCGCGCCTGCGCGTGGCGCTCTCGGGCCTGACGATGGCCGAGTACTTCCGTGACACGAAGGGGCAGGACGTGCTCCTGTTCGTGGACAACATCTTCCGCTTCGTGCAGGCCGGCTCCGAGGTGTCCGCGCTCCTGGGCCGCATGCCCAGCGCCGTGGGTTACCAGCCGACCATGGCTTCGGAGATGGGCGCGCTGCAGGAGCGCATCACATCCACGAAGAAGGGCTCGGTCACGTCGATGCAGGCCGTGTACGTGCCGGCCGACGACATCACCGACCCGGCGCCGGTCGCGACGTTCGCGCACCTCGACTCGACGATCATCCTCGACCGCGCGATCGCCGAGCTGGGCATCTACCCGGCCGTCGACCCGCTCAAGTCGACGTCGCGCATGCTCGACCCGCAGGTCGTCGGGGAGGAGCACTACAACGTGGCACGCGAGGCGCAGCGGATCCTGCAGCGCTACGCCGACCTCAAGGACATCATCGCGATCCTGGGCGTCGAGGAGCTCTCCGACGACGACAAGCGCGTCGTCGTGCGCGCGCGCCGCATCCAGCGCTTCTTCTCGCAGCCGTTCTTCGTGGCCGAGCAGTTCACCGGTACTCCGGGCGTCTTCGTCCCGCGCGCCGAGACGGTGCGCGGCTTCAAGGAGATCATCGAGGGCAAGCACGACGACCTGCCCGAAGGTGCGTTCATGTACGTCGGCTCGATCGACAAGGCGGTCGAGAAGGCCAAGAAGATGCAGGCCTCGTGACATGGCGACGCTGACCCTGCGCGTGATCACGCCCGACCGCATCGCGCTCGACCAGCAGGTCGACTCGGTGCGGCTCGAGGCACTCGACGGGTCGCTGGGCGTCCTGCCCCGGCACGCGCCGATGGTCGCGGCGCTCGACACGGGGCTGATCCGCTGGAAGACGGCCGGCCGGGAGAGCGTGCTCTTCGCCGCCGGCGGTTTCGCCGAGATGCACGACGACACCCTGCGCGTCGTCACCCAGGCCTCCGAGAAGCCGAGCGAAATCGACGAGGCCCGCGCGCGCGAGTCCGAGCGCCGTGCCCGAGAGCGCCTGGACCAGGCGCGCTCGGCCGGCGGGGACCCGATCGACGTCGTGCGCGCCGAGGCCAGCTTGCGCAGGGCGCTTCTCCGGCTCGGCGCGCGCGGCTACGCTCGCGAGGGTTGAGAGCCTCCGGCACCGCCGCGCGCGGTTCCGCGCGGCGCAAATAGGATAGGAGAGGCCGTACCATGGGTGCTCTCTCGGCCTCTCCGCCACCGCGCGCGGTTCCGCGCGGCGCAAACAGCGATAGCGAGACCGTATGATCGATTTCTTCTCGGTCTCCGCCCCTACCCGCCGCCGATCGCCCGCATGACCACGACTCAAGCCCCGCACGCTCCCACCGCACCCCACGGCGGCGATTGGCGCCGCACCCACACCTGCGGCGACCTGCGCGCGAGCCACGTCGGCACGACCGTCACGCTGAACGGCTGGGTCGCGGCGCGCCGCGCCCACGGCGGCATCTACTTCGTCGACCTGCGCGACCGCTACGGGATCTCGCAGGTCGTGCTGGGTCCCGAGCAGGCCGACGCCGTGAAGCTCGGCCCCGAGTTCACGATCTCGGTGCGCGGCAAGGTCGTGGCGCGCGACCCGGCCAACGTCAACTCCGACCGCCCGACGGGCATGGTCGAGGTGGTCGCCGACCGCCTCGAGATCCTGTCGCGCTCGAAGACGCCGCCCTTCCCGATCGACGCCGAGGAGGAGGTCGCGCTCGAGACACGCCTCCGCTACCGCTACCTGGACCTGCGCCGGCCCGAAATGCTGCGCAACCTCGTGCACCGCTCGCGCTTCATCCTGGCGATGCGGCGCGCGTTCGAGCGCCAGGGCTTCGTCGAGGTCGAGACGCCGATCCTGACCAAGGCCACGCCCGAGGGCGCGCGCGACTACCTCGTGCCGAGCCGCGTGCACCCGGGCGAGTTCTACGCGCTGCCGCAGTCGCCGCAGATCTTCAAGCAGATCCTGATGGTCGCGGGGCTCGACAAGTACTTCCAGGTCGCGCGTTGCTTCCGCGACGAGGACCTGCGCGCCGACCGGCAGCCCGAGTTCACGCAGCTCGACATGGAGATGTCCTTCGTCGAGGAGGACGACATCTTCCGCACGTGGGAGCAGGTCCTGCAGGAGACGTTCCGCGAAGCGATGGGAGTGGAGGTCGCGATCCCGTTCCCGCGCCTCTCCTGGCTCGAGACGATGGAGCGCTACGGCGTCGACAAGCCCGACGTGCGCTTCGGCCTCGAACTGCGCGAGGCCGGCGAGTGGGCGCGCACCTGCGAGTTCACGCTGTTCAAGGACGCAATCGCGCGTGGCGACCGCGTGAAGGCGCTGGTCGTGCCGCCGGCGCACGAGCTCTCGCGCAAGGACATCGAGGACGGGCTGACCACGATCGCCAAGGGCGCCGGCGCCGGTGGTCTGGCCTGGTGGAAGGCCGGCAAGGACGGCGGCGTCGGACCGATGGCGCGCTTCACGAAGGGCGAGGCCGCCCCGGCGCTGATGCAGGCGATCGGCGCGGCGGAAGGGGACATGTGCCTCTTTGCAGTCGGACCGCGCGACACCGTGTGGAAGGTGCTGGGCGAGATCCGCAACCACCTGGGGCGGAAGTTCGGCCTGGTCAAGCCCGGCACGTGGCGCTTCCTGTGGGTGACGCAGTTCCCCATGTTCGAGTGGGACGCGCAGTCCAAGCGCTGGTTCTCGGCCCACCACCCGTTCACCGCGCCGATCGACTGGGACCTGGGCGGTGCCGACGTCGACGCGAACAGTCCGAAGCTGGGCGACCTCTTCTCGCGCGCCTACGACCTGGTCATGAACGGCTGGGAACTCGGCTCGGGCTCGGTCCGGATCCACAAGAGCGACGTGCAGCAGCGCATCTTCACGATCCTGGGCATCGGCCCGGAGGAGCAGCGCCGCAAGTTCGGATTCTTGCTCGACGCGCTGGGCTACGGAGCGCCGCCGCACGCCGGCTTCGCGATCGGCCTGGACCGCCTGACCGCGCTGTCCCTGGGCCTCGACAACATCCGCGACATGGTGGCTTTCCCGAAGACCGCTTCGGCCACCGACCTCATGTGCGACGCACCGTCGATCGTCGATCCGGCCCAGCTGGCCGAGGTCCACATCCGCACGGTCGTGCCGCCCCCGAAGCATTGACCCGGCCCGGCACACGCGAGCGCCGGCCGGCCGGCTCCATCGGCCGTCCGGGGACGCGTGCTAGCGGGTTCGTCGCGGCTCTCCTATCTTGCAACCTGGGGGCTACGGACTCCGGCGCGTTCCGCAACGTCCGACCCCCCGACGCGATCTTCCTCGACAGACCTGGCATCCCCAAGAGACCCGGAGCTCAGTGACCCAAGCCGACTACCGCTTCAACCGCCAGATCCGGATCCCCGAGGTCCGGCTCATCGACCAGACCGGCGCCCAGATCGGCGTCGTCACCACCCTCGACGCCATGCGCCGCGCCGAGGAGGCCGGACTCGACCTGGTCGAGGTCTCGCCCAACGAGCGCCCGCCCGTGTGTCGCATCATGGACTACGGGAAGTTCAAGTACGCGCAGCGGAAGAAGGAGCGCGGCACGCACGCCAAGGCGTCCCTGCTCAAGGAGCTGCGCGTGCGCCCCGCGATCGACGAGCACGACTTGTCGTACCGGCTCGACCAGGGCCGCAAGTTCCTCGAGGACGGCCACAAGGTCCAGGTGGTCTGCATCTTCCGCGGCCGACAAATGGCGCACCCCGAGCACGGCTACGAGGTCATGCGCAAGGTCGCGAACACGCTCCAGGACATCAGCAAGGTCGAGTCGCCAGCGAAGTTGATGGGCCGGCGGATGACGATGTTGCTCGCGCACAAGTAGTTCGCCTGGCATCACCGTGAGGCCGGCTACGCCGGCTTGAGCCTGTGGCTCACCCGCCCAGGTGCGGGGATCCGCGCGGGCCCGCTTCGCCGGCCGGGCAGGATTCCGGGCCAGGGATGGGCCACGCGCGAGCGCTGCGCACCTCGTCCGCGTGCTCCATCAGGCTTCGGTGGCGGTGGATCGGTCACGCCGGGTATGGAACGAAGCCGCCCGCGATGCCGGGTGGCAGCGCGGGCGGAACGGGCCGACGGGGAGTGAATCCCGGCGGAGCTAGTCTCTCACTTGCCGGACGCCGCTGCGCGCGCGCGCGTCATGAGCATCGCCTTCAGGTCCGCGAACTGCTCCTTCGTGATGCGCCCGCCCTCGACGGCCGCACGCAGCTCGGCCAGACGCGCTTCGACCTTCTTGGCGACGTCGTCGCCGCTCGTCGCCCTGACTTGCGCCAGGACGTCGTCGAAGTCGGACTTCAGGGCCTTCTTGTTCAGGGCCTTGTGCTCGAGCGTCTGGACGGCGTACATCGTGCGCCACTCGGCGACGATGTCGACGATCGGCTGCACGTCGGTTTCCTTGACGGCCGCGCCGTCCTTGCCCTTCAGGGCTTCGATCGCCGCCTTCGCGCGGGCTGCGATCGCGTCGAGCTCGGGGTTGCCGGCCTTGGCGGCCGCGGCGCGGTTGTTGAACGACTCGAGCATGGCCTGGTACTCGCGCATCGAGTAATGGCCGGCGCGGGTAGCGGCCCGCAGACGGCTGATCGCGACCTCGAGGTCGGCGTCGATCATCGCGTCGCGCAGGGCGTCGAATTCCTGGGCGTCGACCGCGCCGGCGCGAGCGCGTTGCTCGATCTCCTCGATGCGCGCCTGCAGGCGCGTGCGGATCCCGCCGACACCCGGGACTTCCGTCTCGAGCGGCTTCAGGGAGGCCGAGAGCTGCTCGGAGAGCTTCGTGTAGTCTTCCTTCGTGGCGGTCTTCTCGACGGCCTTCTTGGACAGCACGTCGATGGCCGGGTTGGCCGTCGTGCGCAGGCTGGTCGCCTGAACCGTGGTGCCGCCTGAGACGGGGGTCTGGGCTGTTGCAGTGGCCGGGGCGGCGCCCAAGGCGGCCAGGAACGTGATCGTTGCGATGGTGGTCTTCATGTTTCGAATGGAAGAGGCGTTGTGGATCTCGACGCGAGCGAGTTCCACGCGGTGGACACGAGGAAGGGGAAGTCCGGAACCGTCCGGCACGTCTCGCGGGTGGCCGGGCCGGTCGTCCCGGCTCCAGGTAGGGTAGGGCCGATGCGCTGCGGCGACAAACCGCCTCGTCGAACCTGACAGCGCGAGATCCGTTCCGACCGGGATCGAACGTAGAGGACTCCGTCTGGGGCGGCGTCCCGAAGGATCCGAACCGACACGGCGGTCCGACAGCACCGTTTGGGACCGCGCCCCCCCCCGTTGGCACCTCACCGCCGCCCTGGGCCTCCCCAACGACAGCAGGACCCCGCCCTGAGGACGAGGTCCCGCTGGATTCCGAACCACACGCAGGACCGGCAGCGCCGGCCCTGCCTACGACCTCACTTGGGCGAGGACGCCGCGCGCGCGCGGACCATGAGGAGGTCGCGCAGCGCCACGAACTGCTCCTTCGTGATGCGACCGCCACGGAGCGCCGCCTTGAGCTCGTCCAGCCGCGCCTGGACCTTCTTCTGCAGGTCGGCCGAGTCAGCCACCGGCACGCGCTTCGCAACGTCCGCGACGTCGCTGAAGTCGGATTCGATCGCCTTCTTCTCCAGGCCGCGCTTCTCGAGGCGCGCCAGGACGTTCGAGACGCGGACTTCCGACGCGACGTCGAAGGCCGTGTCGAAGTCGGTCGGCTTCAGGGCCGCGGCCTTGGCGCGCGCCTGGAGCGAATCGATCTCGGCGCGCAGGCGGCCGATGATCGCGTCGATCTCGGGGTTCCAGGCCTTGGCGGCTTCGGCGCGCGCCGTGAGCGCCTTGGCGACCGCGTCCCAGTCCGTCTTGTCGGCTTTGCTCGTCGCGGCGCGGTTCTTCAGGCGCGCGAGAGCGAAGGCCAGCTCGGCGTCGATGGACTGGTCCTTGAGGATGTCGAGCTCGAGCAGCTCGAACATCTTCGTCTGCGCCAGGAGCTCGAGCTCCAAGATGCGGGCGAGGAGGCGATCCTTGATCCCGGTCGCTTCGGGGGAAACGGCCTCGTAGCTCGTCGAGGCGAGCGCGATCGCGTCCGTGACCTTCTTGAAGTCGGCCGGGGCGACCTTGCCGGCTTCCACCTTCTTGCGCAGCTCGTCGATCGACGGCTGGACGGTGGCGCGGAAGTCGGGGACGGGGACGATGACGGCGGCGCGCGGAGCGGCCGCCGACGCAGCGGGGGCGGTGAAGCAGAGGGGCAGGAGGGCGAGCAGGGCGAACGTGGTCTTCATGGTTTTGATCGAGCCCGGTCCGGAGGCGAGCGGCGGAACGGTTCCTGTGTCTTGGAACGGGAACAGGGTGTGGGGCGTTCGGATCCGGTGGCGCGCTCGCCGCCGCCGTTGCCAGGCGCCCGGGGGGGGAGCCACAGGGTAGGCACCTCGACCCGGATCTGGCAATCCAACCGTCTGGCCCCCCGAGAGCCATGGCGGTCCCGGGCGAACGTCCCACCCGCGCGGACCCCACTCAGGGCTGCGGAGCGCTCGACTTTCCCAAAGCCGACACGCCCGGAGGCAGGTGGCTGCGCAGGAAGGCCGCCAGGCGCTCGTGGTCCGCGGCGCGCGGGTGCGAACGACGCCAGACGAGCGCGATGCGGCGGGACGGCCCGGGCGCGGCGAAGGCGCGCACGGAGACGCGTGAGCGCGTCTCCTCGTCCTCCGCGATCGCCAGGCGCGGGAGCAGCGTGAGCCCCATCCCGGCCGCGACCATGTGGCGCAACGTCTCGATGCCCGTGGCGCGGAAGTCGACGCCGTCCGTCGGCAGCGCGCCGTTCTCGCGGCAGATCGAGAGCGCCTGGTCGCGCAGGCAGTGGCCCTCGTCGAGCAAGAGGACGCGCTGCCCTTCGAGCTCCGCCTCGCGGATCGACTTCTTGCGCGCCAGTGCGTGGCCCGGCGGCGCGAGCAGGAGGAACGGCTCCTCGAAGAGTGGCGCGACCTGGAACGCGCCGGCTGGCACGGGCAGCGCCAGGATCCCCGCGTCGAGCTGGTGGCGCGTGAGCTCGTCGACCAGGTCGACCGTCTTGAGCTCGCGGAAGACGAGCTGGAGACGCGGGAACTCGCGTGCGAAAAGCGGCGCGACGCGCGGCAGGAGGTAGGGCCCGAGGGTCGGGATCATCCCCAGGCGCAGCGGCCCCGAAAGCGGCTCGCGGCCGCGCCCGGCCAGGTCGACGATGCGCTCGAGCCCGTCGAGCACGACGCGCGCGGCCTCCGCCACCTGCGCGCCGGTGGCGGTCGGCTGCACGCTCTTGGGCGAGCGCTCGAAGAGCTTGACGCGCAGCACGGTCTCGAGCTTCTTGATCGCCGCGGAGAGCGTCGGCTGCGTCACGTGGCACGCGGTCGCCGCGCGCCCGAAGTGGCGCTGCTCGGCCAGCGCCACGACGTAGCGCAGCTCGACCAGGGTGATCGCGGTGATGTCGACCATATCAGGTGCGAGCTTAAACGAGCGACCCAGTGGTACGGATGCCAACTCTGTATGTCGAGGGTGCGCGGGTGGTTCCGCGGCTGAAGGCGACGATAGGCGCGCTCGATCGGGGCGATGCGCGCATCCGATTCGCAACGGCACGTGCCGGGCCCAACACTAACCGCGTGCCGCGGCCCGTTCCAGGAACGGGAGGCGCCCGTGCGGGCGCCGAGACCGGGTCGCGGCCGACCCCCAACGATCACAGATTCCCTCCGCCCGCGGAGGAGAAGGTTCGCACCATGCTCACCGTCGGAGACAAGTTGCCCGCATTCGACCTGACCGCCTGCGTCAGCCTCGAGAAGGGCAAGGAATTCGCACACGTCACGAACGCGACCAACAAGGGCAAGTGGCTGGTCCTGTTCTTCTGGCCCAAGGACTTCACGTTCGTGTGCCCGACCGAGATCGCCGCCTTCGACAAGGCCGCCGGCAAGTTCAAGGAACGCGACGCGGTCGTCATCGGCGGCAGCACGGACAACGAGTTCAGCCACCTGGCCTGGCGCCATGCGCACAGCGACCTGAAGGGCCTCAAGATCCCGATGGTCCACGTGTCGCCCAAGTTCGCCCAGGAGCTCGGGATCCTGCACCCGAAGGCCCAGGTAGCCCTGCGCGCCACCTACATCGTCGACCCCGAGGGCACGATCCGTTTCGTGTCGGTCAACGACCTGTCGGTCGGCCGCAACGTGGACGAGGTCGTGCGCACGCTCGATGCGCTGCAGACGGACGAGTTGTGCCCGTGCAACTGGAAGCCGGGCGAGAAGACGCTGCAACCGGCCTGAGATCTCCCAAGATCGGGGCAGCGGGCGTCGCACGCGGCGCCCGCTGCATTCGAGCGACCGTTTCGTACCGTTCCGCAGGGACAGCGCCAGCATGGACCACGTCGACAACCTGATCTCCGCGATCCCCGAAGCGGGCAAGGACATCCGTCTCAACCTGCAGGCCGTGCTGGGGGACGGGCACCTGAGCGTGGAGCAGCGCCTGGGCATCGCGCTGGCCAGCGCCTACGTGTCGCGCAACCCGCCGCTCCTGGAGGCGCTGCAGCTCGACGCCGCGCGGCTCGCTCCCGGCTCGATCGAGGACGCCAAGGCGGCCGCCGCGCTGATGGCGATGAACAACGTCTTCTACCGCTTCCGGCACATGATCGGGAAGCCGGTCTACACGACGACGCCGGCCAGGCTGCGCATGCAGCGGCTGTCGCGGCCGGAGACGAGCAAGCTCGACTTCGAGCTCATGTGCCTGGCGGTCTCGGCCATCCACGGCTGCGAGGCCTGCGTGAAGAGCCACGAGCACTCCCTGCTCGAGCTGGGCGCGAGCGAGGCGCAGGTCCTCGACGCCGTGCGCATCGGCTCGGTCGTGTACGCCGCGGCGATCGCGCTCGAGCTCGATCCGGCCGGATCGGCGTCCGAGTCGCCCTGAGGTCGCGTCACGGGCCCGTGGAGGGGGCTCCTCGGCCGCGCCCTTGCTTGGCCCGGCGGCCCCGCTAGACTTTTCGCCTCACCAAGTCCGGGTGGGGCGCCGCGCGCGTCCGGCCCGGCCCCTGCGAGCGGCACGGCATGCCAGTGAGCGGGGCGTCGTGAAAACCACCCACGAGGACGTTCGATGCCCAAGATGAAATCGAAGGGAGCGGTCAAGAAACGCTTCCGCATCACCAAGAACGGCAAGGCCGTCTGCTCCCACCCGGGCCGCGGCCACATGCACGCGCCCTACAACGGCGAGACCGGGCGCAAGCTGCGCCGCCGTATGGTCCTGAACCGGACCTGGTCGATCCTCATCGGCCGGATGATGGAGCCCTGAGCCATGGTGCGCGTCACGATGGGCGCCCCCCGGCGCCAGAAGAAGAACCGGTACTTCAAGCAGGCCAAAGGTTTCCGCGGCGGCCGCTCCACGCTGTGGAGGACGGTGCGCGAGACGCTCCTGCGCGCGTGGGCCTACAGCCAGCGCGACCGGCGCACGAAGAAGCGCGCGTTCCGCCGCCTCTGGATCGTGCGCATCAACGCGGCCGCCCGCTCGCGCGGAGTGAGCTACTCGGTGTTCGTCGACGGCCTGAAGAAGGCCGGCATCACGCTCGACCGCAAGCAACTGAGCGAGATCGCGATCCACGATCCGGCCGCCTTCGACGCGCTCGTCGGCGAGTCCAAGGGCGCGCGCGGCTAGGCGCCTGCTCCGTTCCTCGCCGCAGCGTTGAACCCGCTGCGGCCCGCAGGCCCCCTCGGAGTCTCCCGTGACGTCGTCCCTCGACCCGGCCGTCCTGCTCGGGCCGGCCTCGGACCGGATCCGCTCCGCGGCCGACCGCGAGGCGCTCCAGGCGCTCGAACGCGACCTGCTCGGCAAGAGCGGGCCCGTGGGCCAGATCCTGGCTTCGATCCCGAACCTGCCGGCCGAGGAGCGCCGCGCCGCGGGCCAGCGCGCGAACGAGCTCAAGCGCGCGCTCGAGGAGAGCCTGCAGGCGCGCCGGACCGAGCTCGAGTCGGCCGCGCTTGACGCGGAACGATCCGGCGCGGGCTTCGATCCGACGCTGCCGCCGGCGCCGCTCGAGCGCGGCGGCTTGCATCCCGTGACGTTGGTCGTGCGCGACCTCGAGGACCTCTTCACGTCGATGGGCTACACGGTCCTCGACGGGCCCGAGGTCGAGCTCGACCACTACAACTTCGAGGCGCTCAACATCCCGCGCGACCACCCGGCGCGCGACGCGCAGGACACGTTCTACTGCGACCCCGAGGGCCAGCTCGTGCTGCGCACGCACACCTCGCCCGTGCAGGTGCGCGCGATGGAGCACATCGTGCGTGAGAAGCTCGGGCCGCCGTTCCGCGCGATCGTGCCGGGCAAGGTGTTCCGCAACGAGGCCGTGGACGCGAGCCACGAGCACACGTTCCACCAGATGGAGGGCCTCGTCGTCGGCAAGGACGTCTCGGTCGGCCACTTGATCGGCGCGATGAAGACGCTGCTGCGCGGGGTGTTCGGGCGCGACATCGAGATCAGGTTGCGGCCAGGGTACTTCCCGTTCGTCGAGCCGGGCTTCGAGCTCGACGCGCGCTGTCCGTTCTGCACGAGCGGTTGCCGCGTCTGCAAGCAGTCGACGTGGATCGAGCTCCTGCCGTGCGGCATGGTGCATCCGAACGTGCTCAAGGCGGGCGGCATCGACCCCGAGCAGTGGTCGGGCTTCGCGTTCGGCCTCGGGCTGTCGCGCCTGGTGATGCTGCGTTACGGCATCGACGACGTGCGCCACCTGTTGTCGGGCGACCTGCGGTTCCTCGAGCAGTTCTGAGGGCCTGATGAAGATCTCCTACCGCTGGCTCGGGCGACACGTCGACCTCTCCGGCATCACGCCGCAGCAGGTCGCGCAGGATCTGACGATCCACACCGCGGAGGTCGAGGGGCTCGAGCCGTTCCTGCCGCACCTGGGCCACGTCGTCGTCGGCCACGTGCAGACACGCGAGAAGCACCCCGACGCGGACAAGCTGAGCGTGTGCACGGTCGACGTCGGCGACGGCACGATCCGCCGCATCGTGTGCGGCGCGTCGAACGTGGCCGCCGGGCAGAAGATCGGGGTCGCGCTGCCGGGCGTCGAGCTGCCGGGCGGTCTCAAGATCAAGGTCTCGAAGATCCGCGGCGTCGAGAGCCAGGGGATGATCTGCTCCGAGCGCGAGCTCGGCCTGGGCGAGGAGCACGACGGCATCTGGGTGCTGCCGGCATCCGTGCGCGTCGGCCAGCCGGTCGCGGCCGAGCTCGGCCTCGAGGACTGGGTCATCGAGATCGACAACAAGTCGCTCACGCACCGGCCCGACCTGTGGGGGCACCGCGGCATCGCGCGCGAGATCGCGGCGCTGCACGGCCGCGCGTTGAAGCCGCTGGCACTCGAGATGCCGGCTCATGGCAGCGGGCACGCCGTGCGCGTGCGCATCGAGACGCCCGGCTGCACGCGCTACGTCGCGGTGCCGATCGACGGCGTCGAGCCGCGCCGCTCGCCCGACTGGTTGCGCGCGCTGCTCTTCGCGGTCGGCCAGCGGCCGATCGACCTGCTCGTCGACTTGTCGAACTTCGTCATGCTCGACCTGGGTCAGCCGAACCACGTGTTCGACCGCAACCAGATCGTCCAGGCGGGGATCCTGGTGCGCAATGCGCGGGCGCAGGAGACGCTCAAGACGCTCGACGGTGTCGAGCGCAAGCTCACGCCGGCCGATATGGTGATCTGCTCGGGCGACACGCCCGTCGCGCTGGCCGGGATCATGGGCGGCGAGGGCTCGAAGGTCGCGCCCGGGACGCGCTCGCTGCTCCTGGAGGTGGCCAGCTTCCACCCCGCGACCGTGCGGCGCACGTCGCAGCGGCTTGCTGCACGCACGGATTCCTCCGCGCGCTTCGAGAAGCACCTGGATCCGACGCTGCCGCTGCAAGCCGCGGGGCATTTCGTGCGGTTGCTCCGCGAGATCGAGCCCGGAGCAAGCCTCCCGGCGCCGCTGACCAACGTCGGGACAGGGAAGGATCCCGCGCACGTGCTCGACCTGCGGCCGCAGCGCGTGCGCGATCTGCTGGGCGACGACGTGCCCGACGCGGAGATCGCCGACATCCTGCGGCGCCTCGGTTTCGGGGTGGAAGCGGTGAAGGACCGCTTGCGCGTGCAGGTTCCCAGCGCCCGCGCGACCAAGGACGTGACGATCGAGCAGGATCTCGTCGAGGAGATCGGCCGCATGCGCGGCTACGCGCGCATTCCCGAGCGCGCGCTCGTGGCCGACATCGCGCCGCCGCGGCGCGACGCCGGCTGGCACCGCCGCACGCTCGTGCGCGCGATCCAGGATCGCCTGGCGGGCGCGGCGCGCTTCCGCGAGACGATCTCGTACTCGTTCGTCACGGACGACCTGCTGGCGAAGCTGGGGGACGCGGACGAGCCGCATGTGCGCGTCGTGAACTCGGGCGTCGAGGGCGCGTCGCGCATCTGCCGCGGCGTCGCGCCGAGCCTGCTGGGCCTGCTCGAGCCGAACCGCCGGCTGCGCGACGATGTGCGGATCTTCGAGATCGGCAAGGGCTACCAGCCCGAGGGCGCGAACGCGCGCCGCGAGCCGGCCGAGGTGCACGAGGTCGGGCTCGTGCTCGGAACTGTGCCGAATCAAGTTGCGCGCTTCGACGCCGGTTCGCTGGCTCGTCTGCGCAGCGTCGCGCTCGACCTGCTGCGCAGCCTGGGTGTCGAGGGTCTGGCGGAGCGTCCGCTCGATCCGTCGCGCGCCCCGCGCTGGGCGCACCCGGTGCGCGGCGTCGAGCTCGTCGCCGGTCAGAACGTGCTGGGCGTCGTCGCCGAGCTCGAGCCGAAGCTGCGCCGCGCGCTGGGCCTTGCCGGCGACCTCGAGAGCGACGCAGCCGCCGCGGTGCTGTCGGTCGACGCGCTGCTCGCGACCTCGCGCAAGCCGCGCTCGTTCCGCGGTCTGCCGCGTTTCCCGGGCGTCAAGGTCGACCTCGCCGCGGCAGCGCCCGACAGCTTGCGCGCCGGCGACCTCGCGGCCGCGATCGAGAGGGCCAGCAAGGGCATGGCGCGTTCCGTCGAGCTCTTCGACGTGTTCAGCGGCCCGAGCGTCGGCGCCGGCCGCAAGTCGCTGGCCTTCCACGTGCGCCTGCAGGCCGAGGACCGCACGCTGGCCGAGGACGACGTGAAGAAGTTCCTCGATCGCGCCGAGCGCGAGCTGGCGCAGCTGGGCGCCGAGCTGCGTCGCGCCTGAAGCCCTCGATCGGGCTGTTGGAGGATCCCGTGCGAGTACGATGAGGGGGAGAGCCCTTGAAGATCGTCCTCGTCAATCCGCCCAGCCCGCCCGAGTTCCGCGTCAGTCGCGGGCTGATGGGGGGATTCGGCATGGCGGTCAATCCCGGCCTCCTGTACCCGCCGATCGAGCTGGCGCACGTGGCCAGCGTGCTCGAGGCCGCGGGACACGCGGTCGCGATCCACGACTCCGACGCGCAGGGCCTCGACGTCGAGGGCGCGCGCAAGGCGGTCGTCGCGGCGCGCCCGGGCCTGGTGTTCGTCGACTCGAGCTCGACGTCGCTCGACCAGGACCTGTCGCTGTGCCGCGCATTGCGCGCCGAGCTCTGCATCCCGGTCGCGATCCTCGGGTCGCAGGTCACGTACACGCCGGGTGAGATCTTCGCGCACGACAACGTCGACGTCGTCGTGCGCGGCGAGCCCGAGCACACCGCGCGCGAGATCGCCGCGCGCGTCGCGGCCGGTCGCGACCTGCGCGGCGTCCAGGGCACCAGCTGGCGCGCGCCCGACGGTCAGGTCGTGCACGAGCCCGAGCGCGAGAAGATCGCGTCGCTGGACGAGCTGCCGATCCCGGCGCGGCACCTGCTCGACAACCAGGCCTACCGTTTCCCGGGCATCGCCGGTCCGGTCACGACGGTCAAGAGCTCGCGCGGATGCCCGCTCAACTGCTCGTTCTGCGGCTACACGCTGGCGCAAGGCCTGCGGTTCCGCTTCCGCTCGCCCGAGCACGTCCTGGCGGAGCTCGTCGACCTGCACCGGAACCACGGGCTGCGGCACGTCGTGTTCCGCGATCCGATCTTCACGACGCGCAAGGACCGCGTGCTGGCGATCTGCGACGGGATCCGGCGCGAGAAGCTCGACCTGGAGTGGCAGTGCGAGACGGCGATCAAGGTGCTCGACCGCGAGCTGATCGGGGCCATGGCGAAGGCCGGACTCAAGCACCTGTCCGTGGGCGTCGAGAGCGGCAACGCCGAGATCCAGCGCAAACACTGCGGCAGCAAGCTCCTCGACGGCCAGAAGAAGCTCGACGTGGCCCGCTGCGTCGAGGTGTTCGACGCCTGCCGCGAGTTCGGAGTGGAATCGCGCGCGTTCTGCATGGTCGGCTTCCCGGAGGAGACGCCGGCGATGGCGGAGGAGACGTTCGCGCTGGTCGAGCGCCTCGACCCTGACCAGGTGCAGTTCTGCGCCGTGACGGCCTACCCGGGCACGCCGCTCTACCAGATGCTGCGCGGGACGCGCGAGTTCGACTACGCCTCGATGACGGGCTTTCAGGCGCTCGAGGGCAACGAGCACATGAGCGCGGAGCAGATCCAGGAGAAGATCCGGCAGGGCTACCGGCGCTTCTACCGAAGACCTCGGCGTCTGGTGCGCGAGCTGCGGCATCCGGCGCGCTTCGCGGGCAAGGTGGCGCGCTACTTCACGCTGTTTCGCGCACGAGCCTGAGTATCCGCGCGGGTTTCAATCGTGGGGTCGTGGATCCCGGTGGCGCCCTGGACTCCGCGCGCCCGCCCGCTAGGCTCGCTCCCCCGCTCGGAGCTGCCATGTCAAAGATCGAGAACGTCCTCCACGAGAACCGCCACTTCCCCCCGCCGCGCGACTTCCAACTGCGCGCGCGCATCTCGACCGAAGAGGCGTACCAGCGGATGTACCGCGAGTCGATCGACGAGCCCGAGCGCTTCTGGGGCCGGATCGCGCAGGAGCTGCCCTGGCTGCGACCGTTCGACAAGGTCCTCGACTGGAGCGGCGCGCCGTTCGCCAAGTGGTTCACGGGCGGGCGCATCAACGCGTCCGCCGTCTGCCTCGACCAGCACGTGCTGGGCCGCCGCGCGGACCAGCGCGCGATCGTGTGGGAGGGCGAGCCGGGCGAGACGCGCACGCTCACGTATGCCGAGCTGCACCTCGAGGTCTGCCGCTTCGCGAACGTCCTCAAGGAGCGCGGGATCAAGAAAGGCGACCGCGTCGCGATCTACATGCCGATGATCCCCGAGGCCGCGATGGCGATGCTGGCCTGCGCGCGCATCGGCGCGGCGCACTCGGTCGTCTTCGGCGGCTTCAGCGCGACCGCGCTGCGCGAGCGCATCCAGGACGGCGGCTGCACGGCCGTGATCACGGCCGACGGCGGTTTCCGCCGCGGCCAGGTGCTGCCCCTGAAGCCGCAGGTGGACGAGGCGATCCAGGGCCTCGACGCCGTGCACACCGTCGTCGTCGTGCGCCGCGCCGAGAACCGCGTCGCGTGGACCGCCGGTCGCGACGTCTGGTACCACGAGATGGCCGCCGACGTGTCCAGCGAGTGCGCGCCCGAGCCGATGGAGTCGGAGGACCTGCTCTTCCTGCTCTACACGTCGGGCTCCACCGGCAAGCCCAAGGGGATCGTGCACACGACGGCCGGGTTCCTCGTCGGCGCGTACTTGTCGACGCAGTTCGTCTTCGACTTGCGCGAGGGCGACGTGTTCTGGTGCACGGCCGACATCGGCTGGGTCACGGGGCACAGCTACTGCGTGTACGGCCCGCTGGCCAACGGCGCGACGATCCTGATGTACGAGGGCGCGCCGACGACGCCGCACCCCGGGCGCTTCTGGGAGATCATCGACCGACACCGCGTCACGGTCTTCTACACGGCGCCCACGGCGATCCGCACGTTCATGCGCCTGGGCGACGACGTGCCGGCGCAGTACGACTTGTCGTCTCTGCGCCTCCTCGGTTCGGTCGGGGAGCCGATCAACCCCGAGGCCTGGATGTGGTACCACCGCAGCATCGGCCACGAGCGCTGCCCGATCGTGGACACGTGGTGGCAGACGGAGACGGGCTCGATCGCGATCACGCCACTGCCCGGGCTGACCGTGACGCAACCGGGCTCGGCGACGCGCCCGTTCTTCGGCATCGACGCGGCCGTCGTCGACGAGAAGGGCCGCGACCTGCCCGCGAATCACGGCGGCTACCTCGTGATCAAGAAGCCCTGGCCGTCGATGCTGCGCGGCATCTGGGGCGACCCGGAGCGCTACCGCGAGAACTACTGGTCGAAGTTCGGGCACATGTACTTCGCCGGCGACGGCGCGCGGCGCGACGAGCGCGGGTACTTCTGGATCCTGGGCCGCGTCGACGACGTGCTGAACGTGGCCGGGCACCGGCTGTCGACGATGGAGGTCGAGAGCGCGCTCGTCAGCCACGCCAAGGTGGCCGAGGCCGCCGTCGTCGGCCGGCCCGACGACCTGCTGGGACAGGCGATCTGCGCGTTCGTGACCGTGCTCAAGGGCGTGGAAGCCGACGACCGGCTGCGCGAAGAGCTCAAGGACCACGTCGCGCACGAGATCGGGAAGCTGGCGCGGCCGGCCGAGATCCGCTTCACGGAGTCGCTGCCGAAGACGCGCAGCGGGAAGATCATGCGGCGCCTGCTGCGCGACGTCGCGGCCGGCCACGAGACGGTGGGGGACACGAGCACGCTCGAGGACTTCTCGATCCTGGCGCGCCTGCGCGCGGACGAGGAGTGAGGCCGAGAGGCGGCGCGTGGACCTGGGCAGCCTGCTGGCGCGCGCGGGGCGCCTCTTCCCGCGCACGCGGGCCGTCGTCGACGGCGCGCGAATGCTGACCTACGCCGAGCTCGACGCGCGCGCGACGCGGCTCTCGGCGCATTTCCGCGCGCGCGGCCTGATCGCGGGCGACCGCGCGTCGATCCTGGCCTGGAACCGGCTCGAGTACCTGGAGACGTACTTCGCGGCCGCGCGCGCCGGGCTCGTGCTGAACCCGCTCAACGTGCGCCTCGCGGCGCGCGAGCAGGCCGAAGTGCTGCGCGATTGCGGTGCGCGGCACCTGGTGGCCGAGGCCGAGCTCGCACCGCTCGTCGCCGCCATCCTGGCCGAGGGGACCGCGCTCGAGTCGGTGACGTGGATGGGCGGCTCCGTGCACATCGGGCTGCCGACCTTCGAGTACGAGGCCGCGCTGGCTGCGGCTACAGGCTCGTTCACTGCCGTGCATCCCGCTGGTGACGCGCCCGCGCACCTCTACTACACGAGCGGGACGACAGGTCGCGCCAAGGGCGTGGTCCTGACGCACCGGAACGTCGCGACGCACGCGCTGGGAACGATCGCCGAGCTCTCGCTGTCCGAGCGCGACACGTGGGCGCACATCGCGCCCTTGTTCCACCTGGCCGACGCCTGGGCCACGTTCGCGATCACGTGGGCCGGTGGTCGGCACACGACGCTGGCTCGCTTCGAGGCGCGCGCGGCGCTCGACCACCTGGAGCGCGAACGCGTCACGCTCACGAACCTGATCCCGACGATGCTCAACCTGATGGTGCGCGACGACACGGCGGCCGGTCGCGACTGGAGCGCGCTGCGCATGGTGCTCTCGGGCGGCGCGCCGATCGCGCCCGAGGTCGTGCGCCAGATCGTGGCCACGTTCGGCTGCGAGTACGTGCAGACGTACGGCATGACGGAGACGAGCCCGTACCTGACGCTCTCGCTGCTCAAGGAGCACCTGAAGCGCCTGCCGGCCGACGAGCAGATGCGCTACCGCGCGAAGACCGGGCGGCCGTTCGCGACGGTCGAGCTGCGCGTCGTGGGCGAGGACGGGCGCGAGGTGCTGCCTGACAAACGCTCGGTGGGGGAGATCCGCGTGCGCGGCGAGACGGTGACGCCGGGCTATTGGCAGCGCCCCGAGGAGACGGCGGCCGCGTTCCGCGACGGCTGGCTGTGCACGGGCGACCTGGCCGTCGTCGACGGCGAGGGCTACGTCACGATCGTCGACCGCAAGAAGGACATGATCATCACGGGCGGCGAGAAGGTCTACTCGACCGAGGTCGAGCACGCGCTCTACGCGCACCCGGCGGTGCTCGAAGCGGCGGTCTACGGGGTCCCCGACCCCGTGTGGGGCGAGTGCGTGCGCGCAGCGGTCGTGCTGCGGCCGGCGGCCACGGCCACGGCCGAGGAGCTGATCGCGTTCTGCCGAGCGCGGCTCGCAGCCTACAAGGCGCCGCGCGGCGTCGACTTCCTGAGCGAGCTGCCGCGCACGGGCAGCGGCAAGATCGCGAAGCGGGTGTTGCGCGCGCCGAGCTGATCCGCGCGCGCCTGTCTCGCTTTCGGGACATGCGCAGGTTGCGCGTCGCTCAAACCTCGAATGTTGCAACGCGTCCATTGATCGGGCCGGCGCGCAGTGACAGTCTGCGAACGAAGTCCTGACTCGCACCGTGCCCCCTCCGAGCGTGCTGCGGTCCGACCCAAGGCGGTTCCCCGCGCGGGATCCGTGCGATGGACTCGTCGGCCATGCGCTCCCCATTCTGCGCGTCAGAGTGGAACCGGGATCTCAAGGAATCGGCGCCCGCGCGGTCCGGACTCTGGTCCTGTTCCTTCGCTGGGACAACGCTCCCCTGATCCTCACCATGCGCACCTCGGATTCGCTCGCTCGGGTCTTCTTGTTTTCCCTGCTCGCCGCGACGGCCACTGTCTCCGCGGACGCGCAGGACTGCACCAGCCTCCCGCCTCCCGCGACGTGCACGGAGGGGAATCAGGTCGACGCACTCCACGTCGACTGCTTCGGGTGTCCGCTCGGCGATCAGGACGGGACTTGGTCCTGCACCTCGAGTGGGTACGATCCGCTCCAGGTTCCCAGATTCGCGTTGGCACCTGGCGTCTGTGGTTCGCTGATCCAGGTCGACGTGACCGTCGAGTACGAAGCGCGAGTGCAGTACCAGATCGAGAACCTCGACAACAAGCAGCAACCTGTCCAGGCCACTCTCAACCTTGAGCTGTTCCTGCCCGACTTGGTCCCACCCCCTCCCGACTGTACGGCCGGGACGACCGGATTGCCCGGGGTCGGCCCGCTGAGCCTTGGGCTGAATGACAGCCAGAACCTCGTCCTGGGGGCTTTCGACGGGACGATCGACTTCGGCGGAACCTCGGGGGATACACGCATCCTGGATGAGTCGGGCAGGCGGTGCTTCCGGTTCACGGACCCTGGGATCCTCCAGCAGTACGTCGCCAGCTCGCCCCCGCAATTCCTGACCCTCAGCCACCGATCTCGGGACTTCAGCAACGTCACCGGGCCGGGCAACCTGACCACGATTCTCACGACGGACGCCCTCGTGCGGATCATCGTCACGTACCGCTCGTGCGAGTGCGCGATGGACGCGGTGAACGACGAGGCGCGCGTCTGCGTCGGGGCGACCGTGAACATCCCCGTGCTGGCGAACGACAGCGCGACCTGCGGGCGGGTCTCTCCGACGTGCCTCGCGTACGTCGGCACACCGCCGCCGGGCTTCGTCGTCCCCCCGAGCAACGGCCGCATCAACTTCAACGCCACCGGGATCGCGCCCGGCGTGTACCAGACCAACTACCGGATCTGCAACGACGAGGGAACCGGCGGCAGTTGCTCGGAGGACCTGGGCGCCTGCTGCGACGAGGCGACCATCACCGTCACGGTGTGCGAGACGGTGGCCAACGACGATCCATTCGCGCGGGTGTGCGTGGGATCCAGCGTCCTGATCGACGTGCTCGCCAACGACACGACGACCTGCGGCAGCCTGGTCCCGGGCTCGCTGACCCTCATCCGCGATTGTCCGGGGTTCACGGTTGAGAACGGCCGGATCCGCTACACGAACACCGGCTCTCCGACGGGCGGCACGGTCGAGTGCGACTACCGCGTGTGCAACAACCTGGCCAACCCGTGCTGCGACACGGCGACGGTGACCGTCACGATCTGCCGCGTTACGGCCTTGGACGACAGCGCGCGGGTCTGCGCCGGCTCGTCCGTGCTGATCGACGTCCTCGACAACGACTCGACGAACTGCGGCGAGCTCGTGCCAGGGACCCTCGAGCTCGTGAACAGCTGTACAGGGTTCGCGGTGGAGAACGGCCAGATCCGCTACACGAACGGGGGCTCGCCCTCGTGTGGGGAGGTCTTCTGCGACTATCGCATCTACAACGCCGAGAATCCGGCCTGCTTCGACACGGCGCGCGTCACCGTCACGATCTGCAGTGTCACGGCGCTCGACGACACGACCGCGCGCGTCTGTGCCGGCTCGTCCGTTCTGATCCCCGTCCTCGCGAACGACACGACCTGCTGCGGCGTGCTCGTGCTTGGGACGCTCGAGCTCGTCGGCAATTGCCCGGGCTTCGCAGTCGAGGGCAACCAGGTCCGGTACACGAACACCGGCTCGCCCTCGTGCGGCACCGTCTCCTGCACGTACCGCATCTGCAACAACGAGGATCCACGTTGCTGCGACACGGCGCTGATCACCGTGACGATCTGCAGCGTGACCGCCGACGACGAAGAGGCCGAGATCTGTGTCGGCGACACGGTGCTGATCGACGTGCTCAAGGGGGACACGACCTGCTGTGGCGCGATCGATCCCGGCTCGCTCGAGCTCGTCGGAAACTGCCCCGGGTTCGTCGTCGAGGGCAACCAGGTGCGCTACACGAACAACGGCCTCCCCTCGCGCGGCACGGTCACCTGCACGTACACCGTCTGCAACGACCAGACGCCCGTCTGCTGCGACACGGGGACGATCACCGTGACGATCCTGTCGCCGATCGCGCGGGACGACGACATCGTGGTCGACGGGAACACGACGTTCCCGCTCGACATCGAGGTGCTGGCCAACGACACGCCCAGCCCGGGCTGCACGTTCCCGACCTGCAAGGCCTGTCCGGGCGGCACGCCGTGCGCCGTGCAGATCGTCGTCCCCCCGCTGCACGGGACCGCCACGGTGCTGGCGCTGGCCGTGTGCACCGTGCGGTACACGCCGGACGCGACCTTCTCGGGGGAGGATTCGTTCACCTACGAGGTCACGGATTCCTGCGGCTGCCCGGCGCGGGCCCGCGTGCGGATCTCGGCCTGCCGCTCGGTCGACCGTGCCACGTGCGGCAGCCTGCTCCTGTACCCGGAGTACGACAACCGCCAGGGAGCGTTGACGCTGTTCACGTTGACGAACGCCTGCTGCGAGATCTCCGACGGCAACTTGTCCGTCGAGATGCGTTTCATCGACAAGGACACGTGCACCGAGTTCGACAGCACGTTCACGCTCACTCCCTGCGACACCGTCTCGTTCCTGACCAGCACGGTCAACCCCAACGTGGAACGCGGCTACGCCTACGCGTTCGCCAAGCGGTTGAACGGCGGCCCAGGCAACCCCGGCGGGATGCCGATCGTGCGCAACAAGCTGATCGGACAGCTCCTGATCATCGACGGCATCGAGACGCTCGACTACTCGATGAACGCGGTCTCGTTCCTGGGGCTGGGTGACGAGCTCTCCGACAACGACGAGGACTTCGACGGCATTCGCGATCTGAACGGGCCGCATCCCACGCTCGCGGAGTACGAGCAGGCTCCCGACGAGATCCTGATCCCGCGCTTCCTGGGCCAGGATCCGGCCGGCATGGGATCGCAGTTCCACAGCCAACTGCTGCTCATCGCCCTGTCGGGCGGCTCCGCGTTCACCACGACGGTCCGCTTCCTCGTCTACAACGATTCCGAGGACACCTTCTCGCACGACCGCGACTTCTACTGCTGGGACAAGCGCCCGTTGATCGAGTGGGCGCCCAGCACGGAGAGCTCGTTCCTGACTTCCGTCGGCGACGACCCGGAAGAGATCCTGGGAGCCGAGAGCCATGTGGCGGGCTGGATGCGGCTCGACGGCCTGACCGCGTTCTCCTCGCAGGAGTCGATCAACGACCCGGCGATCTATGCGGTGCTCGTCGAGAGCTTCGCCGCCTACAACGTGGCCGACCTGCCCTTCGAGAGGTGCGCGCAGGGGAACGGCGACCTGCTGCCGGTTTCACCTCTCGGCGACGGACCGATGCCGGTCGCGGGGGATGACCAGTAGCAGCGGCGATCGCCGACCAGGTCGCGCTGGCCGCGTACTCGTCACTTCGCGACGGGCACCGGCGTCCGCCACCAGTCGCCCTGCGCGACCTGCGCGATGCCCGTCCGGTAGTCGCGCGGCTTCCAGCCCAGCTCGTCGACCGCGTTCGAGATGTCGTGCGCGTGGTGCAGGTTGAAGTACGCGCTGGCGCGCCGATCCTCGGTCACGTCGGTGAACAGGCCCTTCAGGAGGATCATCCGGTTGGCCCACTTCTTCGGGATGTTGCGGCGCTTCACGCCACCGCCCGCGGCCGCGATCGTCACGTCCAGGAAATCGTTGTAGGGCAGCCCGGCGGGGCCGGCCAGCTCGTACACGCAGTCGGCCGTGTTGTCGTGCGAGAAGAAACGCATCACGGCGTCGACCACGTCCTCGACGTGGACCGGGTTGATCTTCGAGAGCCCGTCGTGGGGGACCCAGATCGTCCCGCGCCGACGCCCGCACTTGCGCAGGAGCGGCGCGGTGTGCCGGTAATCGCCAACGCCGTACACGAGCGTGGGGCGGAAGCTCGCCCAGGGGATCCCGGAACCGCGGATCAGCTTCTCCTGCACGCGCTTGCTGTCGCGGTAGTAGCTGTAGACCGGCGCGCCGATCACGGCTGAGCTCACGACCCAGATCTTGAACGAGCTGTGCGCGCTCTTGCGGCCTTCCTGCAGCAGCGCCTCGGTGCCCTGGATGTTCGTGGCGCGCATCGAGTCCTCGCCCAGGTGGTCGTGGGCGCTGGCGACGTGGATCAGGAGCTCGGTACCCTCCAGGAAGCCCGCCAGCGACGCCGGCTGCGTCAGGTCGCCGCTGTGGATCTGAACCGGCCGCTCGGGCGGCTGCTCGAGCGCGGCCTCGCGCCCGGGGCGGACCAGCGCGCGCAAATCGTGCCCCTCGCGCGCGAGGGCGCGGACGAGGTAGTGGCCGATGAAGCCTGTCGCTCCCGTGATCGCGATCTGCATGGGTGAGTCGCGCAAGGATACAGCCAGCGCGAGGCGCTCGTCACGCGGCGTGCGCGGTTCTCTGCGCCGCCCGGCCCGCGCTCAACGTCGCTCGGTCAGCGCGGCCAACGCCACCCCGAGCCGGTCGGCGGCGACCGTGAAACCGCGCGGCAACTCGGTCAGGAACTGCGCCAGCGCGGCGCGGTGCGCGCGCGCCAGCGGCTGCAGCCCGGGCGCGAGCTCGTCGACGCCGGCCGGCTCGATCGCCCAGGCCAGGACCTCCGTGCTGTAGCCCGAGAGCGCCGAGCGCGGCGCGCGGAACTCGATCACGGGTCGTGCGTCGCGCATCGGCTCGACGCCCTGCGCGAAGGCCCGCAGGCGCGCGCCGCCGGCGACGCGCAAGGCCGCGACGTCGGCGCCGTCGCGGATCCCGAGCGGGGCGAGCCGCGCCGCCACCCGCGGCGGGAGCGGGGCGGCCGGCAGGCTCTTCTCGCCCGGCATCGGCGCGCGCGATCCGACCAGCACGAGGTCGTAGGCCGTCAACCACGCGGTCACGTGCGGGAACGCCGCGCACCACGTCGCGACGATCGTGCGCACGTCCTCGGTGGAGAGCTCGTACAGCGGCAGCCATTGCGAGGCGACGCCGCCCTCGGCCAGGTGCGCTGCCATCGCGCGGAAGTGCTCGAGCGTGTAGAGGTCGCTCGACCCGCGCGTCCAGGGGTGCACGGGGTCGGACGTGACGAGGTCGAAGCGCTCGTGAGCGGTGGCGAGGCGGTGACGACCGTCGGTGATCGTGACGCGCGTGCGCGCGTCGTCGAGGACGGCGCCGTTCCACTCCGAGAAGGCCCGCGCAGCGCGGCGCACGGCCGGCGAGATCTCGGCGATCTCGAGCGCTTCGAGCCGGGGCAGGTCGAGCAGCGACCCGGCCGTCATGCCCGTGCCGAGCCCGATCACGAGCGCTGTGCGGGCTTCCCCGTGCAAGAGACCCGGGATATGCCCGAGCAGGTACTGCAACCGCAAGTCGACCGGCGCGGTCGAGGCCTCGGCCTTGCCGTTCACGCGCAGCGCCAGGATCGGGTCGCCGCGGCTCGTGCGCGCCGCGTGCACGGAGGCGGTCGTGTGCGCGTCGTGCGCCAGCACGAGCGCGGGCGGCGCATCGCGCTCGCCGGCCGGGAACAGCGACTGGCTGGCGACACCCAGCGTCGCGACCGCGGCGAGACCGAGCAGGCCCAGGCGCGCGCGGTCGACCAGCAGAGCGGCCGCGAACGGGACGAGGACGGCGGCCACGACCGCGCCGCGCGGGCCGAAGGCCGGGATGAGCACGAGCGCCGCGCCCAGGCTGCCGAGCAGCGCACCGCCCGTGTTCCAGGCGTAGGCGCGCGCGATCCAGCGCTCGCGCTCGGGCTCGGGGTGAGCGGCCGCGAGGAGACCCGCGGCGGCCGGCAGCGCCAGCCCGAACGCGATCGCCGGCGGCAGCAGGGCGAGGCCGGCGAACAGCGCGTGCGAGAACCAGGCTTTCACGATCGATCCGCCCTGCACGGCGCGGTTCGACAAGCCCACGAACAAGTCCGCTTCGCCCAGCTGCAGACGCAGCGCGAAGAGCCCGCCGGCGACGAGCAGCGGCGCCAGCAGGCAAGCGAGGTAGAGCGCGTCGCGCGAGCGCTTGGCGCGTTCCTCGAGCGCGCTCTCGGGCGCGCCGGTGCGCGTGCGGCGCAGCACGAGCTGGCGCGCGCCGATCCCGATGCCGGCCAGGAACACGAACAGCACGATGCCGAACGCGTACACGGAGGCGCCCGTGACGGTCACGAGCAGGCGCAGGAGGGCGATCTCGAGCGCCAGGCTCGAGAAGCCGAGCAGCGCGGCCGCGAGCAGGAGCGGATGGAAGCGTCGCGTCGGCGTCGCGGCCTCGGCGCTCGGGCGCTGATCGGTCGGCTCGGTCGATTGCGTCAGGAGGAGCAACGCCAATGCAGCCGCGCCGACCTCGATCGCAGCGCCGGCATAGAGCGCACCCGGCAGTCCGAACGCGGGCAGCAGCACGAAGGGCGCGAGCAGCGCACCGCACGCGGCCCCGAGCGTGTTCGCGCCGTAGAACGCGCTCGTCTCGCTGGTCGCCTCGGCCCGCGAGCGCACGGAGATGCGCGCCATGAGCGGCACCGTCGCTCCCCAGCCGAACGTCGGCGGCAGCAGGATCAGCGCGGCGAACGCGGCGCGACCCCACAGGCTCTCGATCGGCGGCACGCGCTCGAGGAGGAAGGGCGTCGCCGCGGCCCAGATGGCGATGCCGACCTCGAGCAGCGCGTACAGGCGGACCGGCGAGCGCGCGCGCTCGGCCATGCGCGCGCACAGGATCGCTCCCGCGCCGAGGCCCAGCAGGAACACGCTGACGACCAGCGCCGCGCCGGCCGCGTCGCTGCCGAGCGTGCGCGCGAGCCAGCGCGCCCAGACCGTCTCCTCGACCAGGGCGGCGACGCCCGAGAGGAAGAAGACGAAGTCGGTCCGCCGCATGGAGCCGCCACGTTAGGTCCTGGGACACGCGCGGGCCATGCGCCAGCGGAGTCAACTCGCCACACGACCTCGCAACACGCCGATGCCGCCGGCATCCTGCGCTGGTGAATCCGACACAGGCTTCGACCAGGACCGTGGGCGTGCTGTGCGCCCTGCCCGAAGAGCTCGGGAGCTTGGCGCAGCGCGCCGAGCGCCGCAGCCGGCACCAGGGCCTCGAGGTCCTCGAGCTCGAGCTGGCCGGCGTCCCGGTCCTGGCCTGCGTGGCCGGCATCGGCAAGGTCCGCGCGGCGCACGGCGCCTCCGTGCTCGTCGCGGCCGGCGCGCGCCGCGCCCTGCTCGTCGTCGGCACGTGCGGCGGTCTGCGGCAGGCGCTCCGGCCGGGGACCCTCGTCCATTGCACGATCGCGACGCAGATCGACCTGGCCGTGCGCGCCGGCCGGGAAATCCCTTCCGATGCGACGCTGCGCGCCGCGTGGCGCGCGGTCGCGCCGGGACCCGAGGGCTGGTTCCTGACAGCCGACCGCCCGGTCCTCTCGCTGCTGCGTCGCCTGCGCCTGGCGCGCGCCTTCGCGGGCCCGTGCGTGGCCGAGATGGAGACCGCCGCGTCCGCGTATGTCGCAGCGACGGCGGGCGTGCCATGGGCCGCCCTGCGCGCCGTGACGGATCGAGCTACGTTGGGTGGAATCGCCTCGTTTCGCCGGCACTACCCAACCTGCGCGAGCCTGGCAGCCGATACGGTGGAACGACTCGTGACCAGCCTGGAGCGCGGATCCGTGGCCCCTGGTGGCCCCCCCCGGTAGGATCTTCGCTCCGCTCGGCCGGGGTCGGTCCACTGCCCGTGATCCCCGTCCAACGTCCCGGATGCGCACCGCTCGAGAGATCGCGGGAGAAGCCCCGAAGGCCGAGCAGCGAGTCTCGTCGACCGGAAGCGCCCCGTCCGCCGGAAGCCCGGCGTCGACGGCCGAGGTCCACGCAGCGGTTGCGGGCCGCGCGCCGGGGACCAGGAGGCTCGGGCCCGTGAGCCTCACCGGCGTCTTCCTGCGGCGGAACTTCGAGCCCGTCGTGCTGTCGGTCCAGGTCCTCGTCGACCTGGCGGTGCTGATCCTGGCCTGCTGGCTCGGCTACCTGCTGGGCGAGCGCCTGGGCGGCCTCGGACCGGAAGTGCGGCCCGAGCTCTACCAGAAGCTCTCGGCGCTCGTCGCCGCCGTCTGCCTGGTCACGTTCCACGCCTTCGGGCTCTACAAGCCGACGAAGTCGCTCCTGAACATGCAGGAGTTCCAGGCGATCTTCAAAGGCACGGCGGTCGCGTTCCTCGTGCTGTTCACGCTGATCGTCTACCTGCACAACACGCAGCAGGCCGCGGCCGGCCGGGTCTTCGAGATCCTCGTGCCGCTGCACAAGAAGATCGACCTCGACATCAACCCGAACACCGTCTCGCGACTGACGCTGGCGGTCACGTTCGGGCTCGTGCTGACGTTGATGACCGCCAGCCGGTTCCTGTCGTTCAAGGTGATCCAGGTCCTGCACCGGCGCGGCATCGGGAACCGCAACGTGCTCGTGTACGGCGCGGGCGAGACGGGCCGGAAGCTCCAGCACAAGTTCCGGATCGTGCCGACGCTCGGCCTCAACCTGGTGGGCTTCGTCGACGACGAGCCGGGTCAGCGCGACCCGTCGATCGACCGCGGGCGGATCCTGGGCTCGTTCCACGACCTCGAGCGCCTGGTCGGCGTGCACAAGGTGAGCGAGGTCTTCATCGCCCTGCCCGAGGCGCCCGAGGACACGGTCATGCGCGTCGTCGAGGAGTGCGAGCGCCTGGGCGTCGTCTACAAGATCGTGCCGCGCTTCTATCACATGCTCGCGTTCAAGGTGAAGATCGAGACGTTCGACTCGATCCCGCTCCTGACGCGGCCCGACCGCCGCCAGCATCTGTTCCAGATGGTCGGGCGGCGCGTGCTCGACGTGCTGGTCTCGTCGATCGTGATCCTGCTGGCACTGCCGGTGCTGGCTGTCACCGCCATCCTGATCAAGCGCGAGTCCGCCGGCCCGGTGTTCTTCGTGCAGCGCCGCGTCGGGCGCGACGGGAAGGCCTTCCCGATGATCAAGTTCCGCACGATGCACCACGAGTTCGGCGGCGACGCGCCGGCGCCGCGCTCGCCCTACGATCCGCGTATCACGAGGATCGGGCGCTGGCTGCGGCGCTACAGCCTGGACGAGCTGCCCCAGTTCTTCAACGTGCTGGCGGGCGACATGAGCGTGGTCGGGCCGCGGCCCGAGATGCGGTTCATCGTCGACCAGTACGGCCCGCTGGAGCGCGAGCGCCTGCGCGTCAAGCCCGGCATCACCGGGCTGTGGCAGATCTCGTACGCGCGCGCCGCGGCGATCCACGAGAACCTCGACTACGACCTGTACTACATCGAGCACCAGTCGCTGCTGCTCGACGTCGTGATCATCGCCTTGACCGGCTTCGCCGTCGTCAAGGGCTCCGGCGCGTATTGAGTTCAACGTGCGCGTCCTGCACGTGATGGAGTGCACGATCGGCGGCACGCGCCGCCACCTGATCGACCTGGCGACGGGCCAGCGGCGCGCGGGCCTGGACGTGGCCGTCGCGGCGTCGGCGCTGCGCCAGCCCGATTTCGAGGTCGATCTCGCGCGCCTCGAGTCGATAGGCGTCCGCGTCCACCGCGTGCCGATGGTGCGCCCGCCGGCGCCCGTCGCCGACTGCGCGCACCTCGCGGCCCTGCGGCGGATCCTGCGCGCCGAACGGCCGGACGTCGTGCACACGCACGCCAGCAAGGCCGGCGCGCTGGGACGCATGGCCTCCGTGCTGGACGAGACCGGCGCGCGCGTCCACACGCCGCACACGTTCGCGTTCCTGTTCGCGGCCGAGTTCTCGCGGCCGAAGCGCGCGCTCTACCGCGCGATCGAGCAGGCTCTGTCCGGCCACACGGCGCGCACGATCGCGGTCAGCCGCAGCGAGGGCGCGACGATCGTGGCCTCCGGCGTCGTCGATCCGAGCCGCGTGCGGGTCGTGCCCAACGGGATCGACCCGGCGCCGTGGCTCGCGGCTCGGCCGGTGGAACGCGGCGAGCTCACGAGCGATCCGCGCGCGCCGCTGGCCCTGGTCGTCGGGCTCCTGAACCCGGCCAAGGGGCAGGACCTGTTGCTCGACGCGCTCGTCGAGCCGGGGCTCGCGCGCCTGCACGTCGCACTGGCCGGCCACGGCGAGCAGGAGCCGGCGTTGCGCGCGCGCGTGGAGCGTCTGGGTCTCGGGGCGCGCGTGCGGTTCCTGGGCTTTCGCACGGACGTACCGCGCCTCCTGGCGGCGGCCGACTTCCTGGTGCTGCCGTCGCGCTGGGAGGGGCTGCCCTACGCCGTGCTCGAAGCGATGGCTTCGGCCAAGGCCGTCGTGGCGACGCCGGTCGACGGCGCACGCGACCTGGTCGAGCCGGGGGTGACGGGCGAGCTGGCCGCGGAGATCACGCCGCGGGCGCTGGCCGAGGCGCTGCGCGTGCAGATGGGACGTTCCGCGCCGGAATGCGCCGTGCAGGGAGCCGCCGCGCGCGTAAAGCTCCTGGCCGACCACAGCGACGCGGCGATGGTGGCGGGCACCGTGCGCGTCTACCGCGAGGTCGCATGAAGATCCTGCACTTGATCACCACGCTCGACGTGGGCGGCGCGGAGATGCACCTGCTCTCGCAGGTGCGCGGGCAGACGGCGCGCGGCCACGCCGTCAGCGTCGCCTACCTGAAGGGCCAGGGCACGCTGACCGAGGACTTTCGCCGCGCGGGCGCGGTCGGCGTCGAGCGCGTCGGCCCGCTGGCGCTGCCGGGCCGACTGAGAGCGTTCGACCTGGTACACACGCACCTGCTCAAGGCCGACGCGCTGGGCGCCGTCGCGGCGATCGCGGCCGGTCGCGCCGGCCGGCTGGTGAGCAGCAAGCACAACGACGAGCAGGTGCTCAAGCGCCCGCTGGTGTCGCGCGTGCACGGCCTGATCGGCAACGTGCCGCGCCGCGTGATCGTCCTCTCGGACCACGTCGGGCGCTTCGTCGAGGAGCACGGGCGCGTCGACCGCCGGCGCATCCGCCGCGTCTACTACGGGCTCGATCCGGCGCCGTTCGAGGCCGCCGCGCGACTCGCCGAGGCCGAGAAGCAGGCGGCGCGCGCGGAGTTCGGCTTCGGCGCAGCGGACGTCGTGTTCACGTGCATCGCGCGCTTCGCGCCGCAGAAGGCGCACGACGTGCTGTTGCGCGCGTTCGACCGCGCGCGCTGCGTCGACGCACGCGTGAAGCTGCTGCTCGTGGGCGACGACCCGTTCGGCGACGGACGCCAGCGCGCCGAGGCGATCGCGCGCGACCTGGGTCTGGGCGCGACCTGCGTGTTCGCCGGGATCCGCCGCGACGTGCCGCGCATCCTGGCCGCTTCCGACGTCTTCGTGATGTGCTCGCTGTGGGAAGGCCTGGGCCTCGTGTTCCTCGAGGCGATGGCGGCGCAGGTGCCCGTGCTCGCGACGCGCGTCTCGGCCGTGCCGGAGGTCGTCACGGACGGCGCGACCGGGATCCTCGTGCCGCCGGCGGACGACGCGGCACTCTCCGACGCGATGGTGCGCCTGGCCGGCGATCCCGAGCTGCGCCGCCGGCTCGGTCGCGCCGGGCCCGCGAGCGTGCACGCGCGCTTCGGGCTGGAGCGCATGTTCGACGAGACGCTGGCGGTCTACGCCGAGGTCGTCGGGGCCCGCGCGGGATAAGCGGGTCGAACTCCCATTCCGATTCCAGCGCGGGCGCCCGCCCGGTCGATCCAAGACTTCGCGAGAGGTGCATGCAAGGTCTCCTCCCGACGAACGGTGGCGCTGGTGGTGTCGAACGGAGAGACGACTCCCCGGGCCCCTACCGCGGACCGGACCGGCGCCAGCGCAAGACGCCGCGGCTGTCGCGCTACGCGCTGTGGGGCGGCCGCCGCCGGCGCGCGCGCCGCGGGGACGAGGCCGAGGGCAGCTTCGTGGACGTGCACGAGTCGTGGCTCTTGGCCGCGCTCCTGTGGGTCGCGCTGATGAACGTGGGCGACAGCTTCTTCACGCTCGTCCACCTGCAGAACGGCGGTACCGAGGTCAACCCCGTCGCGGCCATGCTCCTGAACACCGGCCGGACCGGCTTCGTCGTGCTCAAGTCGTCCGTGATCGCGCTGTCGCTGTGCGTCCTGTGCATCCACAAGAACTTCTACCTGGCGCGCGTCGGTCTGTGGACGGCGGCGCTGGCCTACACGCTCCTGTGCGTGTACCACCTGCTTCTGTTCGTCATGTGAGCCGCGGTGCGATCCTGGAGACGCCGCGCGGAACCGCGCGGCGTGGACGGTGTAAGACACCTATTCCCGCCATCCGTGCGGTGACAGGGTGTAAGGCGCGGTGACGCCGGGATAAGGTGTCTGACACCGTTGTCCACTCACGTTGTCATCGCCGGAGGGGCGGGCTTGATCGGGCGCGCGTCCGTCGCGGCCTTGGCGCGAGCGGGCGCGCAGGTCCTGGTACTCGACCGGCGGGCGGCGCCGGGCGTGCGGGTCGCGGAGCTGGGCGACGAGCAGGTGTGGCGGCGCGAGCTGGCCGCATTCGGGCGCGCCGACGCCATCCTGCTCCTGGCCGGCGTCGTCGGTGTCACGCGCGTGCTGGCCGATCCCGAGCTCGTGCGGGCCGGCAACGTCGCGCCGGTCGAGGCCCTCATCGCCGCGCTGAGCGACACGCCGGTCGACGAGCGGCCGCGCGTCTTCTTCGCGTCGTCGAGCGAAGTCTACTTGCCCGCGTGGCGGCCGCTGCGCGAGGACGATCCCGTGCGCGATCCGTCCGAGGGCGGCCGCTGGGCGTACGCCGCGGCGAAGGTCGCGTCCGAGCGGCGCCTCGCGACGGCGCTCGAGTGGAAGAGCGGGCGCGAGCCCGTGCTCCTGCGCTTCTTCAACGTCGTCGGGCCGGGCCAGGAATCGAGCCAGGGCATGGTCCTGCCGACCTTCATCGAGCGCGCGCGCGCCGGGCTGCCGATCCGCGTGCACGGAGACGGGCGACAGGTGCGCACGCTGGCGCACGTCGACGAGGTCGCGCGTGTGCTGGTCGAGCTCATCGCGCACCGGACTCTGCCGGGCGGGCCGCTCAACGTGGGCGGCGCGGCGCGCGCCAGCGTGCTCGAGCTGGCGCGGCTCGTCGCCGCGCTGTCCTCGTCGCTGGCGCCGCCGCATTCGGTCGCACGGATCGAGCACGTCGACCCGCGCGTCGCCGTGCACGCCGGCTTCGAGGACGTCGCCTGGCGCGAGCCCGACTTGACGCGGCTCTGCGCGCTGGGCATCGCGCCGCCGGCGCGCGACCTCGTGTCGATCGTGCGCGACGTGTGGCAGCGGCACCCGAGCGGGGAACCTGGATGCGCATCGCCCGCGTCCTGACGCGCTTGAACCTGGGCGGCCCGGCGCGCCAGGCCCTGGCGAGCGACGCACAGCTCGTCGCTCGCGGGCACGTCGTGCGCACGCTCGTGGGCCAGCCGTTGCCGGGCGAAGGCGACCTCTTCGACGCGTTCGTCGCGCGCGGGCTCGACGTGAAGCGCGTTCCGGGCCTGGGCCGCGGCATCACGGGCCTGGGCGATCTGCGCGCTCTGGCCGCGCTGCGCCGCGAGCTCGCGGCGTTCCAGCCCGACGTCGTGCACACGCACGCCAGCAAGGCCGGCGCGCTCGGCCGGCGCGCGGCGGCGGTCGTGCCGCGCGCGGCGCGCGTGCACACGTTCCACGGCCATGTTCTCGAGGGCTACTTCCCCGAGCCGGTCTCGCGCGCCTTGATCGCCCTCGAGACGCGCCTCGCGCGCGAAACCGATCGCATCGTCGCGGTCTCGCACGCGACGGCCGAGGACCTCGTGCGCCTGGGCATCGTCACCGACGAACGGCGCCTCGTGGTCGTGCCGCCGGGCCTCGATCTGGAGCCGTTCCTCGCGTTGCAGCGCCGCGACGGTGCGCTGCGCAGCTTGATCGGCGCGCGCGCCGACGACTACGTGGTCGGCGTCATCGGACGGCTGGCGGAGGTCAAGCGGCCGGAATGGGCGCTGGACGTGTTCGCGCTGCTCGCACCGCGCTACCCGCGCCTCCACGTCGTCTTCGTGGGCGACGGCGAGATGCGCGGCGCGCTCGAACGGCGGATCCGAGCCTTGCCGGCCGGAATCCAGGCGCGCGCGCACCTCGTCGGCGCGCGTGCCGACATGCCGGCCGTCCTCGCTGATCTCGATGCCGTGCTGTTGACGTCGCGCTCGGAGGGCGCGCCGGTTGCGCTGATCGAAGCGGCCGCGGCGGGGAAGCCCGCGATCGCGACCGCGGTCGGGGGAGTCGGCGAGATCGTGGCGCACGAGCGCACCGGCTGGCTGGGCACGGACGTCGACGAGCTGGCCTACGGCCTGGCCCAGTTTCTCGACTGCCCCGAGCTCACCGCCGGCCTGGGCGTGCGCGCACGCCTGCGCGTCGAGAAGCGCAACTCGGCCGACACGCTCGCGACGCGGCTGGAAGAGGTCTACACGCGGGCCGTGGAGGAACGCACGTGCGCCTCCTGATGATCTCGGGCGACCGCCAGGCCGCGATCGGCGAGCGCGGGCCGTTCGCGACGCTGCAGGGCGAGTTCGCGCAGCACTTCGAGCGCATCGACGTGCTCTGCCCGCGCCCGCCGCGGCCGCAGACCGTGAGAGTCATCGAGGGGCACGTGCACCTGCACGCCGCGCCGGTGGGCCGCTCGCGCATGGTGCCCTGGATCGAGTCCGAGGGTGCGCGCCTGCTGGCCGAGCACGGCCATGCGCTGATCACGAGCCACGACTACGGCTGGTTCTACAACGGCATCGGTGCCGCGCGGCTGGCGCGCCGCGCCGGCGTGCCGTACGTGTCCGAGATCCACCACGTGCCCGGTTACCCGGTGGCGGCCGACTGGCGCGAGCGGTTCGACCGGCGCGTCGCGCGCACCTACATCCGCTGGGCGCGCACGCGCGCGGCGGCGTTCCGCGTCGTGAACCGGGTCGAGATGCCGGCGCTGCTCGCGAGCTGGGGCGTGCCGGCCGAGAAGATCCTCGTGCTGCCCTCGCTCTACATCGACTTCGCCACGTTCCGGCCGGTCGACCCGGCGCCGCCGTTCGAGCAGGACGTGACGTTCGTCGGTCGCATGGTGAACAACAAGGGCCTCGATCGGATCGTCGACGCGCTCGCGCTGCTCGGCTCCCGCGGTCGCCGCGCGCGGGCGCTGTTCGTGGGACAGGGGCCGCTGCGCGATGCGACGCGCGAGCGTTCCGCGGCCAAGGGCGTCGACGCGCGCTTCGTCGAGTGGCTCGAGTCGCCCGCGGACCTGGCGCACGTCTACCGCACGAGCCGCGTCGTCGTGTGCGCGTCGACGTGCGAAGGCGGCCCGCGCTTCACGGTCGAGGCCATGGCCTGCGGCACGCCCGTGGTCAGCACGCCGGTCGGCGTGATGGGGGAGCTGATCGAGGACGGACGGAACGGGGCGCTGTGCGGGTTCGACATCGAGAGCCTGGCCGACACGCTCGAGCGCGTCCTGGCCGACGACGCGACGGCCCGCGCGTTGGGTGAAGCCGGTCGTCGATCCGTGCAGGGATTCGAGCGGCGGGCGACGATCCGCGGCTACGCCGAGGGCCTGAAGTCGGTCGTCGCGCGCACGGGTGGCGGCGCGTGAAGCTCCTCTTCCTGACGCAGGTGCTGGACCGGGACGACGCCGTGCTGGGCTTCGTGCCGCGCTGGATCGAAGCGCTGGCGCGCCACTGCGAGCGCGTGCGCGTCGTCGCGCTCGATGTCGGCGACACGAGCGGGCTGCCGCCCAACGTCGACTGGCGCGCGATCGGACGCGCCGGCACGATCCGCCGCTGGCTGCGCTACCGCGCGGTGCTGAATGAAGCCCTGAGGGATGAGGGTTTCGAGACCGTTCTGGCGCACATGGTGCCGCGCTACGCGCTGCTCGCCGACGGGCCGGCGCGCCGCCACGGCGCGCGCGTTTACCTGTGGTACACGCACGCGACGGTCGACGCACGCCTGCTACGCGCTTCGAACGTCGTGGCCAAGGTGTTCACCGCAAGCCCCGAGTCCCTGCGGATCGATACACCTCGTCGGGTGGTGACAGGTCACGGCATCGACCTGGAGCACTTTGGACGTCGGGAGGGGAGCCCGGCCGATCCGCCGCGCATTCTCGCGGTGGGGCGGCTGACGGCGGCGAAGGATCCGTTGACCGTGATCGAAGCGGTGCGGCGCCTCGTGGCCGATGGCAGGGATCTCAAGCTCGACCTCGTCGGAGGAGGTCTCACGGTGGCAGACAGGACGTATGGCGAGCTGGTGCGGCAGGCACTCGCGAGCTCGGGGCTGGGTGACAGGGTCGCGTTGGCCGGGGAGGTTCCCTACCGGGAGATCCCGGCCTGGTACGAACGCGCGAGCGTCGTCGTCAACGCCAGCCTGACGGGCAGCATCGACAAGGTCGTGCTCGAGGCGATGGCCAGCCGCAGGCTGTTCGTGTCGTGCAACGAGGCCGTTCCGCCGCTCGTGGCGGAGCTGGGCGCCGACGCGCGGCGCCTGGCGTTCGAGAAGGGCGACGCGCCCGGCCTCGCGCGCTGCATCGCGGGCTTGCTCGACGCGCCCGAGAAGGATCGCGCGGAGCTCGGCCAGCGTTTGCGCGGGATCGTCGCGCGCGACCACGAGGTCGAGCGCCTGGCGCGGCGGCTCGTGTCCGAGATGGGCGGTGTCGCATGACACACCTCTCCGTGGTCGTGCCCTCGTGCAACACGAAGAGCCACCTGCGCGCGTGCCTCGAGAGCCTCATGCAGACCCTGCCGATGTCCTCCGAGGTCATCGTCGTCGACGACGCCAGCCGTGACGGCTCGGCGCGCATGGTGTCCGACACGTTCCCGCACGTGCGCCTCGTGCGCAACACGGCGCGCCAGGGGCTCACGGCCGCGATGAACCAGGGCTTCCGCGCCGCGCGCGGCGCCTACGTGCTGTTCCTGCACGCCGACACCCAGATCCAGGGGGCGGCGGTGAAGCAGATGCTGGCGTTCCTGGAGACGAACCTGCGCAACGGAGCGGTGGCACCGCGGCTCGTGCGCCCCGACGGGAAGACACGGCACGCGCACATGCGCCTGCCGAACCTGTGGACGCCGCTCCTCTTCGGCACCCCGCTCGAAAAAGCGTTCCCGGCGAACCCCGAAGTGCGCCGCTACTTCGCGCGCGATTTCGACTACGAGACCGACGGCGACGTCGAGCTGCCGTCGGGCGCCTGCCTGCTCATGCGCCGCAAGGCGCTCAAGAAGGACGCCGCGTTCGACGAGCGCATGGGCCTCACGTTCCACGAGGCCGATCTGTGCAGCCGACTGGCCGAGGCCGGCTGGCGCATCGGCTACCTCGAGAGCGCCCGCGTCGTGCACGCCGGCGGCGTCACGGCACGCCAGCAGGAGGACTACGCGGCCGCCTACCACCGGGATCGCCTGGCCTACTACAGGAAGCACCACGGCGAGCTGGCCGCGTGGTGGGTCAAGCTGTGCGTCGGCCTGACCGTGATCGAGCATTCGATCGTCGAGTTCTACCGACGTGCCGAGGGCTGGCCGGAGGAACCGCTGCGACCGGTGTGGGAGAGCTTCACGGGATTTCTTAGAGCCTAGCGCCGCACGCTTGCGTGCGGCGCCACCAGCACTTCTGGGTTCTCCTCGGGGTTCTGATTTGAGTCTCACACCGCGCTGGACGATCCTGGGCCAGCATGTCCCGCCCGCCCGAAGTCCGCGAGGAGCTGCTCGAGCCCCTGCGACGCGTGCTGCGCTGGATGGCGTCGCTGCGCGACTCCAGTGGCCGCATCGTGTGCCCCGATCACAAGGTCGAGCACACCGGCAAGAACGTCGGCGCGGCCGTGATGGCCTGCGAGCTCCTGGCGCGCGACCCGCGCCGCGACGAGGCCTGGCTCGTCGACCTGGCGCTCTCGCAAGCGCGTCGCGCCTGCGACAACCTCCAGCGCGAGGGCACGAGCCCGTGCTTCACGTTCCGCCCCGGCCGGCACGACCCGTTCAACTGCTCGAACGCGGTGATCGACGGCGGCGCGGCCAGCGATGCGCTGGCGCACGTCGTGCGCACGCTCGGTCCGCGGCTCGACGCGCGCGACCGCGAACGCTTCGCCGAAGCCAGCCGCCTGCACGCGCGCACGTACCTGCGCTACGCCGTGCTCGACAAGGGCGTGCCGGCGCAGCGCGCCTGGGGGCTGACAGGCCTCGCGGCGGCGTCCGCGCTCGACCCCGACTCGGCCTTCGAGCGCGCCGCGATCGAGGCCGTCGGCGTGCTCGAGGGCATCCAGCACGGCGACGGCAGCTTCCCGTACCACCCGGCCGAATGGGGCGCCGAGCACCCCGGCGCGAGCGACGTCTCGAGCTTCTACCAGTCGCGCATCCCGGGCTTCCTGATCTTCGCGCTCGAGCAACTCGGCCGCGATCCACGCGACCCGCTGTTCGCCGGCCCGATCCGGCGCGCGCTCGAGTTCGCGCGCGCGCTGCAGGCGCCGGACGGCATCAAGTGCGGGCTCGTCGAGGCCAAGCCCTGGTACTGGGGCGCGGAGTACGAGGTCGCGTCGCACCCGTTCGACGTGCACGCGTTCGCGAGCGGCTGGCGTCTCTTCCGTGATCCCGCGCTGGGCCAGGCCGCGTTGCGCGCGTTCCGCGCGTTCGCCGCGCACCTCGACGAGCAAGGCCGTCCGCGCAGCCACCTGCCCGGCCGCGGTCGCACGCCGAGCTACCAGTGCCCGCTCTTCTGGGCCGGTCACTGCGCCTGGATCGCGCGCGTACTGGGCGAGCTGGATGAGCTGTGGGACGCGCCCGGCCCGTACGAGCCGGGCCCCGGAACGATCGACGTGTCGCTGCGCTGGTTCCCCGACGCGCAGCTCGGTCGGCTCGAGGACGGACACGTCGTGGCCTGGGTGCGCGGTGCGCGGCCGGCGGTGAACGTGCACCACGGCAGCCCGCACGGCGCCGGTCTCGTACGTGTCTACGGCAAGCGCGCCGGCACGGACCTGATCGAGCGACACCGGCACTCCGGCGCGGACGAAGGCGAATGGAACGGCACGAGCGGCTGGCCGTCGCTCGTGCGCGGTTGGCGCGGCGGGGGATCCGAGCTGCGCTTCTCGCTCTGGCTCGCGCGCGTGGCCGCGCGCCGCGGCCGCACGCTCGAGGCGCTGTTGACGCCGCCGCGCGTCGCGCGCGACGGGATCCTGGCGTTCGGGCGCCCGCGTGTGTCGAGCGCGTTCGACCTCGCGCCGGTCGTCCGCCTGGAAGGCCACGCGATCGTGCTCGACACGCGGCTCGCGCACCGCGACGGCGCCGCGCTGCCCGCGAGCCGCCTGGTGCGCCGCTACGAGATCGACGGCGCGGGCCTCGTGGTCGAGGAGGAGCTGGCCGACGACGGCGGTGCGCGCCGCGTCGCGTACCGCGTGCCCGAGCGCGCCGCCGACGTGCGCGACGAAGGGCGTCGGATCCGCTGGCGCCTGGGGTAGTCTTGCGCGATGCCGATCGCGGCCCCGATCACGAGCCTGCCCACGTCGCTGTCCCTCGCGGTTCGCGCCGGGCTCGCGCTGGGCACGTGCTTCGGTCTCGTCGACGGCGTCTTCGCGGCGACCTTCGGTTCCGCCGCGCTGGGTCCGGCTTCGCTGGCCGGTTGCCTGGCCGCGTCCGTGTTCGAGTACAGCGCTCTGGGCATCGCCGTCTTCGGCGTCCTGGCAGTCGTGCTCAACCCGGCGCTGGGCCGTTGGAGCACGCTCGCGCGCCTGCAGGCGCTGCTCGCGCTGGGCCTCGCGGCAGGCGTCTTCGTCGAGCTCTACTGGCGCACGCGACCGTGGGTCTTCTACGGGCACAAGGTCCTGTCGCCCGAGCGCATCCTGGCTGCGGTCGGATTCCTGGTCGTCGCGCTGATCGTCGCGCGACTCCTCGCGCGTCCCGTCGCGCGGCTCGTGGACGCCACCGGATGGAAGCTCGCCCTGCCGCTGGCCGCGATCGCGCTGGCCGGCGGCACGTACGTGCTCGCGCAGCGCGACGTGTTGGCCGGCCACGGCCTGCCCAACGAGCGCACGCGCGACCTGCCCAACGTGCTGCTCGTCGTCGTCGACGCGCTGCGCCAGGACACGCTCGGCTGCTACGGCCACACGCGCGTGAAGAGCCCGCACATCGACCGCCTCGCGCGCGAGGGTGTCCTGTTCGAGAACGCGTTCACGCAGGCGCCGTTCACGTGGACCAGCTTCGGATCGCTCCTGACCGGCAAGTACCCGCGCCGTCACGGCCTGGTGAAGATGGCGCCGGGCACGCGCATGGTCCCGAACGTGACGCTGGCCTCGCATCTCGAGTCGGCGCGAAGGCGGGACGGCGCGACGCTGCAGGATCCCGACTACCTGTCCGTGTCGTTCCACACCGGCACGTTGTCGACCGGATCGGGCCTGATCCAGGGCTTCGACCTCTACTACGAGCAGCTCGCGGGGCACGGCCTCGTCGTGGCCGAGAGCCCCTGGAGCGTCTTCCGCTCCGACCTGCTGCTGCACGTGCTGCGCGCAAAGCTGGCGCAGAAATCCGGCGGCGACGTGGCCGGCACGGCGCGCGCGTGGCTGGGCACGAACGGCCGCTCGCGGTTCATGGCGATGGTGCACCTGTACTCGACGCACACGCCGTACGACCCGCCGCAGGAGTTCCGCAAGCTGTACGTCGACCCGGACTACGCCGGACCGCTGAAGGCGTTCTACGCGCAGCACCGCGAGGCGATCGAGCGCAACGAGGCCAAGCCGACGGCGGCCGACATCGCGCACATCCAGAACCTCTACTACGCGGGCGTGTCGCAGGCCGACGCGGCGATCGGCGATCTGCTGGCGGAGCTCGAGCGGCAAGGGACGCTCGACGACACGCTCGTGATCGTGACCTCCGACCACGGCGAATCGCTGGGCGAGAAGGGCCTGTGGGAGCACAACCACATGGTCCAGACGAACCTGCGCATCCCGCTCGTGATGCGCTGGCCGCGCGGGCTGCCGGCCGGGAAGCGCGTGGGCGCGATCGTCGACGAGATCGACGTGCTCCCGACCGTGTGCGACCTGGCGCAGATCGAGCTGCCGCCGCAGGGCGACGTGCATGCGACGATCGACGGCCGGAGCCTGCTGCCGCTCGTGCGCGGCGAGACCACGAGCGTGCGAGAGTTCTCGTTCGCCGAGAACCCGATGTTCGTCAGCATCCAGGACACGCGCTGGAAGCTGATCGTGCCGTTCGACCTGATCGAGCCTGACAGCTGGGCGAAGGGTCAGGACGCGAACGGATTCGCGCCGATCCTGTTCGACCTGGCCAACGATCCGCAGGAGGATCGCGACGCGATCGCGGAGCAACGGGTCGAAGCCGAGCGCTTGATCCAGGCCCTGCGTGTCTGGAACAAGGCGATGCCCGTCGCACGCATGGAGTTCTCCGCCCGCGACTGGGAGGAGATCGAACGCATGAAGCAGCTCGGGTACACGGCCGGCGGGATCGGCGCCGGCCGATGAACGGCGCGGACCTGGCCGTCGTCGCCAACACGCGCTTCCCTTCGCGCCGGGCGCAAGGCCTGCAGGTGGCGCACAGCGCGGCCGCCTTTGCGCGCGCCGGCTGTGCGACGTCCCTTCTGGTCGCGGACCGGCGCGCGCACGTCGAGCTGCCGCCCGGCCAGGATGCGTTCGACTGGTACGGCGTGCCGCCCGGCGCGCGACCGGCCGTCGTGCGCGTCCCGTGCGTCGACTGGATCGAGCGCCTGCCGCGCGCGCTGCAGTACGTGCCGGCGCGGTTGCAGGAGCTGACGTTCTCGCGCTCGGCGGCGCGCGTCGTGCGCGAGCGCTTCGGGACGGCGCGCGTGCTCTCGCGCGAGACGGAATGCGGCCTGCGCCTCGTACGCGCCGATCACGCTCGCGTGTTCCTCGAGGTCCACCGCGTCCCGGGCAGCCGGCTGCGCCGTCGCTGGCTCCTCGAAGCGGCCACGGGCGCGCGCGGCGTGCTGGCGATCTCGGGCGGCGTACGCGAGGACCTCGTCACCCTCGGCGTGCGGCCCGAAGCGATCACGGTCGAGCACGACGGCTTCGAGCCGGCGCGTTTCGCGCGCATGCCGGCGCGCGACGACGCGCGGCGCGAGCTTGGCCTGCCGCCCGACGCGCCGCTCGTCGTCTACACCGGTGGGTTGCTGGCCTGGAAGGGCGTCGATGTGCTGGTCGAAGCGGCACGCGCGCTGCCCGAGGCGTACTTCGCGATCGCCGGCGGGCTGGAGGGCGACGTCGCCGCGCTGCGCGCGCGCGCCGGCGGGCTCTCGAACGTGCGCATCGACGGCTTCCAGGCGCCCGAACGCGTCGTGCTCTACCTCGCAGCGGGGGACGTGGGTGTGGTGCCGAACCGCGCGCAGCCGGCGATCTCGGCGCGCTACACGTCGCCGCTCAAGGTGTTCGAGGGCATGGCGGCGGGTCTGCCGATGGTCGCGAGCGACCTGCCGGCGCTGCGAGAGATCCTGGCGCAGGACGTCGAGGCAGTGTTCGTCGCGCCCGACGATCCGGCGGCGCTGGCGGGGGGACTGCGACGGCTGCTGGGGGACGCAGCCCTGCGAACGAAGATGTCGGCGCGGCTGCGCGAGCGCTCCGCCCATCACGGCTGGGACGCGCGCGCCGGACGGATCCTGGCCTGGATGCGGCGGCGCGAGGCCTGAACACCGACGCTTGGCGTGACGGAACCAATCCTGGTGGCGCAAGCGCAAGCTCGCGCGCTGCGCGCTTAAAACGAAAACCCGACCGACACGTGGATCACGCCGTCGCTCTCGCCGTCCTCCGGGTCGGGGTTGATCGCGCCGTCGATGCGCACGGGGCCGATCGGCAGCAGGTAGCGCAGGCCGAGCCCGATGCCGAAGCCGACGTCCTGGAAGCGGAACACGTCCTCGTGTTCCAGCGCAACGTCGCCGGCGTCGACGAACAGGGCGGCCTGGACGCGCTTGGTCAGCAGGTAGCGCAGCTCGACGGAGAAGGTGGTCGAGGCCTCGCCGCCGACCGGCTCCCCGTTGACGTCCTTGGGTCCGAGCTCCGACTCCTCGTAGGAGCGCACGCTGTTCTCGCCGCCGTTGAAGTAGCGCTCCTGGATCGGGATCTCGTCCGTGTCGCCGAAGGGCGCGATCCACCCGATCCGGGCCATCGCCGCCACGGTCGTCTTCGGTCCGAACGACACGAACCGCGAGTGCTCCAGGTTCAAGCGCAGGTACTCGATCTGCGATCCCAGCGCGGCGGCCGAGACGTCGGCACCGGCGCGCGTCTGGTGACCCTGGCGCGGGTTCTCGAAGGCGTCGCGCGTGTCCCACGTCGGTTCGACGCTGACCTCGGACACGTCGACGTCGTCGATGAACTGGGGCGCGTCGACTTCGATCTGGCTGGCGTCGCTGCGGCGGTACTCCCAGGCCGTGCGCACGCGCCACTCCTCCGACAGCCGCCAGCGTGCGCCCAGGGAGAGACCCTGCTCCAGGCGCTGGAACGACGGCTCCTGGCGCCGGTTCCAGAAGATTGACGCGGTCGCGGTCGCGTTCGAGCCCAGGATCCACGGGTCGATCAGCGAGAGGTCGGCGCGCTGCGCCAGCTCGGCCACGGTGGCCGAGAAGTCGAGCGTGCGACCCGAGCCGAACAGGTTGCGCTGGCGCGCGCCGACGCCCAGACGCAGACCCTCGTACGAGCCATAGCCGGGCTCGATGTAGTACTCGCGCGCGGCCGCCTCCTCCAGGTCGACGACGACGTCGCGCGTCGCCTCCGTCGCCGAGCTCTCCCCGTCGGCCTCGAGGTCGATCGTCACGCGATCGAAGAGCCCCGACCGCGACAGGTTCGCGAGGCTCTCGCGCGCGGCCGAGCGGCGGTACCACTCGCCCGGCTTGAGCGCGACGCGGTCCTCGAGGAATCCGATGCGCGTGGCCGAGGGTCCCTGGAAACGCACCGCGCCGATGCGCACGCGCGGCCCGGGTTTCACCGTGTAGCCGAGGCGCACGCTGCCCTCGCCCAGCTCGCGGCGCGTCTCGGTGACCTGCGCATCGGCGTAGCCGTGCTCGCCCAGCAGGGCCCCGACGCGCCCGCGCACGAGCCTCGCCACGCCCTCGTCGAACGGCTTGCCGATCCGATCGCGCGCCACGTCCATCATGACCTGGTCCGGTACCGCCACCGGACCGCCGTCGACTTCGACGTCGACCGACGCGAGCACGAACGCCGGGCCGGGCTCGACCGGGATCCGGACGCGCGCTTCCCGGCCGTCGGCATCGAACTCCACCTCGGGCTCGCCGACGCGCGCCTGGACGTGGCCCCGGCGGCGGTACCAGCGCAGGACGGTGCGCGCCCCGCCCGCCACCCGGGCCTCCGAGTACCAGCGCTCTGCCTGTGCGTCGCTCCAGAATTCCACGTCGAGCGCCGGCGCGTGCTCGGGTGCCGCACCCGGGAACGCGACCGACACGAGGTGCGTGCGCACGCCCAGACGGACTTCGAAGCGCGCGACCGGCTTACCGCCCGGGGTCGGGACCAGCTCGGACTCGACCTGCGCGTCGCGGAATCCGCGCTCGCGAAAGAAGACCTCGATCTCGAAGGCGGCATCGTCGAGGACCGACGCGGGGCGTTGGTTCTGCGCGAAGCCCTCGAACAGGAAGGCGACGCGCTCGACGAGGTCGCTGCGTTCGACGCCCGTCGCGCCGACGAAGTCCAGCGTGACGTCCTCGGGCTCGCGCACGCCGCCCAGCAGGCTGCAGCCGCTCGCCAGGGCGCACAGCAGCAGGGCCTGCAGCCAGCGCGCGGGACGCGCGAGCGCCGCGGCCCTCATGGCACGCGCACGACGAAACGCAGCCCCATGTTCACGCGGTCGTACATGTCGCGCTCGCCGCGCATGTAGACGACGCGACCCTTCCCGCGCGGCGGCCCGCTGAGGCGGAAGCGCACTTCGATCGTGTCCAGGCCGGACGTCGTGACATCCGCCCCTGTCGTCATCTCGAGACGATCCGCGAAGCTCTCGCCCGCGTCGCCGAACCAGTCGTAGGCCAGGTCGCGCCAGACGTGCGCCACGATCTCGCCGGCCACGCGCTCCTGATCGACGCCGAACCCGGTCGTGCCCGGGAGTGTGCCGGCCAGGAGCAGCAGGACCAGGTCTTCCTGCTCGGCCGGCGGGATCGAGCTCAGCTCGACGACCGGATCCGCGCTGGTGCCGGTGACGCGCGCGCGCACGTCGTAGCCGCTGACGCGCCCTTCGGCCGAGACGTCGAGGCGTGCGACACCCGGGTCGGCCGGATCGAGCTCGATCGCCCCGCTGGTGAGCTCCAGGCGCGAGGCGGGCAGCGCGATGCGCCCGCCGCGGACCTCCACCATGCCGTCGAGGACCGGCGCCGCTCCCGTGCCGCGCACGGCGAAGCGCGTGGTGAACTGAGCCTGGATGAGCGGCGTGCGCACGCTCACCGGCCGGTCCGAGCTCACGTCGAGCGCGAGCCGCAGCTTGTCGAACGGCGGCTCCGTGATCGACGGCAGCTCGAGCGCTCCGCCACCCTCGCCACCGCTGCGCGCGAACATGTCCTGCAGGCGCTGCAGGTCCAGGCGACGCTGCCAGCGCGCATCGCGCAGGTCGACGTCGCCGGCCAGCGACAGGCCGCTCCACGGTCCCGTCAAGCGCACGTCGACGTCGGTGCGCACCGTCACCTCCGCGCTGCGCACGATCGGGATCGACTGACCCTGGATCGCGAGGTCGAGCTCGGGTTCGGGCCCGGCGATCCCGATGGTCCCGCTCACGTTCAAGCCGCCGCCGCCGTAGTCGCCGGCCGCGCGCGCGATGACGACGCGACCCGGCTCCAGCACGAGATCGAGCTCGAGCGCGGACACCGAGGGCAGCGACGTCGCCAGCTTCAACGCGCCCTCGCGCAGCCGCACCTGACCGATCGCTTGCGGGGCTCGCGCCGTGCCGCTGACCGTCAGCTCGGCCTCGAGCGACCCGCTCGTGCGGCGCAGGATCGCGAACGCCGAGGCGAGGGGCGTGAGGTCGGGCGCGGACAGGCCGACGCGCAGGTCGAGCGGCACGTCGACCAGCGCCACGAAGTCGCCGCGCCGGAGCCGCGCCAGGTCGAGGGCCATGCCGACCTCGCCCGAGGCTTCGACGCGACCTTCGCGCGGCAGCTCGAGCACGAGCGCCTCGATCTGCATCGTCGGCCCGACGCGCGCGCGCAGGCTGAGCTCGGTGCCCGCCAGACGCACGTCGCCGGCGCTGTCGAACAAGCTGGCGTTGCGCGCTGCCACGTTCAGCGTGCCGACCGGCGCGCTCCACGGGCCGGATAAGACCGCGTGCACCGTGCCGCTGCCGTGCGCCCGGAAGCCCTCGGGCAGTCGCAGGTCGCCGAGGTCGTCGAGCGCCAGGATCAGGTCGGCCTCGATCGTCCCGTCCACGTCGGGTCCGATGCTCGACGTGGCCACGGTCGCACGCCCGTCGAGACGCAGGCTGGCCGGGATGTCCAACCCGAACGCGCGCAGCACGCGACCGACCCAGGCCGACTCGACGATCACGTCGGCGCACACGCCGTCGGGCGCGAAGGAGCCCTCGACGCGCAGCGCGCCCGAGCCGCCGGCCAGATCCAGGCCTTCGACGTAAAGCGTGTCCCCCGAGTACGTCACGCGCGCCGGACGCGACAGCGTGGCCGAGCCCTCGAGGGCCGTGACGTCGAGCTGCCGCACGTCGGCGCGCCACGAGCCGTCCTCCTGGCTGCGGACCTCTCCCGCCAGGCGGAATACGCCGGCCTGCGGCATCTCGAGCCGGATCTCGTCCACCAGGAACAGCCCGCCCTCGGCGCGCACGCGCAACCGCGCGTAGGAGATCTCGGTCTCGCCGACCAGGATGTCGTACGCGCTCACGTCGATCGCGCCTTCGGGCGTGCGGAACGGCCCGTCGAGCTGGGCGCGGAAGCGCGCCCGACCGACGGGCAGCCGGTCCTCCAGCGACAGCGCCGCGCCGAGAGCGCGCACGTCGGGCACGTCACCCGCGATCTCGAACGCCTCGAAACGCCGCGCCTCGAGGTCGATCGCACCCTGCGCCGTGACGGACGCCGCTCCGGCGGCGATCTCGAGGCGCTCGACGGAGAGCACGTGGCCGGAGAGCTGCGCGCGCACGGCCACGTCGTCGACGCGCACGCCGCGCGCCAGGATCTCGCGGCCGTTCAGCACGATGCGCGCCGACACGCCGTCGCCGTCGGGCCCCAGGTGGACGGAGCCCGAGATCGCGCCCTGGAATCCCAGCTCGCGCGCGAACTCCTGCGGCAGGAGCGCGTTCGCCAGGGCAGCGCCGTCGGGCGCCAGGACGGCCAGCTCGACTTCCGTCGAGGGCTCGAGCACGCGCAACCGCTCGCCCCTCTGGATCGGGAAACGCGTCGTGCCCATCTCGACGCGGTTCGCGCCGACTTCGGCGCGCGCGCGCTCGATCGCGACCCAGCCGTCGGAGAGCGACGCACGGAAACGCACGCGGTGCTCGGGAACTTCGTCCGGCAGCGTCCAACCGCCTTCCAGGAGCGGCCGCACGTCGCCCAGGTCGGCCTCGAGGTCGATCACGGCGCGCTCGAGAAACTCGCAGCCCAGGTCCGCGTCGCGCGGAACGCCGAGACGCGCGACCCAGGCCGTGTTCGCGCCTGCCACCAAGAGCGCGTCGCGCACCTGGAACCGGTCGGCGGTCGCCAGGAAACGGCCTGTCGCGCGGTCGAGGCGCCGCTCGAGGATCACCGGATCGCGCGCGTCGATCTCCGCGTCGGCCGTCCATTGCTCCAGGTCGTCGAGCGGCAGGACCGCCGCGCCGCGCGCGTTCCAGGCGCCGCCGAAGCCCGAGCCGTCGCCGCCCAGCGTGTCGATCAAGCCCGCGAGATCGAAGTCGCGCAGCGTGCCGCTGACGCGCAGGTTCCCGGCCGATGAGCGCGCTTCCAGCTCGGCGTCGCCCAGCCCCGAATCGACGCGCGCGGCGGCCTCGAACGCGCCGTCGGCGCCGGGCGTGATCCAAGCGTCGCTCACCGTTGCGAGCTCGCCCCACGTGGCCGAGAAGAGGAGCGACGGCGCGCTCGCGGCGTCGGAGCGCGCGGCCACGACGCCCGGGTGGGCCGCTACGCGCAGCGGCGCCGCGGTGCGGCGGTCGAGGGAGGTCCAGGCGAACTCCTGCGCGTCGACCGCCAGGCGCGGCGCCCCCGGGGTGGCGCTCAGCTCGACGCGCGCACCGCGCAGCTCGGCCACGGCCGAGCCCATGTCGACGCGCGCGCCGACGCTGGCAACCTCGACGGAAGGCAGGTGCGACGGCCAGGCGAAGGGCTCGCTCCCGCGCGGCGCTCGCGGCGCGCGCGGCACCGTCAGGTCGACGTCGACGTCGACGCGGCCCGCGGCGACGGAGCGGACAAGCTCGACCTCGCCCCACAGTCCGGTGATGTCGACGTCGATCTCGAGGTCCTCGACATCGAGCGCGCGCAGCGGCTGATCGACGGCGAGCGGGCGCACGCTGACGCGGCGCGCGGAGATGCCCGAGAGCCCGCCGACGACCAGGTCCTCGAAGCGCACGTCGAGGCCAGCCTGCGAACGCGCCCACGTCCGCACGGCGCGCTCGACGAGCCGCGCGCGCAGGAACCAGGCCGTGCCCAGGAGCACGACGAGTCCCAGGGCCACGAACCCCAGCACGCGCCGGGTGCGGCGCTTGCGCGGACGGGTCGAGGGCTGGGGATTCGGCGCTGCGTTCACGGCCCCGCGCGGCAACGTGGGGCGGGCGCGGTGGGCAGCTTGTAACTCACGCGCCGCGTTTCGCGGAACCCGTTGTGCCGGCGCCGACACGAGTGTCGGTGCGCCGCCACCGGGCCGATCTCCGGCCGGTCAGATCAAGTCGTCCGACATCGACGACACGATCAGGAGCAGACAGCCCTCGTCCGTCGACTGGACGCCGTGCACGCTGCCGTGCTCCGCCCGCTGGAAATCCCCGGCCCGCATGTGCAGATCACCCACGCGGATGTCGCCCTGCAGCACGAAGCACTCCTCCGGCCCGCCGTGCCGGTGCGCCGGATAGCGCGTCCCGGCCGCCATGCGCACGAGCATGGTCACGCGATCCCGCTTGGGATCGACCGCCAGCCGGCGCACCTCGATGCCCTCGATGCCGGTCGGCTCGAAGTCACCCGACGACGGCGCGAAGAGCATCCCGTCCGGACCCATGCCGGCCGGGACGTTCCAGTCCTTCCAGACCTGCGTCGGATGCTCCGCGAGAACCTCCGTCGGCGCGGCCGCCGACAGCGGCGCCCGGATCCGGTCCAGGACGCGGTTCCACAGCGCGGGCGGCGGCGGGATCGGCGGCACGGCGCGGATCAGCTGCGCCGCGGTGCGCGCCAGGGAATCGACCTCCGCGCGACAGACGCGACAGATGGCCAGATGCAGGCGGTAGGCGCGCGCCTCCTCGCCCTCCAGTGCGTCCATCACGTGCAACGACGCCAGCTCGCGCAGATCGTCGTCCAGGAACTCGTGCCAGTTCATGCCAGGTCTCCTTCAGCCGAGCCCAGCGCCAGCCGCAGCGCGCTCAAGCCAGAGCGAATCCTCGTCTTCACGGTGCCCAGGGGAGTGCCGAGCGCCGCAGCGATCTCGGTGTGCGAGAGCCCGCCGAAGAACGCCGCCTCGACGACGCGGCGCTGCTCGCGCGGCAGCCGGCCGAGGGCCGAGCGCACGACCTGCGCCCGGTCGCCGTCGCTGGCGACCGAGAAGGGCGAGCTGGCCGGGTCGAGCACCTGGTCGAGGGAGTCGACTTCCAGGGCCTCGCGGCGCGAATGGCGCTGCAAGCTGCGGCGCTCGTCGATCGCGCGGGTGCGGGCCAGCGTGGCGATCCACGTCGTCACGCTGCCCTTGCGCGTGTCGTAGCGCTGCGCCTGACGCCAGACCTGGGAGAACACCTCGACGACAACGTCCTCGGCCGCCGAGCGCTCGCGCAGGATCTGCTGGGCGATGCCCAGGACGCGCGGCGCGAGCTGGTCGTAGAGAGAGCGCAGGGCCAGCTCGTCCCCGCCGGCGACGGCCTGCACGAGCACCACGAGCCCGCCCTCGGGGGTCTCGGCGTCGTGGGGGAGCGGATCCATCGGCGCTTGAGCCTACGCAACGACCCGAACCTCCGGATGCCGGCAAATGCGGCCTTTCGGCCGCTGCCGGCGTTTCGCCGGCCAACCGGTACTTCTGGGGTCTGGGTTCTGGGTTCTGGAACTGAGTTCTGGGTCAGGCAATCCACCCGTGCCCGGGCGCCGTACCTGGTGGGTCAACCCGCCGGGATGAGCCGGCGCTTCCCCAGGCACGAAAAAACATGAACCGCCCCACCACCCAGCTCCTCGGAGCCAGCGGTGTCTGCGCTCTGCTGGCCGCGGCGACGCTCGCCTCCAGCCACCGCGAGGCACCCAACATCACGAAGTCCCCCAAGGTCGACGCGACCGACTTCTACGCCTTCCGCAGCTACGAGGCCGGCCGCGACGAGTACGTGACCTTGATCGCGGACTACATCCCGCTGCAGGATCCCTACGGCGGACCGAACTTCTTCACGATGGACCCGGACGCGCTCTACGAGATCCACGTCGACAACGACGGCGACGCGGCCGAGGACATCACGTTCCAGTTCCGCTTCCAGAACGCGCTCCAGGACCTGGCGCTGATGATCGGGAACCCGGGTGACCTGCGCTCGGTCTCCGTGCCGTTGACGAACATCGGCTCGGTCGGACCGGCCATCGGCGACGTGGGCAACCTGAACGTGCGCGAGACCTACACGCTCGACGTCGTGCTGGGCGACCGCCGCTCGGGCATGCGACTCTCGGCCACGAACACGGCCACGGGCCTGGCGACCTTCCAGAAGCCGGTCGACAACATCGGCGAGAAGTCCATCGCGGATTACGCGGCATATGCCGCAGCTCACATGTTCGAAGTCACCCTGCCGGACAACGGCTCGGGCACGCCCTTCACCGGGCGCGTGTTCGTCGGTCAGCGCAAGGACCCGTTCGTCGTCAACCTGGGCGAGACGTTCGACCTCGTGAACTACGACCCGGTGGGCGATCCCGCCGGGCGCCTCGACGACCTGGCTGACGCGAACGTCACTGCGCTGTGCCTGGAGATTCCGATCGCGTACCTGGTCAACCGGGATCCCATCATCGGCGCCTGGACCTCGGCCAGCGTGCGTCAGGTGCGCCTCGCGAACGCGGCGCCTTTGTCGGCCGTGGTCAACAAGGCGACCGTGGAAGGCGGGGCCTGGACGCAGGTTTCGCGCCTGGGCATGCCGCTCGTGAACGAGGTCGTGATCGGCTTGAAGGACAAGGACCGCTTCAACGCCAGCGAGCCCATCGGTGACGGTCAGTTCGCCACCTACGTCACGCACCCGAGCCTGGCCGAGATCGTCGAGATCCTGTTCCCCGGCGTGGAGGCCCCGAACCTGTTCCCGCGCACAGACCTCGTGTCGGTCTTCCTGACGGGCGTCACCGGCTTGAACCAGCCGACGGGCGTCGTCGCTTCCGAGATGTTGCGGTTGAACACGACCACAGCGGTCACAGCTGCCGGTGTCCAGAGCCCGCTGGGCGTGCTGGGCACGGATACGGCCGGCTTCCCCAACGGCCGCCGTCCGGGCGACGACGTCGTCGACATCGCGTTGCGCGTGGTGATGGGCGTGCTGCTGCCGATCGGCGACGCGCCTTCGGGACAGCTGCCCTACACCGATGGGGCCTACGTCGACGACACGTTCGTCGATGCGACCTTCCCGTACCTCCTGACCCCGCTGCCCGGTTCGCCGAATCCCAAGGCCCCATGAAGCACGACAACCGATTCTGGCGCGGACTCGGGCTCGCGACGTTCGTGTGCCTGGGGCTGGGCTTCTCGGCCTGCAGCGACAACGACGACGAGGCTCCGCTGCTCCCTTCCGGTGAAGCCCTCACGCGCGACCTGCTCGTGAACGGCACCACGGAGACGGCGGAGCCGATCGACGTGAACGGTCTGAGCCTTCAGTTCTCGGAGGATCCGAACGCGTTCGACGATCTGCTGGACTGAGGCGGCCCTCCGGCCGATCCTTGTTGGCGCCGCGCGCGATCCGCGCGGCGCCTGGCTTCCACCGGCTCTCCTTCCCTCTCTCCCACGATGCTTCGCCTACTCTCCGCCGCGTTCCTATTGCTCGCGATCGCACCGATCGCGCAGGCCCACGACTTCTGGCTCGAGCCGTCGTCGTTCCGTCCGCCCGTGGGCCAGAAGCTCGAGCTCGAGCTCGTCGTGGGCGAGCGCTTCACGGGCGATCGCGTGCTGCGCGACGAGTCCCGCATCCTCGCCTTCGTCGCGGCGTGCGCGACGGCCGACGGCGCGGAGAAGATCATGGGTTTCGACGGCAAGTCGCCGGCCGGGATCTACAGGCCCAAGGCCCCGGGGCTGCTGCTCGTCGGCTACCAGAGCAACGGCAAGCCGATCGAGATCGAGGCTCCGAAGTTCGAGTCCTACTTGCGCGAGGAGGGCCTCGACGCCGCCGCGGCCGAGCGCAAGCGGCGCGGCGAGAGCGAGAGCAAGGGACGCGAGGTTTACGCGCGCTGCGCCAAGTCGCTGCTCGTCGTGCAGGGCCCGTCGCCGCTGACGGCGGAGCAGTGGGCCGGGTGGGACCGCGTGCTCGGCTTCCCGATCGAGATCGTGCCCGAGCAGAACCCCTGCCTGCTGGCAAAGGACGCCGAGCTGTCCGCGCGCGTCCTGATCCAGGGGCAGCCGCTCGCGAACGCGCTCGTCGGCTGCATGCCCAAGCAGGATCCGGCGCAGGAAGTGCGCCTGCGCACGGATGCCGAAGGCCGCGTGCGCTTCCGGCCCAAGCTGGGCGGCGTGTACCTGCTGCGCACCGTGCACATGGTGCGCGCGCCCGACGGCGCGGATCACGACTGGGAATCGCAGTGGGCGTCGCTGACGTTCGAAGCGCCCGCGCGCTGAACATCGGCACCGACATTCAGCGCGTGAACTCGCGCAACAGCACGGTCGCGTAGCTGCCCTTGGGCAACTGGAAGCGCAGCCACAGGCCCTCGGGCACGGCCTCGACGGAGAGGTCCTTGACGAGGATGCGCGCCGCGCGGCGCGAGCCCAGCAAGCGCGAGCGTTCGAGCTCGTCCCACGTCACGCCGGTCGACGCGAGCAGGCGTTCCTCGTGCTCGGCCGCCGCGGCGCGCGCGCGCCGCATGTCGGAGCCGAAGAGGGGACCCGAGGCGCTGATCTCGGCCCGCTCGGCGCGCGCGCACTCGACCGCTTCGTCCTCGACGTCGAAGAGGGCGCCGTTGTCGAGCCGCTTGGCCACGTCGCCGGCGACGACGCGCGCGAACGTGCCGGCCGCCAGCCGGTCGACGAGCCACTGGTTGAAGAGGTCGGCCTGCCAGGCCGTGCGGTGCAGGTTCGAGAGCCAGTCGCGCCGGTCGTCGCGCAAGCGCTCCAGACCCTTGGCGACGTTGCGTCCGTCATCGCCCAGACGCTGCTCGCCGTAGAAGTTGGCCAGGCCGCTGGCGGCCAGTGCGGCGGCGATCGCCGCGGCTCTCTCGGCCGCATCCGCCACGACGTCGCGCACGAGGACCTCGAAACGGTTCCCGAGCAGGTGGCCGCGGCGCAGCTTGTTCCCGTGACGGCGCGCCCACACGACCTCGCCGGGCAGCTCGGCCGCGACCTGGCGCGCGACGTCGTCGACGTCCGCCTTGTTCAGCGGCAGCGAGAACGTCTGCTCGGCGACCGCGATCTTGTCCTTCAGGCCCGCGACGCCGACGTCGAACGGTCGCAGGCCGAAGAGGCGCGCCAGCGCGTGCGCCAGGTCCTGCGTGTTCGCGCCGACGCGCCGGTGACGCACGTACACGTGCTCGCCCGCGCCAGACGGCTCGTAGAGCGGAACCTCGACGACCACGAAGTCCTCGGGCGTGGTCTTGATGCGCCCGCCGATGCCGGGCAGGTGCGCGCTCTGGATCGGCAGCGTGAGCATCGGCGCGCGAGGATAGCGCTCGGACGCGCCGTGGAGCGCTCGTTCGAGCCCTAGAAACGCGCCGCCATCGACGTCGCGTAGCCCGAGAGCTCGAGGTAACCGGATCCGGGCGCCGCGCCGTCCAGGCGCGCGGGTCCTTCCCAGTACACCGTGCCGGTCGAAGCGCGCCCGTCGATTTCGCACGCGTCGGAGCGCGCCGCGAGCTCGCCCGCGATCCCGGCCGAGGGCACCGCGATGCGCCAGCGCACGGGGTAGAGCGCCTGCGTCGCCGGGCTGCGCCACGTGCCCGTGGGCGCGAACTCGAAGTCGGCGGCGTTCAAGTGGCGCGACGATCCGTCCGCCAGGACCAATGTGCCGGCCGAGAAGGGGCTGGCGGAACCGTCGGCGTTCCGCAGGCGGTAGAGCATCAGCTCGCGCCCGTCGTCGAGGCGCAGGCCCGTCCAATCCCAGCCGATAACGCCCGCGCCGAGCTGGCTCGTGCCCCATTCGTGGTCGAACCAGGCCTCGCCGCGCACGTCGCGCGACGCACCGTCGAGCTTCAGCGTGCCGCGCACCTGCCAACGCGTGATGCTGGCGTAGGCCGACGCGTTGCCGCGCTCCGGTCCTTTCTGCGAGACGCCGCTCGCGCCATGCATCACGAGCGGCTTCGCCGGCTCCAGCGTCAGCTCGAGCGCGAAACCGGCTTCGAGCGCGCCGGCCGCGACGCGCAGCGCACCCGCCGGATCGCGCCGGATCGACGCGTCGTCGAGGCCCACGTCGAGGTCCACCTCCGAAGCCCAGGCGAGTCCGTCGCCCAGACGGCGCAGCCGCTCGACGTGCCTCAGCCGGCCGCTCTTTACGTCGACGAGCGCGACGTGCGCCGCCAGAGCGTGGCGCGCGCGCAACGACGACGCATGCGGCCCCGGGGCGGACGGATCGAGACCCTGGCGGAAGATCGTGACCTGCCAGCCGAACTGCGCGCCGTCCGCCGCCTCGACCTCGCCGGTCAGATACCACCACTCGGTGCGCACGTCGAGGTGCGCGCCGTGATCGCGCGGGAACGCGACGGAGAGCGGAGGCTCGATCGAGCGCCACCCGCCCTGTCCCAGGGCGACCAGCAGCAGCGCGGCGATCGCGATCACGCGGCCTCCTCGCGCAAGGCGTCGGCCAGCCGTCGCGGATCGGTCGCGCGCGCCGGCAACAGGCCCGCGACGGCGCAGGCCAGCACGACGCCGCCGACCGTGGTCGCCAGCAGTCGCCAAGGCTGGTGGAAGTCGATCGTCCAGCCGAACGACTGCACGTTCACGACCGAGACGAGGATCACGCCCACGACGACCCCCGTGAGCGCGCCCGTCGCGGCACCCAGCAGGCCGAGGCCCGCCGCTTGACCGACGACGACGGCCGCGAGCTGAAGGCGGTCGCCGCCGACGGCCGCGATCGTGGCCAGGTCGGCGCGGCGCTCGGCGACCAGGGCGTAGAGGACGCTCAACACCGCGATGACCGCCACGAGCGCGGACACGCCCTGCAGCGCGGTCGTGATCGCGAACGTGCGGTCGAAGACCGAGAGCACCTGGGTCCGCAGCTCGACGTTCGACAGCACCTCGACCTGGAAGCGCGCGGCCAGCGCCGATTCCAGGGCCGTACGCAAGGCCGCGCGGTCGGCGTCGTCCAGCAGGTGGACGGACACCTGCCGGGGCGCGTCGTTCGGGAAGTACGACAGGAAGTCGTCGCGCTCGATCGTGACGATGCCCCGGCTGTCGCCGTAGTCGCGGAACACGCCCTCGATCCGGCGTTCGAGCGCGTGACCACCGACCTCGAGCCGGATGCGGTCGCCCTGCTCGACGTCGAAGCGGCGCGCGAAGGCCTCGTTCACCAGCGCGCCGCGCGCCGCGTGCGCGCGTGCAATCGCGGCGAGCGGATCCGTACGGTCCGTCAGTTGCGGTCCGCCGCGCCGCGCGGCCAGGCCGAAGTCCGCGGCCGTGACGGTGACCGATTCGCCCGCGTGCAGCGCTTCGACCGCGTGGTAGGGATCGAGGGCCTGCGCGCCGACGACGCGCTCGGCGACGGCGAGCACCTCGGGATCGAGCCGCCCGATGGGCAATCCGTCGCGCGTCGTCAGCGGCCGGATCGTGAAGTCCGCGCGCAGGCTCTGGTCGCTCCACGCGATCACGGTCTGGCGGAACGAGTGCACCATCGCCGCGATCGAGATCGAGAGCGTCACCGCCACGCCGACCGCGCCCGCAGCCCAGGCGGCGCGCCGCCGTCCCGACGCCAGCGCGGCGCACGCCAGCCGCAGCGACACCGGCAGCCGTGACACGCGACCCGCGAGAGCGCCCAGCGCGTCGACCGCCGGGCCGAGCACCGCGAAGAGCACGCCCAGACAACACAGCGTCCCGAGCAGCGCCGCGACGGGCAACCCGTCCCAGGCCGGGAGCTGCACGAGCTCGACCGCCATGAGCGCGAAGAAGCCGGCGACGCCCAGCGCGATGCGGCGCTCGCGCTGCGACAAGCGCGCCGGCGCTTCGCCGCGCAGAGCCTGGATCGGCGGCGTGCGCGCGCCCTCCACGACCGGCAGCCAGGCCGCGAGCAGCGCAACGGCGACGCCCAGCAACACGCCGGTGGCAGCGTGGTCCCACGCGAACCGGATCGCGCTCTGCGGCGCGGCCGGCAGGACCGTGGCGACGGTGGCGCGCATCTGCGGCAGCAGCGTGCGCGCGCCGACGAAGCCGAGAGCGGTGCCGGCGACGCCGCCCAGCACGCCGATCGTCCCGGCTTCCACCAGGATCGCGACGCGCACCTGTCCGGCGCTGGCGCCCAGCGAGCGCAGGAGTGCCAGCGTGCGCGCGCGCTGCACGACGGACGTCGCCAGCGTGGTCGCGACCAGCACCGCGCCGACGAAGAGCGAGATGCCCGAGAGCGCGGTCAAGTTGAACTCGAGGCTGCGCACCAGGCCGCGCGCGTCGGCGCCGCGCTGCGCCGGAGCCACGACCGCGGCACCGCGCGGCACGAGCGCCAGGGCGCGCTCGCGCAATTCGTCGAGATCGGCGCCGGCGACGCGCGGCACGATCTCGATCCGGTCCAGGCGTCCGATCCTGCCCACGAGCTCCTGCGCCAGAGCGACGTCGACCAGCACGAGGTGATCGAAGGCCGCGCCGCGCCCGGACGGGAGGACCCCCAGGACGCGCAGCGCGACGGGCCGCGCGCGCACGTCGAGCTCGAGCGTGCCGCCGCGCTCGAGCGACAGGTCGCGCGCCAGCCCGGCGCCGATCCACGCACCGTCGCCGCGCACGAACTCGAGGAAGTGATCGTCGTCCTCGTTCCCAGCCCGCGCTGCGAACGCCGGCGCCACGCCGCGAACGCTCGCGTCGACGAACGCATCGACCCCGAACAGCCTCACCGGCGTGCGCGTCCGAGGCGAGAGCGCGACCTCCTCGACGATCGGCACGAGGATCGCCGCGTGGGCCAGCGGCACAAGGTCGCCCAGCACGGAGTCGGCCAGCCCACCCGGCGCGCGCACTTCAAGGACCGCGCGCCCCGACAGCTCGGCCACGCCTTCCTGCAACGCCGCGACCGCCGCGCGGCTCGAGGCCAGCGTGGCCACCACGGCCGCCACGCCCGCGGCGACGCCCACGACCGTGACGAGGAAGCGCAGCGGCGCGCGTCGGATCGGCCGCAGGAAGAGAGCCCTCAGGATCACGCTGCGCCGGCGCCCTCCTCCGGCGTGACGATGCGCCCGTCGTGCATGCGCACGCGTCGGTCCGCGCGCGCCGCGACGCGCTCGTCGTGCGTCGCCAGGAGCAGCGCGGTGCCCTCCTCGCGCCGCATCTCGTCGAGCAGCGCGAGAACCACGGCGCCCGCGGCCGAATCCAGGTTGCCGGTCGGCTCGTCGGCCAGCACGAGCGCCGGCCGGTGCACGTGCGCGCGTGCGACCGCCGTGCGCTGCTGCTCGCCGCCCGAGAGCTGTGCCGGGAAGTGATCGCGCCGCGCCAGCAGACCGACGCGCTCGAGCAGCGCGCGCACGCGTGCGTCGTCGGGTTTCCCGGCCAAGGCCAGCGGCAGGGCGACGTTCTCCTCGACCGAGAGGTTGGGCACGAGGTGGAACGCCTGGAACACGATGCCGATGCTCGCGCGGCGCAGCTGGACGAGGTCGCGCTCGCTCGCGCGCGCCAGATCGATGCCGGCCACGACGACGCGGCCCTCGTCGGGACGGTCCACGCCGCTCAAGAGGTTGAGCAGCGTCGACTTGCCGCAGCCTGAGGGGCCGAGGAGCGCGACCATCTCGCCGCGCTGGATCACGAGGTCGACGCCGCGCAGGGCCGCGACGGCCGACGACGAGCGGGCGTAGGTCTTGGCCGCGCCCTCGACGCGCGCGACGGGCTCCGGCGTCACGCGCTGCGTCATGCGTGCATCTTGACGGCAACGCGAGGTCGGATCCATCCCGCTCGATGTCGATACGGTGCCAGGGACGACTCCGACACCTTCGAACTGAGACCTCGGCGCCGAGCGAAGGTGTCGATACGGTGCCAGGGACAACCGCGACACCTTCGAGCTGGGCCCTCGGCGG
>JANNQS010000061.1:0-67932 GCA_031400875.1 Planctomycetota bacterium | reverse complement strand
GGGGGGGTTGGGGCTTCTCCTCCGCGGCCGCCCCGGGCGCGGGGGGCCGCCGGGGGCCGCAAACGATCCCCCCGGGCGTGGCGCGGGGTGCCCCCCCCCCCGCCGCGCGCTTCCAGCGCGAGATCGCCGCGACGGCCGGGCTCGACCACCCGCACATCGTCCCGGTGTTCGAAGCCGGCCGGGCCGACGGCATCCCCTACTACACGATGCCGCTGCTCTGCGGCTGCACGCTGCGCGAGCACCTCGACCGCACGCGCGCCGATCCGGACGAGCACGCGCTGGCCTCGCGCAAGGCGCTCGTGCGCTGGGTGACGCGCTTCGTCGACGTCGCGCGCGCGCTGCAGCACGCCCACGACCACGGGATCGTCCACCGCGACGTCAAGCCGGGCAACCTGTTCGTGGCGGACGACGGCCGCCTGATGCTGCTCGACTTCGGGCTCACGCGCGCTTCACGCGACGAGGGCGCGAGCTTGACCGGCGCGCCGGTCGGCACGCCGCGCTACATGAGCCCCGAGCAGCTCCTGGGCCGGCCCGTCGACGGGCGCACGGACCTGTTCGCGCTGTGCGCGACGCTCTACGAGGTGCTGACCCGCGCGCCGGCGTTCCAAGGCGACGACCGCGAGGCGCTCTTCCGCTCGATCCTGGCGCGCGACCCGCTCGCGCCGCGCCGGATCGACGCGCGCGTGCCGCGCGACCTGGAGACGATCGTGCTGCAGGCCCTGGAGAAGGAGCCCGCGCGGCGCTACGCGTCGGCCGCCGAGCTGGCCGACGACCTGCAACGCTTCCTCGACTACGAGCCCGTGCGCGCCCGACCGCTCGGATTCCTCGGCCGCGGGCGGCGGCGCGCGCGGCGCAACCCGGTCGCGGCGACTGCGATCGGCCTGGCCCTGGCCGCGCTCGTCCTGCTGCCCGTCGCACCCGTGGTGCAAGCCGCGAACCGCGAGCGCGAGACGGCCCGGCACGTCGCCGACGCACAGGCGCTGCTCGCGCGCGGGGAACCCGGTGCGGCGCGCGACGCGCTGCTGCGTGCGCTCGCGCTCGACCCCGACAACGCTCTCGCGGAGAGCCTGGAGCGCGCGGCCACGGTCGAGATCGAGCTGGCGGCGGACCGCGAGCGGCAGGCACAGGCCGAGGCCCAGGCTCGCGCGCGCCTCGACCACGCGCGCGAGCTCGAGACGCGCATCGCCGCGAACCTGTCCGAGATCGAGCGTCAAGAACTCGCGCTCGAGTCGGCCCGGAACGCTCGCACCGCCTGGGCGCCGCTCGCCTTGCGGCCCGCGGTCCTGGCCGCGGACGAAGACCTGCGCGCGGCGCGCACCGAGCGGGAGACGATCCTGCGCGGGTTCCTGTCCAATCTGCTGTCGGCCCTCCAGCTCGCCCCGGCGCTGCCCGAGGTCCGCCGCGACGTCGCCGCACTCGCGTTCGATCGCTTCCGGGAGGCGGAGAAGGCGCGCGACCAGCGCGACATGAGCCGCTGGCTGCCGCTGGTCGAGGAATACGACGACGGTGCGCTGGCCGAGGTGCGGCGCGGCGCGGGCACGGTCGCGTTCACGTCCGACCCGCCCGGCGCCGAGGTCTTCCTCTTCCGTTGCAGCGAGCGCGATCGACGCCGCATCGCCGTGCCGTTCGACGTCCGAACGGGCCAGGAGTGCGCGCAGGTCGACGCGCGCACCGCGCGCGGGCCGTGGCAGCGGCTCGTGCTCGAGTCCGTCGAGCCCCTCGTCGAGGGCGGCTTGCGCGCCGGCGACGAGCTGTGGGGCGTGTGCGGGATGCTGCCGCTCGGCAGCGATTGGGTCGCGGCGCACCTCTGCTCGAACGTCCACCGGCACGTGGTCGACGCGCTGCGCGCGGGCACGCACCACGAGATCATGGTCGAGCCGGGCGCGCTGCAGTCGTTGGCCGGCCAGCACGTCGTCGTCGACGCGAACCCCCTGCCGCTCGTGCCCGCCGCGCTCCTGGGCGCGACGCCGATCGCTCCGGCGCGCCTGCCGATGGGCAGCTACCTGGCGCGCGTGCAGCGCGAGGGTTGCGTCGACGTGCGGATCTCGTTCCGCATCCAGCGCGGCGAGGCGGAGTCGATCGATGTGCGGCTGCCGCCCCTCGACGAGGCTCGGGACGGCTTCGTGTTCGTGCCCGGTGGGACGGTCGTGCTGGGCGGCGACGAGGGTGCGCTCGATTCCGAGGACTTCATCGAGGGCGTCGTGCCGGAGTACTGGATCCAGCGCTGCGAGGTGACGGTCGCGCAGTACTTCGAGTTCCTGAACGACCTCGACCGGAGCGATACGTCACAAGCCGAGGCGCGCGGCCCGCGCGAAGGGATCGCGGGCGGCACGGTCACGCCGCGCTGGCTGCGCACGCCGGAAGGACACCTCGTCCTGGGCGCTCGCGTGCGCGGCCCGGACTGCCCGATCCTGGCCATCTCGTGCGCGGACGCCGAAGCCTACTGCGCCTGGCTCGCGGAACGCGACCCGGACCCGCGCTGGCAGTACGGCCTGCCGACCGAGACCGAATGGGAGAAGGCCGCGCGCGGCGCGGACGCGCGCGCCTTCCCGTGGGGCGACGAGTTCGACACCACGTTCTCGTCGTCCAAGCTCTCCGGCTGGACCAGCGAACCGCTGCCGGTCGGGAGCTTCCCGACGGACGAATCGCCCTGGGGCGTGCGCGACATGGCGGGCAGCTTGCGCGAGTGGTGCGCGGCCCGACCCGGCCGGCCGCTCCACGCGCTGCGCGGCGGTTCCTGGAACGTGTCGACCGAGGAGCTGTTCCACGCGGCCAACCGCTCGGAGGAGCGCGCCGCGGACTTCACGGACACGGCCAGCGGCTTCCGGGTCGTGCGCCGGCCGCGCCGCTGAACGGCAGTGAGATCCGCGGCCGGGGTCCCGGACGGCCGCTACGACCATCGGCGTACGAGTTCGCGGCGCTCGCCGGAATTCAGCGCTCCCTCCTCGGACAGAGGCCTCGAGGAGGATTATGGTGGGAGGCAGTGCGGCCGTATCCGTACGGGCGCCGATGGAGTCCCGCGACCGCGCCGGTCACCGGCGCGCGAGGAGTTCGAGGCATGACGACAACCCGGGCTGGAACGACGAACGGGGCGCGCGGCATCACGGAGGTGCCGACCGTCACGATCCGCTTCTGCGGCGACTCGGGGGACGGGATGCAGTTCACCGGCTCCGAGTTCACGCGCGTGTCGGCGATGGCCGGCAACGACCTCCAGACGCTGCCCGACTTCCCGGCCGAGATCCGTGCGCCGGCCGGAACCCTGGCCGGCGTGTCGGGCTTCCAGGTGCAGTTCTCGAGCGCGCCCGTGTTCACGCCCGGCGACCAGCCCGAGATCCTGGTCGCGATGAACCCGGCCGCGCTCAAGACGAACCTCGACGACCTCGTCCACGGCGGGATGCTGATCCTGAACACCGGCGCCTTCACCGAGCAGAACCTGCGCAAGGCCGGCTACGCGAAGAACCCGCTCGAGGACGGCTCGCTGTCCCGCTACAAAGTGCACTCGATCGACATCTCGAAGCTCACGGCCCTGGCGCTCGAGTCGAGCGGCCTCTCGTCGCGCGAGGTCGAGCGCGCGAAGAACATGTTCGCGCTGGGGATGATGCTGTGGATGTACAGCCGTCCGACGGAGCCGACGATCCGCTTCCTGAAGCTCAAGTTCGGCAGCAAGCCCGACATCGCCGCCGCCAACGAGAAGGCCCTGATCGCGGGCTGGAACTTCGGCGAGACGACCGAGATGTTCCAGCCCTACGTGGTCAAGCCGGCGTCGCTGCCGGCCGGGCGCTACCGCAGCATCTCGGGCAACGAGGCCACGGCGCTCGGCATCGTCGCGGCCGGCGAGCTGTCGGGGATCACGATGTTCCTGGGCACGTACCCGATCACGCCCGCGAGCGACATCCTGCACGAACTCTCGAAGCACAAGAACTTCCGCGTCGTCACGTTCCAGGCCGAGGACGAGATCGCCGCGGTCGGCGCGGCGCTGGGCGCGTCCTTCGGCGGCAACCTCGGGGTCACGACGACGTCGGGACCGGGCGTCGCGCTCATGCAGGAGACGATCAGCCTGGGCGTGATGGCCGAGCTGCCGCTGCTCGTGATCAACATCCAGCGCGGCGGACCGTCGACCGGCTTGCCGACGAAGACCGAGCAGGCCGACCTGCTGCAGGCGATGTTCGGCAGGAACGGCGAAGCGCCGGTGCCCGTGCTGGCCTCGTCGGGACCGGCCGACTGCTTCGACGCCGTGATCGAGGCCGCGCGCCTGGCGATCCGGCACATGACCCCGGTGATCCTCCTGTCGGACGGCTTCATCGCCAACGGGCAGGAGCCCTGGCGCTTCCCGGACCCGAAGGACCTCGAGCGGATCGACGTGAAGTTCCGCACGGACCCGGTGGGTTTCCAGGCCTACCTGCGCGATCCGGCGACGCTCGCGCGGCCGTGGGTGCGGCCCGGCACGCCGGGGCTCGAGCACCGGATCGGCGGGATCGAGAAGCAGGACGTCACGGGCAACATCTCGTACGACCCCGAGAACCACGAGCACATGGTGCGGTTGCGGGCCGACAAGGTGGCGCGCATCGCGCGCGACATCCCGCCGCTCGCCGTCGACGGCCCGGCCTCGGGCGACTTGCTGGTCGTCGGCTGGGGCTCGACCCGTGGCACGATCCAGCAGGCGGTGAGGGAACTGCGCGCGTGCGGCCGCTCGATCGCGCACGTGCACCTGAGGCACCTGAACCCGCTGCCGTCCGACCTCCCGGCGCTGATGAAGCGCTACCGCAAGGTCGTCATGCCCGAGATGAACATGGGGCAACTGCGCCAGGTCGTGCGCGCCGCGACGCTGGTCGACGTGCACGGGATCAACAAGATCAAGGGCAAGCCGTTCCGTGTCTCGGAGCTCGTGTCCGCGTTCGAGGAGCACCTGTCGTGAGCGAAATCGCCGCCGCCAAGCTGACCAAGAAGGACTTCCAGTCCGACCAGGACGTGCGCTGGTGCCCCGGCTGCGGGGACTACGTCATCCTGGCGCAGGTGCAGAAGATGATGCCCGAGCTGGGCGTTCCGCGCGAAAACATCGTCTTCGTGTCGGGCATCGGCTGCTCGAGCCGCTTCCCCTACTACATGAACACGTACGGGTTCCACACGATCCACGGCCGCGCGCCGGCGATCGCGACGGGGCTCAAGACGACGCGCCCCGAGCTCATGGTGTGGGTCGTCACGGGCGACGGCGACGCGCTCTCGATCGGCGGCAACCACTTCATCCACGTGCTGCGCCGCAACGTCGACGTGAAGATCCTGCTGTTCAACAACCGCATCTACGGCTTGACCAAGGGACAGGCCTCGCCGACGTCGGAGCTCGGCAAGAAGGCCAAGTCGACGCCCTACGGCACGATCGATGCGCCGTTCAACCCGGTGCAGCTCGCGCTGGGCGCGGGCGCGAGCTTCGTGGCGCGCACGAGCGACGCGGACACGGCGCACATGAGCGACGTCCTGCGCCGCGTGGCCACGCACCGCGGCGCGGCGTTCGTCGAGATCCTGCAGAACTGCAACGTGTTCAACGACGAGGCGTTCGACTCGTTCTACGCCAAGGACGTGCGCGACGAGAAGTCGATCAAGGTCGAGCACGGGAAGCCGCTGACCTACGCCGGCGGGAAGAAGGGCCTGCGCATCACCGACGGACTGCCGCGCGTCGTGGACCTCGCCGGCGGCAGCCCGGGCGAGACCGCGATGGTGTGGGACGAGAAGGCCGCCGCCTCGGCCGCCTTCGCCCTGGCAACCTGCACCGCGCCGGACCTGCCCGAGCCCTTCGGCGTGCTGCGCGCCGTCGAGCGGCCGCTGCACCACGAGCTGGAATTGGCGCAGGGACGCTCGGTGCGCCAGAAGGCCGGTGTCGGCGATCTGGCCAAGCTGCTCGCCGCGGGCGACACCTGGACGATCGGGTGAGGGTCCTGGAGGTCCCGCACATGCCGCAATACCGACCCAGTGAAGTGCGCGCGCTCATGATGAGCGAGTGCGAGTCGCTGCGGGCCGTGCTGGACGAGCTGTCGGACACCGCCGAGCGCTCGCCGCAGATGCTGCGTGCGGGGATCGTCGACCTGCGCGACCGCCTGCGCAGCTACTTGCGCCACGAGCAGGAGCTCCTGCTGCCGGCTCTCGAAGCGACCGACCACGGCGGTCCAGGGCGACTGGCGCGCATGCGGGCCGCGCACGCGGCGCACTACATCGCGGTCGAGGAGCTGGCCCGCGCGGCGCAGCTGCCCGGCGCCGACGTGGGCAAGCTGGCCGCGGGCCTCTCGATCCTGCGTTCCAAGCTGCGCCGCGACCTCGACGAGGACGAGCGCTGCCTCCTGATCGCGGAGACCCTGCAGGACGACGAGTGCGGCTGTGACCAGACGGACGGCTGATCGATGAGCGACGCCTGGATCAGCGCGCTGACCTTCGGCGGCCTGGCGTTCGTGATGGCGGCGGGCACGCTGCTGGCCGCGCGCCTGCTGCGCGTGCGCGCGCGCCACCCCTCGCCGGCGCAGGACCTCACGTACGAGTGCGGCGAAGAACCGGACGGCGCGGCGTGGGTTCGCTTCCACCCGCGCTACTACCTGGTGGCGCTCGTGTTCGTGCTCTTCGACGTGGAGGCCGTGTTCCTGCTGCCGTGGGCGGTCGGATTGCGCGAGCTGCCGCTCGCAGCGTTGTGGAGCATGGCGTTGTTCCTCGTCGTCCTGCTGCTAGGGTGGCTCTATGCGGTCCGCAAGGGAGCGCTGAAATGGCCCTGAAGCACAAGGACGACAACTACGGCCATCCGACGTTCGAGTACGTCGAGCGCATCCTGGGCGTCGACGTGATGCTGACCAAGGCCGACGACGTGCTGCACTGGGGCGCCGCGAACAGCCTGTGGATCTTCCCGATGGGGACTTCCTGCTGCGCGATCGAGCTGATGGCCGCCGCCGCGGCGCGCCTCGACATCGACCGCATCGGCACGATCATCCGCGGCTCGCCGCGCCAGTGCGACGTCATGGTGATCGCCGGGACGATCACGGTGAAGATGGCGCCGCGCGTCAAGAAGCTGTGGGACCAGATGCCCGAGCCGAAGTGGGCGATCGCGATGGGCTCGTGCGCCATTTCGGGCGATTTCTACCGCGACATCTACAGCGTCGTGCCGGGCGTCGACACGTTCATGCCGGTCGACGTGTACGTGCCCGGCTGCCCGCCGGGGCCGGACGCGCTGATCGACGGGGTCAAGAAGCTGCAGGAGATCATCCGCGCTCGTCGCGCGGGCGGCAGGCCCCCGCGCGAGGCGCGGCCCGAGACCGCGGCGCAGATCCGGCCTGCGATCCGGCGGCTGTGCGACGAGGACCGCGATCCGGCGATCACCGCGGCGCAGATGAAGGCCGTGCTCGAGATGGACAAGGGCGGGGCGGAGCGAGAAAAGGCGTGATCGACGAAGCAGCGGCGCGGCTCGTCGCAGAGCGTTTCGGGCTCGACGTCGGCGTCCACGGACCGACCGTGCCACCCGGGCGGCTCCTCGAGCTCGCACGCATGCTCAAGGACGAGCTGGGCTGCGGCTACCTGTGCTACGTCACGGCCGCGCACTTCTCCGAGGAGAAGCGCGGCGAGGAGACGCTGCCCGCGCGCTTCGTGGTCGTCTACCGCGTGCGCAACCTCGATCGCAACACGGAGTTCCCCTTCCGTTGCGAAGTGCCGGTCGAGGTCGGCGTGCCCAGCCTCGCGCACGTGTGGGCCGGCGCCGACTGGCAGGAACGCGAGGCCTACGACCTCGTCGGTCCGCGCTTCGAAGGACACCCCGACCTGCGCCGCATCATGCTGCCCGAGGACTGGGTCGGGCACCCGCTCCAGCGCCAGTACGCGATCGACACGCCGCACGCGCCATGGAGATGACCGCGCCCAGATCCGCGTCGGCGACACGCGCGCTGCCGCGCGCCAACCCGTACCTCGACATCGAGAGCTACGAGGCCGAGGGCGACCTGATGGTGCTCAACATGGGCCCGCAGCACCCCTCGACGCACGGCGTGCTGCGCTTGAAGCTGTGGCTCGACGGCGAGCAGGTCGTCAAGGCGGTGCCCTACCTGGGCTACCTGCACCGCGGCGTCGAGAAGCTGCTCGAGAAGCTGACCTACGTCATGTCGACGCCGATCGTCGACAAGAACGACTACGTGTCGTCGATGACGAACGAGATCGCGCTGTGCATGGCCTTCGAGAAGCTGGAAGGCTGCGAGGTGCCGCGGCGCGCGCGCTACATGCGCACGATCGTCGCCGAGCTGCAGCGCGTCGCGAGCCACCTCCTGTGGCTGGGCACGTTCGCGCTCGACATGGGTGGCGCGCTGGGCGGCGGGACGAGCGTGTTCATGTACTGCTTCCGCGAGCGCGAGCTGATCCTGGACCTGTTCGAGGAGCTGACGGGAGCGCGCTTCCACTACCACTACCACCAGGTCGGCGGCGTGCGTCACGACGTTCCGGCCGGCTGGGACGCACGCGTGCACGAGGTGGCGGCGCGGATCCGCGAGCGGATCCCCGAGTACGAGCAGATGCTGGCCGACAACCCGATCTTCCTGAAGCGCACGCGCGGCATCGGGCGCATCGACGCGGGACTCGCGCAGGAGTTGGGCTTGTCGGGCCCGAACCTGCGCGCGTGCGGGATCCCGTTCGACCTGCGCGTGCTGCAACCCTACGCGGCCTACGACGAGATCGACGTGCGCAGCGTGACGGCCGAGGGCGGCGACGTGCTCGCGCGCTATCGCGTCAGGGTGCAGGAGATGGAGGAGAGCCTGCGCATCGCGACGACGCTGATCGACGGCCTGCCGGCCGGCCCGATCATGGGCCGCAAGCCGATCGAGACGCCCAATGCGGTGCGGCCGCCGGCCGGCGAAGCGTACGTCGCGATCGAGAGCCCGCGCGGCGAGCTCGGGACGTGGGTGGTCAGCGACGGCTCCCCGAAGCCCTACCGATGCAAGATCCGCCCGCCGTCGTACCACGCGCTCTCGGCGCTGCCCTGGCTCTTGCCGGGCACTACGATCCCCGACGTCGTCGTGATCCTCGGCAGCCTCGATCCGATCATGGGCGAAGCCGATCGCTGAGAGAGCGAGAAAGAATGAATCCTACGCTCTCTCAGATCCAGGTGGCGCCGCGCGGAACCGCGCGCGGCGCGCAGAGGCCTCGAATTCTTCTCAGCCTCTGAGGACCCGCGCGCCTGCCCCCCCGCATGCCCTTCCCCCACGATCCCATCCTGCACGCGCTCGGGCTCGGCGTGGTCCTCGCCAGCGCGCTGCTCGGCGTGACGTCGTACTTCATCTGGTTCGAGCGCCGGTTCGCCGGACGCATGCAGGGTCGCGTCGGACCGAAGCACGTCGGCTGGGAAGGTCTTCTCCAGCCGGTCGCGGACGCGTTCAAGCTGCTCCTCAAGGAGGACATCGTGCCGCGCGCGGCCGACAAGCCGCTCTTCCACCTGGCGCCGCTGCTGGCGGTATTCGTGGCATTGCTGGGCCTGGCCGTCGTGCCGCTCGCGTCGGGTCTCGTCATCGCCGACCTCGACGTGGGCGTGCTGTTCTTCCTGGCGGCCGGCGCGATGACCGTCCTGCCGACGTGGATCGCCGGCTGGGCCTCGAACAACAAGTACGCGTTGATCGGCGGCATGCGCGCAGTCGCGCAGAGCGTCGCGTACGGCGTGCCCATGGTGTTCGGCGCGCTCGTGCCGGTGATCTTCGCCGGTTCGATGAACCTGTCGGAGATCGTCGCGGCGCAGGCCGGCGGGCACTGGTTTTTGTGGTGGCCGCCCGGACCCGGGTTCCTGGCGGGCGGCATCTTCCTGATGGCCTCGCTGGCCGAGGGCAACCGCATCCCGTTCGACATCCCCGAGGCCGAGAGCGAGCTCGTCTCGGGCGTCTCGACCGAGTACACGGGCATGAAGTTCGGGATGTTCTACCTGGCGGAGTACGTGCACAGCCTCGTCGGCTCGGCCCTCTTCGTCACGCTCTTCCTGGGCGGCCCCGACGGCCCGGGGCCCGACGCAATGGCGCTCCAGGTCGTGTGGTTCGCGCTCAAGACCATGGCTGTGGCCACCTTCATCCTGTGGATCCGCTGGACGTTCGTGCGACTGCGCTCGGACCAGCTGATGACCCTGTGCTGGAAATGGCTGTTGCCGGCTGGCCTCGTCGTCCTCATGGTAGCGGCCGTGTGGGCGCGCTTCGTACCCGGAGGAGCCGCGTGAGCATCGTCAAGCCGTGCCTCGATGCCCTGCGCATCACCTTCCGGCATCTCGGCCGCAAGCCGTCGACGGTGATGCACCCGTTCCAGCCGCGGACGCGCGCGGCGCGCTGGCGGCAGACGTTCGCGCTCGTGCACGACGAGCACGGCGAGGAAGCCTGCATCGGCTGCAAGAAGTGCGAGAAGATCTGCCCTTCCGAGGTCATCACGGTCGTGATGGCCAAGAAGCGCGAATCGCCCGCTACGGGACAGAAGCGCGGCTGGGCCGACGACTTCACGCTCGATCTCACGGCCTGCATCGTGTGCGAGCTGTGCGTGCAGGTCTGCCCCGTCGACGCGATCGTCATGTGCCGCGCGCCCACGCCGCCGGGCGGCGCGCGCGAGGACCTCTTCCTGACGATGGCGCGCCTGTACACGAACGAGCACGCGCTGCCGCGTGCGCCGATCACGGGCACGTCCCTGATCGCCAGCCACTCGCCCGCAGAGGACGTGGCGCAGTGAGCGGACTCGAGGTGCTGGGCGTCTCACTGCTCGCGGGCGTGATCCTGCTCGGCGCGCTCGGCACCGTGATCTCGAGAGACCTCGTGCGCAGCGTGCTGTGGCTGGCGCTGACGCTCGTCGCGACGGCCGGGGTGTACTTGAAGCTCCTGGCCGGGTTCCTGGCCGGAGCGCAGGTGCTGCTCTACGCCGGCGGCGTGATCACGCTGGCGATCTTCGCGGTGATGCTGAGCCAGCGCGTCGAGGGCGCGGGTGTCCGTCACGAGAGCCGCGGCCTCGTCGTCGGCGCACTCGCGGCGCTCGCGGTCGGCGTCGTGCTCGTCGTGGGCATCCTGGCGTCGCCGCTGGCCGCAGCTGCCGCAGTTCCGGCCCCGAGCGTCACCGACCTGGCAGCGAGCTTCCTGGGCGAATTCCTGCTGCCCTTCGAGGTGCTTTCCGTCCTGCTGGTGGCCGTCATGGTCGCGGCGATCACGATCGCGCGGAGGACGGATCCGTGAGCGACGTGCAAGCCTGCCTGCTCCTCGCGGCGGCGATGTTCTCGATCGGCGTCTACGGCGTGCTGACGCGGCGCAACGCCGTCGGAATCCTCCTGGCCGTCGAGCTCATGGCCAACGCGGTCAACATCAACCTCGTCGCGTTCGGGCGTCTGCACGGCGGTCCGACGGGGCAGATCTTCGCGCTGTTCGCGATCGCGCTCACCGTGGCCGAAGTGGCTCTCGGACTGGCGCTCGTCCTCCTCCTCGCGCGCACGCAGCGCACGGCCGATGTCGACGAGGCGCGCCAGTTGCGCGGCTGAACGAGCTTGTCCCCCCTCACGCTGTGCCTGCTGGTCCCTGCACTGCCGGCGCTGGCCGCGCTGCTCATCGGGCTCGTTCCCGCGCTGCGCCGGCGCGGCGACCTCGCGGCCGGCGTCTCGATCACGGCGGCGGCCCTCTCGCTCGGCGCGGCGCTCTGGCTGCTGCTCGACCCAGCGCCCCCGTTCCAAGCGGTCGCACGCTGGCTGCCGCTCGCGGGCGGCACGCTGGCCGAGCTGGGTGTGCGCCTCGACGGCACGAACGCGCCGATGCTCGTCGTCGTCGGCCTCGTGGCGCTGGCCGTGCAGATCTACTCCGTCGGCTACCTGTCCGACGAGCCGCCGGCCTCGCGCGGGCGCTACTTCACGTGGCAGTCGCTGTTCCTGCTGGCGATGCAGGGCTTCGTGCTGTCGCCGAACCTGCTGCAGCTCTTCGTCTTCTACGAGCTGATCGGCCTGTGCAGCTACCTCTTGATCGGCTTCTGGCACGAGCGTCCCTCGGCCGGACGCGCGGCGGTCAAGGCCTTCTGGGTCACGAAGTTCGGCGACGTCGGCTTCCTGATCGGCATCATCGTGGCCTGGTCGTGGTTCGGTACGTTCGATCTGCAGCAGCTCGATGCCGCTGTGCGCGCCGGTCCGCTGCCGGATCTGGCCTGGATCCTGCCGGCGCTGATCTTCTGCGGCGTCGCGAGCAAGTCGGCGCAAGTGCCGCTGCACGTCTGGCTGCCGGACGCCATGGAGGGACCGACGCCGGTCTCGGCGCTCCTGCACGCCGCGACGATGGTCGCCGCGGGCGTGTTCTTGCTCGTGCGCACGTCGTTCCTGTTCGAGATCTCGCCCGCGGTGCAGACGGTCGTGATGTACGTCGGCGCGGGCACGGCGCTGTTCGCCGCGATCCAGGGCGTGGCGCAGCACGACATCAAGCGCGTCCTGGCCTACTCGACCTGCTCGCAGCTCGGGCTGATGGTCGCGGCGCTCGGCGCGGGCGCGGTGCTCTCGGGCTACTTCCACCTGCTCACGCACGCCTTCTTCAAGGCGCTGCTCTTCCTCGCGGCCGGCAGCGCGATCCACGCGATCCACACGAACGACTTGCGCGCGATGGGCGGCCTCGGGCGCACGATGCGCTGGACGGCGCTCCTGTTCGGCCTGGGCGCACTCGCATTGGCCGGGATCCCGCCCCTCTCGGGGTTCTTCTCGAAGGAGCTCTTGCTCGCCTCGCTGTCGGACCATCCCATCGCGCTCGCGCTCGCGCTGGCCACGACGCTCCTCACGCCCTACTACATGGGTCGCGCGTTCCTGCTGGCGTTCGCCGGCACGCCGCGCAGCGACGGTGCGCGCCACGCGCACGAATCGGGCTGGAGCATGCTCGCGCCGATGCTGGCGCTGGCCGTCCCGGCGGCGGCTGCGGGATTCCTTCTGCCGTCGTTCGCGCGCAGCCTGGGCGTCGAGGGCGGGTTCCACTTCGACGCGCTCGGCGCCGCGGCGGTCGGGCTCGCGCTGCTCGGTCTGGCTGCCGCCTGGTTCCTCCACGGTCCGCGCCGCGCCGGCAACGCCGACGCGCTACCCGCCGGGTTCCTCGCGCTCGTGCGCAGCAGCGCGATCGACAATTTCTACGAGCTCCTCTGGCGCCGCGTGCTGCTCGTGTTCAGCCGCCTGATCGGCTGGATCGACCGCTACGTCGTCGACGGGATGATCAACGTCGTGGGAGCGGCGACGCTGGCGCTGGGCGGCGGCCTGAGGCGCCTCCAGACCGGGCTCGCGCGCGACTACGTGCTGGCGCTGTTCCTGGGCCTCGTCGCTCTGGCCGCGTGGGGCGTGTGGGGAGCCTGAGCGATGCCGATCCTCTCGATCGTCGTCTTCGCGCCGCTCCTTGCGGCCGCCGTGTTGCTCGTGCTGCCGGGCCGCGCGCGCTTGGCGATCCGGCTGGTGAGCGTGCTCGGCGCGACCGTCGCACTGGCCGGCAGCGTCGTGGCCGCGATCCAGGCCAGCAACGGGACGCCGCTCGCGGAATCGTTCGCGCTCGTGCCCGAGCTGGGCATCACGTACGCGCTCGCAGCTGACGGCTGGAGCGCGGCGCTGCTGCTGCTCACCGGCGTGATCCTCTTCGCCGGCTGCTTCGCGAGCTGGACCGTCACGCACCGCGACCGCGAGTTCTACGTGCTCCTGCTCGTGCTCTCGACCGGCGTGTTCGGCGTCTTCGTCAGCCTCGATCTCTTCATCCTGTTCCTTTTCTACGAGATCGCCGTGCTGCCGATGTACCTGCTCATCGGCATCTGGGGCAGCAGCAAGCCCGTCCCGCCGCGCGGGCCGTTCGCGTCCGTACTGCGCCGCTTCGACCTGGGCGGTCGCGAGTACGCGGCGATGAAGCTGACGATCATGCTGCTGGCGGGATCGGCGCTGATCCTTGTGGCGTTCTTGGCCATGGCGCGCGCAGCCGGCGGCTCGTTCCACATGGACCAGATCGCGGCCGGGATCCCGCGCGACGTGCAGATGTGGGCCTTCCCGATGCTGTGGATCGGCTTCGGCAGCCTGGCCGGCGTCTTCCCGTTCCACACGTGGTCGCCCGACGGTCACGCTTCGGCGCCAACGGCGGTTTCGATGCTGCACGCCGGCGTGCTGATGAAGCTGGGCGCGTACGGCGTGATCCGCATCGGGATGGTTCTCTTGCCCGAGGGCGCGGTCGCGTGGGCGCCGTGGGTCGGCGCGGTCGCGGCGCTCAACATCGTTTACGGCGCGCTGTCGGCGATGGCGCAGACGGACCTGAAGTACATCGTCGCGTACTCCAGCGTGTCGCACATGGGCGTCGTGCTGCTCGGCGCCGCGACGCTCAACGTGAACGGCTGGAACGGCGCCGTGTTCCAGATGATCGCGCACGGCCTGATGACCGGGCTCTTCTTCGCGCTGGTCGGGCTCGTCTACGAGAAGGCCCACTCGCGCGACGTGCCGGCGATGGGCGGCTTCGCGCGCGCGATGCCGGCGGTCGCGGTGTGCTTCACGCTGGCCAGCCTCTCGAGCCTGGGCTTGCCCGGCACGGCCGGTTTCGTGGCCGAATTCCTGGTGTTCCTGGGCGCGTTCGAGTCGGGACACGCCATATGGATGGTGCCGGCCGTGCTGGGCGCGTTCCTGACCTCGATCTACGTCTTGCGCGCCGCCCGCAGCATCTTCTGGGGACCGCCGCAACCGGAGCGCTACCCGCACCTCGAGGATGCGCGCGGACCGGAGCGCGTGTCCTTGATCCTGCTGGGCGTGGCGATCGTCGTGCTGGGCGTCTGGCCGAGCCTGGTGCTCGACCCGATCGACCGCACCACGAGCGCGCTGCTGCCCGCTTCCTCCACCATCGACGGACGGTGAGGAAGACCCCGCGATGCAACCCCTCCTCGTCGACATCGCGCTGGCCGGGATCCTGCTCGTCGTCTTCGTGGCCGACCTCTTCCTGCCGGTCGCCGCGAAACGCGGCCTGGCGATCGTCACGGCCGTCGCCCTGACCCTGCTCCTCGCGGCGAGCTTCTTCCTCGACGTGTCCGGCAGCGCGTTCGGCGGCGCCTTCGTGGCCGACCCGCTGGCCGTGTGGTTCAAGCGCGTGTTCCTCGCGGCCGGCGCGTTGGCCGTCCTGCTGGCCGTCGATCCTGTCGCGCGCAGCTTCGCCGGCCGACAGGGCGAGTACTACGTCCTCCTGCTGTCCAGCCTGCTGGGCATGTCGATCTTGGCCTCGGCGCGCGAGATGATCCTGATCGTCGTCAGCTTCGAGCTGATGAGCCTGCCGCTGTACGCGCTGGCGGCCTTCGCCAAGGGCGAGCGGCGCTCGATCGAGGCCGCGATCAAGTTCTACCTGGTCGGCGCCGTCAGCATCGCGATCACGCTCTACGGCCTGTCCCTCGTCTACGGCGCCACCGGCACGACGCAGCTCGCCGGCATCGCGCAGCACGTCGCCGGCGATCCGTCGCTGCTGCTCGCGCTGGGCCTGTTCACGACGTTCGCCGGCCTGGCCTTCAAGATCGGCGCCGTGCCGTTCCACATGTGGATCCCCGACGCCTACGAGGGCGCGCCGACGGTCGTCGTGGGCTTCCTCTCCGTCGCGCCCAAGGCGGCCGGCTTTGCGGTCCTCGTGCGCGTCTACCTCGAGGGGTTCACCCAGCTCGGACCGCGGCTCGCGCCGGTCCTGGTCGCCGTCTGCGCGCTGACGCTGGTCGTCGGCAACCTGTTCGCGGTGCGGCAGACGAACGTGAAGCGTCTGCTGGCCTACAGCGGCATCGCGCAGATCGGCTACATGCTGCTCGCGCTGCTGACCACGAACAGCGAAGGCCTGGGCGTGCTGCTCTTCTACCTGGCCGCCTACCTGTTCACGAACCTGGGCGCGTTCGCCGTGGTCGCCGTCGTCGGCAGCGCGCGCGGGTCGGACGAGATCGCGGCCTACCGCGGCCTGGCGCGCAGCAACCCGGGCGTGGCGCTGGCGATGCTCCTCTTCCTGCTCTCGCTGGGCGGCATCCCGTTCGTCGCCGGCTTCTGGGCCAAGCTGGGCGTCTTCATCGCCGCCTGGCACGCCGGACAGGCGGCGCTCGTGCTGCTCGGCGCCGTGCTGGCGGTCGTCGGCGTCTACTACTACTTGCGCGTCGCGCGCAGCATCTACCTCGACGATCCGGAGCCCGGCTCAGCCCCGTTGCGCGTGCCGGCGACGCAGGGCATCGTCATCTTCGTGAGCGCGGCCGCGGTCGTCGCGATCGGCGTCTGGCCGGCGCCGCTGTTCACGGGCGCGCTGGCGGCGGCGCGGTCCGTGCTGCCCTGATCCGCGCGCGAGAGCGCCGGCGATCGGGGTATGCTCCGCGCCCGTGGGCATGCGCTTCAACTGGGACGCTGCAGTTCGTCTCATGAGCGCCCGTCGAGCTACGCGTCATGAAAGCACGGACTACGAAGACCACAGGTAAGCCCAGTCGGACGCGCAAGCCCGCGCAGGGTCTGCGACGCGATTATCGCTTCGACTACAGCAAGTCGAAGCCCAACCGATTCGCCGGCCGCGTTCGTCGCGATGCGTTGGTCATCGTCCTCGACAGCGATGTCGCCGAGGTCTTCCGTGAGTCGAAGCCCGTCAACGCGCTGTTGCGCGCCACGATCGCAGCGGTGAAGAAGCGACGCCCACGACGGGCAGGCTGACGATCCCCGGCGTCGGCCGGCGGTCTCACGCGCCCACTCTCTCTCGCTCGGCAGCACTGCGTTCGTCGCCGGGTTCTGGAGCAAGTCGAGGGGGAATCTGCTCGGGCCCGCTGGCGGCCGATCGATCCGTGCTGCGCGCAAGGCTATTCGGGGGTGCCCGTCAGCACCCACGCGGCCCAGTCGCGCGTCACGTAGCGCGGCTCGCCGCGCTCGTCCCGCTCACTGCGCAGCTTCGACTTGGCCTCCCACAGCGCCTGGTGCTTCGGCTTCTTCTCGACCCACAGGCGGCGATAGAAGTCGAGCATCAGCTCCTTCGTGGCCTCGTCGGGCACCTTCCACAGGCTCGTGATCACGCTGCGCGCGCCGGCCATCTGCAACGCCTTCTGCAGGCTGGCGACGCCTTGACCGGCGCGATGCTCGCCAACGTTCGTGTCGCAGGCCGACAGCACGACGAGCTCGCAGCTCGAGAGATCGAGCGTCGAGAGCTCGTCCGCCGTCACGAGGCCCGGGATGCGGCCGGCGGCATTCTGCGGGGAGTTCGCACCCGCCAGCGCGAGGCCACACAGGAGCATCGGGCTCATGCCCTTGACCTGTTCCGCGCCGCTGACGCGATGCCCCAGCCCGCTCTGCTTGTCGAGCGGCTCCGGATCGCTCCACGACGGGATCGACTCGGGGGCGAACCAACCGTGCGTCGCGATGTGGAGCCATCGGGCCCCAGGTGCGAGGGACAGCAGGCGCCCGCGCGTTGCGTCGACTCGCTCGCACAGCTCGGGATCAGCTTCCGCAGGAAACTGATCGCGAAACTCGCGCGCGATGCCACGGATTTCGTCGCCCGTGCCTGGTAGCGCCGAGAAGCCTCCCGACCAAGCGCCTCCGCGCAGGAGGCCCGCATCCGCGGCGAGGCGTGGCTCGACATCCGAGGGGACGACCTGGTGCGCTGCCTCGGCTTCGGCGGAAGACCCCGCAGCTCCGTACTCGACAGCGCCGAACGCCAGGAGCTGGCCCGACTCCCTGGAAGGCTCGGTCGTATGCAATAGCTCCGTGAGGGTCGTGCGCGTCTCGAACTGCCAGCGATCCCCGAGGAGAGTGCTCTCGTCGAGTGGCAGTGCATCGAGCGGGACGAGGTGCAACACGTCGTCCAGGACGACCACCATGCGACGCACGCTGCCGAGGGCGGGAAGGAGCGGGTCGAAGATCAACTCACGCAGGGCAATTCCTTGGGCATGGACTCCGGCCGCCGACGCCGCCCGCGCATTCGTCGCGAGACCGCGTCCATCGCTCCCGGCCCCCAGCCCTTGGCGCCACGCGCGCACGGCTGCTTCGATCGGCTCGACGGGTCCGAGATCCACGAGCGTGAGCGCGGGAGAGTCAGCCTGCAGCGATCCAGGAGACCAACCGTGCACCACGAATGCGCACAGCGTGTCGACCGGGGGTGAACGCGGCACGGGCTGCAGCGTCGGATCGGCTGCGTCGACCACGGCCTCTTGCCACTTCTTGAAGCTACGGAACCCCACGGCCGCCTCGTTGGCTGCGAGGGCCCTTGCCAGCGATTCCACGTCGAGTGACAAGTCACTCGATGCTCCGTCGGACGGCAACCTCGCCAGCTCGACGAGTTCGCGTTCCACGGTCTCCCGCGCGGTGCGTGCACGGTCGAACTCGGCGCTCGTCGTTCCCCTCTGCGTCAATCCCGCAAGCTCCTCGCTGGCCTGCCTGAGGGCACGACGCAACTCGGCGTAGCCTGGAGTGTGCACGGCGTTGCGCGTGAGCTCGGTCGACACGAAAGCGGCTCCACGCGTTGTCTCGGACAGGACGAACGACTCCGCGTCGAGCTCGGGCAGCGGGGCGAACGCGCCGTAACCCAGAGCGAACGACAAGGACACATCCAGCTTCGCGGCGATGATCGAGCAGCGCTCTTCCGCTTCCCGCGCCGGACTTTCCAGGATCGCCGCGCGCGCCGCGTGGATCTGGGCGCGGCACAGAGCGCCCACGAGCTCGGCGCATCGCACGCGGCCCGCTTCCCGGCCGTTCGGATCCGCTGATGCGCCTGCAGCCGACGGTCCTGCACGCGCGCATTGGCTCGCGATCGTCCAGGCCAGGTTCTCGCGTGCCCACTGCAGATCCGGGTGATCGTCGGGAAGCGACGCCATGACATCGAGGACACGCTCCTGCAGGTCGCGCGCGCCGTCCAGGTCGCCAAGGGCCTGGATCGTCAGTGCGAGGTTGTTGCGCGCCCTCTGCACGAGGCGGTGTTCGTCAGGCAGAGTGCGCGTGAAGGCCTCGAGGACCGCCTCCTCCAATGCCCGTGCCTCCGCTAGGTCCCCCATCGCCCCGATCGTCAGGGCGAGGTTCCCCCGTGCGGCCTGCAGATCCGGATCGTCGTCCGAGAGCGTGCGTGACCGCACCTCCAGGACCTTTGCATGCAATTCCCGCGCTCCTGCCAGGTCGCCGAGCGCCCGAAGTGTGCCGGCGAGATTCGCGCGTGCCAATTGCAGATCACCGTGCTCGTCGGGCAGCGAGCGCGAAAGGACCTCGAGGACCTTCTGTTGAAGGACCTGGGCACCCGCGAGGTCGCCGAGCGCCTTGAGTGTCAGCGCGAGATTCCCCCGCATCGCCTGCAGTTGTGCGTTGTCGTCAGGCAGCGTGCGCAAGCCGACCTCGAGCACCTTCTCCTCCAGGGCCCGCGCACCCGCGATGTCGCCGAGTTCCTTCATCGTCCCGGCGACGTTTCCCCGCGCTGCCTGCAGATCGGGGTGGTCATCGGCGTGCGTGCGCGAGCGGACCTCGAGGACTTTCTCGACGAGCGCTCGCGCGCCGGCCGCGTCCCCACGAAGCCTCATCGTTCCCGAGAGGTTGCCTCGCGCCCACTGCAGCGTGGAGTCGTCGTCGGGCAGCGTGCGTGAACGAACCTCCAAGACGATCTCTTGCAGCGCTTGCGCGGCTTCGTGTTCGCCGAGCGACACCAGCGTGAGGGCGAGCGTCTCCTGCGTCCACAGCAGATCGGCGTGCTCGGCCGGCAACGAGCGTGAGAAGACCTCGAGGACTTCCTCCTGCATCGCGCGGGCGCCGATCGGGTCGCCAAGGGCCCGGAGGGTCATGGCCACCATCCCCAGTATCTTCTGCAACTCGAGGTCGTCTCGCGGCAGCGTGCGGTCGCACACATCCAGCACGCGCTGCCACGCCCTGTTCGCCGTACGAGGGTCCTGGGCGGCGAAGGCCGAGCGACCCGCGGCGTCCAAGATTCTCAAGTACGTCGCGCCCTGCTCCGATTCAGGTCGCGCAAGGAGCATCGTCACGGTTTCCGCGGCCTTGGCTCGGGCGCCCGCATAGTCGGACGCCCTGCGCGCAGATTCCGACTCGTCGATCATCTCGCGCTCCCGTGTGAAGTCGGGGCTTGGGAGCGGAGCGCTCGAGGACGACACGGTCGAGGAGCCCTGGAGTTCAGGACCCTGCCCACGTGCGATCTCGAACTCGTCCCCGTTCGACGTCGCCGTCGCGTCCGGGATGGATGTCGTCGGCGCAGGCCTCGACGTGGAAGCGCACGCAGCCGGCAGGAGGAGAAGGACAGGAGTCAGGCGGGCGAGTTGCATGCGAGCGATCCCGATCGGCAGGGGGACATCCCGCGACGCCGTAGTTCTCGGCCCGCACATGCTACTCGTACCCGAATCAGTTCGGTTCGCCGCTCAGCACCCACGCGGCCCAGTCGCGCGTCGTGTAGCGCGGTCCGCCGCGCTCGTCCGTCTCGTTGCGCAGCTTCGTCTTCGCCTCCCACAGCGCCTGGTGCTTGGGTTTCCTCTCGACCCACAGCCGTCGATAGAAGTCGACCATCAGCTCCTTCGTCGCCTCGTCGGAGACCCTCCACAGCGATGTGATCACCGAGCGCGCACCGGCCATCTGCAGCGCTTTCTGCAGGCTCGCGACGCCTTGCCCCGCGCGCCGCAGGCCGACGTTCGTGTCGCAGGCGCTGAGCACGGAGAGCTCGCAGTTCGACAGGTCGAGCGCGCTGAGCTCCTGCGCCGTCACCAGGCCGGGGATGCGACCAGCGCCGTTCATGGGCAGGTTGGCTCCGGACAGCGCGAGACCGCACAGGAGCATCGGGCTCATGCCGCGCATGTGCTCGACTTCGTCCATCCGCAATCCCGCAATCGACCCGCGCGCGCCGGGGCTCGGATCCAGGCTCGAACGCACCGATTCCGGCGCGAACCAGCCGTGCGTCGCGACGTGCAGCCAGCGCGCCCTGGGCGCGAACTCGACGAGGGCCTCGCGCGACGCCTTGCGGCGCTCGAGCAGGAGCGCCGGCGCGTTCTCTCCGAACGCGTCCTGGAAGTACTGCAGGATGCCGCGCACCTCGGCGCGCGTCTCGGGCAGCGTCCCGAAGCCGCGCTCCCACGCTCCACCGCGCAGCAAGCCGGCGTCGCCGCCCGACCTGGCCGCCGCGGCGACGATCGGCCCGGACTCCTCCGCGAGCTCCTCCACGCTGGCCGGATCGGCGTCGAAGGCGGGGTGACCGAGCGCGAGCAGCGTCGGCTCGCGGACGAGCAGCTCAACCGGGAGAAGCATCTCGATCAGCGAGGAGCGCACGTCGATGCGCAGGACGTCGCCCAGCCGCTTCCCAGGCTCGTACGCCGCGCCCCAGGGGTCCCCCGCCGGCAGCGCGTCGAGCGGGATCGTGTGCAACGCGCCGTCGAGCACGACGACGATGCGCTCGACGCCCATCAGCGCGGACCTCAGCGGATCGAGGATCCGCTGGCGCACGTCGCGGGCCGCGTCGTCCGCGGCCGCGGTGTCGTTCTGTGGCGCGAGGCCGCGCTCCGTGCGCACGCCGAGCAGGACGCGCCATCGGTCGATCGCCGCCTCGATCGGCGCGATCGGTCCCAGATCGACGAACTCGAGCTGCGGGCTCCGGTCGGACGACTCGGACGGACGCAGGACGAACGCGACCAGGCTGTCGACATCGTGCCACTGCGACGGATCGGCGCCCTCCACGCTGGTGAGCGCCGTGCGTCGCCACGCGACGAGCGCGTCGGTCTCCGCGAGCCCCTGCGTCAACGCTGCGAGGCTCGGCTCGAGCGGCGCCGCGCCGCCGAGGAGAGCCGCGGCGTGCCGAGCGAGATCGCGACCCGAGAGGTCCACGGCCGTGCGCGCTCGTCCCAGCTCCTCGGCGCTGCCGCCGGACTGGGCCAGGCCGGCGAGCTCGGCAGTGCTCTCGGCGATCCGCGCGCGCAGGTCCCGGCCGACCCCGTCGTTGCCGGCTCGTGCCGCCAGGCGCGACGCGATCGGTCCGCCCGCGCGGGTCGACTCGCCGAGCAGGAACACCTCACGCGTGATCTCGGGTCCCAGAGCGCTGTCGCCGTAGCTGCGCGACAAGGAGATCGCGTTGGCCAGATCGGCCGCCTGCGAAGCGAGTCGTTCCTCGACCTCGCGCGGCGATCCGTCGAGGAGCGCCTCCTGCGCCATGCGCCGCAGACCGCGCGTGTAGTCCAGGGCCAGCGTCACCAACGCCACTCTCTCCTCCTCCGCCCCGTCCGCGAGGAGCGCGCCGAGTGTGAGGGCCAGGGTCCCCCGCGCCCAATTCAAGTGCGGGTGGTCGTCGGGTAGCGTGCGCTCCCAAGCCTCGACGACACGCTCGAGCATCGCGCGCGCGGCGGAGACCTCGCCCAGGTCGAGCAGCGCGACGGCCAGGTTGCCCCGTCCGCGCACGAGATCGGGGTGGTCGGGCGGCAGCGTGCGCTCGCCGACCTCCAGCACGCGCTCGAACAACTCGCGCGCGGCGGAGAAGTCCTCCAGGCTGACGAGCGTGTTGGCCAGGTTGCCCCGCGCCGCCGCCAGGAGCGGGTGGTCAGGTGGCAGCGCGGACTCGAAGACCTCCAGCGCGCGTTCGAGGAGCGCGCGCGCGGCCGTCCATTCGCCCTGGGCCTGGAGCGTGTTGCCCAGGCTCATCAACGCTAGCGCCACGTCGGGATGGTCGGCCGGCAGCGTGCGCTCCCGGACTTCGAGTACGCGCTCCTGGAGCGCGCGCGCGCCCTGCAGATCGCCCAGGTTCTTGAGCGTGTTGGCCAGGTTTCCGCGAGCCAGCGCCAGGTCGGGGTGGTCGGGCGGCAGCGTGCGCTCGCGCGCACGGAGGACGTGCTCCTGGAGCGCTCGCGCAGCGGGCAATTCGCCCAAGGCCCTGAGCGTGCTGGCGAGGTTTCCCTGCGCCATCGCCACGTGCGGGTGGTCCGCCGGCAACGTGCGCTCCAAGACCTCCAGCACGCGTTCCTGGAGCGCGCGCGCAGCGACCAGGTCGCCCAGGCTGAAGAGCGTGTTGGCCAGGCTCGCCCGCGCCGTCGCCAGGTGGATGTGGTCGGGCGGCAGCGTGCGCTCCGAGACCTCCAGCACGCGCTCGAAGAGCGCGCGCGCTTGCGAGAGTTCGCCCAGGTTGAACAGCGTGTTGCCCAGGTTGCCCCGCGCAGCCGCGAGTTGAGGATGGTCGGGCGGCAGCGTGCGCTCCAGGACCTCCACCACGCCTTCCAGGAGGTCGCGTGCGGCGGAGTCGTCGCCCAGGACGAAGAGCGTCGTGGCCAGGCTCATCCGCGCCGCCGCCAGGTTGGAGTCGTCGGGCGGCAGCGTGCGCTCGAAGACCTCCAGCACGCGCTCCTGAAGAGCGCGCGCGGCCTGCAGGTCGCCTTGTACCGCGAGCGTGTTGGACAAGCACAAGCGCGCCACCGCCAGGTCGTGGTGGTCGGGCGGCAGGCGCGCTTCTCGCTCCAGGACGACGCGTTCGCGGGCCGCGCGTGCCGTACCCAGCTCGCCGAGGTCGTGCGCCAACGACCCCAGCTCGAGCAGGAGCTGGTCCTCGGCCGGCGAGAGCGGAGTTGGCGCGGATCTCGTGAGCCGATCGACGGCTCGCACCGCCTCGGCGCGCGCGACCTCCAGTTCGCCGCGCTGGCGGGCCGCCTGCGCTCGAGCGAGCAGGTCCCGACACTCCTCGTGCGTACGGCGCTCGGGCCCGGAGGTCCTGGGTTCCTCGACCGCCGGCGCGCGGGCACGATTCGGCAAGTCCTGCGGCGCCCCGTGCACACACGCGAGCGCGATCAGGAGACCGCAGGGGAGCGCCCGTGCGAGCGGGTGCATGCGACAGAACCTCGGGAGTCGGGACGCGGGCGAGTTTGCGCCGGCACGGCTCAGCGTGCAATCGAGGGAGGGCTCGGGGCTTCCCGAGCGACCCTCCGGGGCCGTCGTCAGCCGGGAACACCGATCCCGCATGCGCCTCGCAATCCGCGGCCTCTACACTGGGAACCCGACGAGCTCGCTTCCCTGGTGGTGACCGGGAGCCCTTCCCGCGTCCCGGTTTCCGCCTGCGGCACGTCCGGAGGGATCGCATGTTCACCTGCGCGCCGCTGTTGCTCGCGAGCCTCGCGCTCGTCGCGGCGAGCCAGGCAACGGGGAACGGTCAGGGCGGCGCGACTCGGGAAGAGAACGCGGTCCGGGAGACCTACGCCCAAGCCGATGCGCGTGGCTCTGCAGCGCTGGACGGGGGCCGCATCGACGAGGGCATCGAGGCTTATCAGAAGTGTCTCGAGCTGCGGCCCCAGGATGCCCGGTCGGCCTACGGCCTGGCCTGCTGCCATTCACGCAAGGGCGAGATCGATTCCGCTTTCACCTGGCTCGAGCGCGCGCTCTTCGAATGGTCTTGGCCGGCGACCGAGGCCAACCTCGCGCACCTCTCATCCGACCGGGACCTGGATTCGCTGCGCGCCGACCCGCGCTTCGCCAGCGCCCTGGTGCGCTTTCGCGCGCGGGTCGAGCGTGAAGCTCCGCCGCCCGTGCCCAGCGTCTACATCGACTGGGTCGGCGGTCACGCTTCAGCGGTCATCTCGGCCGCCTTCAGCCCCGACGGCCAGCGCATCGTCACGGGGAGCACCGACCGCTCGGCACGCGTGTGGAGCGCACGCTCGGGTGAGACGCTCCTGGTCCTGAACGGCCACGGGAACACCGTCATGTCGGCCGGCTTCTCCAGCGATGGAGAGCAGGTGCTGACCGGCAGCCTCGACGGCAAGCTGAGACTGTGGGATGCGCGCATCGGACAGCCGCAGGCGCGATGGCTGAGCCATGCCGGCGGCGTGCGCCGGTGCGGCTTCAGCCCCGACGAGCGGTGGGTCTTCGCTGCCGGGCAAGGCACCGCATCTCTCCTCGAAGCGGGCACCGGGAAGCTCCTGCGCAACCTCGAAGGCAACGACGACGAGTTGATGGACGGCGCCTGCAGTCCTGATGGAGTCCACGTGGCCACGGCTTCGCGCGATCAGATGGCGCGCGTCTACACGGCGAGCACGGGCGCCCTGGTGCACGTCCTGGCGGGTCACCGTGGCCACGTCTGGTGCGTCGCCTTCAGCCCGGACGGCAAGCGCGTGTTGACGGCTGGCTCCGATGGCACGGCCAGGATCTGGAGCGTCGCGACCGGCGCGTGCGAGCTTCAATTCCAGTGCGCGGCCGAGCTGCGCCAGGGCTCGTTCCGTCCCGACGGACGGCGCGTGCTCCTCGGCGGCAACGACGGGCGCGTGCGCGAGTGGAACGTGGAGAGCGGCGAGCTCGAGCTCGAGCTCGTCGGACATGAGCGCGACGTGCGCAACTCTTCGTACAGTGCCGACGGAACACGGATCCTGACCGCGAGCACGGACGGATCCGCCCGGATCTGGAACGCGGCGACGGGCGCAGCGGAGCGGACCCTGCGTGGATGGCCCAACGTGCAACGCACGCTCGCGTTCAGCCCGGACGGAGACCGGCTGGTCACCTTCGACGACACGGGCGCGCGCGAATGGGACCGCCGGACTCTTGGCGAGCTCGCTCCGCGCGGGCAATCCCCCGAAGTGCGCGGCCGGACCAACGGGCAGAGCACGAGCGGCAGATCCTCCCGGGACCCGTACTCCTACTCGTGGGATCCGGATGACGTTCGCGCTCCGATCGAACTCGAGGGTCTCGCCACGGAACTCGTGGCCACCTTCCTGAGCCCGCAAGGAGACCGCCTCTACACGATCGGACGAGACCATTCCGCCCGCCTGTGGGACGTCGCGTCGGGCCGGCAGATCGCGGACCTGGGCCCGGTTGCCTCGGACTTCGTCCTGACCGGCAACGTCGACCGCGTGACGTCGGCAGCCTTCAGCCCGGAAGGCGCGCGGCTCGTGACGACCCAGCATCCGGAAGGGACGGCTCGGCTGTGGGACGCTCGAACGGGCAGCGAACTCTTCGCTTGGCGCGAGCCAGGCAACTTCATCTGGAGTGCTTCTTTCAGTCCGACCGGCGAGCGCTTCCTCACCACCAGCAACGACGCGTCGATGTCGATCTGGAACGCCGGCACGGGCGAGAAGCTCGTTCGCCTCAGGGGCCACACCAGTTCGGCCCCTCAAGCCGTCTTCAGCGCGGACGGCGCACGCATTGCCTCCTCCGGATTCGACAACACGGTGCGCGTCTGGAGTGCTGACACGGGTGAGTGCCTCCAGGTCTTGAAGCTGGTGGCTGGCAACATGAGGTCCGTGGCGCTGAGCCCTGACGGCAACCTCCTGGCTGCGGCCGTCCAGGATCATCGCGTCCTGGTGTGGGATCTCACCAGCGGAACGCTCCTCGGCACCCTGGTCCCCGGAGAGCGCGGCGAATCGCTGGCCTTCACGCCGAGCCTGCACTACCACGGGACCCCCGGAGCGATCGCGCGCGCGCGGCTGATCATCGGCGGCGTCGCCTTCCCTCTCACGTGCTTCGCTTCGATCCTCGAGCGCAAGGATGCCGTGCAGGCGTCCCTCGCGGGTGAAGCGCTCGAGGCTGCGCGGGTGCCTCTGCCTCCGACCCTCCTGATCAGCGTTCCGGCCGAGGCCGAGGCTTCGACCTCCGAGCGCGAGGTCAGGATCCAAGCTCAGGCCGTCGATGCCCTGGCGGGAATCGAGCGCATCGACGTCGTGCAGGACGGCGAGCGCTTCGCGCCCGACAAGCTCGCGGCTTCGCTCGTGCGCGAGAACGAAGACCGCCTTGTCCGTCTCGACCTGCGCTTGCCGATCCCAGCCGGTCGGACCGAGACCACGATCGTGTTGCAGGCAGTCAACACGCGCGGCATCTTGAGCCGCCAGGAGTCGCGCAGGGTCCGCTACGAGCCGCCCAAGCGTGAGCTCTACGTCCTGGCGCTCGGGGTCGCGGACTACGACGATGATGCGCTCGACCTGCGCTACCCAGTGCGCGACGTCGATGACCTGATCGCGCGGCTCCGGGCTCAAGCGGGAGAGCTCTACCACCAGGTCCACGTCGAGCGGCGCGTCGATCGCGAGGTGACGAACGCGGAGGCGCTGCGGCTGCGCGACGAGTTCCTGCTGCAAGCCCGGCCCGACGACACGATCGTCGTGTTCACTGCCGGCCACGGCGTGCGCAGCGCCAGCAACGAGTACTGGTTCCTGACCTCGAGCGCGACTCCGGCCAAGCCCTACAGCGGCATCAACCGCACGACCTTGGAGTCCCTGGTGACCTGGGACAAGCTGCACGCCGCGCGGCGCGTGCTCCTGATCGACACCTGCCACGCCGGGAAGGCCTTCGAGGGCACCCGCGGCGAGCGCGGCCTGGCGGCGTTCCGCCAGGACGAGGTCGACGCGGCGCTGGAGCGCTCGAGCGGGCTCTACATCTTCGCGGCGACGAGCGACGACGCGTTCGCGCGCGAGCAGGAGGGCAACGGAATCTTCACGCGCGCGATCCTCGACGGCCTCGCGGGCGCCGCCGACGAGGGCGGCTACGGGGACAGGGACGGGTACGTAGGTGTGAGCGAGCTGATGCAGTTCGCGCGCTTGGCCGTGTTCGAGAAGAGCGCCGGACGCCAGGTGCCGACCTTCCCCAAGATCGAAGGCGGCGAGAACTTCCCCTTGGCGCGGGTTCGCGCTGCGGAGCGGGCGGGGAAATAGCCATGCTGCAACTCGCCGCGCTGTGGATGGCCTTGGTGCTATCGGTTCCGCAAGAGCGCACAGCTTCGGAGAACTACGACCAGGCCTCTGCCCGAGGTCATGCAGCCCTCAAGGAAGGCCGCATCGACGAGAGCATCGAGGCTCATCACAAGTGCCTCGAGCTGCGGCCGAAAGATGGCGTGTCAGCCTACAACCTCGCCTGCGGCTACTCGCGCAAGGGCCAGATCGACGCCGCCTTCGACTGGCTCGGGAAGAGCATCGAATGGGACTATCTCCGGAACCTGGGCGATCTCGCCTGGCTGTCGCTGGACACAGACCTCGAGCCGCTGCGGCCCGAGCCGCGCTTCCAGCACTTGATCGAAGTGGCGCAACTGCGATTGGAGGCGGCCGGACCTCCCGTCCCGCCCGCAACCTACATCGACTGGTCAGGAGGGCATCGGGTCAGCGCGTTCATGGCCGACTTCAGCCCCGATGGCAGCAAGGTCCTGAGTTCGAGCGGAGACGGCTGCGTCCGCATCTGGGACAGCGCCTCGGGAGAACTGCTCGTTCTCCTCGTGGGCCATCGAGGTGCTGTGGTGTTCTCCGCCTGGGCGGACGCCGGTCGCCAGATCCTGACCGGCGGAAACGACAGCACGCTGCGTCTCTGGGACGCGCGCACGGGAGACCTGCTCCGTGTGCTTTCTGGCCCGAGTATCGACAGGCCTTGCGCCTCGAGTCCTGACGGCCGCCTCATCCTCTGTCCCAGGAAGGGAGGCGCGACTCTGGTCGACTCACGAACCGGACAACGACGCTCCAGTGGCCAGGGTCCTGACTGGGTCTATGCCGCGGCGTTCAACCCAGATGGCAAACGCTTCAGCACCGGGAGCGCCGACGGGACGACGCGGCTCTTCGATGTGAGTTCTCTCGAGTTTCTGGCAACCTACGACAGCGGCGTTCCCGTCTTCGACGTGGCTTTCAGCCCGGACAGCCGATGGCTCGTCACGGCCGGGGCCGACGGCCTGATCCGCTGGCTGGACGCGCGCACGCTGGAACTGGAGCGCTCCTTCCGCGCGCACCCGGCCGAGGTGAACAGCGTCGTGTTCAGCCCCGACGGCGCGGAGCTCTTGACGACCAGCCCCGACCGGACGGCCCGGGTCTGGAACGCCGCGGATGACTCGCTGCGACTCACGCTCTCGGGACATGCCTCGGAGGTCTACTATGCGACGTTCAGCGCGGACGGACAGCGCATCCTCACCCCCTCCAACGACGGCACCGTACGCCTATGGGATGCCCGCAGCGGAGATCTGGTCCTGACGCTCGGCGGTTGCGGCAGGCTGCACAGAACTGTCTCTTTCTCCCCGGACGCCACCCGACTGGCCACTTTCGACGCCCGCGGAGCGCGCGAGTGGGACCTTGCAACGGGCCGCGAGATCGCGCCCAGCGGCAAACCTCCCAGCGTGCGGTTCAAGCTCGGACGGCAGGGCTCTCCCTGTCAGGTCCCCTACCATGCCTGGACACCGCAGCCACCCGTCATCGAGATCGAAGGCGCGCGGGTCGGTGTCGTTGCCGTCCTCCTAGCTCCCGACGGGCGCGCGGTCTTCAGCGCGGATGAAGATGAGCGCGGGAGGTTGTGGAGCACGGAGTCCGGTCGTCTCGTTGCCGAGCTGGGATGGCTCTCCAGGGATAGCTGGCTCACCTACGACAGCAGCCGCCAGAGTTCTGCCGCCTTCAGCCCGGATGGAGCGCTGCTCGCGACCGCTCAGCACGCGGACGGTTCCGCGCGCCTGTGGGAGATGTCGACGGGCACGGAGATCGCGGTCCTCGAGGGCGGCGGACAATGGGCCACCACGGTCGCCTTCGATGCACGCGGTGAGCACCTCGCCGTGGCGAGACATGACCTCAGCGTCGACGTCTGGAAGACGTTTCCGCTCGAGCGAGTGCATTCGTTGCGCGGTCACGGGGAGATCGTCATTCAGGTCGCTTTCCGCGCGGACGGGCAGGTCCTAGCGACGGGGTGCCGCGACGGAACGGTCCGTCTATGGGACCTGACGAGCGGAGACTGTTTGAAGGTGTTGCGGCCACACTTCCCGGTCATCGTCTGCGGCGTGGCCTTCACGCCCGACGGCAAGCGGATCGCAGCGGCCACGGCCGACCATCGAGTCCTGCTGTGGGACGCCGAGAGCGGCAGGCTCCTCGGCACGATCGTCCCGGGTGAGGAGCCCGGCGACTGGCTCGCCTTCGCGCCGAGCGGCCACTATCACGGCACGAGCTCGGCGATTGCGCGCGCTCGTCTAGTGCAAGGCGCGATCTCCTATCCGCTCTCCTGCTTCGCGGCGGCGCTGGAGAGTCCCGAAAAGGTGAAGGCTTCCTTTGCCGGCCTCCAGGTCGTGATGCCCAAGCTCCCCGCGCCGCCGAGTCTGGTTGTCGCGGCGCCGGTGGAGCGCGCTGCCACGGTCCACGAGCGAGCGGTGCGGATCCAGGCACTGGCGACGGATGCGCTGGCTGGCCTGGAGAAGATCGAGGTCGTGCAGGACGGCTCCAGCGTATCGGCCGAGCTCCTCGCCAAGGCCTTGACCCTCGAGAACAACGAGCGTCTCGCGCGGCTCGACCTGCTCCTCCCGATCCCTTCAGGGGCAAGCGAGACGAAGATCTCGCTCCAGGCCGTTAGCACGCGCGGCATCAAGAGCCGGCCCGAGAGCTTCGTCGTGCGCTACGAGCCGCCCAAGCGCGAGCTCTACCTGCTGGCGCTGGGCGTCGCGGACTACGACGAGAACGCGCTCGACCTCCAGTACCCCCGTGCGCGACGCCGACGACCTGGTCGCGCGCATGCGGACCCAGGAGGGCGTGCTCTATCACGCGGTCCACGTCGAGCGCCGCGTGGACCGCGAGGTCACCGCCGCCGAGGCCCTGCGCCTGCGCGACGAGTTCCTGCTGCGCGCCAGGCCCGAGGACACGCTGGTCGTCTTCGCCGCTGGCCACGGCATACGCAGCGCCGCAAACGAGTACTGGTTCCTGACGTCGAACGCGACACAGGCCAAGCCCTACAGCGGCATCAACCGTGCGACGTTGGAGTCGCTGGTCACGTGGGACAAGCTCCACGCCTCGCGTCGCGTGCTCTTGATCGACACGTGCCATGCGGGGACGGCCTTCGAGGGCGCACGCGGCGAACGCGGCATCGCGGCGTTCCGGCAAGAAGAGGTCGACGCGGCGCTGGAGCGCTCGAGCGGGCTCTACATCTTCGCGGCCACGAGCGACGACGCCTTCGCGCGCGAGCAGGAGGGCAACGGCATCTTCACGCGCGCGATCCTCGACGGCCTCTCGGGCGCCGCCGACGAGGGCAGCTTCGGCGACAAGGACGGCTACGTCGGTGTCAGCGAGCTGATGCAGTTCGCGCGCTACGCGGTGCTGGAGAAGAGCGCCGGACGCCAGGTCCCGACCTTCCCGAGGGTCGAGGGCGGCGAGAACTTCCCGCTCGCGCGGGCTCGCGTCCCGGAGCGAGAGGACAAGTGACCATGCTGCAGATCGCCGTGCTGTGGATGGCCTTCGTGCTGTGGACCCCGCAAGGGAGCGCAGTGTCGGAGAACTACGACCAGGCCTTTGCCCGAGGCTTTGCCGCGCTCACGGAAGGCCGCGTCGATGAGGGCATCGAGGCTTATCACAAGTGTCTCGAGCTGCGGCCGAAGAATGGTCTCGCGGCCTACAACCTTGCGTGCGGCCACTCGCGCAAGGGAGATGTCGACGCCGCCATGGACTGGCTCGGGAAGAGCGCAGAGTGGGGTCACTTCACCAACCCTGGAGAACTCGCCTGGGCGTTGCAGGATGAAGACTTGATTCCTCTGCATGGAGACCCGCGCTTCAAGCGAGTGCTCGATGAAGTGCAAAAGAGCAGAGAAGCGATCTGGTTCCCTACCCTGCCGGCCTCCTACATCGATTGGAGCGGCAGCCATCGGCGCCTTGTGAGCTGGGGACGTTTCTCCCCGGATGGCTCGCGAATCGTGACGGCGTCCGGGGACGGTTCGGCCAGGGTCTTCGACTCGGAAACGGGGGAACAGCTGCTGATTCTGGACGGGCACTCCAGGTTGTTGAGCCGGTGTGCCTTCAGCCCGGATGGAGAGCGGATCCTGACGGCAGGTCAGGACTGGACGGTCCGGCTGTGGGATGCCCGCACGGGAGAGCCACTGGGCATTCTCCCGATTCCGGATGGCCGAACTACAGCCGTGTCGTTCAGTCCCGATGGGGATCGAATCCTCGTCGCAGGCGATAGGCGCGCGAGTATCTTCAAAACTGTGCTCGGGACGCCGTGCCTTTCCACTTCGTTGCGATATCCGAGCGTGTGCTACGACGTGTCCTTCGATATGGGCGGAGAGCAACTCGTCATGGCCGGAGCGGACGGTGTCATCCGCTTTCATGATTCGCGTTCCGGCGACCTCTTGCGCTCCTTCGCGGTCGGCCCGCCGGTGTTCGCGATCGATCTCCACCCCGGCGGGAAAGAGGTTGCAGCCGCCTGTGCCGACGGCCGGACCCGTCTCTACGAGAAGGATTCGGGCAGGCTCCTGCGGACCTTCGAAGGGCACCGCGCCGAGGTCAATCAGTTGGACTATGACCCTTCAGGCTCGAGGCTCGCCACGAGTTCGGTAGATCGGACGGTCCGAGTGTGGGATGTTGCCAGCGGTAAGTGCGAGCACGTTCTGTCGGGGTTCTCGGATGAGGTTTACGCGGTCTGTTTCAGCCCCGATGGCCGGCGCGTCCTCGGGACGTCTGCGGATAGCACGGCAGCGATCTGGGACGCCGATAGTGGTGAGCGGCTCCTGCGACTCGAAAGCCTGATCAACGTCGAACGGCAGCTCGAGTTCAGTGCCGACGGGACACGGCTGATCACCTTGGACACCAATGCTGTGCGGGAGTGGGACGCACTTTCCGGGGAGGAGCTCCAGCCGCGAGATGCTCCACGGACCGTAAGGTTCCGAGTGGCCCGCCAAGGGAGTCCGCAGTCTCTTATCTGCCTGACCCCCCATCCGAGCCAGTCGGAAGCATCGGCTTCGACCATTGAGCTTGTGGGAGCGGGAATCGGCGTGGACGCGGTCTTCGTGAGCAGAGATGCCCGTTCCGTGTACAGCGCGGACATGGATGGCGTAGGTCGCCTCTGGAATGGCGCGACGGGGCAGCTTGTCAAGGTCCTCGGGCGCCTGACAACCGACCCCGAATTCAACAGAGACACGAGTCGCCTGAAATCGGCGGCCTTCAGCTCGGACGGGCAATGGCTCGCGACCGCGCAGCACGCAGATGGCGCGGCGCGTGTCTGGGATGCGCACACGGGCGACGAGCTCGAAGTCTGGAGGGGAGGCACTGCGGCATTCGTGCTCTGGGCGGATTCAAAGGAACTACTCGCCGTCGGACGAGGAACAAGCGTCGAGATCCGTGATCTTACCGCTCCCGATCCCCTCGCCAAGCTCACGGGTCACCTGAACAGGATCCAGGGCGCGGCCTTCGGTCCCGGGGCCCGCACGCTCGCCACGTGCAGCATGGATGGCTCCGTGCGCCTTTGGGATCTCGAACGGAATGAGTGCATCCGAGTGTTCCAACCCCTGCCCTCCACGTACTTCGGTCACGTTGCCCTTTCTGGCGACGGAAACCGAGTCGCGGGTGCGTGCTCGGACAAACGCGTTTTCGTCTGGAACACCGAGAGCGACAGGCTCCTCGGCACGATCGTCCCGGGCGACGAGCCCGGGGACTGGCTCGCCTTCGCGCCGGGTAGTCACTATCACGGCACGAGCGCGGCGATCGCGCGCGCTCGTCTCGTGCAAGGCGCGATCTCCTATCCGCTCTCCTGCTTCGCGGCGGCGCTGGAGAGTCCCGAAAAGGTGAAGGCTTCCTTTGCCGGCCTCCAGGTCGAGATGCCCAAGCTCTCCGCGCCGCCGAGCCTCGTCGTCGCAGCTCCTGTGGAGCACTTCGCCACGGTTCACGAGCGCGCCGTGCGGATCCAGGCCCTGGCGACGGATGCGCTGGCTGGCCTGGAGATAATCGAGGTCCTGCAGGACGGCTCCAGCGTGTCGGCCGAGCTCCTCGCCAAGTCCCAGAGCCTCGAGAACAACGAGCGTCTCGCGCGGCTCGACCTGCTCCTCCCGATCCCCTCCGGGGCAAGCGAGACGAAGATCTCGCTCCAGGCCGTCAGCACGCGCGGCATCAAGAGCCGGCCCGAGCGCTTCGTCGTGCGCTACGAGCCTCCCAAGCGCGAGCTATACCTCATGGCACTGGGCGTCGCAGACTACGACGACGATGCGCTCGACCTGCGCTATCCGGTGCGCGACGTCGATGATCTGATCGCGCGACTCCAGGCTCAAGCCGGCGAGCTCTACCACCAGGTCCACGTCGAGCGGCGCGTCAATCGCGAGGTGACGAATGCAGAAGCGCTGCGGCTGCGCGACGAGTTCCTGTTGCAGGCCAGGCCCGATGACACGATCGTTGTCTTCGCCGCTGGCCACGGCGTGCGCAGCGCCAGCAGCGAGTATTGGTTCCTGACCTCGAGCGCGACGCCGGCCAAGCCCTACGGCGGCATCGATCGGCACGTCCTGGAGTCTCTGGTCACCTGGGACAAGCTCCACGCCTCGCGGCGCGTGCTCTTGATCGACACGTGCCATGCGGGGACGGCCTTCGAGGGCGCCCGCGGCGAACGCGGCCTGGCGGCGTTCCGGCAAGACGAAGTCGACGCGGCGCTGGAACGCTCGAGCGGGCTGTACATCTTCGCGGCGACGAGCGACGACGCGTTCGCACGCGAGCAGGAGGGCAACGGCATTTTCACGCGCGCGATCCTGGACGGCCTCGCGGGCGCCGCCGACGTAGGCAGCTTCGGCGACAAGGACGGGTACGTCGGTGTCAGCGAGCTGATGCAGTTCGCGCGCTACGCGGTGCTCGAGAAGAGCGCCGGGCGCCAGGTGCCGACCTTCCCCAGGATCGAGGGCGGCGAGAACTTCCCGCTGGCGCGGGCGCGGGCCCTGGAAGGAACGAGGAGATAGCGCATGTTGCGGCTCGTCCTGTTGCTCCCGCTGCTCCTCCCCTCGAGGCCTCAAGGAGGCGGAGCGCCGGAGGGCTTCGACCAGGCATACACCCGCGGGTATGAGGCGCGCATCGCTGGACGATTGGACGAGAGCATCGCGGCCTTCCAGAAGAGCCTCGAGTTGCGGCGAATTGCGCCGGGTGTCGCCTTCCAGCTTGCCTGCTGTTATTCGGAAAAGGGCGAGGTCGAATCAGCTTTCACCTGGCTCGAGCGCGCACTCTTCGAATGGTCCTTGCCGGCGATCGAATCCAACCTCGCGCTCCTTGCGTCCGGGACTGGTCTCGATCCGCTGCGCGCCGACCCGCGCTTCGCCAACGCCCTGGCGCGCTTTCGCGCTCGCGTCGAACGTGAGACTCCGCCCCCGGTGCCCGGTGTCTACATCGACTGGATCGGTGGGCACGCCCAATCCGTTCCAACGGCCGCCTTCAGCCCGGACGGCGAGCGAATCGTCACGGGAAGCCACGACCGCAGCGCGCGTGTGTGGAGCACGCGCTCGGGTGAGACGCTCCTCGTACTGAACGGCCACGTCAACACAGTCTTGTCGGCCAGCTTCTCCAGTGATGGCGAGCAGATTCTGACCGGCGGCTTCGACAACCAACTGCGGCTGTGGGATGCGCGCATCGGACAGCCGCTCGCGCGCTGGTCGAGCTCTGCGGGCGGCGTGCGCAGGTGCGGATTCAGTCCCGACGAGCAGTGGATCCTCGTAGCGGGGCAACTCTCGGCCGCTCTCATCGACGCGCGCACCGGAGAGGTCGTGCGTGGCTTCGCTGGGCACAGCCAACACCTCAACGACGCCGCCTACGGTCCCGATGGACTCCACGTTGCCACGGCCTCTCGCGATCAGACGGCGCGACTCTACGATGCGCGCACGGGCGCGCTCGTGCACGCCCTCGAGGGTCACCGCGGATTCGTGTGGGGCGTGGCCTTCAGCCCGGACGGGATGCGCCTCCTGACGACCGGGGCAGATGGGATGGCGAGGATCTGGAGCGTCGGGACCGGCGCGTGTGAACTCGTGATCCAGAGCACTGGCGAGCTGCGCAAGGGCTCCTTCAGTCCCGACGGACGCCGCGTGGTCATAGGTTGTCTCGACGGACGCGCGCGAGTGTGGAACACGGAGAGCGGCCATCTCGAGCTCGAGCTTTCAGGACACGAGCGCGAAGTGCGCATCGCCTCGTACAGCGCCGATGGAACTCGCATCCTGACCGCAAGCTGGGACGGATCCGCCAGGGTCTGGAACGCGATTACGGGCGCGCAGGAGCTGGCTCTCGTCGGATGGCCCAGCGTGGAGCGCACGCTGGCGTTCAGCCCGGACGGCGAGCGGCTCGTCACCTTCGACGACTCGGGTTCGCGCGAATGGGACCGCCGGACTCTGAGCGAGCTCGTTCCGCGCGGGCATTCCACCAAGGTGCGCTGCGGGACCCGCGTTGAGAGCACAGGGGCCCTCACGGGATTCTCCCGAGATCCAAGGTCCTACTCGTGGGATTTGGACGCCGTGAGCGCTCCGATCGAACTCGAAGGACTCGCCACGGAACCCGTAGCCATCTTCCTGAGTCCCGGAGGAGAACGACTCTATACGGTCGGACGAGACGACTCCGCGCGCCTGTGGGATGTCGAGTCGGGCAAACAGATCGCGGATCTGGGCCCGCTCTCCTCGGACTTCAACCTGAGCGGCAACGTCGATCGCGTGACCTCGGCATCTTTCAGCCCTGACGGCACGCGGCTCGTGACGGCACAGCATCCGGCAGGCACAGCTCGCCTTTGGGACGCTCGAACGGGCGCCGAACTCTTCGTTCTGCACGACCAAGATGCCTTCATCCTGTGCGCCTCTTTCAGTCCGACCGGCGAGCGTGTCCTGACCACCAGTCCCGACAGGTCGATCTCGATCTGGAGCGCCGGCACGGGCGAGAAGCTCGTTCGCCTGATGGGTCACACCAATTGGGCCATGCAAGCCGTCTTCAGCGCGGACGGGGAGCAGATCGCTTCCGCCGGAGCCGACAACACGATTCGCGTCTGGAGCGCCGCGACGGGTGAGTGCCTCCAGGTCTTGAAGGATGCCGCCGGCAGCGTGAGGTCCGTAGCGCTCAGCCCCGATGGCCATCACTTGGCCGCGGCGGACTGGGATCACCGCGTTTCTGTATGGGATCTCGCGCGCGGAAGGCTCCTCGGCACCCTCGTTCCGGGAGAGCGCGCCGAATGGTTGGCCTTCACACCGAGCCTGCACTACCACGGGACCCCCAAAGCGATCGCGCGTGCGCGGCTGGTCATCGCTGGTGTTGCCTTCCCGCTCGCTTGCTTTGCATCGATCCTCGAGCGCGATGATGCCGTGCGGGCGTCCCTCGCGGGTGAAGAGCTCGAGGCTGCACGCGTGCCTCTGCCTCCGATCCTTCTCATCAGCGTTCCGGCCGAGGCCGAGGCATCGACCTCCGAGCGCGAGGTCAGGATCCAGGCTCAGGCCGTCGATGCCCTGGCGGGACTCGAGCGCATCGATGTCGTGCAGGACGGCGAGCGCATCGCCCCCGACAAGCTCGCGGGCTCGCTCGTGCTCGAGAACGAAGGCCGCCTCGCCCGTATCGACCTCCGCTTGCCGATCCCCGCGGGCCGAACCGAGACCACGATCGTCCTGCAGGCGGTCAACACGCGCGGCATCTTGAGCCGCCAGGAGTCGCGCCGGGTCCGCTACGAGCCGCCCAAGCGCGAGCTCTACGTCCTGGCGCTGGGCGTCGCGGACTATGACGACGACGCGCTCGACCTGAACTACCCGGTGCGCGACGTCGACGACCTGATCGCGCGACTCCAGGCCCAGTCCGGCGAGCTCTACCACAAGGTCCACGTCGAGCGGCGCGTCGATCGCGACGTGACGAGCGCGGAGGCACTGCGGCTGCGCGACGAGTTCCTGCTGCAGGCCAGGCCCGACGACACGATCGTCGTGTTCACCGCCGGCCACGGCGTGCGCAGCGCCAGCAGCGAGTACTGGTTCCTGACTTCGAGCGCGACGCCGGCCAGGCCCTACAGCGGCATCAACCGTGCGACGTTGGAGTCTCTGGTGACCTGGGACAAGCTGCACGCGTCGCGGCGCGTGCTCCTGATCGACACCTGCCACGCCGGGAAGGCCTTCGAGGGCACCCGCGGCGAGCGCGGCCTGGCGGCGTTCCGCCAGGACGAGGTCGACGCGGCCCTGGCGGGCTCGAGCGGGCTGTACATCTTCGCCGCGACGAGCGACGACGCGTTCGCGCGCGAGCAGGAGGGCAACGGCATCTTCACGCGCGCGATCCTCGACGGCCTCGCGGGCGCCGCCGACGAGGGCAGCTTCGGTGACAAGGACGGGTACGTCGGTGTCAGCGAGCTGATGCAGTTCGCGCGCTACGCCGTGCTGGAGAAGAGCGCCGGGCGCCAGGTGCCGACCTTCCCCCGGATCGAGGGAGGCGAGAACTTCCCGCTGGCGCGGGCGCGCGTGGCGGCGCGAGAGGACAAGTGAGCCGGAGGCCGACCGTCGCGCCGTGAACGGCCTGCGTGCCGTGGCCCGCGCGAGCGTGCTTCGGGCTACTGCGCGGTCTTCATCCGCTGCCAGTTCGAGTCGATCGCGGTGCGCGGATCGAAGCTCGCGTTGGGATCGCCCAGGATCTGGCCGGTCGTGAGGTGGATCCAGTAAACGGTGTTCGTGGTCGGCAGGTCGACCGGACGATTCTCGTAGGGATTGTCGTAACGCTGCACCGCGCCCAGAGCCTGGCGGAAGTCCTCGTTGTTGCGGTCCTGCGATTCGTTGCGCTGCCGGGTCACATCGCCCCACTGCCGTTCCGACACCTCGCGGTTGCGGCGCGCCTGCTCACCGAGCGCAATCGAGTTCTGCAGGTTCTGCTGGGCGATGCCGGATGCGCCGAACGCCGCCGAGTTGGTGACCTCGACCTGCCCGGCGATCTCGGGCAGCCAAGATGCGTAGCCCGCCCACTGCGATGCTTCCGACGCGGCCCACGTCATCACCATCGTGCAGAAGTCGTAGTTCGGCGCCACGCTGCAGCGCGCCACGCCGCGGCACGCGACCCCGCCCACGCTGTAGTCGACGTCGAAGTTCCAGGCGGAGGGGAAGCCGAACACCGGCGCCGCCTGGCGAGCCGGACCGAAGCGCACGTTCTCCAACCCGGTCTGCGCGAGCCTGTCGGACACGTACCGCGCCGGGTCGTAGTTCGTCGGCAGCCCGACGTTGCCGACCATCGTCGTGATCGCGCGCTGGTCAGGCGCCTGCAACACGACCGCGAATTGACCGTCCTCGACCACCTTCCAGCCCGCCGGTACCGCGAAGCGGAAGCACGGACCCTGCCGGATCGTCGATGAGCCAGCCGGGTTCGAAGGCGACGAAGCACCGGACCGGTTGGCCGCCGCCGAGCTCCCCGGACGGTGCGAGTCGTAGGCCGGCTCGGAGGCCGTGGAGTTGTTCGCAGCCCGGTCCGGATCAGGCTGGCACGCGGGCAGACAGACGAGAAGAAGTCCGAGCACGCCGAGCGGCGCCGGGGTCCAACGCAGCGCAAGTCGCGTGCTGGCTGTGGGGCGAGTCATCCGATGTCCTTCCGCTTCAGCCACCATGACAGGCAGGAACAGCCTGCTGGTGCGTTCACCAGAACCACCGGGCCGGCATGCAGACGAGTCTGCGGCAGCCCCGCCGGACGCGCAATCGAGCGCTACTCGGGGTTTCCCGTGAGCACCCAAGCGGCCCAGTCGCGCGTCGTGTAGCGCGGCTGGCCACGCTCGTCCTGCGCGTTGCGCAACTTCATCTTCGCCTCCCACAGCGCCTGGTGCTTGGGCTTCTTCTCGATCCACACGCGCCGGTAGAAGTCGATCATCAAGTCCTTCGTGGCTTCGTCGGGCACCTTCCAGAGGCTCGTGATCACCGACCGCGCGCCGGCCATGTTCAGGGCCTTCTGCAAGGACGCGACGCCTTGTCCCGCGCGCCGATGGCCCACGTTCGTGTCGCACGCGCTGAGGACGGCGAGCTCGCAGTTCGACAAGTCGAGCGTCGAGAGCTCCTGCGCCGTCAACAGGCCTGGAATGCGGCCGACCGCGTTCACGGGCAGGTTCGCACCCGCCAGCGCCAGACCGCACAAGAGCATCGGGCTCATCCCGCGCAGTCGCGCGCCTTCGTCCAACGGCAGCCCGGCCACGGTTCCTCGCGAGGCGCCGCTCGGGTCCGCGCTGGACCGCACCGACTCCGGCGCATTCCAGCCGTGTGTCGCGACGTGCAACCAGCGCGCCTTGGGCGCGAACTCCACCAGGGTCTCCCGCGAAGCCTTGCGGCGCTCCAGAACGATCGAAGTCCCGTCCTCGCCGAACGCGTCCTCGAAATACTGCGCGATGCCGCGCACCTCGATGCGCGTTTCGGGCAACGTCCCGAAGCCGCGCTCCCACGCTCCGCCGCGCAACAGGCCGGATTCCGCTCCCGACCGGCTCACGGAAGCGAGGACCGTCCTGCTCTCCTCCTCGAGCTCGTTGGCGCTGGAAGGGTTCGCGTCGAACGCCGGGTGACCGATCGCGAGCAGCGTGGCTCGGCCGGTGAGCGGCGCTTGCTCCGAGAGCGTCTCGATCAGCGACGAACGCACCTCGATGTTCAGCACGTCACCCAGGAGTGGCGCGGGCGCTGCCGCCGTACCCCACACCTCTCCCGCGGGCAGCGCGTCGAGCGGGATCGCGTGCAGAGCGTCGTCGAGCGCCACGACGGCGCGATCGACGCCTTGCAGCGCTCCGCGCAGTGGATCGAGGACGAGCGCGCGCACGTCGCGGCCTGCATCCGCCAGGTCGGCCGAGGCGTCCTTCGCCGCGAGCCCGCGCTCGGTGGACACGCCGAGGAGGCTCCGCCAGCGCTCGATCGCGGCTTCGATCGGGGCGATCGGGCCCAGATCCACGAGTTCGAGACGCGGCCCCTGCGCGGCCGACCCGCCCTCTTTCGACGGCACCGGCGGACGCAGGACGAACGCGATCAAGTCGTCGTCGTGTGTCCAGGCGGGCGGATCGCCGGGCTGCACGCGGCTCTGCATCGTCCGCCGCCAGGCGACGAACGCGCCGGTCGCTCCGAGCTCGCGCGCCAGCGACGCCAGCGTCGGCTCGAGCGGCGCATCGCTGCCGAGGAGTCGGCTCGCGTGCCGCGCCAGGTTCCGGCCGGCGAGGTCCACGGCCGCGCGCGCTCGACCCAGGTCGTCGGCGCTGCCGCCCGATTGGGCCAGCCGCGCGAGCTCCTCCGTCGCCGCGGCGATCCGCGCGCGGAGGTCGCTTCCGATCGGGTCGTCCGCGGCTCGTGCAGCCAGGCGCGCCGCGATCGGGCCGCCGGCGCGCGTCGACTCGCCGAGCAGGAAGACCTCGCTCGTGAGCTCGGGTCCCAGGTCGATGCGGCCGTAGCCCCGCGCCAGCGAGGTGGCGTACGCCAGCTCGGTCTCGCGCGAGGCCAGCCGTTCCTCGACCTCGCGCGGAGATCCGTCCAGCAATGCCGCCTGGGTCATCCGGCGCAGTCCACGGACGAAGTCGAGCGACAGGCGCTCCAGCGCCAGTCGGTTCGCCTCATCGCCTTCTTTCCAGAGCGCGCCGAGCGTCTGGGCCAGGTCGGCCCTCGCCGCCGACAAGTCGGGGTGGTCCGGCGGCAGCGTCCGCTCGCGAACGTCGACCACGCGCTCGAACAGCGCTCGCGCCGCGAGCAGGTCGCCCTGGCTCCTGAGCGTGGCCGCCAGGTCCAGCCGCGCCGCCGCCAGCTCGGGGTGGTCCGGCGGCAGTGTGCGCTCGTACACCTCGAGCGCGCGCTCCTCCAGCGCGTGCGCGGCGGGGAGCTCGCCCAGGGTCCTGAGCGTGTCGGCCAGGTTCAGGCGCGCAGCCGCCAGGTCGAAGTGATCGGCCGACATCGTGCGCTCGGCCACCTCGAGCGCCCGCTCCTGGAGTGCGCGGGCGGCCGGCAGGTCGCCCAGGAACCGGAGCGTGTTGGAGAGATTGCCCCGCGCCGCCGCCAGATCGGGACTGTCCGCGGGCAGCGTGCGCTCGCACACCTCGACAGCCCGCTCCTGGAGCGCCCGCGCGGCGGGCAAATCGCCTTGGGTGAAGAGCGTGATCCCCAGGTTCTGCCTGGCCCAGGCGATCTCGAGGTGGTCGGCGGGCAGCGTGCGTTCGCGAGCCTCGAGCACGCGCTCCTCGAGCACGCGTGCGGCCGACAGATCACCCTGGGTCTTGAGTGCGATGGCCAGGTTCTGCCGCATCGACGTCAGGTCCGGATCGTCGGGCGGCAGCGTGCGCTCGAAGACCTCCAGCACGCGCTCCGCGAGTGCGCGCGCAGCCGTCACGTCGCCCAGGGCAAGCAGCGTCGTGGCCAGGTTGCCTTGCACCCGCATCAACTCAGGATGGCCGGCCGGCAGCGTCCGCTCGAAGATCTCGATGGCGCGCTCGAGAAGCGCGCGCGCGGCCACCGGATCGCCCAGGGCCCCGACCGTCATGGCCAGGTTCTGATTGGCCCTCGCCAGCTGGAGGTTGTCCTGCGGCTCCGCGCGCTCCAAGGTTTGGAGCACGCGCTCGAACAGCGCGCGCGCGGCTTCGAGCTCGCCCTGGGTCGCGAGCGTGATGGCCAGGTTGCCCCACGCCTGCGCCAGCAGGGCCTCATCGCGAGGTGAGCACCCTTCTCGCTCCAGCACGACGCGCTCGCGCGCCCTGCGCGACGTCTCCAGATCGCCGAGACGGTGCGAGAAGCTCCCGAGATCGGCCAAGAGCTGATCTTCGGCGGGCGAGAGCGAGCCCGGCGCGAGCGCGACGAGCAGATCCACGGCTTCGAGCGCCTTGGCGCGCGCCTCGTCGAGATCACTCTTCTCGCGCGCCGCTTTCGCCTGCGCTGCCAGGTCGCGAGCGGCTTGCAGTGCCTCGCGCTCCGGCTCCGGAGCAGTCTCGGGCGCGGCGGCAGGTGCCGGTGTACGGTCCGGCGGACTCTGCGGAGCGCTCTGCGCGCTCGAGAGGACGAGCAGGAGACCGAGAGCGAACACCCGTGCGAGCGGGAGCATTCGACAGGACCTCAGGGGGCGGGACGTAGGCGAGTGTGCGCCTGTCAGACGCGGAGCGCAATTCCAAGGGCCCTGGGCGGATTTCCGTCACCACCCATGCGGTCAATTCGGGCGACACACGCGGCGAATTCGACGGCGAACGATGACGACCAGGCCGACCGTCATCAGGGGTCAGCCGGCCGGAACCCAGCCCGCCACGAGCAACGCGGCCACGACGACCGCGAGCAGCACGCGATATACACCGAACGGCACGAGTCCGTGCGTCGTCAACCAAGCGACGAGCCCCTTCACCGCGAGCCACGCGAACAGGAACGAGGCGACGAATCCGATGACCACGTTCGTCCAGCCGTAGCTCGCGATCATCGCGGTGCCCCCCGATACGGCCTTGTGCGCCGTCGCCGCGCCGAGCGTCAGCACGCCGAGCAGCAGCGAGAATTCCACCGCCGCGACGCCCGCGAGGCCGACGAACAGGCCGGCCGCGATCGTGACGAGGCTGCGGCTCGTGCCTGGCGCCAGCGCGAGGCACTGGGCGAGTCCGATCGCGATCGCCTGGCCGATCGACAGCGCCTCGAGCGTCAGGCCGACGGGGTGCGGCTGCCGCAACGGCCTCAGCGCGAAGATCGCGACGCCGCCCACGAACCACGCGATGACGATGGGCCACAGGCCGAAGAGCACGGATTCGATCCAGTCGTCGAGGGCCAGTCCGATGACCGCGGCCGGCACGAACGCGGCGACGAGCAGCACGAGCAGTCGCCGCCCGAACGCGTCGCGACCGACGAGGCCCGCGAAGACCTGCTTCGTGCGCGGCCAGTACAAGGACAGGACCGCGAGGATCGCGCCCGACTGGATGACGATCGAGAACGCGCGGCTGGCTTCGTCGTTCGGCAGGCCGAGCAGGCGCTGGAAGAGCGTCAAGTGACCTGTCGAGCTGACCGGCAGGTACTCCGTGATGCCCTCGACCGCGCCGAGGAACAGGGCTTGCCAGGCTTCCATGCCGGCCGCGGCGCGCGGATCAGCGCGTCGTGCGCACCGCTTCGAGCGGCGGCACGAAGGGGAGCCCGAAGGCCTCGGCCACCGCCTTGTACGTGATCTTTCCGTCGATGACGTTCAGCGCGCTGCGCAGCTCGGGGCTTTGCTCGATCGCGCCGACCGGGCCCAGCTTCGCGAGCTTCTCGACCCAGGGCAGCGTCGCGTTCGTCAGCGCCCACGTGCTCGTGCGCGGCACGGCGCCGGGCATGTTGGCGACGCAGTAGTGGATGACGCCCTCGACGACGTACGTCGGCTCGGCGTGTGTCGTGGCGCGCACCGTCTCGATGCAGCCGCCCTGGTCGACGGCGACGTCAACGATCACGCTGCCTTTGCGCATCAATTTGAGATCCGCGCGTGTCACGAGCTTCGGCGCGGCCGCGCCGTGGATCAGGACGGCGCCGACGAGCAGGTCCGTCGTCGGCAAGAGCTCGCGCAGCGCGTAGCCGGTCGAGTAGATCGTGCAGCAGTTGGCCGGCAGGATCTCGTCCAGGTAGCGCATGCGATCCAGATTCACGTCCAGGATCGTGACGTCCGCGCCCAGGCCAGCCGCCATCCGCGCAGCCTGCGTGCCGACGACGCCGCCGCCGATGATCACGACCTGCGCCGGCTTCACGCCCGGCACGCCGCCCAGGAGGATCCCGGATCCGCCCAGCGGCGCCTCGAGGTACTTCGCGCCTTCCTGGATCGCCATGCGGCCGGCGACTTCGCTCATCGGCGTGAGCAGCGGCAGCGACTGACCGACCTCGAGCGTCTCGTACGCGAAGCCGATCGTGCCCGTCGCCAGCACGCCGTCGGTCAGCTTGCGATCCGCGGCCAGGTGCAAGTACGTGAACAGCGTCTGACCGCGGCGCATCATCGCCCACTCCGGCGCGAGCGGCTCCTTGACCTTGAGGATCAGGTCGTTCTTGGCCCACACGGTCGCGGCGTCGGGCGCGATCTTCGCGCCGGCCTTCTGGTAGGCCTCGTCGGGCAGGCTGCTGCCCGTGCCGGCGCTCGTCTCGACCATGACCTCGTGGCCCTGGGCGCGCAGGCGGTCCACGCCGGCCGGGGTCAGGGCGACGCGGTTCTCGTTGTTCTTGATCTCTCTGGGAACGCCGATTTTCACAGGCTGTTTCTCGCGCGGCTCGGGGGGCAGGTTCGTCCGGCCGGGCCGGGACGAGGGGCGAAGAGTCTAGCCAGCGCTCCACCCTTGTCGAAGGGCCGCGGGATCCAGTACCTTCCCGCCCCTCGACCGGCGGCCTGCCGCGGGCGCGAGGACCCCGGGCGATTAGCTCAGCTGGCTAGAGCGCCACGTTGACATCGTGGAGGTCACTGGTTCGAGTCCAGTATCGCCCACCAGAATTGGTGTTCCGGCGGCTGAGGGCCGCCGGGCAGCCGCCCCAACCAGAAGCCGACCAGGGGTTCGTACCAGGTGGCGCGCAGGCGGTACGGCGGGTTGGGACCGCTGCCATTGCCCCTGCGGCCTCGTCGCCTGCTTGCACGCGGCCTCCGGACGGTCCTGGGGGCTCGGATCGGTGCGAGGGGGTCCCTCACAGGCAGCGCTCGCCGTGCGTACGCTTCCGGACGCGAGGAGGCCCCTCGCCCCACCGGACGAACGCCATGTCGATCCCCCGCCCGCTCCCCGCCCTGGCCCTGACGCTCTTTGTGGTCGCCGCAGGTGCCGGCACGCTGGCCGCGCAGGACGCGGGTGCCTCGCTGCGGTCGCGGCTCACGCCGACCGTCCTCGTCGCGCGCGACGCGTGCCCGGCGGTTGTGTACATCCAGACTGGGGGGGTGACGACGAGCCAGAACATCTGGGGACAGCTGACGACGCAGCAGTTCACTGGCTCGGGCACGGGCGTCGTGGTCAACAAGGAAGGCTTCGTGATCACGAACTACCACGTGGTCAAGGGCGCGCGGCAGATCACGGTCAGCTTCGACAAGCAGTATGATCCGGTGCCGTATCCGGCGCAGCTCGTGTCGTTCGTCGAGGGCGAGGATCTGGCGCTGCTCAAGATCGACGGCGACAAGGAGTTCCACACGATCCCGCTCGGGACGAGCTCGGACCTGATGCTGGGCGAGACCGTGATCGCGATCGGGAACCCCTACGGTCAGACGCACACGGTCACGCAGGGGATCATCTCGGGGCTGCACCGCAACGTGCAGATCCCGTCGGCGGGCCTCGTGTTCGACGACCTGATCCAGACCGACACGGGGATCAACCTCGGGAACAGCGGCGGGCCGCTCCTGAACGTGCGGGGCGAGCTGATCGGCATCAACTCGGCCATGAACCACCAGGCCCAGAACATCGGCTTCGCGATCCCGGTCGACCGCGTGAAGCAGGTCCTGGACGATCAGCTGTGGGCTCTGCAATCGGCCTCGGCGTGGCTCGGATTCGACGTCGATCCCGAAAGCGACCACTTGCGGGTCAAGGAGGTCGTGCCGGGCAGCCCGGCCTCCCTGGCGGGCCTGCAGACCGGGGACTGCATCGTGGCCCTCGGGGGCAGCAACATCGCCTCCCAGGAGGAGTACCGGCTGGCGCGCATCAGCCTGACCCCGTCGCGCGAGGTCGTGGTCAAGGTCGAGCGCGACGGGACCAGCAGGCCCCTGCGCGTGACGCCCTGGGAACGGGCCGACGGGATCCTCTACGCGCAACTGGGGCTGCGCGTGGGCACTCGTGAAAACGGTCGCAACCGCCCCGTTTTCGTGACCGAATTGCGACCAGACGGTCCGGCGGCGAAGCTCGGCCTGCGGCGCGGCGACCAGATCGACGCCATGCGGCTCCAGGTTGGCGGACGGCAGCATTCCTGGCGCATCGACACGCGCGAGTCGTTCGCGAGCCTCGTCCAGCAGCTCGAGCCCGGCACGCAGGTCGAGTTGGCTGTGTACCGCGACGTGGATGGCGACGGCCGCCTCACGCGCGCCGACGAGCACCGCGGCGTGATCGTGGTCGAATAGCGGAACGCGACTCCAGCCTGCGCGCGCAGCCAACAGGATCAGCAGGCCCGTTCAAGGGGTCTGCCCGCGCTGACATCCGCGCTTGCCCGCGGGTATCCTGTTGGGCCCCTTCCCGGACCGATAGGGGGTCGGAAAGTCATTCCACCCGCGATGAAAGCCGCCCTCCTCAAGGCCAGCGAGCGATTCGGGAGCCTCCTCTCCCGCATCCTGCTGACGCTCCTCTACTACCTCGTGCTGGGGCCGTTCGCGCTCGTGTACCAGCTCGTCGCGGACCCGCTGCACGTGCGCCGGCAGGCGCGCGGGAACTGGACCACGTGGACCACGAAGAACGACACGCTCGCGGCCGCGCGGCGTCAGGACTGAAGGCCGCACCGTGATCGTCCTCGGTCTCTCGTTCTACTATCACGATTCGTCCGCTGCCCTGGTCAAGGACGGCGTGCTCGTCGCGGCCGCGGAGGAAGAGCGCTTCAGCCGCGTGAAGCACGACTCCGGCTTCCCGACGCTGGCGATCGACTTCGTCCTCAAGATGGCGGGCGCCACGATCCACGACGTCGACTTCGTCGTCTTCTACGAGAAGCCGTTCGTCAAGTTCGAGCGCATGCTGCTGACCGCGATGAGCACGTTCCCGCGCTCGTCGGCCGTGTTCCGCGAGTCGATGCAGCGCTGGATCAGCGACAAGCTGTGGATCAAGTCGCACATGACGCGGCGCCTCAAGATCCCGGCTGCAAAGATCCTGTTCGCCGAGCACCACGTGTCGCACGCGGCGGCAAGCTTCTTCACGTCGCCGTTCGACGAGGCCGCGATCTTGACGGTCGACGGCGCCGGCGAGTGGACCACGTCGACGATGGGCGTCGGGCGCGGCACGAAGCTCGAGATCCTGAAGGAGATCCGCTTTCCGCACTCGCTTGGCCTCCTGTACTCGGCGTTCACCGCCTACTGCGGGTTCGAGGTCAACGAGGGCGAGTACAAGCTGATGGGGATGCACCCCTACGGCAAGCCGCGCTTCGTCGACAAGATCCGCGAGATGATCACGGTCGCGCCCGACGGCAGTCTGTGGCACGACATGAAGTACTTCGCGTACCACTTCTCGCCCGACACGACGCTGACGCCGGCGTTCGGCGAGCACTTCGGGCGGCCGGCGCGCGATCCGAAGCTGGGCGACACGTCGCTCGACCCGTTCTACTGCGACATCGCGGCCAGCATCCAGAAAGTGACGGAGGACGTGGTGCTCGCCATGGCGAAGCACCTGCACGAGCTGACGGGTCTCAAGAAGCTCGTCATGGCCGGCGGCGTCGCGCTCAACTCCGTGGCCAACTACAAGGTGCTGCGCCAGGGTCCGTTCGACGAGCTCTACATCATGCCCGCGCCGGGCGACGACGGCGGCTCGGTGGGTGCGGCGTACTGGGCCTACAACCACGTGCTCGGTCAGCCGCGCGGGCCGGCGCTCGACCACGCCTACCTGGGCAGCGAGTACTCCGACGCGCAGATCGAGGAGTTCCTGCGCAAGTACGACATCCCCTTCGAGCACTTCGCCGACGACGAGAAGTTCTACGACTTCGCGGCGCAGCAACTGGTCGACGGCCAGGTGTGCGGCTGGTTCCGCGGGCGCTTCGAGTTCGGGCCGCGCGCGCTGGGAGCGCGCTCGATCATCGCCGACCCGCGCCGGGCGGAGATGAAGGACAAGCTCAACGCGACGATCAAGTTCCGCGAGGCGTTCCGGCCGTTCGCGCCGAGTGTGCTCGAAGAACGCGCCGACGAATTCTTCGAGATCGCCGACGCGGAGAAGCACTTTCCGGCGCGTTTCATGCTCTACGTGGCGCCCGTGCGCATGGAGAAGCGCTCGGTGCTGCCGGCGATCACGCACGAGGACGGCTCGGGCCGCCTGCAGACCGTGTTCAAGGACACGAACCCGGCCTACCACGGGCTGATCCGGCGCTTTGGCGAGCTGACCGGCGTGCCCGTGATCATGAACACGTCGTTCAACCTGAAGGGCGAGCCGATCGTCGAGTCGCCTGCGCACGCGTTCAACACGTTCAGCCTGTCCGGCATGGACCTCCTGTTCCTGAACAACTACGTCGTGCGCAAGGAAGCCAAGAAGAAGATCGCCGAGACGCGCTTCCACCTGCGTCACCACGGTGATTCCGTCACCGCGATGGTGAGCTGATGCGCGCGGTCAACGTCCTCTTGTGCATCGTCGTCAGCGCCCTCCTGGCGCTCTTCGTGGCCGAAGTCGGGCTGCGCCTGCTCGGGCTGGGGCCGCAGCCGACGGTGAACCGCTTCGACCCCGACACGGGCTGGTCGAAGCGCCCCGACGCGCGCGTGCACCGTTCGACCCGCGAGTTCGACATCACGATCGCGACGAACGCGCTGGGCCTGCGCGACGACCCCATGTCGAGCCCGGCCAAGCCGGCCGGGACGAAGCGCGTCATCGTGCTGGGCGACTCGTTCGCGCTGGGCTACACGGTCGACCGCGAAGATCTCTTCCCCGATCTCCTCGAGCGCTGGTGGCGCGCCGAAGGCCGCCCGCTCGACGTCGTGAACACGGGCACCGAGGGCTGGTCGACCGACCAGGAGGTCGTCTGGCTCGAGAAGAACGGCGCAGCGTTCCAGCCCGACGTCGTGCTCCTGTTCGCCTACGAGAACGACCTGTACTGGAACGGCGAGCTGAACTACCGGCGGTTCCCGAAGCCGCGTTTCTCGGTGACGGGCCCGCGCGAGCTGGTGGTCCTTAGCGACCCGGGTGAGCGCGCCTGGTTCGAGAACTTCGCGGTCGGTAAGCTCCTGACCAGTTTCGGTCAGAAGCCGCCGACCTGGCGGCCCGAAGGCGGCCCTGCGCTCGAGATGGAGCACGCCGCGTACTGGCGCCAGCCGCCGCCGTTCATGGAGCAGGCCCTGCGCCGCACGCGCGCCGCGCTGGAGACCGCGCAGAAGACGTGCGCCACGCTGGGCGCGAAGCTCGTCGTCGTGCCGATCCCGGGCAAGGTCTCGATCGTCCCCGAGGCGCGCGAGGCGCTCGAGGCCCAGATCCTGGGCCTGAATCCGCTCTCGAACGTGCGGCGCTGGCTGCGTGACACGCCCGACCCGCGCACGGTGCCGGCGCTCCAGCCCGACGTCGCCTGGTCGCCCGACCAGCCGGTCGAGACGTTTCTGGCGATGTCGAAGGACCTGGGCATCGAGACGATCGACGTGCGCGACGCGCTGCGCCGCAGTTACGTGCCCGAGGACGAGAAGGCGCCGCTCTACTACAAGGTCGACTGGCACCTCGATCCATCCGGCAACCGCGCGCTCGCGACCGCCGTGCACGACGAGCTCGACGCGCGCGGCGTGCTGGCCGGCGATCTCGCGCCGAAGACGGCCGCGGCGATCGAGCCGTTCACCAAGGAACGTCCGCCGAAGCGGTGGCCGTACTTCTATGCGGTCCTCGTAGCCGTGCTCGGCACGCTCTACGCGCGCACCTACCGCGACATCGCCGCCTGGAAGGCCTACGGCATCGTGGCCGCGATGCTCGGCCTCGTCTTCACGATCGCGATCGGCGGCGCGGCTCTGGTCGCCAAGCTGCCGCCGGCCTGGAGCCAGCTGGTCCTCGTGGCCTTCGTCCTGACGATCGTCCTCTTCGTGCTCTTCAAGCTGGGGCGCCGCCTTGGCACGATCGCGGAGCTGCTGCTCGCGTTCACCCGCCGCGGCCACTGGTACCTGATGCCCCTGGTCGTGATCCTCCTGACGATCGGCAGCCTGCTCGTCGTCGCGGCCAGCTCCCCCCTCGTGGCGCCCTTCATCTACACCCTGTTCTGAGCCCCGCCGGCGCGGGTCCTCCAGGGGAGGCCTCGCCGCCGCCGATCGGATAGGATTCCCGCGGGCGGCCGCGCCGCCCGGAGACCCTCATGAAGCAGTTCCTCCGCGAGAATTGGCTCTACATCGTCGCCCCGCTGGCGCTGGTGCTGATCCTGCTCGCCGCGTTGATCGTGTTCGGCGACGACTCGACCTCGCCCTTCATCTACAACATCTTCTGAGCGTCGTGGGGCGCGTGCGCGGCTCGGCGAGGGACTGGCTCGTCGTGGTCGTCCCGCTCGCCGCAGCGGGCCTGGCCTTCGGTGCGTACCACGCCTGGCGCTGGTACGAGCGGACCCACAGCCCCACCTACTGCTTCATCTTCTGAGCCGTCGCTACCCGGCGAGATCGATCCCGATCCGGCGCAGGAGCTGGAATCCGCCGCAGGCCTCGGCGGCGATCCGATGGAGCTGCACGTCCTCGTCGATCATGACGCGCGGGATGCGGTAGAGGTCGCCACCGCGCTGGTGCACGCCCGGGTGCGTCGTCGTGCCGGACGCGAAACCGGCCGCGCGCGCCGCGCCGGCCGACTCGGCGTCGAAATCCCAGTTCCGCCCGAATGGGTACGCGAAGCTCACGGGTGACTGGCCCAGCCCGCGCGCGAGCGACGCGTGGCAGCCCTCGATCTCCGCGCGCTGCGCGTCGGGCGCGAGCTTGGACAGGATCGGGTGCGTCACGGTGTGCCCGCCCAGCTCGACGCCGCCCTTCTGCAGCGCGCGCGCGTCGTCCCACGTCATGTAGAGCGCGTCGGTCAGCGCGCGGTCGTCGCCGCCCAGCTCCGCGAACAGCACGTCGAGCGCACGGTCGCGCTCGGCCGGGTCGAACTCGTACTTGAGCAAGCGCTTGATGTTGTACGTCGTCGCTTCGCCGTGCGGCACGAGCTGATTCAGCACGATGCCGCCCTTCTTGTCGTGCGCGATCTCGGTGAAGCGGTGGATGAAGGCCTCGGGCTCCGTGCGCTCGAGGCAGCCGAACAGCTTGTGCGTCCAGTTCGCGCGGCGCTCGTCGAGCGGCCGCGTCTCGAGGTACACGGTCGCGCCGACGCCCACGCGCTCCAGGATCGGCAGCAGGTGCGTGCGGTTGTCGCGGTAGCCGTCGTCCATCGTCAGCACGGCGATCGAGCGGCCGCCGTTCCCCGACTCGATGCGCCGCACGCCCTCGCCGATCGGCACGACGTCGTAGCGCTTCGCCAGCCAGCGCAGGATCCGCTCGAGGTCCTCGCCGCGTATCTTCATGTCCTTGGGCAGGCTGTCGCACGTCGGCGCGCTGACGCAGTGGCCTGCCAGCACGAGCATGCGTCGCGGCATCAGGCGGTTCACGACCGCGTGCAGCCCCGTGTGGAACAGCAGGCGGGCCCAGGCCTCGCCCGCGGCGCGCTTCATCCTGTGCTTGAGTCCCACGTGAAAGCGGAATCCTATCCCATCGTCTCGTCGTCGCGATCGCCGTCCGTCAGGTACCAGCGGCGCGCGTCGCGCGCGGCCGCGGCCAGCGGGTGGTCGGGCCGCAGCACGTGGACGATCACGCTCAGGTGGTTGTCGGGCTTGGGCGGCACGAAACCGGCGCCCAGCAGGACCGCGCTCCACCACGAGCCGTCGATCGCCGTGGCCTGGACGGTGGAGGCTCCCGCGCGCTCGAGAGCCGCGAGGCCGGCCTCCATGGCCGCCGCGAGCGCCGCATCGTCGGCCGCGAGCACGTCCACCAGGTAGCCGTTCGACGCGCCGGGCCGCGGGACCTGGACGACCACGTAGGCCGCCAGGCGCGCGCCGGCAAAGACCCCGATCGCACGGTGGAGGCCGGATGGGCTGCGCAGGAAGCGCCACGTCAGGACCCTCGCGTCGCGACGCACCATGAGCGCGAAGGCCGGCTCGACCGCGCGCGCCAGGGCTTCGACCTCGGGCGGGAAGGCGCTCAGCGGACGCACGTCGAAGGTGGTCCCGGCGCGCGCACGCAGACGGTCGCGAGCCTGGCGGCCGGCGCGCGCCGCGAACGGCGCGAGCCACGCGCGCCAACGTCCTTCGCGGGCGCGCACGGTCCGTGCGGCCGCGTCGTTGCGCAGGAGGAAGGTCCACGGCCGCAGCGTGCCGACGCGCTCCCACCCGAGCTCCAGGAAGATGTGCGTCGAGCGCCGGTTCGGCAACCCGAACACGATCGGCCACTTCTTGCGCCGCGCCTCGGCCAATGCGGCACCGTCGAGCGCGCTGAACAATCCGCGCCCGCGCCACGCCGGAAGCGTCATGACGTCCCCCGTCTCCCCGATCACCGCCGCGCGCGCGTCGTCCCCCGCCGGCACCGCCCGCCGCGGCGTGCAGGCGTAGCCCGAGACCGCCTCGCCCGCGCCCGTGCGCTGCACGAACGACAACGCGTGCCCATGCGGGTTCTCGTCGTAGCGCCACGCCAGCACCGCCGCATCGACCTGCTTCTTGAAGCACGCATTGAAGAGCCGCGCCTGCTCCGCGCGGTCCGCAGAACCACACTGGTGGACAACGGTGTCAGACACCTTGCACCTGCAACCGTTCGCCCTGCCGTTCGTCCTCACGAATGGCAGCCCGGTGGACAAGGGTGTCAGACACCTTGTCCCACCGTCCGGGGCTGCCCCATTCGGGAGCAGGAGCGACGCGATGGGTAGGAAGCCGAGGGACGACCATCCGGGGACGTGGCACCACGTCTACAACCGCGGGATCGCGCAGCGACCCGTCTTCGAGGACCGGAGGGATTACCGCGCCTTCCGAGCCCTGCTGGCGCAACAGGTCCGCGCAGGGCGCATCGAGGTCCACGCCTTCTCCCTCATGACGAATCACTTCCATCTGCTGGTCTACAGCCCGCACGGCAATCTGGCGGAGGCCATGCGGCAAGTCCAGAACGGCTACGTGCGCTACTTCAACAGGCGGCGGGGTCGGGACGGCTCGCTGTTCCGGGGTCGCTTCCAGTCGAAGCTCGTCGACACGGAGGGGTATCAGATCGATCTGATCCGCTACATCCACGCAAACCCCGTGGCAGCCGGGTTGGTCAAGCGGCCGGAGGACCATGTGCACAGCAGCGCATTCTGGTACGCGCGAGGCCAGGGTGCGCCGTGGCTGTCGCGCAGCTGGATGCGAGCCTATCTGGTGCGCCGGCACGATCGCATCGTCACTTCCTGGGCGGATTCGGCAGCGATCTTCGCTCCCCTGATGAGCGGAGACGACTACCTGCGGCTCGAGTTGCGACTTCAACGCGATCCGCGCGCACCGGACCCGCTCGACGACCTCCGAACCGCCACGACACCCGTCGTCCTCGAGTGGTTTCGCGAGAATGCGTGGCTTGCGGACCGGGGCAAGGTCGGAGTGCCCCTCTGCGGTGAAGCGGCCGTGCGCGCCGTGCTCGGGCAGCTGCGTTCGATGAACGGGCCGCAGACGCCCGGCGAGACCACGTTGCGGCTCGAGGCCGGACTGCTGCGCGACCTCTGCGGGACGCCGCTCCGGGACTTGGGCCGGAAGTTCGGGATCAGCACGAGCGGGGCGGCGAAGCTCTACGGTCGCCACCGGCGGAGCCTGGCTGAGGACGCCGTATACGGTGCGAGGTTCGCGGAACTCGGTGCAAGGTGTCTGACACCCTTGTCTACTTGGTCTTGACCGGGTCGGCGGGGCGGCTGGGGAGCTTGCGCGGGTTCTTGCGGATCGCTTCGAGAACTTCCTGCACGGCACGCTCGAGCTGGGGGTCCTTGCCGGCGATCACCGAGGCGGGGTCGTTCTCGACCTCGATGTCGGGCTCGACGCCCCAGCCCTCGACGGCCCACTGGCCGGTCGCGTCGGCATGGCCGAACTCGGGCACGTTCACCGTGCCGCCGTCGATCAGGGGGCCGTGGTTCGTGATGCCGACCACGCCGCCCCACGAGCGCTTGCCGATCACGGGGCCGAGCTTCGACTCCTGGAACATCCACGGGAAGATGTCGCCGTCCGAGGCCGAGTTCTCGTTCATCAGGCAGACCATCGGCCCGTGGAAGACGACCTGCGGGTACGTGCCGGTGTAGTCGCTGTTGCGCGAGAATTCCGTCGCGAGCACGACGCGCCGCAAGCGCTCGATCAACATCTGGCTGACGTTGCCGCCGCCGTTGTTGCGGTCGTCGACGATCAGGCCTTGCTTGCGGATCTGGCCGTAGAACCACTTCGAGAACTCGCGGATGCCGTCCTCGCCCATGTCGGGCACGTGGATGTAGGCCAGGCGGCCGCCCGAGAGCTTGTCCACGCGCTCGCGCGTCGTCAGCACCCAGTCCAGGTAGAAGAGGTCCGTCTCGGACGAGCGCGGCCGGAACACGACCTTGCGCGAGCCGTCCAGCGTCGGCCGCGCGTTCACGGTCAGCTCGACCGGGCGGTCGGCCTTGTCGCGCAGTTGCTTGTAGGGGTCCTCGTCCGAGCGCAGATCCGCGCCGTCGATCGCCAACACGTAGTCGCCCACGTCGACCTTCACGCCGACCTCGGTCAGCGGCGAGCGGTAGCGTTCCTCCTCGTTCTGGCCGCGCAGGATGCGCGCCAGACGGTACTTGCCGGACTGCTGCTCGAGCTCGAGCCGGCCGCCGAACAGCGCGACGGTGTGCCTCTCGGGCAGGTCCCAGTCGCCGCCCGTCACGTAGGCGTGCCCGACGTTCAGCTCGGCCACCATCTCCCCCAGCACGTAGTTCAGGTCGGCGCGGTGCGCGACGTGCTCGAGCAGCGGCTCGTACTGGCGGCGCAGCGCCTCCCAGTCGTAGCCGTGCATGTTCGGGACGTAGAAGTAGTCGCGGAAGCGCCGCCAGACCTCGTGGAAGGCGGTGCGCCACTCGTCCTTGGGCACGCGGTCAACGAAGAGGCCCGCCGTCGAGACGTCCTTCTTCGAGTCCTTGCCCTTGGCAGTCGCGTCGTAGCGCGCGAACTTGCCGTCCGAGCGCGTGAGGATCTTCGTGCCGTCCGCGGAGAGCGTGTAGCCCTGGCAGTCCTCGACGAGCGTCGTGGCCTTGCGGTCTTCGCGCGAGAAGACCATCAAGGCGGGTTTCGCTTCGCTGTCGCGGCCGTAGTAGGACGCGCCGCGCTTCATGAAGAAGAGGTGCTTTTCGTTGGCGGTCAACGAGTCGTAGTTGTCGGGGTCGACCGGGAGGCGCACGACGCGTTGCGCCAGACCCTCGAAGTCGATCACGACAGGCTTGGGCGGCTTCTTGGCGTCCTTGTCCTTGTCGTCGTCCTTCTTCTCGTCCTTCGCGTCGCCTGGCTTCGACTCGTCCTTCTTCGGCTCGCCTTCCTTCTTGGGGTCCTGCCCGTCGACTGAGACCTCGTCGCTCTCCGGCGGAAACGGGTGCGCGCCGTCCTTCTTCAGCGCCAGCGCGTACACGCCGGTCGAGCGATTCACGGCGAAGTTCCACTCCAGGCCCATGAGCTGCGGCGCGAACTCGCGGTCGCACAGGAACCAGAGGTAGTCGCCCGAGGGATCCCAGATCGGCTGGCTCTCGCTCCACATCTCGTCCGTGACGCGGCGCAGGCCCCCGTCGGAGCCGCCCCAGATCCACAGCGAGCGCAGGCCGTTCTCGTCGGCCAGCGAGAACGCCATCCAGGCCGAGTCGGGCGACCACCGGTGGTCGCCCACCTCGCCACCCTTGTCACGCGCGACCTCGGTCACGCTCTTCGTCCCGACGTCGAGCACGGAGATGCGCCCGCTCTTGTCCGTGAACGCGATCCGCTTCGAATCCGGCGACCAATCGAGGCCGGTCTTGCGCTCCTTCGACTCGCGCGTGAGCTGCTCCGGCTGGCCGCTGCCGTCCTGGGCCACGACCCAGATCTCCTCCTCGCCCGTGACGTCCGAGATGTAGGCCACGCGCGCGCCGTCCGGCGACCACGCGGCCTGGCGCTCGTGCGCGCGCGACGAGTGCGTCAGGTTGCGCACCGATCCCTTCTCGATCGGCGCCGTGAACACGTCGCCGCGCGCCACGAACAGCGCGCGCTCGCCCTTGGGCGAGAGACCCGAGCCCTCCATGCGCCCGCCGGCCGCGACGCGCGCCGGCCGCGACGACACGCCGTCGTCGGGCACGCGGATGTCGAGCTTGCGCGATGTGTTCTGCTTCGTGTCGAACACGACCAGTTCGCCGGCCAGCTCGTACACGATCTCGCCCGCATCGCCGCGGCTGGCCCAGCGCACGTCGCTGGTCGTCTCGCGCGTGTGCTGCTCGGTCTTCTTCGAGTCCAGGTCGTACGAGTAGAGGTTGAGCGTCCCGTCGCGGTCCGACACGAACCAGATGCGGCTCTCGATCCACATGGGATCGCGCTCGGTGCGCTTGCTGTGCGAGACGGGCTCGATCTTCGCGCTGGCCAGGTCGTAGACGTAGAGGTCCTGCGCCCAGCCACCCTCGTAGCGCTTCCAAGTGCGGAAATCGCGCGTCAGCGGCGAGTAGACGGCCTGCTTCCCGTCGGGCGACAGGTCGCCGCCGCCCGACACGGGCATCGGCAGAGCCACCGGCGGTCCGCCGCCCAGAGGCGCGGTGTAGAGCCGCGTGTCCGTCAGGTCCCAGCCGTCGCGCATGGAACGGAACAGGACCGAGCGCCCGTCGCGCGTGAACCCGTACACCTGGTTGTCGTAGCCCCAGCGCGACGGCAACGGCCCGCGCGCGGGGTAGAACGTGAGCTGCTTGGGCACGCCGCCCTGGCTGGGCACGACGTACACCTGCTCGTCGCCGTCGTACTGCCCCGTGAACGCGATCCAGGCTCCATCGGGCGAGAACTTCGGGAAGAGCTCGAGCCCCGGGTGCGCGGTCAGGCGCGTCGCCGTGCCGCCCGTCGAGGGCGCCAGCCACAGGTCGCCGGCGTAGCAGAAGACGACGCGGTCGCCGTGGACGTCGGGGAAGCGCAGGAGCTTCGTCTGCGCGACGGCCGGGGTGGCGAGCGCGACGAGGGCGGCGGCGAGCGCGGCGAGCTTTGGACCGGACATGCGGAGCGACCTCGGGGTCCGGCCGGGCGGGTGCGGGGAGCCCAGCGGCGGGTCGCGCATCGTAGGCATCGCAGCGGGTCACCTCCACGCCGCAGAGAGAGCGAGAACAAATAGGTCCTACGCTCTCTCAAATCCGAGTGGCGCCGCTTCGCGGCGCGAGAGGCCTCGAATGGTTCTCGGCCTCAGGCTGGTCCGACCGGCGAGGATGGGCGCACGGCAGCCGGCGCGGCCGCGTATCCTTCGCCGCCATGACGGGCGGCAAGCCGGGAGCGGCGGGCGGCAAGCCGGGGGCGGAGTTCCGCGAGCCACCGTCGCTCGCGTCGACCGAGCTGCGCGTCGGAAGCGCCTGGATCGCGGGCAGTTTCGCCGTCCTGCTCGGCTTGTGGTTGCTGGACGTCCTGGTGTTGCGGACCGACATGCTGGTCCCCGTTGGGGGTCGGCGGGCCCTGACCCCGCTCTACGTATCCTGGTTTCCGGCGGTGCGACCGACGGCGTGGGTTTTCGCGCTCGCGGCCGTCGCTGTGACCGTGCTCGCCCCGCGGCTCAGCGATCCCGAGCGCACCTCGGCGCGCACGTTCCCGTTGGCGCTCGTCGTGGTGGCGGCCGCGCTGGCCTGGGCGCTCTTCCTCGTGCGTGAGCCGCCCGCCGCGCTCGGCGCCCGGTTCGATTACTACGCGCACGAGGAGTTCTGGCAAGACGCGCGCGGCATCACCGATCTGCGCAAGTTCGTCGCGCACCACGTCGAGCTCGCGCCGCAGCTCTCCACGCACGGCCGGCATTTCCCGCCCGGTCACACCGTGCTGCTCTACGCGGTCCAGCGCACGTTCGGCATCCAGTCGCTGGTGGCGGGGATCGCGGTGCTTGCGCTGGCGTCGCTTTCCCTGCCGTGCGCGTACCTGGCTCTGCGCGAGCTGACGATGACCCGGGCGGCGCGCCAGGGAGCCCTCTGCGTGGCCTGCGCGCCGGCGTTCCTCGACTTCACCTGCACGGCGATGGACGCGGTGTTCCTGCTCTTCGCGAGCATCGCCCTGTGGCTCGGTCTGCGCGCGTTCGGGAGCCGCGGTCGAGCGCGCGACGCCGTGCTGGCCGGTGTCGCGTTGTGCGTCGCGAGCTGCGTGAGCTTCTCGACGTTCCCCCTCGGGATCGCGCTCCTCCTCTACGCGCTGGTCCGTTCAGGAGCAGCCGCTTGGAAACCGCTGGCGATCTGCGGCGCAAGCTTCGTGGGCTCGGCCGTCGTCCTCTTCCTGGTCACGGACTACGCGTTGTGGGACGGCCTGGGCGGAGCCTTGGAGCAGGCTCGCGCCTTCATGGATCGGGTGCGCGCGCAACGCGCGCGCAGCGACTACGCGCGCCTCTCCTACGGCAATGCCGTGGCCTTCGCGATCGGCGCGGGGGGCGCGCTCGTGGCGATCTGCGCGGCGCGGGTCCGCCGCGACGGCTTGCGCGGCAACGCGTGGAAGCTCGCGGCCCTGGCGACGCTCGCAATCCTGTCTTTCGGCGCGCTCCATCACCTGGAGACCGAGCGGATCTGGCTCTACTGCATCCCGTGGCTCGCTGGCCTCGCGGTGTGCGACGGACCACTGGACGACGCTTCGCTGCGGCGCGTCGTCGGCGCGGCGCTGGCGCAGGCCTTCGCGATGGAAGTGGCGCTGTTCACGCTCTGGTGAACCACCCTCGGCGCGCGGGAGAACCCAGAAGTACTGGTGGCCCCGCGCGCAAGCGCGCGGGAGCTAAGAGCGCGGGAGCGCCTGCAGCTTCGACTCGGCCATCACGCGGTCCGCGACGTTTTCGCTGCGCGGCGGCGGCACGAGGCCCAGCGCGCGGCCCAGGCGCTTGCGGCCGAACTGCGGGTTCTCGAGGTAGTACAGCGCGCGTTCCATGAAGCGCCGCGTGCGCTGCGGGTAGGCGTAGTACCAGCGCTCGTAGCTGCGCACCATGTTCTTGCGCATCTCCTCGAGCTCGACCTGCGTGAAGTGCTCGTGCTGGTAGGCCGAGCGATTCGACGACACGTAGTTCTCGGACAGGTCCGTCAGGTCGATGTTCGCCAGGTAGCCGTCCCAGCTCTCCGTGCCGATCAGCGGGTTGAACACGCTGACGCGCACGAGGTCGGGACCGGCCAGCTTGAGGACCTTCTCGGTCTCCTCGATGTCCAGCTTCGTCTCGCCCGGCGAGCCGACGATCAGGTAGACCTTGGCCCAGATCCCGGCACGGCGCGTCATGCGCGCGGCCTCGACGATCACCTCGGGCGTCAGGTCCTTCTTGAGCACGTCCAGCATCCGCTGGCTGCCCGATTCCCAGCCGTAGTAGATGCGCCGGCAACCGGCGCGGTGCATGTGCTTGAGCAGCGGGTAGTCGACGCAGTCCGCCCGCGTGTTCGCGATCCACTCGAACTTCAGGCCGCGGCGGATGATCTCGTCGCACATCTCGTGGATGCGCTTCTTCCGCAGCGTCAGGATCTCGTCCACGAAGAGGACGACGCCCGGGTTGTACGTCTTGACGATGTGCTGGAGCTCGTCGACGATCAGCTCGGTCGAGCGCACGCGGAAGCCGCGACCCGTCAGCTCCTTCTGGCAGAAGATGCACTTGAAGGGGCAGCCGCGCGTCGTGAACACGTAGGCCAGCTTCTCGGGGTTGAGCTGGAAGTAGCGCTCCATCGGCAGCAGGTGGCGCGCCGGCATCGGCAGCTCGTCCAGCTTCTTGATCAGCGGCGGTGCGGCGTTGTCGATCGCCAGCTGGCCATCGCGCATCGCGGCCAGGCCCGGGACGTCGCCCAGCGCCTTCCAGTCGTTGCCGTCGAACGCGCGCAGGAACTGCGGCAGCGTCTCCTCGGCCTCGCCCTTGAGCACGAAGTCGAAGTGCCCGCTGTCGAGGAAGATCCCCTGGTCGACGGACGCGTGCGGGCCGCCCATCACCGTGATCTTGCCCTTGCTCTTGGCGTACTTGGCCCAGGCGATCGCACGCCGGATGTTGGGCGTCAGCGCGTCGAAGCCGATCACGTCGTTGCGCTCGATCGCCTCGCGCATGTACGCGTCGTTGATGATCCGCTCGTCGCACAGCTCGACCGGAATGCCAGCCTTCTCGAGGCTGGCGCCCAGGTAGGTGATCCCCAGGATCATCGCCAGGGGGTCTTCCTGGACGTGGGGCTTCACGTACGTCAGCAGGGTCTTGCGCATCGAAGGTGTGGACTCGAAGGAGAGCGCGAGCGAGCCGCGGTCGGGTCCTACGAAGGTACTTCGTCGGACAGGAAGGGACCGCTGCGGCAGGAAACTCTACCCGGCACGGTAGGTTTACGCAAAGTAAGCCCCGGTCAAGACTTGTGTGGGTGGACCTTCACGGAGCCGGAGTCCCGCTCGCCGCACCGCGAGCGGCCGCGGTGCGCGCCAGCGCGTACTCCTCCAGGAACTCGCCGGCCAGGCGCGGGATCAGGAAGTGCTCCTCCAGGCGTGCGCGGCCCGCGGCGCCCATCCGCAGGCGCAGGTCCGGTTGCTCGAGCAGGCGCCCGATCGCGGCGGCGAAGGCCTCCACGTCGAACGGGTTCGCCACGAAGCCCGTGACGCCGTCCTGGACGACCTCCGGGCTGCCGCCGAACAGGGTCGCGACCACGGGCTTCCGGTGCTCCATCGCCTCCAGGTTGACCAGGCCAAACGTGTCGAAGCAGATCGAGGGCGTGACGAACACGTCGGTGGCGGCGTACGCCGCCTGCAGCTCGGCGCCCTCCAGCCAGCCCGTGGGCACGACCAGATCGGCGACGCCCAGGGCCTGCGCACGGGCCGCGAACTCGCGTTCCCAGAGGTCGGTGCGGCCCATGACGAGCAGGCGCAGGCTCGGGAATCGCGGGCGCAGGACCCGCAGCATGGCGAGCAGCTGCCCGACCCCCTTCTGCTCGTGCAGGCGGCCGCCGATCGCGATCACGAGCGCGCCTTGGAGGCCGAAGCGCGTGCGGAACGCGGCCACCTCGGCCGGCGAAGGCATCACGGCCTGGGCGCGCACCGCGTTGTGCACCGTGCGGTCGACGCGGATGCGGTTCGCGCGGATCACGACGCCGAGCTCGTCCGAGACGACCGTGAAGCGGTGGACGTCGCGCGCCAGCACGCTGCGGATGCGCGCATTGCGCCAGGGGTTGTAGCGCAGGCGCTGGCACGGGATGCACTTCTGCCAGTAGGCCGAGTAGTCGCGCAACCTGCCGCCGGCTGCCTCGCCGCCGTGGAAGCAGGTCAGCTTCTGGTAGCAGAACGTCATCACGTCGTGGGCCGTGAACACGACGCCCGCGCCGGCTTCGCGCGCGGCGGTCAGCGTCGCGTAGCCCAGCTGGCCGTGGATCAAGTGCGCATGCACGACGTCCGGCCGCCACTCCGCCAGCACGCGCGCGTACGGCTCGCGCACGGCAGCGTTGTCGAGCGACGTCCAGGCCCGGAACCGTGCGCTCGCATCGCTCCACAGTCGGAACGCGGTCATCCCCTCGATCGTGGTCGGCGTGGCCTGCGCGCGGTCCGCCACCGTCGTGACGAGCGCCGTCTCGTGCCCCAACCCGCGCAAGTGCGCCCCGAGCTGGTACATCTGCCGGATCGACGACCCGATGCGCGGATCGTGCAGGTCGTTCAGGAAGAGGATGCGCATGACGTCAGTCGAGCGAGGGCGTCACTCGCGCGCCCCGCTGGCGCGCCCGGACAGGTCGACAGCCGCCGCCTCGAGCACGCGCGCGTCCTCGACGTCGCGCGCGCTGGGCGTGCCGAACCCACCTCGCCCGGAACGGTACATGAGCCAGTAGATGTAGCCCAGGTGCACCAGGACCCACGACTGGTACAGCGCGATCCCCCACGCGACCCCGGTGTAGCGCACGTTCAGGATCAGCCAGACGTTGGTCGGGATCGTCACGGCCGCGCCGATGACCGTCAGCCAGAGCCAGGCTTTCACCTGGTTCGTCGCGATGTAGACCGAGTCGATCGCCGCCGCGAAGGCGTAGGGCACGTACCCGATGGCCAGGATCCAGGCGTACGTGAACACGGGCCGGACGTAGTCGGCCGGGAACACCGTGCCGGCGAGCCAGGGGATCAGCACGATCATGAGCGCCATCGCCACCGCGATCAGGGAGCCGGTGATCAACGTGATGCGCGTGAACAGGCGCCGGAAACCGACCCAGTCCTTCTTGCCGGCCAGCTCGGCCAGCGCCGGCAGCGACGTGCGCGACACGCCCAGCATCGGCATGGTCGGGATCGTCAGGATCCGCTGCGCGATGTGGAAGTAGCTGACCCACTCGAGGCCGACGACCTTGCCGATGATCAGGCGCGGGAAGATCGTCAGGAAGAGCGCGGTGCCGTTCTTCAGCACACCGACGCGGATCCCCAGGCGCATCCCGCGCCACAGAGGAACTTCGCGCATCCGCGCCAGGATCTCCTTCGGTCCAGGCAGAGGCGGCCCGCCGTCGTGGCGCGCGTGAGCGTAGAGCTCGATCGCCAGGATCGAGCCGAAGACCGCCGCCAGGACCATCCCGGCGACGGCACCCGCGGGCGAGCCCGTGATCACCGCGCCCACGACGACCAGGAAGAAGCGCACGACCTCGTCCGCGCTCTCGACCTGCGCCAGCGCGCGCATGCGTCGCGTCCCCTGGAAGGCGGCCGCGGCGACGGTGCGCGGCAGGTCGAAGATCGGCTCGAGGCACAGCCACAGGGCCCACGTGCCGACGTCGCGCGAGTCGTAGAAGCGCTCGCCGAACCAGGGCAGCACGAGCCAGCCGACCACGAGCACCGCCAGGCCGAAGACCAGCGACGACTTGGCCAGGAACGCGATCCAACCGGCGGTCTTGTCGTGGTTGCCGCGCACGTGCGCGGCCGCGATCTGGCTGACCGTCGCCGGCACGACGCCGGTGTTGATCAGGAAATGGAGCAGCCCCTGCAGCGTGATCGCCGTGACGAACAGGCCCTGTCCGCGCGCGCCCAGCAGGAAGGCCAGCACGACCGTCGACGCGAACTGGCTGACCTGGTTGACCATCCCCGCGACCTGCAGCGTGGCCGTGTCGCGGAAGAAACGGCTGCGCAGCAGCTCGGCCAGGCGCTGTTTCACGCGCGCCCCCTGCGCAGGACGGTCGCGTAGACGTCGAGCACCGCGCGCGCGTTGTCGTCCCACGAGGATCGGGCGGCGTGCTCGCGCGCGCCCGTCCGCAGTCGCTCGTGGAGCGGCTCGTCGACCAGGATCTGCTCCAGCGCGCGCGCCGCCGATTCCGCGTCGGGCGCGACGAGGAGCCCGCTCGCGCCGTGCACGATGGCGTCCTCCGCGCCGCTGCCGCGCGTCCCGATCGAGGGCGTGCCGCAGGCCGCCGCCTCCAGGTACACGATGCCGAAGCCCTCGAAGCCCCCGTCGGGCGAATCAACCGGCGTGTGCACGAAGACCCGCGCGCGCTGCAGCAGGTCGACCTTCTCGTCCTCGCTGACGTTGCCGACGAAGTGCACGCGCGCTTCGAGCCCGGCCGCGCGCGCGATCTCGCGCAGTGAGCGCTCGTAGGCATCGCCCGTGGCGTGACCCACGACGAAGTGGTGCAGGTCGGGAAAGCGCGCCGCGACGCGCTGGAACGCGCCCAGCGAAACGTGGTGCCCCTTGCGCTCCTTGAGCTCGCCAATCGAGAGCGTGAACGGTCCGTCGTGCCAGGACTTGTGCCCGATGTCGCGCCGCGCGGCGTAGTGCGCCGCCGACACGGCGTTCGGGATCACCTTGACACGGTCCCGCGGCAGGTCCTCGGGCGTCAGCAGCTTGAACAGCCGGTCGCGCGTGTGGCCGCTGACCGCGATCAGCGCATCGAGGTTCCGGTACGTGAAGCGCGCGCGCCCGGCGTGCCGCGGCACGAGCAGCGGCTGCACGCTGTACGTGCCGTGCGCGGTCCCGACGATCGGCTTCCCGGCCGCGCGCGCGCCGCGCAGGCCGACCCACGAGTGCGGGTAGTCCTTGACCGCGTGCACCAGGTCGACGTCGCGCGCGCGCGCCGCGATGCGCGGCACCGCCAGCGCCGCGTTGACCCAGAACCGGGCCGGGCTCATGTGAAAGAAGTGGTCGGGCGGCAGCGCGACCTCGACCTCCCAGCCGGCCGGCACCTCGCGCGACGTCGGCCGGTGCTTGCGCGCCAGGAGGACCCGCGGCTCGAAGTCCGGCCGGGCGCGCTGGAGCGCCTGGATCAGGCGCACCGTGTAGCGCCCGACCCCGTCGAGATCGGAGAGGGAGTCGGTCAGGAACAGGACGCGCATCGGCGGGCCGGGAGGATAGCGGTCGCAAGCCGCGATCCGCGCTGGATCGTCCGCGCTCCCCTCCCGTCACGAGGCCGCCGGCCCGGCGCCGCGCTATCGTGAAGGATCTTCCACATGGCGCGCGGAACGAACACGAAGGCGACCTGGACCGCACCCGAAGGACGGGGTGCGTTCGGCGGCTTCATCGGCCCGCGCAACCTGGTGGACCTCGTGCGCAACGCGGCGCCCTGGCTCTTCGACGGCGCCGCCGCCGAGCCCGGTCCCGGCCGCCTGATCGAGCTGGGCGACGGGCCGCTCGGCTGGTGGACGATCCTGCGCGCCGCCGACCGCGTCGAGGCGACGGCAGCGCCGACTTCCGTGCAGATCGCGGACTACTTCGCGCTGTGCTGCGCGGCGCACTTCGCCAGCGTCGCGACGTACGTGCCGACGGACGTCGACGCCAAGATCCGGCGCGCGCTGTGGGTCGACCAGCGCGATGCCAGCGAGCTGGCACGCATGATCGCGTTCGCGCTGGCGCTGGGACGCTGGGACGTCTCGGGCATCAGCGCGCGCATCGTCGCCACGCCTCAGGGCCCCGTGTCGGGCCACGACGGCGAGCGCCTCTCCGTGCTGTGCGGAGCGCTGATCGGCGCGCACGCCGCCGAAGACGCGGCCGCCGCGGCGCTCGTCGCGGACGCGATCGGGTCCGAACTTGCGCGCGAAGCCGCCGCATTCTCCGCCGCCGCCACGCGGCGCGGCGGCGAGCTCGAAGCGCTCGATCTCGCCACCGTGCTCACGCACAACGCCGGCGACGTGATGCAGGCGCTCGGGACGACCGAGGCGCGCTGCGTGCCGGCCGACGTGCGCGTGCGCTTCACGGACCTGGCGCGCGAGCGCTTCGAACGCCACGGCGGCGCGTTCGGCCGCGCCGCCGCGCTCTACCGCGCGCTGCTCGCGGCCGAAGGCCACCGCCACTATCCGCTGCGCGAGATCAAGCTCTTGCGCGCGTCGCCCGGCCTGCTCCTGCCGCTCGGTCCGCGCCTCGACGCCTGGGGCGAGACGCTCGCGCGCTGGCCGGGCTGGACGTCGGCGCAGCGCACGGAAGTCGTGGGCGGGATCGTCGAGGGCTGCCGCAAGGTCGCCCGCCAGGAGGGCTACTTCCGCGCCCTGGCCGGCTTCGACCGCGCGCACCCGGGCGGGCTGGAGGCGCTCGCGCCCCACCAGAGCACAGCCATGCGCCACGCGCTGAAGGACGCCGAGCTACGCAAGAAGATCGCGGTGCGCCGAGAGTCGTTCGAGTCGAGCTTGGCGAAGCGCGCGCGGCAAGTCCTGGGCGGATGAGCCGATTCCCGAGTTTGATTGGGCACTGATCGGACGGTGCTTCGGCTCACAGCTCGAGTCGACGTGGCTCCCTGCCGTCCCGCACAGACCGGACCGCGCCTCGCCAGAGACGCGGAACCATCTGACACACCATCTCGGCGGGGCCCTTCCTCGAGACGCTCTGGCGCTCTGTCACCGCTCGCTGGGAATTCGGCGTAACCTGGGACGTTGCGTATGGTTCAGCCCCGCATGTCGCGCCTCCACTTCCCGGCGTTCCTGACGCTCGTCGCCTGCGCGACGACCCTCACAGCCACCGCACGCGCGCAGGGTCTGCCGCCGCCGCCGGTGCCGCCCGGCAACCCGATCACCGCAGCCAAGATCAACCTGGGCAAAGCGCTCTTCTGGGACGAGCAGATGTCGGCCACGCGCACGCTCGCATGCGGCTCGTGCCACGACTTCGGTCACGGCGGCTCGGACCCGCGCACGTCGAGCGCGACCGCGCACCCGGGGCCCGACGGCGTCGCGGGCACGGCCGACGACGTGTTCGGCTCGCCCGGGACGAGCCGCGTGCTCGCCGACGGAGCGTACGACCCGGCCGCGTTCTTCCGCCTCGCGCCGCAGGTGACGGATCGCAAGGCGCCCAGCGTGATCAACGCGGCCTACGTGCCGCAGCTCTTCTGGGACGGGCGCGCGGGTCCCGTGTTCCGCGACCCGCTGACGAACCTGATCGTGCTGCCGGGCGGCGCCGCCCTCGAATCCCAGGTGCTCGAGCCGCCGGTGAGCGACGTCGAGATGAGCCACGTGGGCGCGGACTGGAACGACGTCGCCGCGCGGATCGCCGGCAGCACGCCGCTGCGACTCTCGCCCGCGATCGGTGCGCAGATGACGACGTTCCTGGCCGGTCGCTCGTACCCGCAGATCTTCCAGGAGGCGTTCGGTACGCCCGACGTGACGCCCGTGCGCATCGCGATGGCGATCGCGACGTACGAGCGCGTGCTCGTCTCGAATCAGGCGCCGCTCGACCAGTTCCTGGCCGGGAATCCGCAGGCGTTGACGCCGCAGGAGAACGCCGGCCGCCAGGTGTTCAACGGCCAGGGTCGCTGCGTCACGTGTCACTTCGGACCGCGGTTGACGGGCGACGGCTTCCGCTACATCGGCGTGCGGCCGCAGGACGACGACCTGGGCCGGTTCCTCGTGACGAACATCCCGGGCGACCGCGGCCGCATGAAGGTGCCGTCGCTGCGCAACGTCGAGCTGCGCGCGCCCTACTTCCACACGGGTCGCTTCGCCACCCTCGAGGAGGTCGTCGATTTCTACGACCGCGGCGGCGATTTCCGCGGGCCGAACCAGGATCCGATCATCGATCCGTTGAACTTGAGCGCGCAGCAGCGCGCGAACCTCCTGGCCTTCCTGCGCCGGCCGCTGACCGATCCGCGCGTCGCGAACCAGCAGGCGCCGTTCGACCATCCGGCCTTGAACCAGTCGTCAGCGCGAGTGCCGCAGACGTTCGGCCACGGCACCGCCGGCGCCGGCGGCTTCGTGCCGCACATCGTGGCGACGGAACCGCCCTACGTCGGCAGCCCGCGCTTGACCGTCGCGCTCGACGGCGCCTCGGCCGGCCGCGTCTCGATCCTCGCGTTCGGCGAGGTCAGCGTGCCGAACGGCGTCTTCTTCCAGGGCATGACGACCTACCTGGACTTCAACACGCCGCTCGTGCTGCGCCGACTGGGCCCGCTGGCCGGCACCGGACAGGGCGGCGGCTACGGCTCGGGCTCGATCGCGATCCCGAACGACCCGTTGCTCGTCGGCCGCACGTTCTACGCGCAGGCCTACGTGATCGACCCAACGTCCGCCGGCCGCTGCGCCGCGACGGAAGCAGTCGCGATGACGCGCTTCTGAGACAAGGGTGTCAGACACCTTGCACCACGGGCGCTTCGCGTCACCGCGCCGCGGTGGTGCAAGGTGTCTGACCCCGGATGATTCACGAAGAACCGGGATAGTAGGCCCGTTGGGGGCGTTTCTCGCCGAATGGATTTGTTGTCGGACAAACCATCACGAGGGCCCCCAATGGGTGAACGGCAGCCTACTGTTTCCA
>JANNQS010000060.1:0-28053 GCA_031400875.1 Planctomycetota bacterium | reverse complement strand
ACGGTGCCAGGGACGACTCCGACAGGTTCGGTTGGCGCCCTCCGCCCGCTGATTCTCGACCCGCGAACCTGTCGGAGTCGTCCCTGGCACCGTAGGCCCGGATTCCGGCTCTGTACGGATTGCGATGGAATGCGGGCGACCACACGCCGGTCCAACATTGCCGGCGGCCGTTCGTTGCCCCGTCTGGTGGATGCCGAAGGAACCGAGCCTCTCGATCTGGAGCGGCTGCGGCGTGGAGACGTCTCCGCGCTCGCGGTGGCGTACCGCGCGTTCGGAGCACAGGTCCAGCGGACCTGCCTCGGGTTGCTCGGGAACGCCTCCGAGGCCGAGGACGCCACCCAGGACGTCTTCCTGCTCGTTCTCCAGCGCGCGCACCAGTTCGACGGCGCGGCGCGCTTCTCCACCTGGCTCTACCGTCTGACCGTGAACCACTGCCTGCACCGCATCGAGAAGGAGCGCCGCCGCACTGCGGCGCCGATCGGCGAGGACGTCGAGAGCCGCCTCGTCGATCCCGGTCCGGGCCCGGTCGACGGTGCCTGCGCAATCGACGCGCGCGAGGTCGTGCTGGCGCGCCTGTCGCAGCTCTCGGCCGAGCACCGCGCCGTGCTCGTGCTGCGCGAGATCGACGGCTTGTCGTACCTGGAGATCGCCGCGGTGCTCGACGTGCCCGAGGGCACCGTGATGTCGCGCCTGGCGCGTGCGCGCGAGCGCTGGATCGAGCTCGGACGGCGCACGCCGGCGCGCGTCGACCTGGAGGAGCAGCCGCGATGAAGTTGCACGACGAGCAGGACGAGTGCAGCCGCTTCCGCGCCGCGGCTTCGTCGGACCTCGATGGCGTGCGGACCGAGGCGGGCTGGGAGGCGCACGCGCGCCTGTGCGCGGAATGCCGCGCGTTCAGCGCGGAACTGCGCCGTGCGCGCCGCGACCTCGCGCTGATCGCGAACGCGCCGGTGCCGGACCTGTGGGCCCGCATCGCCGCGCGGGCACCGCGACAGCGACCCTGGGTCCCGGTGCTGTGGCGCGCCGCCGCGCTCCTCGTGGGGCTCGCCGGAACGCTGTCCGCATTGTGGGCGATCGAGTGTGCGCGCGCACCGCAGCGTGCGGCGCCGCGAGAGCTCGCGACCTGGGCGAGCCTCGCGCCGCTGCGCGAACCGTCCGACCTTCTGCGCGCCGCGGAAGCACCCGAGTTCCAGCTTCTGGCGCGGCTCACGACTCCACGCGAGGACGATCGATGACGAACCTGTTCACCTGGTGTCTGGCCGGCGCGCTTGCCGCGAGCTTGGCTTGGAACGTGCGCGGTCTGACCCGGACGGAAGGAGCTCCAGCCGGGCAGAACGCAGACCTGTGCTCCCCGGGCGAGTGCGATCTGGAGCTTCTGAAGCTCGACCTGACGCCGGAACAGGTCCGAGCCTTCGAACAGTGGAACGGCACGGCCTGCGCGCCGAGCGAGGACTTCGAGGCGAAGGCCTCGAGGCGTTCCGAGGATCTGTTCCAGATGCTCGGCAGCACCGACCTGGATCCCGAGCGAGCGCGGGCGCTGGCCGACGAAGTCGGTTCCTTGCGAGCCCAGGCACTCCGGAACTGCGTCGACTCGATCGTCGAAGTGCGCCGACACCTGACGCCCGAGCAGGTTGCCCTGCTGTTGAAGATGTGCTGTCAGAAGGGACACCACTGATCCGTCACGGAATCCAGTCTCGCGACGGAATGTCGGACCGCTCCCGCCGGTCGAAAGTGCGGGCGCTCGCGGGACATCCGCGAGACCGAACATCACGAATCACTGGAAGAGAGAGAGATCAATGAAGCTCATCGCCCTGCTCGTCCTGACGTCCCTGGCCGCCTGTTCCAACACCCGCCACCTGGCCGTCGAGCCCGCCGATGGTGCGAGCGCGAACGGCGCTTGCAGCGCCGGCCCGTGCGACGCCGGCCCGTGCAGCGCCGAGGTGCGCTGCCTGCCCGACGGCAACTGCGAGGTCAAGTGCACCGGCCCCGGCGGCCAAAGCTGCGAGGTCGTGGTGCTCCCCGTCGAGGACGACTGCTGAGTCGTGCGCGTACGGTGCCGGGAACGATCTCGACCGATTCGCCGACGCCGGCAGGAAGAGCGCGCGAACCCGTCGGGGTCGGTCGAGGCGTCTACGCGCCCCAGGTCACGGAGACGGCGTTCGTCAGGTTGAACGTGCTCACCGTGCAGAACGCCGCGGCGTTCCGGTACCACACCTGGTAGATGCGCACGCCCGGGACGGTGACGCCGCCTCGCACGGATACGGCCGGATCGCCGGCGTCCGGATACTGCGAGGATCCTGCGGCGTTCTGCTGGGTGCGCAGCCGAACGACCGCCGTGGTCGCGCAGCGCAGGCCGTCGCCGAACACAGCGCCCTGTCCGCTCGTCACCGGCGTCGTGCCCTGGAAGTAGAGCGCCGAGCTGTTCGGCATGTCGCTGCCCTGCAGCACGAGCGTGTCGGCACTGAGCCTGGGCTGGCCGACGCCGACGAGCTGTCCACCGACCGGGGACACGGAGCTCGCGCAGCCGTGCCTGGGCGCGCCGACGTTGCCGCAGGGACAATCCGTGACCGAAGTGTCGCCGGAGCAGAAGGGCAGGATGTCGCAGGCGCTGCCGCAGCCCGGCGCGCCTCCGAGCCTCCACGCGTTGCCGCCATTGCTGCCGACCCAGACGTCGACGGCCGAGCTCGTGCTCCCGATGCCGCTCAGGGCGGTGACGCCGGTGGGCAGCGCGATCTCCCGCACGAACGCGCCGGTGGGCGTGAACTCGGCGATCGTCGATTCGCTGCTGCTGACGACGAGCAGGTTGCCGCCGACCGAGACGTCGAGGTCGCCGTAGGTGATTTCGAAGCCCGCGCCCGAAGTCTGGAACGAGCCCAGCACCGCGCCGGTCACCGGGTCGATCTCCGCGACCAGGTTCGCGAGCGGGCCGAAGGGGATGCCGTCCTGGATCAGGAAGAGCGTGTCGCGGCTCCGGTGGAGCGCGCCGCCCACGACGTGGCTCGCGCCGAACGCAGTCGTGAGCGTCGACAGCACGGCGCCGCTCGCAGGGTCGATGGCGTAGACCTCGGCGACGCCCATTTCGCCGTTGATGAAGAGCAGCGTCCCGGCCGGGATCACGGTCCCGCCCAGATTCATCGCCTCAGGGATGATCTCGATGTCGACGTCGTTGGCGGCTTCGCCTGCCCGGAACACCTCGCTGAGGAACGTCCCGGTGCTCGAGTAGCGCTGCACCACCGGGCCGAAGCACTCGTAGAGCCAGACGTCGCCGGTCACTGGGTCGACCGCGATCCCGCACAGGTTGCCGAGGTGGGCCGGGTCGAACACGCCGAGGACGGTGAGGTCGGCCGTGGCGAAGGACGCCAGGCCGGTCAGGGCCAGGAACGCGAGAGAAGGGCGTCGCATGGTGGGAACCTGCGTTCGGGAAGATGTCGTGCGTTCGCGAGTGGTCTGATCCACTCGAGCCACGACGGTGCGCGGTGGAGCGGCGCACGGAGCCTCACTGTATGGAGATTCGAGAAACCCAGGCCATTTCGTGCGCGCCGCCGGCGGTTCGATCCTGTCGAGGTCGTCCCTCGCACCATATCGATGCGCGATACCGCTCGGCATCGACCTTGGAACCGTGCGGTCAACCGCTCGATGCGGATCGACGGGCGGCAGGGATCAAGCCGAGCTGCCCGTCGAGCCTCCGGTTCGCGAACGCGTGCATGTCGAGGATCTGCCAGCCGCGCGATTCCGCCACGGCGCGCAAGCGCGGATCCGGGCTCACCGCGACCGGGTGCGTGACGCGCTCGAGCAGCGGCAGGTCGTTGTGCGAGTCGCTGTAGAACCAGCTCTCGCGGACGTCGTTCCACGCGAGCCCGCGCGCCGCGAGCCACTGCTCGAGCTTCACGATCTTGCCGCCGCGGAAGCAGGGCACGCCCGCGACGCGCCCGGTCCAGCGTCCCTCGATGCGCTCCGGCTCGGTCGCGATCAGGTGGGGGATGCCCAGCTCGCGCGCGATCGGCGCGGTGAGCCAGGAGTTCGTCGCGGTGATCAGCGCGACTTCGTGCCCGCGCGCCGCGTGCTCGCGCACGAGAGCGCGGCTGGCGCGCGAGATGCGCGGCAGGATCCGCGCCTGCAGCCACTCGCTGCGCCAGGCGTAGAGTCGAGGTTCGTCCTCCTGGGCCAGCGGCGCGAGCTGCACGCGCAGGAACGCGTCGATGTCGAGCGTCCCGGCGTGGTAGTCCTCGTGGAAGGCGCGCACCTGCTCGACCCGGATCGCGCCGGCCGCGCCGAGGACCTCGCTCCACTCCAGGTCGCTGTCGCCGTCGAGCAGCGTGCGGTCCAGGTCGAACAGCGCGAGGCGCAGGTTTGCCACCACCAGGAGCCTCGCTCGCAGCCCGCCGGAGGGCAAGGGTGCTCCCACGCGGTTTCGGGTAGGAAAAAGAGCGCACCGATCCTGAAGGAGTCGGGCGGGGAGCCCCGAAAAGACTGCGCGGCGACTATCCTCCTGCCATGCCCAAGATCGTGTTCCTCCTCGTCGCGCTGCCCCTCTCGGGGGCCGGCGCCCACGTCCCCGACGTGGACCGCGCCGATGCGCGCGCCGATCGTCCCGTCGATGGCCAGGAGCACGTGCGCACCTGCGGGCTCGGGGCGCAGTTCCACGCCGGCCGTCGCGCGGCGCTCGTGGCCGAGCTCGTGAAGGAGACGCCGGACGGGCTCGTGCTCGTGCGCGGCCTGCCGTCGCAGCGCGACTACCTGCGGTTCCACCAGGACAAGACGTTCTGGTACCTGACCGGCGTCGAGAGCCCGAACGCGGCGCTTCTCATCGACCTGCGTACGCGCGAAGAGATCCTGTTCCTGCCCAAGCCCAACGCGATGAAGGAGCGCTGGGACGGCGAGCAGTGGGACAGCGAGGACGGCTGGATCCGCGATGTGACCGGGTTCCGCGAGGTTCGGCCGGGCGGCGAGCTGATGGGCCTGCTCAAGGACCGCGCGGCCGGCGCCAAGACCGTGTGGATCAGCAAGGAGCCGTGGGTCACGCTGGCCGGGTGCCACGACCTGGCCGGGCCTTACGACGAGAAGATCGCGCGCGATCCGCTCGACGGACGCGTGAGCCGCGAGAACGCTCTCGAGGACCAGCTGCACGACAAGTTCGGCCTCGAGGTGCGCGACTGCGCGCCCGTGCTGGCCGAGATGCGCCGCGTGAAGACGCCCGAGGAGCTGGCGGCGCTGCGCCGCGCCGCCGACGCGGGCGCGAAGGCCATGACGGAGGCGATCCGCTCGACGCGCGCCGGGCTGACCGAGCGCCACCTCGAGGCCGTGATGAGCTTCGTGCACCGCGTGGAAGGCGCTGCGGGTCCGGCCTACCACGGCATCGTCGGCTGCGGTCCGAACGCGCTCGTCCTGCACTACAGCCAGGTCGGCCGCGAGATGCGCGCAAACGAGATGGTCCTGCTCGACTACGCGCCCGAGTTCGATCACTACGTCTCGGACATCACGCGCTCGTGGCCCGTCGACGGGCAGTTCACGCCGCGCATGCGCGAGATCTACGACGCGGTGCTGGCTTCGCAAGCGGCCGGGATCGCCGAGACGCGTCCGGGCAAGACGATGGCCGACGTCGAGCGCGCCTGCCGGCGCGTGCTGAGCGAGCGCGGGATGTCGAAGCTCCTGCCGCACGGCACGTGCCACTACGTGGGCATGGAGGTCCACGACGTGGGTGGGAACGGCAAACCCTTCGTGCCGGGCGTCGTCTTCACGATCGAGCCGGGCGTGTACGAGCCTTCGACCGGCATCGGCGTGCGCATCGAGGACGTCGTCGTCGTGACGGAATCGGGCTGCGAGGTGATCACGGCCGGCGTCACGAAGGATCGCCTCGAGCTGACGCGCCTCGTGGCGGAAGAGGGGATCCTCGACCGCTGGGTGGTCGGCGACGCGCCGCTGACGACGATCAGCGAGAGCACGTCGCCGCGCTAGGAACGGGCTTCCAACGTTACGGTCTGCGGCGCCCGCGTTACGGTCCGCGACGCGCGGCGGTCGAAACGGACTGCGCGACGGTGGCGGCGCTGCTGCCAGGGGCCCGCGAGGCTTCACCCGGTTCGAAGCGACACCTTGGGACGACACCATGTCCGGGTCCGGCGCACGCGGGCTCTCCTCCGGGAGAGCCCGCGTCCTTTTGCACGAGCGCTGCGGAGCCTAGACTCTCCGCCCCCATGGCTCAGCTGAAGGAATTGCAGGAACGGGCGGTCTCCCTGGAGCGGCGCTTCGAGCAGCTCAAGGAGAGCCTTTGACTACGCCACCAAGGAGCGGCGCTACCGCGAGATCGAGGGGCTGCAGTCCAACCCGGATTTCTGGACCAACGCCGAGCGCGCCCAGAAGTTCGTCACCGAGATGAAGGAAGTGACGTCCGTCGTCGTGCCCGTCAGGCGCGTCGCGACCGCCTACGAGGAGCTGGCGATCCTGGCCGACATGGCCAAGGACGGCGACGAATCCGGCGTCATCGACGACGCCGAGACGGCGGTGCTCGCGATCGAGCAGGGCGTCCACGACCTCGACTTCCGCGTGATGCTCGGCGGCCCGAACGACCGTTTGGGCGCGTACGTGCAGTTCACCCCCGGCGCGGGCGGCGTCGACGCGGCCGACTGGGCTTCGATGCTCGTGCGCATGTACGTGCGCTGGGGCGAGAAGCGCGGGTACAAGGTCACCGAGCTCGACCGGCAGGACGAGGACGCGGGCGGGATCCGGACCGCGACGCTCGAGATCGAGGGCGAGTACGCCTTCGGGCGCCTCAAGGCCGAGACCGGCGTGCACCGCCTCGTGCGCATCAGCCCGTTCGACGCGCAGGCGCGCCGCCAGACGGCGTTCGCCAGCGTCGACGTGACGCCGCTGGTCGACGACTCGATCAAGATCGACATCAAAGACAGCGACATCGAGATCGAGACGATGCGCTCGGGCGGCGCGGGCGGGCAGAACGTGAACAAGGTCGAGACGGCCGTGCGCCTGCGGCACCTGCCGAGCGGCATCGTGATCCGCTGCCAGAGCCAGCGCAGCCAGCTCAAGAACCGCGAGATGGCGCACAACATGCTGAAGGCCAAGCTGATCCAGCAGGCCGAGCAGAAGCGCGACGCCGAGATCAACGCGCTGTACGGCGCGAAGAACGAGATCTCGTTCGGGTCGCAGATCCGTTCGTACGTGCTCCACCCCTACCAGATGGTCAAGGACCACCGCACGGACATCGAGACGGGGAACATCCAGGCGGTGCTCGACGGCGGGCTGGACGAGTTCATCGAGGGATTCCTGCGCCAGCGCAGCGGCGTCGGGACGAAGCCGGGCTGAGAGACCGAGAAAAAATTGATCGTACGGTCTCTCATACCCTGTTGGCGCCGCGCGGAACCGCGCGCGGCGCGCAGAGGCTTCGAATTCTTCTCAGCCTCTGAGCCCGAGTTCGGGGTGGTCACCGGGAGGTGAGTGACCACCCTCTCCGCTCAGTTCCGTGTCGCTCGCAACTTGGGTCGCCGCGAGCTATGGAACCGGCCCGAAACTCGGGAGGAACCACCATGAGCACCCGCACCGCCAAGGCTGTCGTCGGCACGTACCAGCCCCGCTCGACCCACATGGTCGGCGACGGCTTCCACGTCCGGAACCTGTTCCCCTCGAACGCGCTGGGCGAGCGCATCAGCCCGTTCCTGATGCTCGACTACGCCGGCCCGACGCGCGTCGCGCCGAGCAACACGCCGAAGGGCGTGGGTGAGCACCCGCACCGTGGTTTCGAGACGGTGACCTTGGTCTACCAAGGCCGCGTTGCGCACCGCGACTCGGCCGGGCACAAGGGCGTGATCGGACCGGGCGACGTGCAGTGGATGACGGCCGCGTCCGGCGTCGTGCACGAGGAGCTGTACGACGACGAGTTCACGCGCATCGGCGGCACCATGCAGATGGTGCAGCTGTGGGTGAACCTCCCGGCGCAGCACAAGATGTCGGCGCCGAAGTACCAGGGCATCACCGCGGACCAGATCCCGACCGTGTCGCTGGCGAACGGTGCAGGCGAAGTGCGCGTCGTCGCCGGCTCGTTCCGCGGCGCGCGCGGACCGGCGTCGACGTTCACGCCGGTCGAGCTGTGGGACGTGCGCCTCGCGCGCGGCGGCGAGCTCGACGCCGAGCTGCCCGTGGGCCACACGGCCGGCGTTTTCGTGCTGGAAGGCCGAGTCAGCGTGAATGGCTCGCGCGAGATCGGCGAGGCCGAGATGGCTGTCCTCGACCAGGACGGCGAGGGCGTGACGATCCGCGCCAGCGCGGACGCGAAGCTCCTCATGCTGGCCGGCAAGCCGCTGGGCGAGCCGGTCGTGTCGCACGGTCCGTTCGTGATGAATACGGGCGATGAGATCTACAAAGCGATCAAGGATTACCAGACGGGGCGGATGGGCCATCTGGACTGAGCGAGCGGGTTCGAAACCCGTAGATCGGCTGGCAGACGGTGCCGGCATCCGCGACACTGCCCGGTCTTGCCGGCATCGATGGGATCCGGCCGACGCCCATGAACGCTCGACGCTCTCACGACTCCGAGCCCGCCGGTCCGCGGCGGGAGGGGTTGCACTACAACCCGTTCGCCGCGTTGAGCGGCGACGGCAAGTCCGTGCCGCCGTCGGTCGTACCGCCCGCAGCGGATCCAGTGCTCGATCGTGGTGCTCCGGTCGGCGCAGCGGGCGACCGCATCGTCGTCCGGCGCGAGAAAAAGGGACGCGGCGGCAAGGCCGTCACGATCGCCGAAGGAGCGGGTCTCGCGGGGGCGGACCTCGAGGCCCTCGCGCGCGAGGCGGCCAAGGCGCTCGGCACGAGTGCGCGCGTCGAGGAGGGAGCGCTCGTCGTCCAGGGTGAGCAGACCGATCGTCTGATCGCGTGGCTCGTTGCGCGCGGCTTCGCTTCCGTCACGCGGGGCAACTGACGCGCACATGGCGACTCTTGCAACCGAGATCGCTCGTCGGCGCACGCTGGCGATCATCAGCCACCCCGACGCCGGCAAGACGACGTTGACGGAGAAGCTCTTGTTGTACGGCGGTGCGCTGCAGATGGCCGGCTCCGTGCGCGCGCGCAAGGGGCAGCGATCGACGACGTCGGACTGGATGGAACTCGAGCGCCAGCGCGGCATCTCGATCAGCTCGACGCTCTTGCAGTTCGACTACGACGGGTACCGCATCAACCTGCTCGACACACCGGGCCACAAGGACTTCAGCGAGGACACGTACCGCGTGCTGACGGCGGTCGACGCGGCCGTGATGGTGATCGACGGCGGCAAGGGCATCGAGAGCCAGACGCGCAAGCTGTTCGAGGTGTGCGCGCGCCGCGGGATCCCGATCTTCACGTTCATGAACAAGTTCGACCGGCCGGCGAAGGATCCGCTGGAGCTCTTGGACGAGCTGGAGAATGTGCTCGGCATCGGCGCCTGCGCGATGAACTGGCCGCTGGGCGACGGGCCGGACTTCAAGGGCGTGTACGACCGGCAGACGCGCATGCTGCACCTGTTTGAGCGGGTTCCGAGCGGCAAGTACGTCACGCCAGACGAGACGGCGGGCCTCGACGATCCGCTGGTGCGCGCGAAGCTGGGCGACGCGCTGTTCGAGCGCGTCAAGGGCGAGATCGAGATGATCGAGGGCGCAGGACACGCGTTCGATCCGGCCGCCGTGCTAGCCGGGAAGCAGACGCCGGTCTTCTTCGGCTCGGGCGTGAACAACTTCGGCGTGCAGCTCCTGCTCGACAACTTCCTGCGCTACAGCTCGCCACCCACGGCGCGCCTGAGCGGCGAGCGCCTCGTCCAGCCCGACGAGGAGACCTTCTCGGCCTTCGTGTTCAAGATCCAGGCGAACATGGACCCGATGCACCGCGACCGCATCGCGTTCGCGCGCATCGTGTCGGGCCGCTTCGAGCGCGACATGGCCGTTGTCCACGCGCAATCGAAGAAGAAGGTGCGGATCTCCAGCGCGCACAAGCTGTTCGGCCGCGAGCGCGAAACGATCGAGGAAGCCGTCGCGGGCGACGTGATCGGGATCGTCGGCGGCGTGCAGTACGGGATCGGCGACACGCTGACGCAGGATCCGGCCATCTCGTACGCGGAGATCCCGCGCTTCGCGCCCGAGCGGTTCGCGCTGATCCACAACCCGCAGACGTCGAAGTTCAAGCAGTTCCGCGAAGGTCTGAAGCAGCTGCTCCAGGAAGGTGTCGTGCAGACGTTCGAGCTCGAGAACTCGGTCGCCAAGGTGCCGCTGCTCGCCGCCGTCGGCGAGCTGCAGTTCGAGGTGCTCCAGTACCGGCTGCAAAGCGAGTACAACGCCGAATCACGGCTCGAATCACGCCCCTGGACGCTCGCACGCTGGTGGCGCGCGAAACCCGGCTCCGAGAGCGAGCCGATCACGTGGCCGACCGGTTCCGCTCTCGCCGTCGACCCCGACGGCGGCCGGGTGATCCTGATGGAAGAAGCCTGGCAGCTCGCCTACTTCCAGGAACGCCACCCGCGCGTCGAACTCTCGACCGAGCCGTTCCGCGCGGAACCCGCGCGAGCGAGGTAGACAGCGGTGTCAGACATCTTGCACCGCCGCGCGCGGTGCAAGGTGTCTGACACCCTTGTCTACTTCAGCAATCCTACGCGTTGGTCGGCGGCGTGCGGGGCGCGCTCGGCCAGGTCGCGCAGTTGCGCTTGCCACTTTGTGCGGAAGTGGCCTTGCAGGGCGAAGACGTTGTCCATCTCGAGCGTGTCGCTTTTCACGTCGAACATCTCGAAGCGATCTTCGCCGGCGGTGTAGACCAGCTTGTAGCGCGCATCGCGCAGTGCCACGATCGTGCTGGGCGCCTGCGGCGGGTGGACCTCCGCCATCGTCAGGCGGTCGGCGGCGCGCAGCAGCGACGTGCCCTCCGCGCCCGGCAGCGGGTCCTCGCCGAACATCTCGAGCAGCGTCGGCGCCAGGTCGACGACGCGCACGACGTCGAGGCGGCGGCGGCCGAGCTCAGCGCGCGACTCGTCGTTCAGCGCCGGCTTGATCACGAGCGGCACCCGCAGCACGGCGTCGTGCAGCGCCCCGCCGTGTCCGACCTGGCCGTGCTCGCCCAGCGACTCGCCGTGCGGCGCGACCAGGACGATGCAGGTGCTGTCGTACTGGCCGTTGCGCTCGAGCGCGGCGATCAGCTCCCCGATCGCGTGGTCGACGGCCTCGACCTCGAGCCGGTAGCGCGCGCGCAGCTCGGCCAGCTCGGGCACGTCGTGTACGAACGCGGAGACCTCGATCTCGGTCTCGATCGGTCCGTCGACCTCGAAAGAGGCCGCGAAGCTGCGCGTCGTCTCGCCGGCCTTGCCGTGCTGAGCCGAGCTCTCGAGTTCTTCCTCGCCGCGCGAGAAGCCCATGCGGGTCACGACGAACGAGTCCTCGCCGCGCACCTCGATCAAGTGCTTGCCTGGCGCGACGTGCACCGTGCGCTTCCAGGCCATCGGATCCGACGTGCCGATCCGGTCGATCGCGCGGCCGTCCAGGAACACCTGCGCGAAGCGATCGGCCGTCCCGTGCGAGGCGTAGGGTGCCGTCGGGTCGGCGTAGTCGACGTAGGCGAACCAGGACGAATCCTGGCTCGCGCGCTGCAGCACGGGCAGGATCTCGGCGTTGATCTCCTCGGCGCAGGCGGCATCGCGCGTGCGCGTGCGGTCCAGGTGGAAGCCGCGGTCGAGACCCTCGCCACGGTTCCTGCTGCGGATCTCGGGCGAGGCGAAGACGCCAAACGTCTGCCACCCGCTCTGGCGCAGGTGTTCCTGCAGGAGCGTCACGTCGGCGTCGATGACCTGGCCGTCCACTCGGACGCGGCTGGAGGAAGGGCTGCGCGCCGACAGGATGGCGGCGTTCGCCGGCAACGTGGCTGCGCTGTGCGCGAAGCACCACGCGAACTCGACGCCCGAGCCCGCGAGCCGCTGGATGTTCGGCGTGCGCGGCGAGCCCAGCGACGTGCGCAGCGCATCGAGCCGAAGCCCGTCGACCGCGATGATCAGCAGGTTCTTGGGCGGCTCGGGTGCGAACAGGGAGCAGCTGGGTGCGAACCCCGCTGCTGCCAGCACGAACACGAGCCAGGGACCCAGGCGCACGATCCGATTCCCCCCACGATCCGGACAACTCTTCTCGTTCCCGGAAGCCCTGCCCAGCCACCGGTTCTTACCTTGTCGCAATTCTGACGCCCGCGCCTTGAGAAGGCTTTGCGCCTTCCGCGCCGCGCGGTCCTGGACGGCCGGCGGGGGGCGGTCAGAATCTCCGCCCCTCCACGCCTCGAGCGTCACGCCGCCCCGCGTCGGGCCGCCGCCATGACCACGAAACGACCTCATCCCCACTTCGACGACCGCGGCACCCTGGACTGGAACACGCGCTGGGCGGAGGCGCTGGAGCAAGCCAGGCGGGAGGGGAAGCACGTCTTCGTCGAGCTCGGCCGTGAAGCCTGAGGCGGCTGTCGCTCCCTCGTGCAGGGAGTCGTGCCGAGGCCAGACGTGGCCGCGATCCTCCAGCAGCACTTCGTGGCGCTCTCGGCCGACGCCGACGACACGGAGAGCGAGATCGAGGACCTCGCGATGAACCTCGAGGACGCGATGATGCTGCCCTTCGTGCTGTTCGCCGACGCGGACGGACGCTTCCTGGAGGGCAGCTCCGGCGCACAGAACCCCGTGGCCTTCACCGCGGCGCTGAAGCGCGTCGCGGGCGCAACCTGATCTCCGTCATGAGCCATCGCATCCAGCGCGCGCTGATCAGCGTCTCCGACAAGACAGGCGTCGAGAACTTCGCGCGCCAGCTGGCGCAGATGGGCGTCGAGCTGCTCTCCACCGGCGGCACGTACGCTGCGTTGAAGAAGGCCGGCGTGCCGGTGCGCGAGGTCAGCGAGCACACCGGCTTCCCGGAGATGATGGACGGGCGCGTGAAGACGCTGCACCCCAAGGTGCACGGCGGGATCCTCGCGCTGCGCGATCACCCCGGGCACACCGGCTCGATGGCCGAGCACGGCATCGCGCCGATCGACCTGGTCGTCGTGAACCTCTACCCGTTCGAGGCGACGGTCGCGAAGAGCGGCGTCACGCGCGCGGAAGCGATCGAGAACATCGACATCGGCGGACCCGCGATGGTGCGTTCGGCCGCGAAGAACCACCGTTTCGTGGCCATCGTGACGGACCCGGCCGACTACGGGCGCGTCCTGGACGAGATGCAGAAGGGCGCGGGCGCGCTGTCGGACGCGTTCCGGCGTGAGCTGGCGGCGCGCGCGTACGCGCTGACCGCGTGCTACGACGCGGCGATCGCGGGCTGGATGTTCGAGGAAGAGCGCGCGTCAGGAGCGGCGACCGCGCGTTTCCCGGAGACGTTCGCGCTGGCCGGCGTGAAGCTGGCGGACTTGCGCTACGGCGAGAACCCGCACCAGCTGGCGGCGTTCTACCGTACGGGTTCTCCTGCTGGTGCGCGCGAGGCGTCGCTGGCGACCGCCGAGGTGCGCAACGGCAAGCAGCTCTCCTACAACAACCTCGTCGACCTGGATGCGGCGCTGGCGCTGGCGCGCGAGTTCGACGAGCCCTTCGTGGCCGTCTGCAAGCACAACAACCCCTGCGGCGCTGCTGCTGCGGCGACGATCCACGAGGCTCTGGCGCAAGCCTGGGAGGGCGACCCGGTCTCGGCCTTCGGCTCGGTCCTGTCGTTCACGCGCGCACTCGACCTGGCCTCCGCGGAGTTCCTTGTCGCCGGCAACCGCTTCGTCGAGGCGATCGTCGCGCCCTCGTTCGACGACGACGCGTTCCGCCTGCTGGTCGAGAAGCCCAAGTGGGGGAAAAACGTGCGCCTGCTCGCGATCGGCGAGCTGTCGCGCCCGCGCGACGCGCGCGAGGTCGAGGTCAAGAAGCTCGTCGGCGGCTTCCTCGTGCAGGAGCGCGACCTGGCCTCGGCCTCAGCGGCCGACTGCAAGGTCGTCACGCGCCGCAAGCCAAACGCAGAGGAGCTGGCCGGCCTGCTCTTCGCCGAGCGCGTCGCGAAGCACGTGAAGTCGAACGCGATCGTGATCGCGAAGGGCACGCGCGTCCTGGGCGTCGGCGCCGGGCAGATGTCGCGCGTGGACTCGGTGCACATGGCCGTGCGCAAGAGCGGCGAGCGCGTGCGCGGCGCCGTCCTGGCTTCCGACGCGTTCTTTCCGTTCCCCGACGGGCCGGAGCTGGCGATGGAGGCCGGCGTGACCGCGCTGCTGCAGCCGGGCGGTTCCCTGCGCGATCCGGAGGTGATCGCGGCCTGCGACCGGCACGGCGCGGCGATGGTCTTCACCGGAACGCGGCACTTCCGGCACTTATCTGCTACAGCCTATAGGCGAACTTCCCCCCGCCCCCCCCCCCCCCGAGGAACGCCGTCCATGCTCAAGAAGATCCTGATCGCCCTGGGCATCCTGATCGTCGCGCTCGTGCTCGTCGGTCTCGTTCTGCCCAAGGGCTTCGAGTGCAAGCGCAGCGTCGTCATCCAGGCGCCGCCGGCGAAAGTGCACGTGCTGCTCGACGACCTGAAGCGCTGGGACGAATGGGCGCCGTGGAGGGACGAGGATCCGACGATCGTGACGACGCTGGGAGCCCAGACGGCGGGCGTCGGCGCCAGCCAGTCGTGGACCGGCGAATCGGGCAACGGTTGGCTCCGCATCACGAAGAGCGATCCGGCGACCGGCATCAAGTACGACATGGCGTTCATCGAGGACGGCAAGGAGACGCCGGCCACCGGCTGGATGGGCTACGCGCCGGCCGGCACGGGCACGCTGGTCGAGTGGGGCATGGTCGGCGCGATGGACGTGCCCATCGTCGGCGGCTACTTCGCGCTGCTCTCGGGCATGTTCATCGGCCCGATGTTCGACAAGGGTCTCGCGAAGTTGAAGGCACGGGCAGAACAGAACTAGAGACAGAGAAGCCCAGAAGTACTGTTGGGGCCGCGAATCGCGGCCTGACGCGCCTACGGCGCTTCGCGCACGCGCGGCGCGCGTACTTACCGCACCGGCGCCGCCGCAGCGGCCGTCGCCGCCTGCACGTCCGCCGCACGTGGCTCCAGCTCCGCGAACCCGACGCGCTCGAGCCACCCGTACACCGCGCTCAGCGGGATCGCGAGGCCCATGTGCGGCACGACCATGGGCCGCACCGTGCCGTGCGTGTAGATCTTCGTGAACAGCGCCAGCAGCTCGTGCGTCTCCGCGTCGAAGATGCCGCCGCCCGAGTTCCCGATGTACGTCGGCGCGCTGACCATCCAGTAGTGCTGGCCGTCGATCAGGTGGTCGACGTCGGCGATCTCGCCGTAGGTCGGGATCGGATCGTTGCCCAACGGGCAGCCGACGGCGTAGATGCGCTCGAAAACGCGCACGGAATCCAGCCGTGCGCGCGGCGCCAGGCGCGCTCCCACGTCCATTTTCTCGGTCGAGCGCATGCGCAGCAGCGCGACGTCGAGGTCGGAATCGTGCTCGACCAGGAACGCCGTCTGCGCGCTCACGCGCTTGCCGGGGGAGTACACCGTGACCGGGATCTCGGGCGGGACGCCGTCGGGCTCCGCGAACAGGTCGCGGATGACGTGCCAGGCGGTCAGCACGTACGTGGCGTACTCACCCGTCCCGGGCACGGGCTCCGACGCGAGCAGGACGCCGGATCCGACCGTCTCCTCGCCCGAAACCTGCACGGTGGGGCCGAGCAGGTCGTGCCACAGGCGCTCGGGGTCGTGCGCGATCTCGCGCTCGACGTTGGCCAGATCGGCGCGAGCGGAGCCGGCCATCTGCTCGGCGCGGGCGGCGATGTCGCCCAGCTCGCGCCAGCGCTCGTCGAGCGACGCGCCGAACAGCGCGAAGCGTTCCTCGAGCGCGCGCGGGCCGACGTTGATCTCGAGGTCCTGCAGGCGCGCGACCCACGCCCGCTGCTCCTCGAGCAGGCACGTCGTCTCGTGCAGGCCCAGCTCGAGACCGCGCAGGCTCTCGCTCAGCTCGACCGTGCGTCCCGCGGCGCGCGAGAGGCCGTGGATCGCCGTCATCGACGAGGTCAGCGACGTCGAGAGCTCCGCGACCTGGCGCTCGAGCTCGACCACGCGCGCGGGGTCGTCGACCGGTCGGGACTCGAGGACCGCCAGCCGCTCGCCCACGAACTGGAACGAGGCCAGCGCCAGAGCGGCGCTGATCAGCACGCACGTCCACGGAAAGACCGAACCACTCCGCATCGGGGTACCTCGTTGGCGCGACAGGGCGAGCCGGGGGGACCCACCGAGACGCAGAAGGGCCCATCGACCCTGCCGCGTTCCGGGCTGAACGGAATCTCAGGTGAGCGATCCCAAAGCTCCCGTGCTTCGCCGTGAGGGCGCCTCACGCTTCACATCGGTTGCTCAGGAGCCTTCGTGACGCTCGCTGGCGCAAGCTAGACCAAGGTGCGTCCGATTCTTAGAGCCGAGGATCCAGGACCCGCGCACGCTCGATCCGGTCGCCGATCTGCAGGGCGTCGAGGACGTCGAAGCCCTCGACGAGCTGGCCGAACAGCGTGTAGCGCCCGTCCAGGTGGGGCGTGGCGCGGTGCGTGATGAAGAGTTGTCCACCGCCGCTGTCGGGGTCGTCGTTGCGCGGCATGCCCAGGGAACCGCGCAGGTACGGGCGCGGCCCGAACTCCGAGCGCAGGGGCGTGCCGCGCCAGCTCTCTCCGCCGTTGCCGTCGCCGCGCGGATCGCCGCCCTGGACGACGAAGTCCGGCACGACGCGGTGGAACGTCGTGCCGTCGTAGGTGCCGGCACGGGCCAGCTCGATCAGGTTCGTGACGTGGAACGGGGCCTCGTCGCCGTAGAGCTCGAAGACGAGCGTGCCGCGCGTCGTGTCGAGCGCGACGCGCGGGTTCGAGGCCCAGGACGTCGCCGGCAACACGTCGGAACGCCGTGACGCGGGCGGAACCGCGGGAATCCGAGCCTCCGGGCGCATCTTCCGCGCCGCTGCGCGCGCCTTGCGCGCCACGTACGGGTCCGCGTGCGTGGCGGCGCGCGTGACGAGCTCGAACCCGTAGTGGCCGCCGATCTTCACGCCGGCGTCGATGATCGCCGCAGCGACTTCGCCACTGATCTCGCCGCGCGTCGAACTCAGCGCTTCCTGTAGAGCGGACAGGTCGCCTGCATCGGCAACTTTGGCGATGCCTGTCACGGCCGAGAGTCGCAGGCCGTTGTCGGGTGCGCCCAGGAGACTTCGCATGAGCTCGCGTGCACGTGCGTCGGCAGCGAGCTCGGCCAACGCGTCCGCGGCGGCCGTCGCGACGCGCTTCACGGGGTCCTTGACGAAGTGTTCCAGCAGGGGCAACGCGACGTCGGTCGGCAAGTACGCCGCGCCCGCCGCCGCTCCGGCGCGCACGACCGGGTCGGGGTCCCGGGCCGCGTCGCGCAGGGATTCCACGGCGTCCTCCCCGAACAGCCGTGCGCCGGCCACGAGCGCCGCGGCGCGCACCGCCGGTGATCCGTCCGACCGCGCCGTCTCGAGCGCGCGGCGCGCGACGTCCGCCTTGGACTGCGTCCGCCCCAGCGCGTCCAGCGCTGCGGCGCGCACGTGGTGCGCCGCGTGCGGCGGCGCGGCGCGAGACGCGGCCTGCGCGAGACCCTCGACGGACGCTGCTTCGCCATGCTTGCCCAACGCCGTTGCCGCTTCGCAGGCGACGCGCCAGTCCGGGTCCGCCAGTCCCTCTCGCAGCACTTCGAGCGTTCGCGCGTCCGGCGTGATCGCGCCCAACCCCTGGAGCGCGAAGATCCGCTCTTCGGGATCCTCGGCCGTGGCGGAGCGCAGGAAGGCTGCGCGCGCACTCTCCGATTTGCGGCGCATCAGTGAGAAAACGGCCAGCGCGCGGGCGTGTGACTTGCGCGCCGTCTGCGGCTCCGGGGACGTGGAGGCCGGCACGGTCCCAGCCTGCGGCGCGCGATCCAGGAAGGCGACCAGCGCCGCGTCGACCACGTTCGCATCGCCGGTCTTCTCCGGGAAACGGTGGGGTCCCAACACGGCCATGCGGGTCACGCGCTCGTCGGTGTCGCCCTGCGCGGCGAGCACGGCGCGCCGGGCGCGCGCGTCGTCGATGCGCGAGAGGGCTTCGACGACGCGTGCACGGACATCGCCTTCGCGGTCGGGCGCCGCGGCCAGGAGCGCGTCGACCGTCTCGGGATCCGCGCGCTGCCCCAGCGCGAACGCCGCTGCGGCTCGGACGGTCGCGGACTTGTCCTCGAGAGCGTTCTCGAGCGCATCCGAGACGGACGCGCCGTGCTCCTCGCGCGACAACCGCCCCAGCGCGGTGACCGCGCGCGTGCGCGTGCGCTCCTCGCCGCGCGCGGCCAGCGCCTGCAGCAAGCCTTCGCCGTCCGTGCGCAGGTCCTCGCAGCGCGCGATCGAGTCGAGCGGATCCTGCACTGCCGCGGCGGGCGCTGCGGGCGGCGTGGGAACGGCCTGGTTGCGGCCGGAACGCTGCGGCGCGACGCAAGCGCAGAGGAGCGCCAGCGGCACGATCACGCACCACGCGGGTTGGAGGTCCATGCGCATGCGGCCGATCCTAGTGAACGAACGCGACGAACGGAGCCGAGGTCGTCGATACGGTGCCAGGAACAACTCCGACAGGTTGGGAGCGGGGAAGACCGACTCTCCCCTGTTCGAAGTCGTCGGAGTCGTTCCTGGCACCGTATCGACACCTTGGGTCGACAGGGCCGGTCACCGGCCTCGAATCCGTATCATGAAGCCCATGGCGATCAGCCCCATTCCCGAGATCCTGGCCGAGCTGCGCGCCGGTCGCATGATCATCCTGGTCGACGACCCCGGTCGCGAGAACGAGGGTGATCTGGCGATGCTGGCCGAGCACGTCACGCCCGAAGCGATCAATTTCATGGCGCGCGAGGGCCGCGGGCTGGTGTGCATGCCGCTCGCCCCGGAGCTGTGCGACGCGCTCGAGCTCGTGCCGCAGGCGGCCGAGAACACGAACAAGATGGGGACCGGCTTCACGGTCTCGATCGAGGCCGCGCACGGCGTGACGACCGGGATCAGCGCCAAGGACCGCGCGCACACGATCCGCGTGGCCAGCGCGACGAACGCGCGGGCGGCCGACCTGGCGCGGCCCGGCCACGTGTTCCCGCTGCGCGCGCGCGAGGGCGGCACGCTCGTCCGCGGCGGCCAGACGGAGGGCATCGTCGACCTCGCGCGCCTCGCGGCCGCGCGACCCGCGGGCGTGATCTGCGAGATCATGAACGAGGACGGGACGATGTCGCGCCTGCCCGACCTCGAGCGCTTCGCCGAGCGTCACGGGCTCAAGATCTGCACGATCGAAGCGATCATCGCCTGGCGCCGCCGCAACGAGCGCCTGATCGAGCCGATCGAGATGGACGTGCCGCTGCCGACTCGATTCGGCACGTTCCAGGCGCATTTGTTCCGCTCGAAGGTCGACGGCAAGGAGCACGTCGCGCTGTCGATCGGGCTCTCGGGCCCGAGCCTCGACGGGCCGCGCAAGGCGATCGACGACGTCGTCTCCGTGCGCGTGCACAGCGAATGCCTGACCGGCGACGTGTTCCACTCGCTGCGCTGCGACTGCGGGGCCCAACTCGACAAGGCGCTCGAGATCCTGGGCAAGCAGGACCGCGGCTGCCTGGTCTACATGCGCCAGGAAGGGCGCGGGATCGGGCTCGAGAACAAGCTCAAGGCCTACCGCCTCCAGGACCAGGGCCTGGACACTGTCGAGGCCAACGAGAAGCTCGGTTTCGCGGCCGACTTGCGTGAGTACGGGCTGGGCGCGCAGATCCTCCAGTACCTGGGCGTGCGCCGGATGCGGCTGCTGACGAACAACCCGAAGAAGATCGCGGGCCTGCACGGCTACGGCCTCGAGGTCGTCGATCAGGTGCCGCTGGCGACCGCCCCCCACGCCGGGAACGCGAAGTACCTGAAGACGAAGCGCGACAAGCTCGGGCACACGCTGCCGGAGTGAGTGTGGTGAGCGCCCGCACGCCGTGAGGAGCAGGCGTCAGTCGTCGATGACCTTGGCGACGACACCATCCAGGTACCAGAAGGTGTACCGCTCACCGCCCTCGGGCCCGTAGGACCACTTCACACCGGCGCCACCGGGAGACGGCCGAACGTCATCCGGCTTCCCGAACGTGTCGAGCACGCGTTGGGGCGACCAGAACATGTAGCGCTTTGCCCGCTCCTCGGGCTCCAGCTTCTCCAACGCGGCGCGCTCACGCGGATCAGGAATGCCTTGCGGGATCTTCAAGTCCGTGGCTCGGGTCGTGGTCATGCTCGCGACTTCCTCAATCGACTTGACGCTGTTGGCGAGTCGACCGATCGCTGCTTCCAGGTCCGCGATCTCGTTGGCCAGCGGGGACGGCTCTGCTCTGGTCTTCCCCGGTTCCGCCAGCTCCGTAGCTGCGCGCGGCACGTTCAACCGCTCGACGATGCGCTCGAGGGCTGACACGCACCGCGACAGTTGGTCCGAAGGAATGGAGGCTTCGCCCGGAGGCGGGACGCTCTGCGAACTCCCGAGGCGAGTCCCGATGAAGCTCGCCAAGCCGATGGCGATGATCAGGAGAGCCGCACGAAACCCACCTTCACGGGGCTGACTCAAGTGCTTACCTCTTCCAGGCAATGGCGTGTCGGTCCTCACTGCGGCGGGGTAATACCCGTCGACCTCAGGACCACGGGCCAAGTCCGCCCACTCGGCCGCCCGCGGCGGGGACCGAGCATGACCGGAGGCCCAGCTACCTCCCAGGCCTGGGCAGGTTGCCGACCTGGTTGCCGGATGGCCGGTCTCCTGCGCGAGCCCCTCTTCGCGCTCAAATAGTTGCTGTACAATGATTTATGACTGGCCGAGGGCGTGCCTCGGGATGGGAGCGCCGGGGAATAGACTCTCCCGTCGAGCGTCCCTCTCCGCCGACATGGGACTGCCCTTGATGGAACCCCGCTCCGCCGAGGACGCCTCGCTCGTCCAGGAAACCCTGGCCGGCAGCCAGGCGTCCTTCCAGCTCCTCGTCGAGCGCTACCAGGACCGTCTCTTCGCCCTGGTGCGCCACTACACGAAGGACCCGGCGCTGATCGAGGACATCGTCCAGGAGACGTTCCTCAAGGCTTTCCGGCGCCTGGAGAGCTTCCAGCACGAGTCGTCGTTCTACACCTGGATCTACCGCATCGCGGTGAACACGGTGCTCGACGTCATGAAGCGCCGCGGGCGCTCGCCCGTGACGTCGATGGAGGATCCGGAGCTCGCGACCGGCCCGGCGGGAGTCGACACGCGCGTGATGGCGCCCGACGCGCGGTTGCAGCGCGAGGAGATCGCGGGCATCACGCACGCCGTGCTGGCCGAGCTGCCGGAGATCTTCCGGACGGTGCTCGTCATGCGCGAGTTCGAGGAGATGGCCTACCAGGACATCGCCGACATGTTGGGGATCTCGATCGGGACGGTGGAATCGCGGCTTTTCCGGGCCCGTGCGCGCTTCAAGGAGAAGCTCCTGCAGCGCCACCCGGAGTTCGGAGAGGGAACATGACCATGGGACACATCGACTGCAGCGACGCTCGGCCGCTCGTGCCGAGCTATCTGGACGGCGAGCTCAGCGAGGCCCAGGCGGGTCCGCTGCGGCGTCACCTGCTGGATTGCCAGGCCTGCCGCGCCGGAGCGCAGAGCGGCAAGAACCTGCGACGCTGGTTCGCCCAGAGCGAGCCGGTCGCCGTGCCGCGCGATTTCGCGTCGCGCGTGGCGCGCCTCGCGTTCCAGGGTGGAGAGGTCGTGACCGCCCCGGCGATCAGCGATTTCGAGCTCGTGCCGGCCGCACCGCCGCTCGCGCGTCCTGCCGCGCGGAAACAGGACGAGACCAGGATCCTGAACTTCGTGCTGCGCCTGACCGTCGCCGCGGCGCTGGTCGCGCTGCTTGCGTCCGTCGCGATCCGGAACATGAGCCGGCCCAGCACGGCCGAGCTGCGCGCCGACGACCGTCCCACGATGAGCCTCGATCAGGCCGTGGAGCGGCTGAAGCTGATCAACGAACAGGCCGCCACGACGCCGGTGAGCGCGCCGCACGACCGCCAGCCGTGAACGACCAGCCGTGATGGATCTCCGCGGCTGGATCACCGTGATGGCGATCGCGTGCCTGGCCGCCGGCGCCGGAGCGGGCGTGCTCGTCGGCCGTTCGCTCGCGCCGCCCGCGCGGGCCGAGCGGGCCGGCGCGTTCCCGGACTACGAGCGCTTGATGGTCCGGACCTTCGAGCTGTCGCCCGAACGCCGCGACGCGCTCGGCGCCATCCTGTCGAGCTACGAGAAGGAGCTCGCGGGTATCAAGGATCGGCACATGGCAGACTACATGAGCTCGATCGAGCCCGAGCTGCGCGAGCGCGGCGCCTTCTACCGCGCCCTGGTCCGCGATCAGGTCCTCCCCGCGGAGCGCCGGGCCGAGTTCGACCGGCTTTCCAGTGTTTTCCCCGCCAGTACTGGTTTCCCCGACACGACGAGACGCTGAACCCCGATGGCCCGATCCTGCGGACTGCGCATCGGCCCCCGACGCTACGAGCTGGTCGTGCTCGACGGGAGCCCCAAGAAGCACAAGATCGCGGCGTACGCGATGGGCGACCTGCCGCACGGCAGCGAGGACGCCACCGCGGCCGCCGCCGCCGTCCTGCGCGCGGCGGTGAAGGAGCACGGCGTGCCGGCCGACAACGTCGGCGTGGCGATCGACACGGGGCTCGCGGCGTTCCGGCCGCTGAAGCTGCCGTTCTCCGACCGCAACAAGATCGAGGAGGTCGTCAAGTTCGAGGTCGAGAGCCACCTGCCGCAGTGGAACATCGACGACGTGGTCATCGACTTCCACGTGATCGACGCCACGACCGAGGCCAGCGAGCTGATCGTCACGGCGGTGCCCAAGGCCGACGTGAAAGCGATCATCAGCCTGTGCGAGAAGGCCGGGATCGAGCCGCTCGAGCTCGAGGTCGAGACGACCGCGATGGTCAACGCGGCCCTGGCCTCGGACCTGTGCTCGATCGACGACGCGCAGGTGCTCGTGCACGTCGGCGAGTCGTCCACGTCGGTCGTCGTCGTCGACGGCCGCAAGGTGCGCGAAATGCGCGCGATCCGGATCGGCGCGCTGGCGCACGAGCCCGCCGCGGTCGAGGAGGTCGAGGGCGAGGAGAAGCCCGAGGCGCCGGTCGAGCCGCGCGATGCGGAAGAGGTCGCGCGCCGGCTCGACCAGGCCATCAAGCGCATCCGGCGCGAGCTCGGACGCACGCTCTCGGCGGCGCGCACGGCGCACCCGATCGAGGCCGTTTACGTGTGCGGCTTCGAGCTGCCCGGCCTCGTCGGCAGCAAGATCCTCGACGCCGACGTGCTGGCGCTCGACGTGTTCCAGAAGGACGGCGGCCATCCGGCCGAGGGCTTCGGTCCGCTCGTCGTGGCCTACGGCGTCGCGCTGCGCCAGCTGGGCGGCGGCGAGCTGAGGCCGCACCTGCGCCGCGAGGAGCTGCACTACGCCGGCGCGTTCGAGAAGGTCGAGCTGCCGCTGGCCGTCGTGGCGCTGCTGGCCGTGACGCTGCTGGGCGTGTGGTTCATCTTCCTGACCAAGGAGACGCAGTTCGTCGACAGCCAGCTGGCCTACTGGCGCAACAGCGCGCAGAAGTTCCTGATCGGCGACCTGAAGGCCGGCAAGCAGGGCTACCTGCTCTACCCGTCCGATCCCCTGTCGAAGTACCTGGACAACCTGGACGCCGACCAGGACCGCAACAAGTTCGAGCAGCTCCAGTACGTGAACGGGCAGCTCAAGAACGAGATCAAGAAGCTGGAGAAGGACCTGGGCCAGGACGCCGAGATCACGCAGCCGCAGTCGGCGCTGGTCGGATCGAGCCTCGTGCTCGCAACGTTGGAGAAGTCGGTCGGTGAAGGCGCGCGGCCCAGCCTGCGCAAGCTGCAGTCGACCTACACGCTCGGCAAGCAGGGCAAGTCGGACTACGTGAGCGTCAAGATCGACGTCACGTTCTTCGCTTCCGACGCCGTGCAGGCCACGCAGAACTACGAGGACTTCATCAAGGCGATCGAAGCGCAGCCCTGGTGCATCGGCCAGATCGTTCGTCGTGCCAGCGAGACGCTGGAGAACGGCGAGGGCATCTTCATCGCAGGCCTGGTCATCGACGTCGACATCACGAAGGCCGACTTGGAGAAGGTGGGATCATGAAGGCCTTCCTGAAGGGCATGAACCTGGCGCGCGCGATCATGCTGCTCTCGATCGTGGGCTGCATCGCGCTGGGCATCCTGGGCTGGCAGCGCACGCAGCAGCTGTCCGAGATGAAGGACGACCTCAACGATCGGATGAAGCCGCTCGTCAAGGATCTGATGCAGACCGCACAGCGCCACACGTCGCTGTCGAAGTCGCTGAAGGACGACAGCCTGGGTGCGCAGGCCGACCTCGAGACCTACATCCGCAAGGTCGCCGGCAAGGACAAGGTCGAGATCGGCAACGTGGACCTGACCTCCTCGTCCGAGCAGCGCAGCAAGACGGTGGTGGACAAGGTCTACCGCATCAAGTCGGACTCGCGCGAGCGCACGTTCCAGCGATTGAGGATCGCCAACTTCCTCTACACGCTCGAGTACGACAGCCGCCGCGTGAAGGTCACCGACCTGAAGCTGGAGATCGCCGAGAAGAAGCCCAAGCCGCACGAGGTGCCGGCGGACGAGTGGTTCTTCGACGCGGAAGTGACTTCGCGGCAGCGGGCGGACGGCTGAGCGCACGCCTACCGCGTCGGCGACGTGCAACGCCGCCGCGCGGTGCCAGAAGAACGATCACCCGCTGCGCGGCACCAGAAGTACTGGTGGGCTCCGCTTCGCTTCGCCGGAGCGGTGAGTCGCCAAGTGCTCCTGCAGCGAGCGCACCTGGTAGTCGCCGCGGTGCATCGCCGCCAACGCGCTGACCACCGCGCTGATCCCGGCCTTCGTCGTGATGCACGAGATGCCGGCCGTCACGGCCGCCGCGCGGATCGACGAGTCGTCGACGCGCTGCTGCTTGCCGTAGGGCGTGTTCAGCACCAGGTCGACCTCGCGGTTCTTGATCATGTCGACGACGTGCGGGCGCCCTTCGTGCACCTTGTTCACGCGCACGACCGGGATCCCGTTCGACTTCAACGCCTTCCACGTGCCCTCGGTCGCGACGAGCTCGTAGCCCAGGCTCGCCAGCGTCCGGCACTCGGGCACGATCGCGCGCTTGTCGGCGTTCTTGACCGACACGAACACGCGTCCGCGCTTGGGCAGCTTGAGCCCGGCCGCCTGGTAGGCCTTCACGAACGCGAAGCCCAGGTCGACGTCGATGCCCATGACCTCGCCGGTCGAGCGCATCTCGGGGCCCAGCGTGATGTCGACGCCGGGGAACTTGCTGAACGGGAAGACCGGCGCCTTCACCGAGAAGTACGGCGGCGTGATCTCGGCCGTGAAGCCCAGCTCCTCGAGCGTCATTCCGCACATGACCTTGGCCGCCAGCTTGGCCAGCGGCACTCCGATCGCCTTGGAGACGAACGGCACGGTGCGCGACGCGCGCGGGTTGACCTCGAGCACGAACACGCGGTCGTCCTTGATCGCGAACTGCACGTTCATGAGGCCGATGACGCCCAGGTCCGTCGCCATCGCCTTCGTCGCGCGCCGGATCTCGTCGAGGATCTCGCGGCCGAGCGTGTGCGGCGGCAACACGCAGGTCGAGTCGCCGGAGTGGATGCCAGCCTCCTTGATGTGCTCCATGATCCCGCCGATCACGACCATGCGGCCGTCGGAGATCGCGTCGACGTCGACCTCGATCGCCTCCTCGAGGAAGCGGTCGACGAGGATCGGCCGGTCGGGCGTGACCTGCACCGCGGTCGTCATGTAGTGCTCGAGCGCGTCGTCGTCGTAGACGATCTCCATCGCGCGGCCGCCCAGCACGTAGCTCGGCCGCACGAGCACGGGATAGCCGATGCGGCGCGCGACGGCGAAGGCCTGGCCCACGTCGGCCGCCATGCCGCTCTCGGGCTGGTGCAGGCCGAGCTTCTTGATCACCGCGTTGAACAGCGCGCGGTCCTCGGCGCGGTCGATCGACTCGACCGACGTGCCGATCAGCGGCGCACCCGACTTGTGCAAGCCCTGAGCCAGATTCAGCGGCGTCTGGCCGCCGAACTGCACGATGATCCCCTCGGGCTTCACCGCCTTGACGACGTGCATCACGTCCTCGTGGGTCAGCGGCTCGAAAAACAGGTCGTCGGACGTGTCGTAGTCCGTCGAGACCGTCTCGGGGTTGCTGTTGACCATCACGGCGTCGTAGCCGATCTCGCGCACCGCGAAAGCCGCGTGACAGCAGCAGTAGTCGAACTCGATGCCCTGGCCGATGCGGTTCGGCCCGCCGCCCAGGATCATGATCCGCTGCTTGTCCGTGGTGCGCAGCTCGCTCTCGTCCTCCCAGGACGAGTAGTAGTAGGGCGTCGCGGCCTCGAACTCGCCGCCGCACGTGTCGACCAGCTTGTAGACGGGCCGGATCCCGTGCTCCTCGCGCAGCGCGGCGATGTCGGCCTCGCTCGTGCCCGCGGCGTGCGCGATCTGGCGGTCGGCGTAACCCAGTTTCTTGGCCTCGAGCAGGAGCTCCTTGGTCAGGAGCGCGCCGCCCAGCTCCGACTCGAAGTCGACCAGCTCGCGGATGTTCTCCAGGAACCACGGATCGATGAACGTGGCCTCGTAGATCTCCTGCGTGCTCCAGCCCGAGCGGTACGCCGCGCGGATGGCCAGCAGGCGCCCGTCGTTCGGCACGCGCAGCGCGCGGGTCAGCGCGCTGGGATCCGAAGTGAGCAAGTCCGCCGGATCCGTCGGATCGAGCCCGACGCCCGTTCGTCCCGTCTCGAGGCCGCGCACCGCTTTCTGCAGCGCTTCCTTGAACGTGCGTCCGATCGCCATCGTCTCGCCCACGCTCTTCATCTGCGTGGTCAGCGTGCGGTCGGCGCCCTTGAACTTCTCGAACGCGAACCGCGGGATCTTCACGACCGTGTAGTCGATCGACGGCTCGAAGCAGGCCGACGTCTTCTTCGTGATGTCGTTCTTGAGCTCGTCCAGCGTGTATCCGACGGCCAGCTTGGCCGCGAACTTCGCGATCGGGAATCCGGTGGCCTTGGACGCAAGCGCCGAGCTGCGAGAAACGCGCGGGTTCATCTCGATCACGATCATGCGCCCCGTCTTGGGGTCGATCGCGAACTGCACGTTCGAGCCGCCGCACTCGATGCCGATCTCGCGCATGATGCGGATCGAGGCGTTGCGCAGGCCCTGGTATTCGCGATCGGTCAAGGTCTGCGCCGGCGCGACGGTGATCGAGTCGCCGGTGTGCACGCCCATCGCGTCGAAGTTCTCGATCGAGCAGATGATCACGACGTTGTCGGCCGCGTCGCGCATCACCTCCATCTCGAACTCCTTCCACCCGACGAGGGATTCCTCGACGAGCACCTCGGAGTTCATGGACGCGGCCAGGCCGCGCGCGACGATCGTCTCGAACTCGTCGACGTTGTAGGCGATGCCGCCGCCCGTGCCGCCCAGCGTGAAGCCCGGCCGGATCACGCACGGCAATCCGATCTCCGCCAGCGCGCGCCGCGCATCCTCCATCGAGTGCGCGACGCCCGAGCGCGCCGTCTCGAGACCGCAGTTGGCCATCGCCGCGCGGAAGAGGTTGCGGTCCTCGGCCTTGCGGATGACCTCGGCCTTCGCGCCCAGCATCTCGATCCCGAGGCGCTGCAGCACGCCGTTGTCGTGCAGCGCGAGGCCCGTGTTCAGTCCGGTCTGCCCGCCGAGTGTCGGCAGGATGGCGCTGGGCCGCTCCTTCTCCAAAATCTTGGTCACGGCCTCGACCGTGATCGGCTCGATGTACGTTGCATCGGCCGTATCCGGGTCGGTCATGATCGTCGCCGGGTTCGAGTTGACCAGGATGACGCGGTAGCCCTCCTCGCGCAGGGCCTTGCAGGCTTGCGTGCCGGAGTAGTCGAACTCGCAGGCCTGGCCGATGACGATCGGCCCGCTGCCCAGGATGAGGATGGATTTCAGATCGTCGCGGCGGGGCATCGAGGCGG